>NZ_JBVJGQ010000002.1:0-351062 GCF_055587245.1 Micromonospora sp. NPDC047756
GAAGAACTCCACCACGATCCGGCCATGACCGGCGACCAAGCCTTCGGCGTGGTCGCGTTGCCACCGGCACGACGACGCCTGATCCTGAAAGTCGACGGTGGACATCCGTCCGTAGAACGCGAAGCGCAGTCCATCCGCGGCCGGGGCGAACCGTTGTGGCCGTAGCTTCCGCTGCCCGGCGGCCCAGGACGAAAGAGTGCTCCGTCCCGGTTCTGCCGTCGCCCTCGTCGCCATAGGACCTCCACGAGCGGTGGGTCTACCCCGTCCTGGTTCCCACGTCCAGAGTATGGGGAGCGGTTGGCCCATGCAGCTCTGTCACTCTTTCGGGTGGCATCGGCGGCCTCCGGCCGGCCGGGTGACGGACATTGATCGAGGCGCGATCCGACGGCCAGCCCAGCTACTCAATGAGGGGTGCGCCGGGACGGCGTAGCGTGACAACCGAGCCGACCGTCAGCACGTTACGTGCTGCTTCAGCAACGACTTCGAGGTGCAGGGCGTGCCGTGCCGGGTGACCCGGTCGAGACCTTCGTGCGGGTGAGCCCGGACGGGCCGGAAGGGCCGCGCCCCTCGGACCGGGACTCGTATCCGCTCGCCCGGCAGGTTCACCAACTTCGCGCCCAAGGGTTGATGCCCGACCCAGACTGATCTGACTGGTGTACTCCGTGCCGTGCATCATCCACAGTCGGGCTGGCAGCCATTCGGCTGACGTCGCTGTGGATTCGCTGCACGTCGACTCATGTCGTGATCGTGAGCTCACAGTTCTGCTCGCAGCCGGGTCGAGTGCACTCGTCGACCCGGGCGAGAGTGCGCCTGCGCGGGAACCAACGCCGCCGTCACTCAACGCATCCCCGCTACCTGATTCGGCGACTGACTGCTCAGCCGGCCGGGGTGCTTCGCAGCCGTTGGTCCTGCGGATGGGTATGATTTTCGGCAAGTGCCACCCCTCGGGTGGCGTCTGACCCTCTGGTCAATGCTTGCGGCGAAGTCCGGTGCCGACGACCGGACGAGCCATTTATACAGAAGACCAGACGGAACACGAGCGAATACGCAGCGGCACCTACACAGCGCGTGGTCAGAGCAAAATAAGGCGTCTGCTAAGTCGGAGCAGGACCTCAGCCAACAGGCCAAATTGGTGGCCGAGCTGAGTCCTGTGTGGCTCCAGCTCGGCGAGAGCTAGGAGAACCTTGTGGATTTCGGATTCATTCAAAACCTGCCGCCGCGGACTGTCCTCATCATCGTCGGCACACCCGTGGCCGGAGTTGTGGCCGGAATGATCATCTTTGCCGTCGTGCTTCTAAGCTCTGAGTCGGAGCATCGGGCGGACATGATCAGGGCGGCAGGTGGGGCCTTCCGCCCCCGTCGGTAACAGCCGGCGTGCACTACATGTAGCGGGGTATGGTCAGTCTCAGTCACCCGCTGGCTGCTCCGTGATCTCCGTGAAGTCCGCCGGCTCCTGGCACCGCGTCCGCCATCACTGTCGTGGGCTCGGCCGATCATCCGGTGACATGGGCGTGTGCTATCGGGCATTCTGTGCCACATGCTCCTGGTTCTGGCCCAGCCGCCCGTGTCTTCGGATACTGGCTGGACGCAGTGGGTCCCCGTGGCGTCGGCGGCCGTGGCACTGCTGGCGTTGCTGGTCGCACTGTCCAACCGCAACACCTCGCGGCGCGCCCTGACGTTATCGATGCAGCAAGAGGAGCGCCGGGCGGCCCGACTGGATGTCACTCTTGCCGACTCGGCATCGTGGCGCCGTTCAGGCGCCTCACGCTGGGTCGGTATCAAGATCGTGGCAGTCAACCCCACCGACCGCGATGCGGCTATCGTCGGCGCTGAGCTGCACATCGCCTATACGTTGCCGACCGGGCACGCGATGACGGTCAAGGTCAGTCACCGGACTACCGGAGACGATTTTCCGGGCAACGTGACGGCGCTAGACCTGCCTGTGCGTCTGGAGTCCAACGGCGCGGTCGCCGGGTGGCTGACCTTCGAACTACCCGCCGGCCTGTTCCCACACGATGCCGGCATCCAGCGTTACGACGCGGTCTTGCAGGACAGCCGCGGTATAGCCGTGACAGTCAGCGCATCCGTCCTGCGGGAGGTGGAGCATGATCAAACGTCGGACGACCAAGCGGCCGACGAGACGAGCGGTAGATCCCACTGACATCGTGCCCGTCGTCGCGGACGGGTCGATTGCGGGTCCGGCCGCTGACGGCCGGATGGTGCCGTTGGTCATTATCGACACCACCAGCCGGCCTGACCTCGACGAACTGGTCCGCCTGCACAGCCATCTCTCACCCGGCGACGTCACGTATCGGTGGGGGCAGGCTGAGCGCAATAAGGACCTGGTCTCTCTGTCGCTGTGGTTCGTTCGCCCGATCGAGGCCCGGGCGGTACTGATGTTCAGCATCGAGGGTGAGGGCATCATCGTCGACAATGCCCTCAACAGCCGCGCTATCTACTTGCAGCCCGGCCGCCCGGATGACCGCCTGAAGCACGACCCGCACCGGCCGAAGATCCTCATCGAAATTCCTGACGACGACTTCCGGGAACAGTGGGAGGACGTCGCGGTGCGGCGCCTGGCCAAGGTGATCCGCCGTAGGTCACCAATACCCCGGGAAGAGGCGCGCCGGCTGGCCGTACAGTGGCTGGCTCAGTCGCGTGAGATCAGCGGCTTTCGGTTGCCAACGTGAGTCTCCCCGTGGGGCTTGGTTCGACTTGCCCCAGCGGCGCGCCTGTACGAGGCTGGTCCAGGTATCTTCGCTCCTTTGCAAGGGCGGGTAAGCCGCGCGCACCTGTCAGGTCACTTGCTCGTAGAGCACCCCGTGCTTGCTCCGCATGAGGGCTTCGATCGACGCGGCGAGGTTGGTGTCGTGCACCAGTAGTCCCAACTCGATGTTGGTGTTCTCTGCGCTATAGGAGAAGTTCGCGCTGGTCAGTAGCGTGATTACGCGGTCAACGACGATGAACTTGGCGTGACTCACCAGCGGATGGTGGCCTCCGGGCGGGGTTAGCGTCCGGAGTACGGTCGCCTTCGGCAGATGGGCCGCGACGGCTGCCGGGGAGCCGGCGTGGGCGTCGAGGTACACCGTGACGCTCAGGCCGGGGCGACGTGCGGCGTTCTTGAGGGCAGTCCACATGCCCGAGTGCGGCGTGAAGTTGAAGCTGGAGCAGACGATCGACATGCGTGCGTCGTCGATGATGCGCTGAGCTTCGCTGGTGAGACGGCCGGTCGTGGCTTCGACGCCGGGCATGGTCCAGACGGGGGAGATGGCGGTCCGGACGGATCGTGCGCCGGCGATGGCCTGGAGTACGGCGACTGAGTTGTCCCGGTGCTCCGGACCGAGTTCGGCCGCGAGGAGTAGGCGCTTCGCCTCGCCGCGGCGGGCGGCGTGTACTTCTTTCAGTGCCTGGCCAGAGGTGCCGCCGGCTTGTAGGACGGTGGCGAGTCGTTGTGCCTCGTAGGCGGTCAGGAAGGCGCCGAGCGCCGTGTAGGGGTCAGTAGACATCGATGGTGCCGAAGAAGCCGGGGACCCGTTCGTCGTCGATGGTCGGCAGAGTGAGCAGGAATCTGCGGTCGAGGAATCGGTTGGCCCGTTCGCAGGAGGTTTCCGAGGCGAAGCTGCAGCAGTGGCAGGCCGCGCCGTGCAGGAAGTCCTCGCCGTGTCGTGGTGTGCGATGCCCGCAGACGGGGTCGGAGGAGCAGCGGGCTGCTCTGCGCAGCGCGTCGAGCAGGAGCCCGTGCAGCCGTTCCGGCTGACTGAGCGCGACCAGTCCACCGAGGGTGCCCTCGCTGTCGGAGGCCGTGGTGCAGATAAGCAGTCCAGCGGCGGCGGGCCGGTCGGGGATGGCAGGCCAGGCGTAGACGCGTTCGCTGAGGCTGGCAGCGCCGTAACCGCAAGACATCGCCATCTCACGGATGAGGATGTGCGCCAGGCTGTGGATCAGCCAGTAGCGCGGGGCGGGGAAGCGGGTGTCGGGGTCGATCTGGGCGGCGGTAGCGGAGAAGCGCCGGGAGAAGTTGTGCCGATGGGCTTCACGGTGCGCCCGCCAGAGCGCTGTGGGCAGGATCTGCGCTTCCCAGGCGGCGACGGCGGTCTCGTCCAGTTGCAGGAAGATGCCTTCGCCGCGGTCCTCTGTGGCCGGCACCCAGGTGGGTCTGCCGTCCCGGGTGAGCTTGACGAGCCGGCTCGCGAGGTCGTTGACCCGGTCCATCTCGTCGATGCGGGTGAAGCCGATCACCGCGTTGACCTTCTTCATCCGGTTCACGGCGATGACCCGGTGCACCTGCTTCGGGAGGTCGGCGGCCGTGGGCATCTCGGTGACCATCAGCCCGCTGGAGTCCTGCTGCTGCGCGAACAGGCTCGGCTTCTGCAGGTAGTCCCACTCCGGCACAAGCAGCTCGACCGGGTCCCAATCGCGTAGCCTCTCCCGCCGCTCCTCCTCCGACGGTGGTGGCGCGAGCGCCTCAGCCGCCGCTGCGGTCAGCTGCTCGTCGGTGACTCCGGCAATGTCGCACTTGTGCGCGACGAGCAGCGAACGAAGCACCTTCGGCACGGCCGCGTAGTCGGCCAGTTCCTCGGGAGTCAGGTGTGTGCGGAGTTTCGTGGCGAGCGCGGTCTGCTTCTGCTCCTCGCTGCGGGGCATGACGATGATCGACTGGGTCGAGGCGAACCACAGGTTGGACGCGCCCATCATCATCAGCGAGGTGTCCAGCCCGCACTTGGGATCGAAGGCATTCAGGTGCGGATGCCGGCCCCGGCAGGTCGGCAGCTTCCGCTTGCCGGCCTCGCCCTGAGCCTCGCCCATGCCGCGCCGCTGTTGGCAGCGTTCGCAGGTGATGACCGCGCCCGCTCCCTGTCCGATGTTGCTGTCGTGCAGTTTCAGGTCCGGGTGCGGGGCGGCGGGGCAGGTTCTGCCGCGGTGCACCCACAGCGCGTACGGGAACTCGTCGAGGTGGCCGTTGGCGCAGGCGAGCAGGTAACGGGCGGGCACCGCCGGGCTGCGCCTGGCCTTCCCCTTCGTGGGAGCCGTGACCTTTCCCTTCGCCGCACCCGCAAACGTACGGCCGGGACAACTTGCGTGTTCGAAGGTCGCCAAGTCGGGCCGGAACGGGTGGGTGTTGGTGTAGCTGAACCGCGACAGCGGCCCGAGGTAGTCGCAGCCGGTGCACCGCAGCCACTGCGGGAACACCCGCGCGGGGATGCCGAGGTCGGAGCCCTCTTGCGACATTGCGCGGGCCTTCGGCTGCCACGGGAACGGCCGCAGCTGCTGCACGCGCGACCCAAGGTGAAGCTGGACCACCTTGAGCAGCCGTGGCTCTTCGATCGTCTGCACGGTGGGACGCCGCCGCCAGATCGGCTCCCAATCGTCGAGGCCGGCCGGCATGATCGAGAACTGCGGCAGGTCCATGATCGAGCCGACACCGTAGGTGTAGAGCAGCGACGACGGGCGGGCCGAGCCAACCTTGGCCCGGTTCTTGACGTTCGCCTGCTCACTGTCGGCCAGCGGGTCCAACAGCTGCGCAGACTCGAAGATCATCTGCCCCTCGTCGTCCGTCACTCGTCTTCTCCTCCTTCGGGCAGCTCCCACGACGGCGCGTCATCGGGCTCGACGACGAACAGCCGCTCGGTTATGGGGCTGACCAGTAGGTTGATCTCCGGCTGGACCTCCCGCATCGAGTGCGCGACGATGAACGGCGCGCGGTCCGGCTGACCCTGGTGGGCCTTTGCGTTCTCCGGGCTGATCAGCAACGGCAGGTAGCTGTCGTTGTCGCCGGTGCGCTCATACACCAGGGTCTTGCTAAGTTTCCCGGCGTACTTTCCCCGAGCGTTCCACTGGTCCAGGCGGTTGATCAGCCGCTGGTGCGCCTGCGCCATCAGGTCGTCCAGCTGGGCCGCCGGCCTGATTCGGGCATAGAGCCGATCGACCAGTGCGGTGAGAGCGTCCTGTTCGTCACGGACCCGCCACGCGGCCCGCTCCGGCGACAGCCCGTCGTCGCGGTGCGCCTGCAGCACCCGAGCCGCGCTGACCAGCACCCCGTCAATGCCCCGGTCCAGAGCCGTCGGCGAGAACGGGGTAACCGACAGCGCCTCCACCTGCGCGTAAAACGTCTCGTGGTAGTGCCGGAACTGCTCGTAGTGGGCCAGGTCGCGGGGCCGCGCCCAGTTCCCGAGCGCCACGACCAGACCGGGTCGGCCGCAGTCCTCACCCGGACGGCCGACGTCGCGGCCCACCCGTGAGGACGCCTGGATGTACTCGGCGGTGTTCTTCGGCTGCCCCACCACCAGCATCAGCCCGAGCCGCTGCACGTCGACCCCGACCTGCAGCATCGAAGTGGCCAGCACCACGTCGAACGGGTCGGCCTTCGGCCGCTCCATCCGCCCGCCGGCCTCCTGCTGTTCGAGCCGCTTCCGCATCGCCGTGGTCGTGGCGTAGTCGGGGTCGAACTCCAGAGCCAGGTTGTCCAGCGTGCGTCCGATGTCGACTGAGGCGATGCGGGAGGTCAGCTCGCCGGTGACCAGGCGCCCGTACGAGCCGAGCCGCCGTGGGAAACCCGATCCGGGGCGGGGCTGCCGGACCCGGTTCTGCACGTCGTCGGCCATGTAGCGGGCCATACCGGCCAATTCACGGGTCGCGTTGAAGTAGCCCACCAACGTCATGTACGGATCGGCGGCAGACCCACTGCGGTCGAACAGCAACTGCCCGGCGAGCAGCAACACCTCGGCGACCCGGATCTCCGCGCTCGACAGCCGCACTCCCTGCGCGCTCACCCCGATGTAGCGCCGGCCCGGGGTAGTCGGCCCGATCGGCAGCTCCTGTGAGAAGTACGTGTCCGCCACATCCAAGACCTGCGGCGGGAAGATTTGGACGCCGCGCCCGTACAGCCCTCGTACCTGCTCGTCGGCGCGGCGCACGGTGGCCGTCGACGCCACGATCATCGGCCGGACCGGCTTGCCGTCGGCGGTCTCCCACGACGCGAGGGTCTCGACGGCCACCTCGAACAGCCCCACGGCGGTGCCCAGCGCCCCGGTGATCAGGTGCAGCTCATCCTGAATGATCAGATCCGGCGGCCGGAGTCGTCCCACCGGGCGTACGGTCGCGGCGGGCAGGCCCGCCACGGCCTGATGTTGGGTCGTGATGCTGCAACCGGCGTAGTCCGGGTGCACGTAACCGTGCCAGCCGCAGTATCTGCTGACATAGCCGAGCAGCGACGCCGCCTCACCCTCGCGCGCTAGCCGAGCGAACTTGTCGACCGTCGCGATCACGAAGGCCGGCGGCATCCGGTAGATCTCCTCGTCCACCGTCAGCATCGGCAGGCCCTCATCCACCTGACCGCCCTTGGCGAACGGGCACTGCCCCATATCGTCGCCGCAGAAGACCAGCACCCGCCGATTCGTCTTGACCGGCTTCACGTTTGCGGCGCCGATCAAGCTGCCGCACCACGGGCACCGCTGCACCTGCAACACCGTCAACCGGTGCCCGCCGTACGCGTTGGCCTTGCGCAGCTGCTCGTCCGCCTCGTCCCACCGCTTTGGGCTCACGTCGGTGCCGACCCACAACCCGATCCGGAACGGCTTACTACCCCAGGTTGCTTCGTCCCGGCGGCGAACCAACTCCGCCGCACACACCAGCGTGGTGGCCCGCTGGAACTGCTGCGCGGTGAGCAGCCGCAACGTGTACCGCATCAACACGGCCACCCCGTCACGCCCGTCTAACGGGCCATCGGAGGACGCCACCACCTGCTGCCGGCGCCGGATCGCGAACGTGTACGCCGCCAGACCCAGGTACGCCTCGGTCTTGCCACCACCGGTTGGGAAGAACAACAACTCCACCCGCGACAGCTCACCGCTGCGCGCCGCCGCAGTGGGGTCGGTCAGCGCCGGCAGCTGCATGATGATGAACGCCAGCTGGAATGGCCGCCACGACGACGGCTTCTCCCGCTCGTCGGCCTCAACCTGACCGCGGGCGTCGTCGAACGACAGGCTCGGGTCGGAGCTACGCAACGCCCCGATCCGGGAGTGGACCCGCTGGTCCCGCATGACCTCGTTCATGAACCGGAAGCACGCGAACGCTTCCGGATCAGCCACCACGTGCGCCAGACCGTCCGCCAGCCGCTGCTCTGCCGCGCGTGCCTCGTCCACGACTTCCTCGGCCAGGTCCCGCAGATGCTCGGGGAGCTGTGCCGCCTTCGCGGCCTCAGCGTCGAGCCAGGTCCGGTAACCATCCACCAGCGGGGCGAGCCCGTCACGAACCTGTTCAGGGCTGGCCTTGGCCAGCGCGTCCATGGACAGCACTGCGCCCATGACCGACCGTGCCTGCGTCTGCGGTGTCTCCGCGACCGGCAGCCAGGTCGTCCACACCGCCGTCGCCCGCCGTGCTCCCGGCTCCGCCCGCCAGTCCACCGAGCAGGTCCGCCCGACCGCGAACTCCAGCCGGTTGCGGTACTGCAGGTGCAACCGGCGCATTTCGTCGTCGTGCTCCGGCCACTCCTGCTCCATCACGTCGCGCACCGGCAGGAACACCGCGGCATCGTCCGCGTCGACGTGCAGCTTCGTCTGGAACAGCCATTCGTGCACCGGGATCGTCGGCGGCGTCTCCCGGTCATTGACCAGCGCGATCTCGATCAACCGCCGACCGAACCGTGCGTCATCGTAGGCGTCGATCCGGAGACAGACCTGCCCGGTCAGCAGCCGCGTGTACGTTCGCCCCGGCGTCAGTTCGGCTACCGCGATTTTCTCGACGATCCCGACCGGCGTCCGCCGATACCGCCGCACCGCACGGCCCCGCTTGTCGACCTCACCGGTCTTCACACTCTCGTAGGTGCCCCAAGACACGGTAACCGTGAACTCCGCCAGATCGTTCGGCACCTGGAACCGCAACCCCATCGACGACGGAATCATCAGCCCCTGCCGCGGAGCCTTGTCGTCGGCGTCATCCTCCTCACCCTCGACGTCGGTGCCGTCGGCGGACTCGGCCGGAATCCCACGCTGGGCATGAAAACCTGCCGCATCGCACCGGATGCCCACCAGGCCATACTCGTCCTCAGAGCCGGCCGCATCAGCATCGGGCTCGGTCAGCTTCACCGGCGCAATATGCCCCACCAGGTACAGCTGACGCGGGCTCACTGTCAACAGCTCATCCGGACCACCCGATGGCCCGAGCAGCTCACGCTCCAGGATGTCGACCAGGTTTTCCCGAACCGTGTACGACGTGTCGTCAGGCTCGTGCGCGAGCTGAAAACCCGGCGCCGAGTCGGTCACAGCAGCGCCTCCTGGCCGTCGTGGACCGCCGGCTTTCGCTGGCGGGCAGTCGCCTTCTTCGCCGCCTTCGGCCGCTGCGCCGCCGCGCGGCGCAGGTTCTCCGCGAGCAACCGGTCCAAGATCTCCACCCGCGCCGCCGGACTCACCGTCCACCGCGTCATCTGACGGTACGTGTGGAAGCCATGCTCCAGCGGCACCTCCGACCAGTCGTACGCCGCCATCACCGCCTCGTCCACCTTGACGTGAATTTGTCGCAACCGGGCCACGTCCGGGTCTTCGGCATCTGCCAGCCCCGGGTCATTGACCAGGTTGTAGAGCTTGGTCAAACCCAGTTCGCGCCGCAGCATGATCTCGCGCCGCTCGACATCCAGTACCCGGCCCACTTTCTCCAACCGATCCGTCGACTCCGGGCGGGGAAACGTCATGAACACATCGGATGGTGAATAGTTCACATCCGCCCGCATCGTGGAGCCATACTTGACCGCCCACATTTGATGCAGACTCGACGACAACACCCCCTGATCGGCTGGCGAGTCGGTCGCGAACACGGCTAGCTTGTGGCTGAAGACCTGCCCAGTGGGCACCCGCACAGGCATGACCGACTTGCTGACCAATGCAATGACCAGCACCTCGTCCAGTCCGGCGATCGCACTCCGCATTCCTGGACAGTTCTCGCCAAACCGCCACCAGCGCTCCCGGTAGGGCTTCTTCTTGTTTAGCGCTCGCTCGGGAAAAACGAGTTCCTCAATCCTTTCGAAGGCGATGGGGAAGGCCGATGCTTCGTTGATAGATCGTTCGTTGAAGTCGATGACCCAGCGCGAGGCGGAGCAGTCGGGGCGTGAATTGAGATCCTCGCCGTTGAGGTAGGGGAACAGCACCTCACGGTTCCGGTCGTCCTCGGCGATCCACGCGTGAGCTTCGTCGGGCTCCAGCACAAATCCCATGCCGAGCACGATGCAGCCGATGAAGGCGAAGTTCTCGTTCTCGGCGAGCCGGGCCGGGGTGCCGTCGACCTGTCCGGCGGGTTCCAGCAGCGTGGAGATGCGTGACACCGTGATCCCGTCAGCCACCCGATCGGCTGCATCGGAGACCGGGCCGCGGCTGCCCCAAACTGCCGCATACTCCAGGTTGGCGCTTGCCGACGGCCACGAGGCGCTCTGCACCGCACGCGTGATCGTTACCCCGTCGGCAACGATGCGGTCGAGACCGACCTCACGGCTGTCACCCTGCGCGATGGTGTTCGTGCCGATCAACCCGAACGTCCCGGCCGGCCGCAGCAGCGCGACCGCGCGTAGCAGGAAGTACGCGACGAGGTCGGCGCTGCCCCGGGCGCCTCCGGCGACCTGGTGGACGAACCAGTCGCGGACATTCGTGCCTAGCGCGCCGGTGAGCTTCTTGCCGCCCAGAAAGGGTGGGTTACCGATGACGGCATCGAAGCCGCCATGATCGACCACCACGTCCGGGACTTCGAGCACCCAGTGCAGCGGCTGCCAGCGTTCGTAGTCCGTCGCGACAACCGGGGTCAGCCCCTCTTCCAAGATCGAGTCAAGACACACGCGATTGCCGACTGTGCCGTCGGCCGGCATCGCGGCGGTCACCGCCTCGGCCAGGTTCTCGTACGCTTCGTCCAGGGCTTTGCCGGGTTTGCCGCCGAGGCGGAGCCCGGCGGCGATCACCCCGTCGGCCACCTGGCGGAGCTGGGCGGTCAGCTCGCGCGAGCGGTTGAGTTGGCGACGTTTTGCGGTAGCGCTGCGCATGGGGTCGTGTTCGCGTACTGCGCTGGCGAGGTCTCGGCGGATATCGACGGCCCGCCGGATGGTGCCATCCACGTCCTGGGCCGTCAGTCTGGCCTGCTGATGGGTGGGCGCCTCGATGTGCAGGGTGCGGAGCTGGCGTAGGTCGGTGAGGCCGAGCAGGGAGTTACCGTGCAAGATCTTGTCGTCGACGAAGGAGAACGGTAGGTCGCGGTCGAGCGAGACCAGCCAGAGCGACAGCTTGCACATCTCGACGGCCATCGCGTTGATGTCGGCGCCGTACAGGCACCGGGCGACGACTTCACGGATCGCGTGTTGGCCGAGGTCGTGCCGCTTGGCGTTGGCGGGGTCCTCGTCGATCCATGCCTCGACGAGGCGGGCGGCAAGATAGCGGGCGGCGGCGACCAGGAATGCGCCGGAGCCGGCGGCGATGTCGGCCACCTTGAGGTTGAGAATCTCGTCCGAGCCGCGCAGTCTCCAGGCGCCGCTGCTCTCGGGGACCTGGTGCGGTCCGGGGGAGTAGCAGAGCGGTTCGAGGGCGTGCTGGACGACGTCCTCGGCAAGTGACTTCGGGGTGTAGTGGGCACCAGCGTTGCGCCGTGACGGCGTCTCGGTAACCACAAGGCCGCCGTCCAGGACGATGGTGGGGCGGTCGCGCAGGTCGGGCCGGGTGATGGTGGCCCAGGGGAGGAGGCGTGCGCGCAGGTCGTCGTCATCGGTCACCGCGCGCAGCATGCGGTCGGCGTCGTCGCCGGGCCTGGTCGCGAGTCGCTTCGCCAAGGCGTTCGCGCTCGGCGGGGTGGCAGCGGGCTGGTTCTCCTTGAGCCAGGCGATGAGCGCGGTGGCTAGTTTCGCCGGAGTCGCGCTGGCGTTGGCGAGCTGCTCCAGCACGGTCAGCGGAATCTCCGGCTCGGCTCCGGTTGCGCCGACGATGCCGACGTGGGTGTCGCCGGTGACCCGGGTGCAGGAGTAGCCGAGCAGCCCTTCGTAGATGTAGCCGATCTGTTCCACGTCGACGTCACGGAACGAGATTCGGCGGGCGTCGCCGCCCTTGAGCTGGGCGACCTGCACCGAGCGCAGGACGTGCAGCATGACCCGGTCGGAAACGGGCATGGCGAGGGTGCCGTTGTCGTTCGAGGCGGTCAGGAACGGGTACCGCTCCGGGTCGAACAGCGATCCGCCGTACGCGGGCATGCGCATGTTCTCGAACGAAGCGCCGCGGTAGAGGGCCTGGCTGGTGGCAAGCAACCGGTGCCAGGTCAGATAGGTGCTGTCCAGCGATTCCTCGCCGTCGCGCAGCCGGCGCTGTTCCAGGTCGTCGAGTTCACCGCTGATGCCGTACCCCTGCAGGAAGAGCTCGCTCTGCGGCAGCAGGCCGCGCTCCTCGGCGAAGAGCAGGAAGACGACACGCATCATGACCGTGACGGCCGCAGAGTAGGTGTCGTGTGGGTCGTCCGGGAGCGGATTGCGTAGGCCGCGCCTGTGGTGGTCGGCGGCGGTCTCGGCGAACGCCTGGATCAGCAGCTCGACGGCGCGGCGGACCTGGGCGCCGAGAGCCTCGGTGATCTCCTCGGCGGCGGCGACGGACTCCTCGAACAGCCTGGGGAGCCGCTCGTTGGGGTCACCGCCGATTATGTACTGCCGGGCGATGACAGTAAGGAATGCGTTGCGGGTCAGCGGCTCCTCGACCCAGGTCTGGGCGTCGACGATGCTGGAGGCGACCATCGCGTCCGGCCGGGCGCAGACTAGCGCCCACCAGCGGCCGTCGGTGACGATGCCGATCGAGATGCCGGCGCCGCGCAGCATCGCTTCCATCCGGTCGATGGCGGTGGCGGCCCAGCCGTCGGTGCCGGTGGAGTGCAGGCTGTCGCACTTGTCGACCACGCCGACCAGCGCGCCGATGCCATCGGGCCCGGACAGCGCGGCCTGCGGGTTGACGGTGACCCGCCTGTCCGGTGAGTGCGCCGTCACCCCGGGCGCGCAGTCGGGACCCCAGGCCAGCGAGGTACGCCATCCGACGACGTCCCGGAGGACGGTCTGCACCCAGATGTCGCGGATCTCGGCGTACTTGGCCTGAACGGTCTCGTCGGCCGGGTCGATGTCGAGTGCTTCCCAGGCGTGGTCGAACGCCGGCCTGGCCTCGCGGAGGACGTCGAGGCGTTCGGGGCCCAGGGCGGGGATGCCCTGCGGCCACACCCGCTTCAGCGGCGGGATCGCCAGGAACGGGCCGTCTGTCTCGACCAGTTCAAGCCACGCCCGGTGCAGCTCGGTGGCCGTCTTCGGACGGAAGGTACGGGCGGTCCGCATCAGCGTGAACCTCCTCGCTGGGCGTCGGCCGGGGTGAGCGCGAACACCACCGCCGCAGCGGTGGTGTGTGGTTTGACGTCGCGGTACCGCTCGGTGATCGCCGCGATCTCCCGCTGCTCCTCGTCGCCGAGCTCGTCCAGGCGACGGCGCATCGTTTCGATGTCGCGGCGGCGCTGCCGCTGCTGGTCGTCGGGGAAGAGGGCCAGTTGGTCCTGCATCTCGGCGCTGGTGAGCTGGTCCAGCGACTCGTTCAGGTTGCTGCGGAACGCGGCGAAGATCTCCCGCGCCCGGTTGACGTCGGCCTGCTCGCGTTTAGCGAGCTGGTCGCTGACCCGCTGATGGCGAGACTCGGCGCGGCGCGTCATCGAGTCGAGCAGCCGGGACCGCAGCGGGGACTCCGGCTCGTTCCACTCGCTGGCCAGGTCGGCGCGGACGTCCGCAGCGGCCAGCGTCAGCCTGCCGGCGTCGAGGGCCTGGTCGAGCAGTTGCTCGGCGCGTTCCTCGGCGATAGCACGGCGGCCCCGCAGGCGTACGCCGGCGAGGAAGATCTCCTCGTGCAGGCGTAGCCCGCCCCGGCCGACCAGCACCATCCGGGTGACGGCCGCGACGAAGGACTCCTCCAGCCCATCCACCACGACCGCCGTGACTCGGTGCAACGGCGCGTCCGCGCTCCACAGCGACCGTCGCAGCAACCGCTGAGCCTTCTTCACCAGCGGATGACCCAGGTGGACGTAGACCAAGTCCTTCCGCCCTGCCGCGGCCTTGTCGTCGAACGTGATCGGCCGCAATACACCCGGCTCGGAGCGGGTGTCCAGGCCCTTCAACGTCGACTGCCAGGCTGGGCCGAGCGGCGGCACGGCGAACACGGCTGCGTCGGTCCGGTCGTCGCCGGCCACCATCAGGGGCGGCTGGTGGCTGATCCGCAGCGCGGTGTCGACGACCCGCCGCAGATTCTCCGGCTCCAGGTGCAGCTCCGCCCGACTGTCGGCGTAGCCCTTCTCCAACTGAGTCAACCTGCTGTTCAGGTCCAACCCGCCAGCCAACGCCTTGTTGATCACAGCGTTGCCGTCGAGCGCGCCCTTCTTGCGCCGTCCCGTTGAGGAGCGGGTGAAGTGGTCCTGGATCTCCTCGGCGATGACCTGGTTGACCGACCCGAGGTCACGCGCGACCGTCACGACCTTGCGGGCGATCCGGCCCATGAACTCCATGTCAGCGGCGTACAGCGTCGCCGAGCGGTCCGGGGAGAAATGGAACACCAGCGGAGTCTGCTGCTGCCCGTACCGGTCGATCCGGCCGATGCGCTGCTCCAACCGTGACGGGTTGAACGGGATGTCCAGGTTGATCAGCCGGTGGCAGTGGTCCTGGAGGTCGATGCCTTCACCGGCTGCGTCGGTGGCCAGCAGCACCCGCACGAGGTTCTTTGCCGACGGCTCGGTGGTGAAGTGCTCGCGGATCAGCTCGCGCTCGTCGGTCGGCGTCTGCCCCTGGATGACCTCCAGCACGTCGCCGTAGCCCTGCTGCACCAGCACCCGGTGTACCCACTCCAGGGTGTGGGCGTACTCGGTGAACACCACGATGCGCTCGTTTGACCAGAACCCGCCCGGTCGGCAGATCGCATCCAGGGCGGTAATCAGCTCGTCAAGGCGAGAGTCGGGTCGACTTACGAAGCTCAGCCCCCACTCGGCCAGTCGCTCTAACTCGCCTGGCGCGGCGGCGACCAGCGGGTCGGTGGCCTTGCTATGCCGCAGGGCCGTCGCCTCGTCCTGTTCCCAGAGGCCTTCCTCCTCGTCAGCCTGCCCCTCGCCGAGGATGTCGTCGTAGTCCCAGTCCGTCGGCGCCTGGCCCACCGACCGCGCGGCGAGGTACGACTGCAAGGTCATGCCGAACGCCCACGGGCTCGACAAGAACCGCTTCTTGAACAGCATCGCGGTGATGTCACCGGACTCACCGGTCCCGTTCGCCTTCGCGCTTTCGGTGAGAATCCGATCCAGCAGAGCGAACATCTCCTGCTCGTCGGCGCGCGGTGTGAACGGGATGACCCGTAGCTCCCGAGGGCGGAAACCCTTCTCCGGCAGGTCCGACTTCAACCGCCGAACCGTCACCTCCCGCAACGCCCGCTCGTCCAGCAGCGCACCACGGCTGAACCGGCGCGAATCGACCATCTCCAACAGCGCCGTGAACGACTCCGGATGCCCGTTGTGTGGAGTGGCGCTGAGAAACAGACGGTGCTCACACTTGTCCGCCAGATCCCGGACCGCGAGCGTGCGCTGCGTGTCAACGGCGTAGCCGCGCCCACCACCGATCGTCGACGGGCTGGCCGGCGCCACGTGGTGCGCCTCGTCCACGATCAGGATGTCAAACGCGTACCGCCGAGCGCTCTTCGTGCTCGCCGTCTGCGCGTACACGTCACGCAGCATCCGCTGTGCTCGCACCTGCGGCAGCCACGCCATGCTCACGATCACCCGGGGATAGAGCTGGAACGGGTTCGCGTGCAGGCCGTAGCGGCGCCGTACCTCCCGCATCATCTCGCTGTTGATGATCGTGAAATCCAGACCGAACTTGTCCCGCATCTCGTCTTGCCACTTCAGAGACAAGCTTGGCGGGCACACCACGATCGCGGTACGCGCCCGGTGCCGCAGCAGCAGCTCCTGCACCACCAGGCCGGCCTCAATGGTCTTGCCCAGGCCGACATCGTCGGCCAGCAGCAGGTTCGTCCGGGGCGAGGACAGCGCCCGGCGCAGCGGCTCCAGTTGGTAAGCCTCCACCGCCACACCGCTGTGGAACGGCGCCTGCACGCTACGGTCGTCCGCCGAAGTCACCGCGCCCCAGCGCATCGCGTCGACGAACCCGGCGAGGGTGTTCGGGTCATCGAAGGCTTCCGGGTTGATCTGCGTCGGCAGTCCCTGAGCGGGCGTGACCGTGTGTCCGACCTCCAGCTCCCAGACGACCGTCAGCTCCTCGCCCAGCCGGTCCTCGTCGAGCGCCTGAAGCGTCACCGCGTGGTTCAGCGAGGCTACGGCTTCGTCCGCCGGGCTGCGGGGCAGGCCCTGCTGCTGTATCCGGGCTACCGCCCACGTGGAGCCACGGACCTCGACGACCCGTCCAAGCTGAAGAGCTGGACGAATATCGGCTGTTGGCGGGAGGGCCGGCTTGGCGGTCGAGGGGGCCATGAAGCGACCCTAGTGGACACGAGAGTGGCACATGTTCCTGTGCCTGTCGGGATGCAGACTGGGTCGACGTACGTCCTAGCTGTACTGATAGAGGCTAAAGGACAGGGTCCGTATCGCGCTGCGGTGTCACCTCGGACAGAGCTGAGCCGGGACGGCCTCCTGTTCGGAGGATGCCAGGTCAGGAGGCATCCGGGCTCAGGGGGTCACTTCAGCTCGGCAACTCCCGCTGGCGTGGTGACTCCCAGACACAGGCAGAGCGTGGGGTGGTCGGCTCACCCGGGGCGATGCCGCAGGTTGGTAGCCTGCCGGCACTGTAGCTCGACCTGTAAGGGTAGGCAGAGTGACTACCGCCGAGAAGGTAGACGTGACCTCCGTACCGAGAACTTCTCTGAGTGCGCTTGAGCGGCCGTGGGCTTTCACCCAGGAGCGTCCTTTTGGGACGAGAGAATTCATCAGGGAGGCCAAGCGACGGGGCCTAGACCTCGATCTTGCCGGTCTTCGGGAGCTGTACCGGACCGGTATTCTCGCCCCGTTTATCGAGATAATGTCGCGTCAAGTCGGCGAGCCCATCGAGATGCTGCCCGACATTGTGGGCTACAGCTCGCTCGTAGCTTCGCTCCGCGATGCCGCCAGGAAGGGTTGCGTCCGCGACCCTGGCGTCGCACCCTATCGTCGCCACACGCACTTCAAGCAGCCACGAAATGCCTCACGCTACTGGGATAATGGACTCCTCTACTCGCGCTACCAGCTATTGCTGCTCTCGGATATCGACGCGCTGTGGACGCGCCGCCGGCTGGTGCGGCATTCCGGCGGCTCGGTCATTCGGATACCGAAGGCTTCCGCATCGCTGGTCAACAAGGCGCGTCATCTGAGGAACCTGTCGATCGTTCTATCCGCACTGGAGGCGCGGTACCTCCCTAAGATCGAGCCCGAATGGATTCGAGTTCGGAACTCCGAGATCGAGGACTGGGAGCAGTACCGAAAGTCGTTCGATCCGGCACAGTTCGCCGACGCCTTCAACTACCCGCCCGAGCACGCCCAAGCGGACGCGGAACAGCTGTTGAGGAGGGCAGAGTACATCGATCCCTTGGGGCCGGACTGGGGATCGCTTGCTCGGCGTGCGCCGAACCGAGCCCGTGACAAGCTGTCTGGTGCGGCGTTACGGGCCATGGACTGCCGCGAGGCCGCCGAAATTCTGCTGTTGTACTACGAGGACATGGCCAGCCGTGGCGGTGCAGAGCCACTGCCGACGATCCTCCCGTTCGAACCTGACCCGCTCCGAGCACGGTTGAGCGCGCGTCGGCAGAGCCTCGATGAAGATCTTCAGAGTCTAGGGCTGTCGCCCCATCCTCGCGTAGTACTCATCATCGAGGGCGAGACCGAAGAGGAACTCTTTCCACTTGCGCGCGGCCGCAGCGGTCTTTCCGATGCGCCCGAACTTGTCAGATTCCTTACCCTGCGCGGAATAAAGGGAGATCTCACCAAGGTTGCGGCGCTGGCCGCGACACCACTGGTCGGAGAGCGACACGGAGATACCTGGTCGCTCATCAAACCACCGACTACCTTGCTCATCGCGGTAGACCCGGAGGAGTCTTACTCCAACCCTGTTGGCATCGCCAAGGAGCGGGGCAAGATCATCAAGGAAGTTGCACGCGTTCTCGCCGCCCAGGGCGTAACGGTCCATCCTGACGACTTGGAGGAACTTGTCCATGTCAGGACGTGGGACGAGCGTTGCTTCGAGTTCGCGCATTTCGACAACGACGAACTGGCAGACGCGGTTATCCGCTTGGAGTCCACCATCAACGGTCTGACCCGCGAAGACCTGCTCAAGGACATCGAGAAGAAGCGGGTCGGGTGGCTAAACATCGACAAAGTCTGGGAGAGGTGGAAGACACAGCCGAGCAAGCGCGCGCTTGGTCGAGAGCTGTGGCCCGTTCTCGCTGCCAAGATCGATGATCGCCGGACCGATCACAGCGCGCCGATGCCACCGATCGTTGACGTACTGATCGAAGCTGATCACCTCGCGAGGCGCTGGCAGTACAGGTCCCCCGTGCTCCGGGCTGCGAGCCCGCCGTGAGACGCGCCGCAAGGGGCCTTCAGGCCCGAGGAGAAAACGGCGGACCAACGCCAACCGGTGGCGGGACGTAGGGGAGTGGGTGGCACTGGCACTCAAGGTGCTCCCCTACGCCGTCGGCTTGGCGGTAACGCTGGTCGGAAACGGGTGCGGGCCCAACTGACCGACCGTCAGTTGAGCCCACACCAGTCGGGAAGGGCCCTCGCCTCGCCGCTGCCACCAGAGGGGCAGGGGTCTTCCTCCTGCATCACACCGCACGGTCCTGCACGGTCTTGCAAGGTCTCGCGCGATACAACTCGAAACAAGACCGCACGACACCGTGGTGCCCAATTTCCCGTCGCGTAGTGGGGCAGCGCTCTGTCTCCGTTACTCGGTGACCACCTTGGCGACTCGGTCATCAGGCGGCGGTGCGACGCAGACTCGGCATGGCGAAATGGCGAGTACCGATGTTGGCTCGTGGGACCCTTGCAGGTCGGAAGGGGCGGAATGAGTCGGCGAAAAAAGAAGCGCAGCATCGAGCCAGAGGTGCAGGTCGCCCTGATCAACGGCCAAGCGATGGTGGCGAGCGCGGTGATTCAGGCGAAGAGTTCCCGCAGTACTGCTCTCATCTCGACGGCCGGTGCTGTGGTGGTCGCCCTGGTGGCTGCGCTCTGCGGGGTGACGAACACTGGCGGTCACCGCCTTGCCGGGACGTGCTCACTTGACCCGGACCAGTGACCACGACTGCGGGACCGACGCCCACTCGGGTGCCCGGCACGCCGGACACGACACAGACCATCGGGCTGGAACAGTGGTTGGACAAAGCCGAGGAGGACGACGGGAAGGTGCTCTTGGAGGACTGCCTCAGCTACTCGGACGAGGATCAGCGGCGTCACTGCTTGAACGAGAGACTGCTGGCCCTTGGCATGACCGACAAACAACGGGCCGCTCTGCTCAACGTTTACGGCCCGCTCAGCGGGGGCATGGCAAGGATCTCGTGACTCGCCGGTCATCACCCCAACAGGAGATGACCGGCGCTCGGCGATAAGGCGCGTGGTCCTGCGTTCAAAGCTCGCATGGAGCGGACCGTGCCGCGACCCAGTTCTACGCCGACGAGACGGGAGCCGAGCGTGGGCGAAACGGGGTGGGCGCGTAGGCGGTCGACGCCGTGAGGAACAAGGCAGCAGTGGACCGTCGGCCAGCCTTGCCGTGTCGGCCGGGCGGACGGCGGCCAAGGGAGCCGAGGATGGGGGTCTACAGGACATGGCCCCCCCCGTTTACCCCCGAAACCCCCTGACGCTGGTCAACAATCAGTGACAAAGAATGCCGAATTCCTGGTCACGTTTATGCAGTTCAACGCAACTTTTGATAATCAACGACAAGTTAGTTTCGGGTGCGGTGGGTGCCAAGGGGTTTGACAGCCAATGACAAATCCTGAATAGGGCTCGACAAGAGCTTCTCTTAGGTCCGCGCGGTCACGGTAGCCGATGTGGACAGGAGCTGTGGCATCAGAATGGGCGACACTATCGATACTTCCAGTGTGGCTGCCGCACCGCACGAGAGGAGGAGCACGCAGGGAATCGGGTGGACCCCGTGTGGCCTGATGTTTATCTCACCCCCAGTGCTCCTCCCGGTACTTGATGAGGTCGTCGCCGTGGAGCTGCTTGGTCGCGTTGCCGACACGGACCCAGAAATCCGATGCTCCGGGGCCGCCCTTGGCCGGTTTCGCGAAAATGGCTCGGCCGGATGCCGCGACGCTGACCTGGCATAGCGTCTTACCCGCGACCTGGGGGAACCGGATGCGTACGGTCTGCGCGGTCGAAGCGGACAGGTTGTCGTCTAGTAGCTGCCGGAGGAACAACTCGTAACCGTCAGTGTTCTGCTTCGTGCCGAGGGTGGTGAAGTCCTCCGCGATGCCTAGGACCTGGCCGTCGTCCTCGACGCCGATGAGCAGGATGCCGCCCTCAGCGTTGAGGAAGCCGCACACGGTCTTGACGAGGATCTGCCCAAGTTTTGGGTCGTACTGGCTGGTGTGAGGGTTCCATCGGCCGCTGGACTTAAACTCGGTGGTCTGCGATTCACCCGCGGCGATCAGGTCCTCGGTGGTCGCCGGCACGTATCTCTTGCGCTCGCCGGCGAGGGTGTTGAAGGCGTCCCGGACTACCTGGGCGATGAGCTGTCGGCGTCGCTCGAGGAAGGTGGCGTAGTCCAGTTGCTCCCAGCCGACTGGGAGTGCGTGCCAGCGGGACTGCCGGGTCAGGGTATTCGGATCGATCACCTCTGCGATGCGGGGTAGGTAGTCGCGCGGGGCGTCAGCGTTGTTGCGCTCAGCTGGCGGCCATTCGACATACGCCATGTTCGCAATCGCGTTGATCTGCCGCGTCCCCGAGATGCCCAGTGACTCGAGGTGCTTGCGGTGGAACAGGCGGTCGCGCTCGATGGAGCGGGGCGCCGCACCTGAGGGATCTAGTAGATCTTTGACGCGCAGGTCACTGAAGAGCACTTCGGCGTCGAGGATGTTCAGCGCGGCGAGATAGGCGAAGAGCACCGGGGAGCGGGACGACGAGGTGTCCAGCCGGTTCGGGAGTGAGATGTCCCAATAGTCTCCGGTGAAGTTCGCGGCGACGATGCGGTCCAGTTCCGCGACAAAGGCAGCGCCGTCGCCGGTTGAAAGGCCTGCGACTCGTCCCAGGTCGGATTCGAGCTGCGACTCCGGTGAGCTGGTGTAGCGACCGGTGGTGTGCGACATGAAAAACCACCGTGCGATGACTGGGCGTAGGGCCGTCACTTCAAGGCCGAAATCGTGCCGACCGATCAGCCAGAGGGTGTAGCTGAAGATCAGGGCGTTGTCCGACGTGATCATCTTCCGGCTGCGGAAGCCAGCAGTGGCTATGCACTTGAGGAACTCGTGCCAGCTGACCAGGTCGAGTGCCTTCTCCTGGGCTGCGGCCAGGCGCTCGAACTGCTGCTGGCGGCGTTCAGGGCTGACTCTACCGGTCTCAAGATCCTTGCCCCGCAGGATGTTGTAGACGTGCTGTAGCCGGGCGCGGCGGAACGCGACCGCGACGGCAACCCGCAAGAGTTGGTCCGGGCTGGGGTCGAGGAACGGGTTGCGCGGGCTGGAGCCGGTCACGGTGGGATCGACGGCAGCCCGGCTGAAGTCCTCAAGCTGGCGGCGGCCCTTCTCCCAGTGCACCGACATCAGGGTGAGGATGAAGTCGGACTGGTTGAGCTTGACGCCCTCGGAGTTGATCCTGACAAAGATCTCGGCGACCTGCTCCTCGTCGGCCGCCGCGCCTAGCTCGACGACCTGGAACCGGAACTCGCGCAGGTCGCGCACGCGGTCGATGCGTTCCTCGAGATCGTCCTTGAACGCGTCTGACAGTTCTTGGTCCGTCGCCTGGTCAAGTCGGTCGAAGAACTGACGCACGGTGGTCTTGTAGCCGCTCGACCAGAGCGTCGTGATGTCCGGGATGAAGTGAGCGTCGCGCTCGATGGCCGCGTCGGTCACCTCAAAGGTTTGATCTTCCGGGCGGAAGGCGATGCGAATGCGACGCTGCTCGAACGACTTGGTGAGCACAGGGCGGCCGGTCAGCACGGCAAAGAGCGAGGTCAGCCGCTGCTGACCGTCAACGATGAGCAGCTGTGGTGCACGACCGGCCGACTCCAGGCCGATCTGGCGGGTGCCGACCTCCGCACCGGTCTCCCAGAACATGAGCGTGCCAATGGGGTAGCCGCGGTACATCGAGTCAAACAGATCCCGCGTCTTGGCGGCCGACCAGACGAAGGGGCGCTGAATGTCGGGCAGGCCGATGCGTCCGACTTTGATGTCCTCGATCAGGTGGTTCAACGAGTAACCGGTGTCGCGGTACAGGGTGGGCGGCACAGCCGGTGCTCCTCGGGACGACGGGCGGCGTGGACGATCGACGCTACGCGTTGGTCAATACTTGTACCACGCTGTGCCGCTCTCTAGGCACCTTCAACTGTCGACACCGCCGGAGCCCTCGTAGGCGCGTTTACCTTGCACGGCGATGTCGTTTTGATCCGGATCGGACGGTGCCAGTCCGAATTTCTTATTAGGCATGCTCGGCCCTCCGGCGAGGACTCATGGCGCCCAAGACGACACGCAGCGCATCCCGCGGCTGAAGGGTCTCCTGCTTGCTGGCTTGCCGCGATATTGTCGACCTCCTATGAGCGATGCAGCGGCCTTGACGTTCGATGACTACGCTGCGGAATCGGCTGTTCTCGGGATCTACCGGCAGGTCTTCGCGGTGTTGGCGCGGAACGCCAACGCGATGGTGGACGATGCGGACTCGGTCGGGGTCGACGAGTCGATCTTGCAGGCGTTCGCTGACGCGGGGCCAGCCGGGATGACGATCGAACAGGCCGTGCTTGCATGTCCGGCGGTGCCGGCGGGTGTGGTCCGGCGCCGGTTCGAGGTGCTGCGGTCGTACCGTGCGGTGACCCGGGTCAACGAGCGGCCGCACGAGATGTTCTACCAGGCGACGTTCGCGCCGTACGTGATGTTGCTTTTTCTGCGCCGGTTGTCGCAGACCGGGGGCCAGGCAGAGCTACATCGGACGTTGTCGATGGCCCGGCTGGCGCTGGACGACGATGACACGACCCCGGAGGTGGTGCGCGAGCAGTTGCTGGAGATGACGACGGTTTTCCGGCTGCTGGCGAATCCGATCATGCAGTTGGCGAAGTCAGCGACGGTCGAGTCCTTGCGGACGCAGGCCCAGCCGCTGCTGGGTAACAGCGACCTGGTCGACAAGGCGCGGGTGTATCACAATGCGGCCGCGGACCGGCATCCGCAGTTGTTGCCGGAGTGCACGCAGCTCCGGATGGCGCTGGCGGCCTATCGCGACGCGTTGAACACCGCGGCCGGGCGGTTGCTGGCGCACGCTGGTAAGACGCGTGCACTGGGGTTGCTGCCGACCGAGCGGTGGCGCACGTTCGCGCGGGACAGCAGTACCGAGGGGCTGGCGCAGGCGCTGGACGGTTTGCTGTTCGACGCGCCGGAGCCATTCTTCACCGCCGACGATCTGCTGGACGCGGTGGAGGAAGGACTGCAGTCCGATAGTGGCCGGGTGCCGCCGCCGCGACCGCGTGTCGACGAGGAGCCTCCGCCGACGGAGGTTGACGTCGACCCAGAGGCGATGCTGTTGGCTCAGCGCGCGGAGGAGTTGCTTGCCGGGCGGGATGTGGTCACGGTGGCGCAGCTTCTCGCCGACGCGGGTGACTGGCCGACCAGTCGGCGAGTGTTATCGGAAGTGACCGCGATTCATCTACGCCCGGAGCTGCCGTACACGGTGACCTGGGGTGACGGGTGGCGTGTCGATGTGACGTCCACGCGGACGTGGGTCTCCAACGGCTGGTTCCGCCGGGACCAGCAGGAGGCGGCGTGAACGAGCGGGATGCGGCCCTGTGGTGGGCGCGGATCCGGTCCGGCGGTCCGCAGCAGGTCTCCGCTGGTGGACCGACACCGGCCGGGCTGCGTCGTCTGGTGGAGGCTGACGCCAGGGCGGTGTGGCTGATCCCGAACCTGCCTGACAGCGCGGGACCGGCTGTTCTGATCGAGTACGGGGTGCCGGGCTCTTCGATGATGGACAGCAAGGGAACTCTGCGAGTGCTGGCCGCGACTTTGCGGTGTTGCTGGCCTGATCCCGCGACGGATCCATGGCCCGGGCTGCCGGCTTCGACCGGTCATGTCGGTCAGGTGTTGCAACGGCTGGTGCAGGGCCGCAACAAGGTAAGTCGTCAGCAACTGCTGTCCGCGGGGCTCCGGCGCCTTTCGGTATCCGGTTGGGTCTTGCTGGAGGGAGCGGACACGGTGCGGATTGGTCCGCGGATCGCGTCCTTCGGGTCGCTGGAGCTGAGCACGCTTCGGGAGCTGTGGCGGTTGATCCCCGACACCGCTGAGGACCGGCCGGAGGGGTCGTGAACCGCCCGAATTCGATCTTCGAAGAGGTGCTCGGGACGTTGCCCGATCGGCAGCGGGAGCTGGTCGAAGCCGCGTACGCGCTGCTGGAGCACAACAGTGGCCCGGTGCACCGGCAGTTCCTGCCCGCGCTGAGCGATGCGACGAGCCGTGAACGGCTGGAAGAGCTACTTCGCCGAACCGGCCGGACACTGGTGACGGTTGATCAGTTGCATTTCACGTCCGGGTTCGACGACGCCGTACGGACTGAGCTCACCGAGACCGGGTGGCAGCCGCTGTCGCTCGCCGACCGGGCCGTTCTGGTCCTAGTGCTGGTCCACTCGGTGGCGATCCCGCGCAGCGAGGAGCAAATCGCCGCGGACTCCTGGGAGAGCCCGTACCCAACCACGTTGCAAGACGTCAGCCGTGACAGCAAGGTGCCGGTCGGCGAGGTCAGAGCGGCCCTGGGCCGGTTGACCGCGTGCGGGCTGCTCCGAACGGTTCGCGGCGGCGACCACGACAGCGGATACGTCCCGGGCCCGCAGATGTCGCGGCTGACTCCGGCCGCCCGCGAGCAGTTGCAGGACCAGTTGATCCTCGCCGCGGGACCCGACCATCCGCTGGCCGCAGCGATCCGGGAACGCCGGCACAACCGCGTGGGAGGGCAGCGTTGACGTCTGTAGCCGTGCCGTCGGACGGAGTCGTCGAGGACATCGTCGGAGCGCACGTCCTCGCCGGCATCCAGATGGTCAACATCTCGCGGCTGTCGACTCACCCGGTGCCGATCACCGCTCGTGGGCTGATCACCGTGGCAGGACAGGGGCCCTCGGACTCCAACGGTGCCGGCAAGTCGTCGTTCATCGCCGGACTGAGCCTGCTGCACGCCGACGAGCAATGGCGGTTGCAGTCGGGGGCGCAGTCAGCGGCCGAGTTGCTGTTCACCGCCGAGCTCGCCGGTCAGGAGACGATGCACGCCAACGCCGACCGCGGCTACCTGATCGGCGTGTTCGTGCCGCCGCAGGCCGCCACCATGGAGGAGCTGGATGCGTCGGCGCTGACAGTGTGGCTGCGGATCAACCGGCAGAGCCCGCATGTGGAGCTGCGGTGGGCCCATCGGCTGCACGTGCCGTTCGGTGACGCGGAGGACGAACGGGCCGGCGGCGCCGACGGCCTGTGGGATGCTCTGCCGCGCAGCAACGGCCGCACCGACATCCGCGCCAACCGGCTCGCCCGCACCCTGTACGGCTCGACGGTCAGGTGCGTGTCCTTCCTGTCGACCTCGGTACGGGCCAGCCCGACCGCGAACCTGCTCGCCCAGCCGCTCAACGAGCTGACCCCGGAACGGATCTTCGAGGCCATCGGTGCGCTGACCGGCCTGACCGCCGAGATCGAACAGGAACAGAAATCCCGGGCCGAGGAGTACGAACATGCCGGGCGGGCCGCGCGGGCCGAAGAGGAATACGAGCTGTGGGACGACCGGATGAAGGTGGTGGAGGACGGCATCGCCTCACGGGAGCGTGCCCGGACGTTGCTGGCCGAGGCGCGTGACAGCTGGCGAAGCCGCTGCGCCCGGTACCTGGTCGACGGCTTCCACGAATCCGAGCGGATCGGCCAAGACGTCGAGGAGAAGGAACGTCGGCGCAAGGAACTGGACGCGCAGATCGAGACAGCCGGTGAGAAGGTCAATCGGCTGTCCGACGACAAGGCGTTCGACGAGAGCTGCCGAACCCGGATCAAGACGTACGAGGATCAGAAGGCCGTCGAGAGCGCGCTGAAGGTCGAGCAGAATCAGAACGTCGGCTCGATCGAAACCCTCGGTGGACAGCTGCGGACCCTTCAAGCCGTCGCGGCCGTCGCGGACGGGCGCACCGTTGAACAGGCCGAGGAGGAGATCGCCGAAGCCGGGAGAATGGTCCAGGCAGCGGAGCGGATCAAAGGCCGTACAGAGCACGCGCTGCGGGTTGCCAAGGCGGCGCTGTCGGCGGCGGAGAAGGGCGAGGATGTCGCGGTCGCCCAGGTCCGGTTGCTACGGGCGAACGACATCACCGCTGCGCCGCTGGTCGACACGATCTCCTTGACCGAACAGCAGCGGCCCGTTTGGGAAGCTCGGCTGCTGCCCTATCGGCACGCGGTCGCCGTCGCTCACCACCAAGCTCAGGAAGCCGTCCAACTACTGGCCGCGTTACCTGGAAGCTTGCTGGTCGAAGCAGACCCGGCCGACCACCTGCTCGGCCCAGGCCTGCCGGCCGCCGCGGATCCCGACCTGCCGGTGGGTCGATTCCTCGCGGCGTTGGCAGAGCGAGCCGGTGCTGACGGTCATATCGATCCTGTGGCTGGTGTGCACGGGATCGCCGTTCTCCCGGAGGCCCTGACCGGTCGTGCTGGCCGAATCCGGGCCGCTCAGGATCAACTGGAGAAAGCCGCCGGCGAGGACGACGAGGCTGACGAGGGGATCCGTGAGGCCGAACGGACCAAGAGCCGCGCTGACGCGCACCTGCGTGGCGCGAAAGCCGAGGCCGAGGCTGGTGCGGTTCAAGACAAGGTGACGAAGCTCCGTGTTCGCAACTCCGCCATCGAAGGGGAGCTGAGCAAACTCGACGGACCGTTGCGGCAGGCGAAGATCGGCTACGAGGTCGCTCTCGGTGAGAAAGCCGCCCGGGCCCAGCAGATCGACACGGCGCGCCGCACTCTGGCCACCCTGAAAAAGGAACTCGAAGAGAACCGCAAACAGTGGAACGCACTGCTCCAGCAGCGTACAGATCTCGATCTTCCCCGCCTGAACGCGCAGTGGACCGGAACGGTGGATACCGCCGAGCAGCACCTGCTCACGCTCGACGAGAGCGAGGCGATGCGGCCGCCGGCGGAGTGGGACGAGGTGTGCGCGCGGCTGGCCAACGAGGTGCGCGCCGCGTGCTTTCCGCCCGGTGACCCGGAGCAGAACCGGCCGGAGGAACTGCGCGTCGTCGACGAGCAACGCGCCGACCGGCGCACCGGAGGTGCATATGTGCGGCTGATCCCCGATGTGTTGCGGATCGTTGGGAACTTTCTGACCGATCATGAGCGTGTCGACCGGGAGAACGCGTCCCAGATCCAGCGGGAGCGGCAGGCGAAGACGATCACCCTGACTGGAGCGAAGGCCGCGCTCGACGAGGCTCGGCGAACGTCGGAGGCGTTGCGGTCGACCACCGCCAAAGCGATCAAGGCGAAGCTGCGGCAGGTGTCCGACGAGTTCGACCGGCTCGACCAGACCTACGGCGGCTACGGCGGCAACCTCGACTTCCCGGAACCGGAAGCCCCCGCCGACCCGGAGAAGCCGTGGCAGTGGACGATCACCCCACGTTGGCGGCGCGGCGAGGGCAAGCCGCCGTCGTCGTACCGACTGCGCGGCAACACCGCCCAAATGGACGACAAAGCAGTAAAGCTCGTCTGCGCCGCGGCACTCGCCGGCGCCCAGGACCGGCCGCTGCTGCTGGTCCTTGACGAACTCGGCCGCAACCTCGGCGCCGCACACCGCCGCGACGCCGTCGCCCTGTTCGAAAACATCGGCCGCGACCGGGCGATCAGCGTCGTCGGCGCCCTACAGGACGACATGGAGAGGTACGCCATCGGCGCGTCCAGCCTCTACATCAAGCTGCGACGCCCGTCCGACGTCATGCCGTACAACCAGGCGCCGATCGTCATCGGCAGCGAGGCCGACACCGCCCGGGTGCAACTGCTCTCCGACTGGATGACCTCGTTCCGGCCGGAGCCGCAGACATGACCGACTCCGACGGCACCATCCCTGGGGAACCGGATCCCGAGATCACCCTGAGCTGGATCCGCGACTATCCGGGCCTGGTCGCCTACGCACCACTGCCGCCCAGCGGCCGCTACCCCCGCGACAGCCGAGGCCGACCGAGACCGCGCTCGGCCCGGCTCCGCACCGCAGAACCGAGCGAGGCTCCCCGCCGACCGGACGGGCTGCTCAGCGACAGTGACTGGAGCTGGGTCATTCGCAGCGAGCACAGCTGGGCCGGTGTCAGCAGCAGGTTAGGCACCGACGCGCTGCGCATCATGCTGGAACTCGCCGAAGCCGGCTGCGTCACGATCGGCTACACCCTCAACGGCAACGCCCTGGCCCAGCCGCCACGCCGGGTGTACCCGCACCCCGACCTCACGGCAGCCGAGCAAGAGCGCCGAAGCCGCCGTCGCGACGACACCACCACCCTTCGCACCAGGGCGGAGCAGATCGCGTCGGAAATCGCCGACGACTGGCCAGACGCCAGCCGGGCACTACGCAACACCGAGCACCCCAATCGGCTGCTGTGGGCGCTGCGCGCCGCTACCGACCTGGCCGAGGGCCGAACCCATGATTCCCTCCGCGCATTTGTGCAGAGCCACGCCAACGACACGAAAGCCCGCGACGACGTACACCACCTGCTCGCCGCGATGGGCTTCGACCACGAGACACTTATCGCACTTGGCGTGGCCCGCAACCCGTACATCGGGCTCGGCGGCCCGATCCTGCTGCACACGACCGACGGCTCCGTCCTTGACCTGTCGGCCATGCCCGGGCCGCATGACATCCGGCTGAGCCCCCGCATGCTGCCCCGAGTGACCGTCACTGGGCCGGGTGATGTCCTGCTGGTCGTGGAGAACCGGCAGGCGGCCGAAGCGGTCTGTGACGCCCGGGCCGATCTGCCGGTCGTCTGGTGCCACGGGCAGCCGCCCGACGCCGTCGTGTCAGTGATCGTCCAGGCGGCGCAGCAGACCTCCCGTGTTGTCATTTGCGCAGATGCCGACCTCGGCGGCGTCCGCATCACCGCCCGCATCCACGACAACCTGCCGTCGGTCACCACCATCCACGTCGTGGACGTCGGCACCGTGCCGCACGACGAAGGCCGGCCCTTCAACACTCACAGCCGCAGCCGCCTCCAGCAGCTCGCACAACGCCCGGATCCGGTTGGCGTCTTCGCGCAACGCTGCCTGCACCGGGGCTACGCGCTAGAGCAGGAAGCCACCGCACGCGCCGCCCTTCAGGCTGTTTTGAAGTAGCTATCTACCTGTCAAAACTATCCGATCAGATATGCGTACCTGCCGGCAGCAGAGTGGAGATGGCGAACTCCACCGGAGCGGAGCCCCGGGACGTTTCGGAGGGCCGTCCGGCGGTCGCCGCCCACCCTGAACAGCGGCAGCAAGCCACTGGGGGCCAAAAGTACTCATCCGCACGTCGGCACGGCAGCGCACCCGCGCCGGGCAGGGGTCAACGGGAAGCTGGTCGTGAGGTTCGAGGCCAGCACGGATCGGGCAGGGGCGGCGGGCGCGGGTTGCCGATCGTTCACCGCTGACGGCCGATCCTGCTCCGCAGCGCGCCTGCCATGGCTGGGTGACATCGGGGATCCCATCGTCGCCAAAGCGACCGTCACCGCCGAAGCCGGGGTCAGTGACGCATGCCGACCATGGTCCCGGGCCGGGCCGGGCCGGGCCGGGCCGTTGCCACCGCTTTCGCAGGCCTGCGAACCATGACGATGCATCACGTCTCCGAAGCAGAGGCTGCGCTGTGGCCTCCCGCTGTCTGATGCCCTCCGGGGTCAGCCCAGCAGGTGCATCCCGGTCGTCCACCACACTCTTGGCACTTCGGACACCGGAACCGCGAGCCGGGAGTGATCTCAGCGGCGGTGCAGGGCATTGCCAACACATCCGCACCGGCTGTCCGGTCGATTCGATCACCATCGGCAGTGTCAATGACGGCGTTGTGCGGCCACAGAACCGGGTACCGGGCACCGCAGGAGCAGACCCGGCTGCCCCAGATGGCCTCGCAGTTGCCGCACCGTGCCTGGAAGGTATCGCGGTCTCGCATGTGCAGCCGTGCCCCGGACTCTTGGCAGAGCGGGCAGGTGTCGAACCGACCGAAGGCCGCCCCCGCCGCATCCAGGGCGGCCGTCAGCTCTGCCGGCAGAAGCTGACTGGCCCGGCTCGGGCCTAGGTGCCCGTCCACCGCCTCCCGGATCAGGTGTGACCGCTCCTCGGGGGTGGGTCGGCGGAGCAGCAGCACTCGCCGGCCGCCCACCGGGCGCAGCCAGTTCCTGGCTGGCAGCGTCGGCACCCCAGCGGGCAGCGCCACCGGCAGGGGGTATCCGTGGCTGAACCACCGGCCCTGCAGCGTCCACCGGAGGGCCCGCCCCAGCCGCTCCTCGCCCTCGACCTCCAACGGGCTGATCGGCACGAGGCAGGCCGTCGTCCCGAAACCCGCCGGATGCAAGCCCCGACGTACCGGGCGGGGCAGCCATGACCGGGTGGCCCGCAGGCCGGGATAGACGACGACGACCGGACCGGGCAGCGCCGCCAGATCGGCGAGCCAGCCCTGCCGGACCGGTTCGGGGACCTCCGCGCCGAGGTCTCGCGGGTCGGTCACGATTCGGGTCACTTCCGTCCCGCCGGCGTGTACGCCGACCCTACCGTCTTCGCTCATCGACCACGTCAACTCCTCTGCCGGGCCGCGCAGCCGGAGCTGGGTGCCCGCTGCCGGAGCGGGGGCGTCCGGGTCGTCCGGCCGGTACCCGAGCAGCGCCAGGGCGCGCAGCGACAGCGCGGCGACGTACGTTCGGTAGGCGGCGGGAAAGTCCCGGCTGTCGGCCCGTGCCTGGTCCGTGTCCGCCGCCTGCTGCACCGCCCAGCGCTCCCAGAGCTTCCCGACGCGCCGGTACCGGCGGTCGTTGGTGAACAGGTTCGTCCACCTGAGCCGCATGGGTACCCGCGCCCGCCGGTCGGCGTGGGTGAGTGCGGGGGAGTGGCGTAGGGCCCGTAGCCGGCCCCGCGCGTTCGTCAGTGCCGCGTGGGTCGCCTCGATGGCGGCGGCCGACGCTGCCTTGTCCGCCACCGCCACCGCCACGAGCTCGGCGATTCGCTCCCGCCGCCGCCAGAAGCTGGTGCCGTGCAGCGCGCCAACGAACGCGCTCATGTCGGCGAGGCCCGCGCCGAGCAGGGTCAGTTCGTGGATCCGCCTGGTCAGATACTCGTCCAACCGGTCCACCAGCTGCGCCGCCACCCGGTTCTCGTAGAAGTCGACGTCCTCGACGTAGCGCAGGGACAGCACTCGCTGCGGATGGATGCGTCCGTGCTCGACCCCGGCCCATTCCTCCGGATGCCCGGCGAGTCGGGCCAGTCCGGCCGGTGGGACCCGACGAGCGACGTCCGCCCGCACCACCTCCTCCGTCCGCGCGAGGCGGTCGTGCGGGCGGAGGCAGACGTGCGCGAGGTTGTCCACGCCGCGCTGGATCTCCCGGTCGAAGTCCCGCAGCGAAGCCCGCTCGACGGTGTCCGGGACGAACATGTTCGTCGTCATCCAAGCGCTGATGTCGCCGGCTCGGGCGAGAATCCGTGCGGTGTCGATGACCGAGCCCACGACCAGGGGGTCGGCGGCACCCGTCCGATCGGCCACGTCAGCTCTCCCGGCGGTGCACTTCGTCGTCGAGCAACCGGACGCAGCGAACCGGTTCACCCGCCATCTTGTGCAGGTCCCACGCCGTGCGGATCGCCTCCCGCAGCTTGCCGAGGCCCGTCACGGTGACGTCGTACCTCCCTCGGACGGTGCGGAGCACCTTCATCGCGAGGAAGTGGTCGGCTGCAAGGGACCGCCCGTCCTGGTCGGCGTCGCCGTACTCGGGCTGTTCGCCTGTCGGGTCGCCCTGCCGGGCTGCGGCCACCACCGGCGTGAACGTCCGCGACTGCTTTTCCACGCGAGGGCCGATGAGGGCCCGGCCATGCTCCTGGAGGTCGCCGGTGAGGTACTCGACGAACGCCAGGACGGCCTTCTCGTCCTCGCGATGTGCCTGCCGGGCCTGCTTGAAGGCCCGGCGCAGGGCGTCCGTCCCGTACGGCGGCAGGGCGGGCACCGGCCTTCGGCCCAGCCGGGGCCGCTGCGCCGGCAACTCCATGAGGTGGGCCCGGTTGTACGTCTTGTCGGCGAACTCCAACGTGGACTCGTCCTGGTTGGCGGTGCCGATGAACCACACGTTGGGCGGCACGGCGATGCTCGTGCCGCCGACCAGTTGGCGCGGCGCCCGGCCGTCCCCGCGGGTCACCAGTTGGATTGGCACCCCGTCGTCATTCTCCAGCTTCGACAGGAGCACCGAGAAGTATTGCTCGGGCCGGGACAGGTTCATCTCGTCCAGCACGATGAAGAACGGCCGGTCCCGGTGCCGTGGTGTCTGGGCCCGATAGAGTGCCTGGAGGAACTCTGTCTCCTCGAATCGTCGCTCGAAGGTGTTGTGGTGGCCGAAGAGGTCGGTGCGGTCACGCCAGCCGGCCTGCACCTCGATCACCGCACAGTCGGTGCCGAGCGCGCCGGCTAGGGCCCTAGGCAGGGACGTCTTGCCGATGCCGCTCATCCCCTCCAGCAGGTGCAGGCGGCTCATCGCCAGTCCGCCAAGCAGCACGCAGATGTCGTTCAGGCGGTACGCGCGGTCGTGCTCGGCGAACATCGTCGTCTGCAGCGAGCGGGCGAACCCGGCCAGGTCCGGTAGGTCGCCGGACACCTCGCCGGGCTCGTCGAGCGCGGGGTCGTCGTCCATCGCCACGCATCGGGGGAAGAGCGGCGTACCCGGGTCGGGGCGGTCCTGGTAGAGGGCGTCGATGGCCGACCGCAACTCCGCGATCCGCCCCTCGTACCCGCGGGTGAGGACCTCGAAGTGCCGTTCGGCGTCCGCGAGTTGCTTCACCTGCAGGTTGTTGATCCGGTCGGCGAGGGCCGCGCCCCGGAGTTCTTGGAGTTCGTAGCTGAGCTGTTCGCGTGTGGTGTTCAGCTCGCGGTTCTGCTGCTCCAACCAACGAAGCCGATCTAGGTCCTCGTCGCCGATCCGGGCGGCGAGCTTGTCCCGCAGTTCGGCGTTCTGGGCGCGGAGCCGTTCCATCTCGTCCAGCACGTGAGCGGGATCCGAAGAGCCGATCTTGAGTAACACCTGCTCCCGTTCGGCCAGCCGGCCGTGCAGGTCGGCGACCGCCTCCTCGGCCGCCGCGTACTGAATCCGGAGGATCTGCAGGTCCCGGTCGAGTGCGGTCACCTCCGCGGCGGCCCGCGCGGTCACCTCCCTCTCCAGGTCGCGCTCCCGCCGCTCGAGCTGGATCTCCTGTCCCCGCAGGGCACCCTGGTCGTAGTCGAGCTGTTGTGCCCCAGTCGTGAGCTGCTGGCGTTCCTGGGCGAGTTCGGCGTGGACGCGTTCCGCGTCGGCCAGCCGATCCCGCCGGGTCTGCTCGATTTCGGCAAGCGCCTCGGTCCGCTCCGTCACCCACCGCTCGCGCTCGGCGGCCACCTCCGCCGACGCGGCCCGTCGCAGCTCCGCCAGTTCCACGTCGAGCGCCGCCCGGGCCCGCTCCGCCTCCGCCACGAAGCCCGTCTCGGCCGCCTTCTCCCGGTCCCGCAGCTGCGCATCCCGTTCGTCGAGCCGGGCCTCCGCCCGGGCCAGCCGGCCACGGATCTCCTCCGCCTCGGCCTGGGCCTGTGCCGCGAGGTTCAGGTCTGTCCGGATGCGCTGCCGGTCCGCCTCGATTGCCTCCTCCCGCGCTCGTGCCGCCTCCTCGCGGGCCCGTGCCGCTTCCTCGCGGGTCCGTGCCGCCTCCTCCCGCGCCGTGGCGGCCAGGGCGCAGCGCCGGTACTCCTCGATCTGCAGGGTGAGTTTGTCGTAGGTGGTCAGCACCTGCTCCGGGGACCGCTGCGCGGGCGTCAGGGCCTCGGTGGTCAGCGCGTTGACGAGTTCGGAGCCGTCCTCCGCGCGGCGCGCGGCGAGCGCCAGATCGGCTTGGACCTCGTCAGCGCGGGGCCGGGACCGGGCCCCGAGGTTGCGGTACGGCGTCGACCGGGACTTGCTCTTCCCCATGGGTTTGGTTGTCCTTTCGCGAAGGCCGGGACAGATCGGGCAGGTCGACGCCCAGGTACGCGGCCGTCGTGTGCTGGGCGAGCGCCCAGGCCGCCTCGCCGGTGTCGAGGTTGAGCGGCACCACTGCGGCGTGCGCACCGCCGGTGTTTCGGTCGCTCGACAACCGCCTCAGCTCGGTGAACAGGTGTGGGCGGACCTCGACCAGTCGTCGGACGGGATGGTCCGGTCCGCCGTGCGCGCCCGAGACCAGCACCGCGGCGAGCAACGCCGGCGTGTCGCGGACCTTCTCCGGACGACGAACCGCCTTCCGGAACTCGTCCGCTTTGAATCCGAGGACCTGGAGGTGCTCGCCGAACGGCATCCCGAGTCGCCGGCAGCATCGTCCGAGCGGACCGGCGAACCGGTTCCCGTGGGGAGTCAGTTCGGGCGCGTCGGCCGGCGGCGGGTGCTGGGCGACGATGTCGCGCAGGACGACCTCGTGCAGGCGCCAGGCGTTTCGGACCACGTCGCCGATTTCGGTGCAGCCGTCCCCGGTCAGGCGGGCCCGGTCCATGTCCCGCTCTATCAGCGTCAGCAGCTCGAAGAGGTCGCGGCGCGCCCGGACCAGACCGGCGAACCGGTCCTCCAGGACCTCGCCGATCCGTCGGCGCAACGCGATGTCGAGCCGGTCGTACTCCAGCACCACCGCCTCGCTGCGCCGGCCGATGAACCGATCGACTTTCTCGCGCAGCGCCGGCACCTGTTGCAGCCGGGTCGCCACCAGGCGCCGCAGGTAGGTGCTGGACCGGCCGTTGAACGGGCTGAACGCGTCCCAGCTCACGGTCTCGGTACTTGCCGGTTCGTGGCGATCCGACACGAGCGGGACCGGAATCCACACCGGCACACCCGAGGTCATCAAGGCCACCCGTGAGACCACACGATCCGGGGCGGCCCGGTCCCACCGTCGGGCCCGGCCCCGCTCCTGCTTTGCCCGCTCACCACGCGAGACAGCCTCGACAACCTCCTCGTGGCTGGGCTGCTCGGTGCCCGTCCAGCCCTCCGGCAGCACCGGGAATGCGGTGACCCGCAACGGCGCACCGGCAGTCCGCAGCTGCAGCGAGACCTGGTGCCGGGCCCGCCAGTCGGCCTGCGCCAGCCGGGCCTGCAGGGTCGACGCCGGCCAGAGCGATCCGGTCAGGATGTCCTGGTAGACATACGTAGTGATGGTCCGAGTCGGGTCGGGGAAGCCGTCCCGCAACGCCTGCAGCCCGGTGTCGGTCACCGCGCCGTTTCGGTCCAGGTAGGACAGCGCCCGCAGGTCCGACCGGACCATCTTCACCAGGTCACCCTGGAGGCCGAGCAGCGCCGCCATCTCGCCCACCTCCCGGTATCCGGACCGGGCCAGCCCGAGCACCGCCGACTGGAAGACGTTCAGCCGTTCCTCGTGCACGAGCGGTGCGACCACCCGGTAGCGCAGGGCTGGCCACAGCAGCCACAGTTGGTCGCCCCGATACCGGACGTGGTCCGGTAGGACCACCGGGCTGTCAACGTCGAATCCCGCCACCGTTCACCCCCTTGCAGAGTTCCCGGAACGCCACCAGCCCCTCGGCCACCGACCGGCCGGGACGTCCCGGCGCCTCCGGCGTCGCCGACCGTTCCGCCATTGCGGCGTCACCCACCGCGATGAGCAGCCGGCGTTGCCGGCTCATCGCCACGCACATGCGGCTGTCGCTGAGCAGGTGCCCGTACCGCCGGACGGCCTCGGCGGGGTCGGGGGTGGACCTAGGCGGTGAACTGCTCCGGGTCACCGACAGCAGAACGACGTCGAACTCCATGCCCTGGAAGGCGTCGACGGTGCCCACCCGGAGCCGCTGTCGGGGGACCGGCTCGGCGGTGTAGGCCATCGCCGGTACCGGTGCGAACCCTCCCTCGTCGTCCAGGACGGCCAGGCCCGCGTCGACCAGTTCGGTCTCCAGCAGGACCTGCTGCTCGCGATAGAAAGTGATCACGCCGAAGGTGAGCTGCCGCGCCTCGTCCCGTGCGGCCAGCTCCCGCAGCTCCCGCACCAGCCGGTTCGCCTCCACCCGCCGGGTCCGGCTGAATCCGGTCCGTTCCTCGGCACCCGCCCCCAGCGGGACGTCGATCCAGCCCGCGACCTTCCTGGCCCATGGGCTTAGGTCGTGGGTCAGCTCCTGGGTGGAGGGGTGGGACTGGAGCACGTCCGGGCCGCCGTAGAACACCGAGCTGACGAACCGCCCCAGGGCGGGGTGCATGCGGAACTGGGTGTCGAGCCGGATCGTCCGCACCGCGGGTCGCTCGCTCGCGAAGAGGTCGAACCACCGTTCGAAGAGGCTCTGGGACAGCTCGGACCCGTCGAGTGAACGATTGCGGCGCAGCTCCCGCTCCACCTTCTGCTCCAGCATGTGCGGGAGCTGCTTGTGGTCGCCGACCAGGATGATCCGCCGGCGGGCGAAGGCCATCGGGATCATCAGGTCGAGCGGGTTGGCGCGGGCTGCTTCGTCGACGACGACGGTGTCGAAGACCGGCAACGGCGCGTCGAGCACCCGGGACATCTCGCGGGAGTCGGCGTGCTGCACGGTCGACGCGAGCACCGCGTTATACCGGGCCAGGGTCCGCTCCACCAGGTCGAGGTCCTCCCGCAGGTCGTCCTGGTACGCGCGAAGCACCTCGGCGGCGCTGTCGGTGGACGCCGCGTGAACCTGGTGCACTGCCTCCGCGACCTCGATCAGCAGGTCCTCGACGGCCGGATCGTGCTGCGGGGTGTGCAGCAGGCCGGTAGCCGCTGCCAGCCGGTCGAGCAGCGCCAACCGCAGCTCCGCCAGGTCGGGGAGGAGGGCCGCTTGGTCCGCGTCCCCGGTGGCGGCCCGCCCCAGCAGGAGCTGGGCTGGTTCGTCGAGCACGTCGGTCAGCAGCCGCAGCGCGCCGCCCGCCCGCTCCGGGCCGTCGTCCGCGAAGGAGACCGGGGTGACGCGGATCGACCGGACGACACGAGCCACCGCAGCCCGTTCCTCGTCCGTCAGGCTCCGGCCGAGCGTGCCGGTCACCTGCAGCTCCGCCAACGTCCGGTCTAACCGGCTGCGCAGTCCGGCCGGCAGTTCCACCCCGGCCAGCCGCTTCGTCTCCGTCAGCAGGTTCGTCAGATCGGGCCCGGCGACGGGGTGCTGGCTGTAGGCGGCCGCCAGCTGACGCAGCCGTACGACGCGGTCCCAGCCGGCCACCTCGGGACGGTGCCGGTCGAGGTGGCGGTCGACCGCGGCCACCGTCTCGTCCCGCCACTGTCGGGTGTTCTGCCGATCCCGTTCTGGTTTGTTGCTCACCCGGGTCGGCGGCAGGCCCAGCCGTCGGGCCCGGCGGGCCACGTTGTCCACCGCGTCGTGCTGGACGCTGGACAGCAACGTCCGGTTCACCGCCACCGCTCGGTCCCCCAGCTCGTCGAGGCAGCGCAGGAGATCGGTGATGAAGCGAGTCTTGCCGGTGCCGGGCGGACCCTGCACCAGGAGGATGTCCGGTGTGCGCAGCGCCATCCGGAGAGCGGCCCGCTGCACCTCCGTCGGTCTCTCGCCGGCAGCAGCGCCGATGACCCGGTTCACCGCCCGGTCGTGTGCCGGGTCGGCGCGTGGCTGCGCGCCGGGCCGCGGGAGTCCCTCGATGAGCAGTCGCAGGCCGGGCAATTCGGCCTGGTCGTTCTCGATCCGCTCGCGGGCGGTGTCCCGCCGCCGCAACCGGGACCGGTCCCCGGACAGGGAGCGGAACAGGTAGCCCGTCACGGGTGGCGGCTCGTCCCCGGCGACCGCGAGGTCCACCGTCCAGTTTCCCACCGCCGCGCCGCGGACTTCGCCGTGCACCCCCACGGTGGCCCGGCCGTGTTTCTCCGCCAGTTCCGGGGGAAGCTCCCCGGCCGCTTCCAGCTCCAGCCGCCCCGGGTACGCGGCCACCGTGCCGAGAAACCGTGCGGCCCGCTCGCCGGGCTGAAGCTCGAACCGCCAGTCACCCCGGGCGGTCACCTTGCACGACTGGAACCTCGCCCACCGCAGCCGCTTGGCGTCCTCAACCAGGGCCTCCCGCTCGATGTTGTTGTACGCCTGCCATAAGTCGAGGTAGGTGCGTCCGTCGGACTCGAGGCCGAGCAGGGCGGCCCGGATCGCCTCCGACGCGTCCGCCTCCGCGCCCCGGTCGACGAACCGTACGTCCACCTCACTCAGCCGGTGCCAGCGGCCTCGCCCCCGGGCATCCGCGCCGGTCATCCGGGTGATCCGAAGTACGTTGTCGACCAGCGCGACGTCGGCGACCCAGCGGGTGCCGTGCAGTGTGAACGCGCTTCCGGCGGGCTGCTCGCGGGGCCCACCGCTGTGCACGATTCGGTCCCGCGCGCCTTCAGCCGGCGGAGGCAAGCAGAACTCCCGTCGCAGCCAGTCCCGCACCTCGTCGAAGCCTGTGGTGTGTACCCGGGCTGCGACGCGGACTTGTCCGGCGACCCGGTCGTCGACACCGATCTCCAACCGCGGGCCGAGGTCGGCACCGGCAAAGCCGTGGCACTGGAGGTCTACCTCGCGGTCGGTCGCGTGGGCGACCCAGGCCACGACGCTGTGTCCGGCTGCGGCGAGCCAGTCACGCGCGTCCGGATCCGCCACCTGGGCTCGGAAAGGGCCGTACTGGCGGCCCTGGTGTACCGCCAGGTCGAACGCGGCCGTCGCCGCAGGCACGCGTACCTCGATCTCACGGTCCTGGCGATCCTTCTCCGCGAGCGCCTTCAGCCAGGGCGGTACCACGGCGCCCATCACCGGGTGGACGCGGATCAGCCGGGTGTCGCCCACGGTCAGTTCGTCAGCGCGCATCGGGGGCCTCGATCGACTGCAGGACCAGGATCCGGTGTGGCCGCAATTCGGTGTCGAAGTGGATCCACCACGGAGCGCGCAGGTGCTCGACCGCGGCGGAGCCGGGAATGAGCTGGAGTCCGTTGCCGCCCTGCGGCGGCACGCGGCGCACTATTGACCGTCCGCAGTTGCGCACCCGGACCTCGGCGCCGCCGTCCCACTCCATCCTGAGCAGCGCCACGGTTGGGTCCTCCGGGTGTCGTACCGCCGTGCGGTTCGTGATCAGGAGCGGCCGGTGCGCCTGCAGCACCAGCGTCAGGTCGTCCTGGGGGAGCAACGGTGGTGGCCCTTCAGTCAGGCGTGGGAACTGTTCGAGCACGGTGACCGTCAGCGCGGGCGGGCGGGCGGCCCGGCACCACGGGCAGGTGGGGTGCGCGGCGAGGAAGCTCTGGCCGCACGGGCAGACCAGGCAGCGATCGGCGGCGGCGTGCAGGGCCGCCGCCCACTCCCCGGCGCCGGGGCGCGCCCACGGGTCGGTCATCCCCTCCTCGAAGGTACGTCGGAACAGATCCCGCAGGCGCCGTGTGAGCACCCGGTCGGCCGGGTAGCCGAACCGGGTCCGGTTGCGATCGTCGGTCGAGTCGTCGATCCAGGGCACCAGCCCGCGCTGGGCGTCGTCCTCCAGTTCGACCTCGCCCTCGTTGACGTAGTCGCCAATCAGCGGGTGATTCATGGTCAGGACCTCGTACGCGAGCACGGCGAACGAGTAGACGTCGCTGAAGACGGTGTTGCCGCTCTGCCCCCGCAGGAGCTCCGGTGCGCTGTAAAAGGGCGTCCCGAGCCGACGGGTCGCCGAACTGCTCTCGGTCTGCAGGTTGTCCGCGTCGATCAGCCGGACTTCGTCGTGACCGAGGTCGGAGGAAACCAGTACGTTACCCGGAGAGACATCGCTGTAGACGATTCCCCGATCGTGCAGGGTGGCGAGGACATCGGCGCACCGGGCGAGCAGGACGAGCCGGCGGCGCAGGCCACCACCGCCCAGATACCACGCGTCCTCGTCCTGCTGCGGCGGGTCGCACAGCTCCCGCAGCGGAACCATGTCCTCCAACAGCTCCATGACGTAGCCGACATGCGGCGGTGCCAGTTGCTCCAGCGGGCGGCAGAGGGGAATGCCGTCCAGTGGCAGCCACCGGAGGCGGGCGAAGAGCTCGGTCATCCGGTCCCGGCTGGAATCGTCGGGGGCGCACAGTTTCACTGCCAGGCCGCCGTACCGGGTACGAAAGACCGCCCCTTCGCCGCCGCTTCCCAACTGGTTGTCGAGCAGGAGATCGAGGTGCAGGTTGTTGCTCGCGGCTCGGACACTGCTCGGCCACGCGGAGCCTTCCGTGCTCAATCCAGATCCTCCAGCCGGACGGCTCTCGGTGCAGTGCGCTGGTGGAGCTGTTCGGTCACCGTCGCGGTTACCCACCGGAACTGCGCCGGGATCTCGTGCACCTGGTCGCTCCGAAGCACGTCGGTGCCGGGAGTGCTGAACTGGGCCAACACCTCGTCAGCCTCCGAGGTCCGATCGACGCCGATCCCGATGGCCAGCCGCAGTGCCCGCGCACCCCAACGGGTGCCGAGCAATGCCGTCAACGGAGCCTGCCAGTCGTCCGTGGGCAGCCCGTCGGAGACCAGGACCAGGGTGGGCGGGAATGCCCGCTTCGGCACGACGGTCGGGTCGTCGAGCAGCGCCCGGGTCAGGTCGAACGCACCACCCATCGGAGTCCGGCCCCGCGGTGTGAGTTCGGTCCACTGTGCCTGTGAGGCGCGGACCAGCGGCTGGTGCACGACGGCCTCGTCCCCGCCGAAGGCGATCACCGCAACGTGTATCTCTCCCCGCGCGGAGTCCTCCGCAGCGAACGCGTGCAGCATGCTCCGAATACTGCGATTGAGCACGTGGATCTTCTCGCCGTCCATGCTTCCGCTGATGTCGGCGAGGACGATCACCGGCATCGGCCGAGGCGGGCGTCGCGATTGGTTCGCCAACACCTGCTGTTCGGCGTCGAGGGTTGAGCCATATGCCGTCAGGTTCTCCGGCGCCAATACACCGGCTCCTCTCCAAAATCGCTCTGTACGTATGCTCGTCACGCGACCGAGCCAGTCAGGCTCTCAGGTGCCTTCCGACAGGTCAATATCCCGAACGCGCCGAGAGTGGACTGTGTCGGGATGCCGACAACCAAAGGGCTATTTTGAGCGCCTTGAGCGTGCTGCCGCCAACCTGATCCAGGGCAGCCAGAACGCTAAGCCCGTTGGCGCTCTTCTCCTGTTGCTGGTTCCGGCATGGCCCTTCCAAATTCGATTGGTTTCCTTTGTTAGCTGGTGGATCGATCGTGGGATGCTGTCGCGTGCCGTGGTTGCGGCATGGAGCCGATGACAGGGACGAGTGAACTCTGGTGATTCATCCCGATGACCTGCCCCGCTGGCGGCACAAGCTCGATCAGATCGAGGCGGCCGTGGACCTCGACGAGGAAGTGAAGCAGCGCTGGGCCAAGGCGCATGCGCTGCGGCCCACCCGGGATGCCGAGGCCCGCAATCTGGTTTCGGAGCTCATCGCCACGCGGGATTTCGCGGCATTCCGGGCAGGCTCGGACAAGTGGTCGCGCCAGGAGGGTCCGTACAACGCCTTCTCGGGTTTCGGTCAGATGTGGCTCAACCAGGTCGCCAACAACCTGCCCGATGACCCCGAGGCGCTGAACGTGCTGGTCCGCGCCTTCACCACGCCGGCCACCGTGGATGAGGCGCGCTCCCGGTTCGCCGAGGTCGAGCGGGTGACCCGGGACCTGGCGAGTAAGGGGCAACCGGCCGTCGGGCGGATCCCGTACGTGTTGTCAGTGTTCTGGTCGACGGACCGCGTGCGGCCGGGCTGGCCGGTGATGTGGAAGAGCGCGCCGGAGCGGATGTGGGCGCTGGGTTGGCTGCGGACGTGGGAGAACGCCGACCGCTACCTAGCGGTGGTTGAAGCGGCACGCGCGTTCTATCCCGACGATGTCCACCGGTTCGAGCGATTGATGTGGTTCCTATCCGAGCGACAGGGGTTCGTGGGAGTCAACCCCGCCGTGCGGGAGATGTGCGACGAGGCCACCGGCATCATGGCCACCTACGAGGTGGGCGCGCGCTATCCGGACGAGGAACGTTCGAGTCGAGCAGCCGCCCTCGCCGCCCAACTAAAGGGCGAGCTGCACATCGCCGCCAAGGGGCTTCTGGCGGACCTACGGGCCGCCACGGGACTCGAGCTGGAGACCTCGCAACCGCAGGACCGGATCGCTTCGGACAAGGCGGCCGCGTATCGCGCGGATGCCTATGCCACCTGGTCGCTGCCCGGGGCGGTGTCCGCAGCCGGCCTACGCCTGTGGGCAACGCGTTCGGGGCTTGCGCTCGGCCTGTACGACTGGCGGAACCCAGGCGCCGGCGCGGCGCTTGCCATGGGTCCGCTCCCCTCCGGTCACCGGTTCTTCGAGATCCGGCCCCACCTCACCGGAGACCGGCTCGTTCCGGTCGACGCCGATCCGGGTGGGAGCACGTTAGTGGGGAGTGGTGGCCCTGGTCCGAGGTTCCCCCGGGCCTCGCCCTGCGGGGCGCCCTACTCGAAGAGGTGGGTCGGCTCAAGCCTCTGGTGAGGCTGGTCGCCGGCCAGGGCGAGGCCGTGCCGGCGACGATCCCCGAGGGGGAGAACCTGGCGGTGGCGCTTGCCAGGTTCAAGGCTGAGCGCCCTTACCCGAACGACAAGGACGAGTGGCATGCCGAACAGCGACAGCAGTTCGCTGAGGCCCTCTCACCCGAGAACCTGACCATCTTTGACTTGGACCAGTTCCGGCTACTCGTCAACGGCAAGCGCTACGGCAACCCGGGTCCCCAGTCGGTACTCAACGCAAGCCTCTCGGGCATGGACTCGGTCGCCCTCGACGCCTTCGCCAACAAACTGCGTGAGATCCTCTTCGGTGACGGGGAGGTCGTCACCCGCATCGACCGAGGCCTGGATTGGAAAGACCTCGGCACGAAAGGGCTGGGCGAGAGCGTGCTGCTGAAGCTGTTCGCCGTCACCGATTCCCGGCGCTTCCTGCCGATTTTCCCGCTGACGGGTCCAATGGGAAAGATCGCCATGCTTCGCCGGTTCGGGCTTACGGAGCCGGACGGCGCGCTGAGCCGCGGTCAGCAGCACGTCGAGGCGAACGATCGGCTGCGGGCAACCCTTGAGCAGTTGCTGCCCGGCGATCCCTGGGGGCAGGGCCAGTTCGCCTACTGGATGCTCAACCACGACGCCGTGGAGCCGGTCGAGGAGGAGGACCACATCGCCCGGACCGCGCAGGATCTCCTCTTGCCGGAACCGTTCCTGCGCGAGCTCGCTGAACTGCTCCACGAGAAGGGACAACTCATTTTCTACGGCCCTCCGGGCACCGGCAAGACCTACCTGGCGGACCGGCTCGCCGGCGCCTTGCAGCAGGACCCGGAAAGGCGGATGCTCGTCCAATTCCATCCGTCCACCTCGTACGAGGACTTCTTCGAGGGCTACCGGCCACGCACCGATGAACGGGGGCAGCTGACCTACGAGCTTCGCTCCGGGCCGCTTGCGCTGATGGCAGAGAAGGCCGAGAGCAACCCCGGCGTGCCGCACTACCTGATCATTGACGAGATCAATCGGGCCAACCTGCCGCGTGTCTTCGGCGAACTGCTGTTCCTGCTGGAATACCGGAACAAGGCCGTACGCACCGCCTATCAGCCCGACGAACCATTCGAGCTGCCGCGCAATCTCTTTTTCATCGGCACCATGAACACCGCTGACAGGTCGATCGCGATGGTGGATGCGGCCCTGCGCCGACGGTTCCATTTCATCCCGTTCATGCCGCACGAGGGAGCGATGCGGTCGCTGCTCGCCGACTGGTTGAAGAAGAACGGGGAGCCGGTGTGGGTCGCCGGACTGGTGGATCAGGTAAACGAGCGGCTCCGGGTCCTCCTGAAAGGGCCGCACCTGCAGGTCGGTCACAGCCACTTCATGAGACAGGGCCTCACCGACGAGCGACTCGCACGCATCTGGGAGTACGACGTCTACCCCTTCATCGAGGACCAGTTGTACGGCCGGCCCGACCAGCTGGAGCAGTTCGCCTGGGCGAAGGTGCACGCCGCGTATGGGCCGTCCTCCGCTTCGGGGAGCGCGGCCGTGGATGCCGCCTCGGACGATTCCGATGAGTCTCCCTTCTGAATCCCAGGTCGCCGGCGTAGTGAGGCTTCGCGAGTACGAGACCTCGCCGCGGCCCGTAGCTCTCAACGTCGCGGAGGTGTCCCTGCTCCGCGGCCTCCCCGGCGGCCGCCTCGAACTCACCCCGTCGGACGAGCCCGGTTCGTACTTCCTCCAGGCCACCTCCTGGGTGGGCGCCGTGGTCCTACCTCGGCTGACCATCCAGATCCTGCCCAAGGTGCGGGACCTGCGGACCGTTCTGACCATGTTCACCTCGGGCACAGGCCTGGTCGAGTGGGGGACCGATGCGGCGGCGTACGACCGGAGTGACTTCGTCGAAGGTGTCGCGGAACTGGTACTACGGGCGATCAACGGGGCGACCCGCCGAGGGCTCGTCCACGGCTACCGCGCTGTCGACCAGCGACTCCCGGTGATCCGTGGACGCATGGATGTCCCGCAGCTGGTCGCACGGCCGTGGGACTCCTGGCCAGTGCCGTGCCGCTTCGACGACTTCACCGCGGATATCCCCGAAAACCGGATTTTGCTGGCGGGCGTTCGGCATATCGTGCGGTGGCCAGTAGGCCCCGTCCTGCGTCGCATGGCCGGTGAGCTGCTCCAGCGCCTCGAAGGCGTGAGTGACTCGCCGGTCGCGCTGACCGAGTGCGACCTGATCCGGCGCACACCGCTCAATGAGCACTACCAACTGGCTCTTGCCCTTGCTCGACTCGTCCTCGAGGGCTTCGGCCTCACCCAGGGCGCGGGTGGACTGACAGCGCAGAGCTTCCTGGTCGACATGAACAAGCTATTCGAGAAGTGGATCGGGGACGAGCTACGCGCAAGGCTCTATCCCACGATCGAGGTCCTTGAGCAGTGTCCGTTCCCCTGAGCGTCTCGCCACGCGTCACCATGAACCCCGACCTGCTCTTCCTGCGGGGCGCGGAGGTCGTTTTCGTTGCGGACGTCAAGTACAAGCTGACCGGGGGAGGTCTAGCGCGTACTAGCGACTATTACCAGCTGCTGGCCTACACCACAGCCCTGCGACTACCGCGCGGGATGCTCATTTACTGCCGTGCCGACCTCGCTCCGGACCGGGTCATCACAGTCGTCGGGGGTAACCAGCGCCTGCACACCCATCCCGTGGATCTGAGTGGGTCGCCTGAAACGGTCGCCGAGGCGCTTGACGTGGTCGCGGATTCGATCAGGAAGCTGGCCTGACGGCGTACACGGAACTCGAGATGACCGTGGACCGTTTATTGCGCCGCGAGGTCGCACAGGTGTTGCCGACGGTTAAGCTGGGTCTGCCGTCGGAGATCGTAGTGCCAAGGGCAACTTCTCAGCTAGCAGTTCGCTATTGTTAGTGCATGAACACCAATTTCGGATACGGGTGCTACGTGGAAGTGCCTGAATCCCCCCTCGGGCACAAATGATTTACCCACGGCGTGCGCTGAGATCTACTGCAGCGCGCACCGTTTGCGTTTCTGGCTGGTAGGTGAGCCGGAGTCCGAGTTGCCGGTAGACCTCGGCCTTGTCGGCGGGGTCGGCGTCGCGGAGCACGGTGGTGATGGTGCCGAGTGCGTTCACCAGGGTCTTGATTTCTGTCCGGCCATCCTGCGCGGGGCGGTGCCCGCATCCGTCTGGAGATCCGCTTCAGCCTGCGCATGTTTGGCCTGGGTCTGAACGATGCAGGCGGTGACCACCGTTGGGGCGGCTCGAGCGTCGAGGGCGGCCGGTAGCGCTCCAACTTGGCGTCGCACTAGGCACTCGACCGGATCAAAGAACTCGTCGCGGAGAATAACAAGCTTCAAGGAGAGAAACGACGCAATCGCCCGAATCTTCAACGTGCTTGAACTCGAGACCCACAAAGTGCGCACCCGGAACCGGAAGATCAGGCCGCCCGGTCGTCCTCCGCACCATCCACGATCGCTGATCTTCGTTCGAAGATAAAGCTCGATCCGCCGAACCGGAAGGTTCTGGCAGAAGCCACGGCCTTCATGCCTCACCGGCGGGCATACCTTTCCGAACTGATGCCTGCCGTGACATAGCGATGCTGTCGCTGAATGCGACGGGCACCTCGCGCGTTGGGTGGCGGACAGCCACCGGCGAGCGTCGGCAGTCATGTCGGAGATCATGGCGGCCTTGCCCTCCGTATACTCATTTCGATCATTAGGTCGCGTGCTGGATAGCTAGCCTCCGCTTCAGATCCTCATGCTGCCGCACTGTTGCCGGGCGAGCTTGGAGATGGTCAAAAAGATCCACTACATCGGTGCATCGTGTCGAACCGGTCGAAACCAGATACAGATGATGAGAATACGAACTAGACGCTCGGCGGCATCGGCCCGTCAATCGATCCGGTTTGCAGTTGGTTGGAGCCTTGCCCACGGCGACAGGATGGGGCATCGTTCGGTGTCAGGGTAATCAAGGTGCATCGGAGCGGACGATGAAGCAGCGGCCGACGTTCACCCTCTACCTGAACGTCACGCTGATCCTTGCCACCAGCGTCCTCGGCCTGGTCGGCAACTATCTGAGCAACCTCGACGATCCCCCGGGCTACTTGCGCGCCTTGCGGACGTTCGCGTTCCCGTCCTTCGTGGTCATCGTCGTGATGCTGATCGCCGGTCAGATCGTTTTGCACAATATGAGCAATCCCAAGATCGCCCGGACCGAGTGGGATCCGAACCGCCCGCCCTACCCCGGCCTTGAGCCGTTCCGGGAGAACGACTCTGCCGTGTTCTTCGGCCGCGACCAGCTCATCAAGGACGTCGTCAAGCGGGTGATAGCCGCGCCGGCCGATCCACAGGACCGCATGATCGTGGTGGTCGGCGCCTCTGGCAGCGGCAAGTCCTCATTGGTGCAGGCGGGTGTCGTGCCACTGCTGAGAACGCGGCGGCTCGTTGCGCTCCCGGTGTTTAGCCCTGGCAGCGACCCGGTCGGCAACCTCGCCCAGATGATCTCGGCCGAGTCACCGAGCGCCGGCAGTCCGGGCGCGGTCGTCCGAGGGCTCCGCAAGGGGCCAGCCCAGATGCAGCGCTACCTGAACGAGATCCGCCGCTCGCACGGGCACGTCTTCAGCCACGCCGTGCTGGTCCTCGACCAGATGGAGGAGCTGTTCACGATCTGCGGCGAGGCAGAACGGGAGCTGTTCCTGGCCATGGTCGCCGAGTCGCTGCGGTTGGACACCCGCATCTCGGTCGTCGCCAGCATGCGCATCGAGTTCCTGGCCCAGTTCCTGACCACCCGGCAGCCTAGCCTGTTCCAGAACCCGCTCGCCATCGGCGCCATCCAGAACGACTACCTGGCCACCGTGATCGAGGAACCGGGCCGGATTGCCGGGATGTCGTTCGCCGCTGGAGTGGTTGAGCGGATCGCCTCCGACGTCGGCACCACCGACGCGCTGCCGCTGCTCGCGTACCTCCTCCAGGAGCTGTTCTTCGACATCGGGCCGCGCGGCACGGTCACGCTCGAGGCGTACCAGTCGGCCGGCGGGGTCGGCGGCGCGTTAACTCGGCAGGCCGACCAAGCCGTCAACGACCTACGGGGCGGCGGCGGCATTGCGCCGATCCTGGACACCCTGTTGCGGTTCGTCTCAGTCGAGGGCACCGAGGTGGCCAAGCGCCCGATGGCCCTGCAAGAGCTGGACGGCGAGCAGCACCGCATAGTGGACTCCTTCGTCGACGCGCGCTTGCTGGTCACGAAGGTGCGCGACGGCCAGGCGTACGCGGAGGTGGCACATGAGGCGCTGTTCCGGCTGTGGGCGCCACTGCGTCAGGAGGTTGAGACCCGCGCCGAGCAGCTGCGGCTACGATCCGAGTTGGAGCGCTGGGCGTCGGACTGGGAGCACTCGGGCCGCAGCCACGATTACCTGCTCACAGGCGACCGGCTGGGCCTGGCCGAGCGGTGGCTAGCCGAGCTCGAATCGTTCGGGCAGGCAAGTGAGTCGGTCCGCTCCATGGTCGACCATTCGAAGCGCAGAGACCTGGCCTTCCTGCGCAGGGTGTCGGACAGCATCGGTCAGTACGTGCTGGCCAACGCGGAGCGATTTCCCGAGTTGAGCATCTTGCTATCGATCGCCGCGCTTGCTGAGGCGCCCCGAACCCCGGTCATCGAGCGGGCACTGATGTCGGCGCTGGCGTTCAGCCACGTCCGCGCTGTTCTCACCACCCACGCAGACACCGTCCGGGCCATCGCATGGTCGCCCGACGGCCGCTACCTCGCCACCGCCTCCCGCGACGCCACCGCCCGGGTCTTCGACGCCGCCACCGGTCGTGAAGTTGCCGTGCTGACCGGCCACCACGCGATGGTCGAGGCGCTCGCGTGGGCGCCCGACTCGGCCCGAGTGGCCACCTGCGGCCGGGACCGCACCGTGAAGATCTGGCAGCTCGGCCGGGCGGAACCGCTGCGCACGCTGTTCGGCGCCGAGGATCTCCTGCGCGGCGTGGCCTGGTCGCCGGACGGTGAACTGGTCGCGGCCGGCTGTCAGGACCACGACGTGCACCTTTGGCGAGCCACTGACGGCGAGCGCATCCGGGTGCTGACCGGGCATACAGGTGATGTCTACGCCTTGGGTTGGTCACCGTCCGGCACCGAGTTCGCCTCGGTGTCGCACGACCGCAGCGCGATCATCTGGAACCTGGCCGACGGCAGCATCCGGTCTAGACTGATCGGCCACACCGACTTCGTTGAGGCGCTCTCCTGGTCACCCGACGGCCGCCGGCTGGCAACCGGTTCCGGCGACCAGACCGTGCGACTGTGGGATGTCGCCGACGGCCGCCAGCTCCTGCTGGTCCGCGGCCACGCCGACATGGTGTGGAGCGTCGCCTGGTCGCCTGACGGCCGCTCGGTCGCCTCCTGCGCCAGTGATAAGACCATCCGCATTTGGGACGTCGAGGATGCCCGCGAGCTGGCCACTCTGCGCGGCCACGAGGACGCGGTCTGGGGCGTCGTGTGGTCACCTGACGGTAGCGAGCTGGCGTCCGCCTCCAGCGACCGTACCGCCCGGATCTGGGCGATGATTCCCCGCGGTGCCGAGGAGCGTGCCTACCTCGGCCACGACGGCGGCCTCCGGTCCATCACGTGGGCACCCGACGGCGCCCGGTTCGCCACCGCCGCCGACGACGGCACGGTCCGCGTGTGGGATACCGCGACGTCCGTCGGACTGTCCGTCCGCTGGCACCGGGATGTGGTCTGGGGCGTTGCCTGGTCCCCCGACGGAGAGCGCCTTGCCTCCTGCTCGAACGACGGCACCGTTCGCCTTTGGCCGGCCAGTGGCGGCGAATCCCTGCTGACGCTTAACGAACAGACCGTCTGTGAGGGAGTCGCCTGGGCCCCGGACTGCTCACGCTTGGCTACCGCGTGTCGTGATGGCACGGCCTCCATTTGGGACGCTTTCAACGGCCGCCGTATGACCAAACTGCAGGGCCACACCGACTGGGTGGTCCGCGTGGCTTGGTCGCCCAGCGGCCGGATGGTGGCCACAACATCCGACGACCGGACAGTCCGCATCTGGGACTCGTTCACGGGCGACGAGATTGTCGTTCTTCGCGGCCACCAGAACTGGACCGACGGCGCAGCTTGGTCACCCGATGAGCAGGTCGTGGCAACCTGCTCCGCCGACTGGACAGCCCGCCTGTGGAACTGGCGCACCGGCACCCAGACGGCCACGTTGACCGGCCACGAGGGCCGCGTCCGCGCCATAGCGTGGTCCCCCGACGGCACTCTGCTTGCCACTGGCTCCTATGACCGCACGGTCCGCCTCTGGAACCCGGCCGACGGCACCGAACTGAAAGTCGTCGGCGTCCATACCGACCGCGTGACCTCGGTAGCGTGGTCCCCCGACGGCAGCCAGCTGCTCAGCGCCGCCATGGACCGCTCAGCCCGCCTCTGGCCCGCCGAACCCGACTTCAACACTCTCCGCCGCCGCGCCACCTCCCGCGTCTTCCGCACCCTCACGCCCGACGAGCGCCAGAACCACATGCTTTCCCCCAACGGCTGACCCTTGCATAGCCGGGGGGTTCAGGCATTGAGAACCGCGTCCAGGAGGGTGTCCACGGCATCGGGGTGACGGGTGTTGACTGCCGGAACGTTGTAGATCGCGGCCTCGTGGAAGGGGGTCCGGCCGAAGATGGAGAAGCCGGCCAGGCGGGCGGGGATGCCGGCGCGGCGGCTCAGGTCGGCGATGACTTGCAGTTCGTCCGTAGGGGTCGCTACCTGCAGGCCGGGAAACATTGCCCGTTCGCGGCGGTCGGTGTCGTGGCACATGACGATGGTATCGGGGGCGGCGCCGAAGAGGATGTTGATGATGCCACCGCCGTAGGCACGGTGCAGGATCGCGCCTTGGCCCTCGACGAACACTATGTCGCGGCCGCAAGCGGCCACGCGGTGGACGGCCTGCTGGATCGCGCCGATGATGAAGTCGCCAAAGGTGTGGTCGGCGTGGACGACGGCGTCGGCGCCGCACATGTTGGCGATCTGGCCGGTGGCTACGAAGCCGCTGCGGAGCCCACGGTCGAGGGCGCGGCGGTGCAGGAGCAAGGCTGTCGTCATTTTGCCGACGGCGCTGTCTGTGCCGACGGTCAGCACCACCTTGGCGGGGATCTCGACGGCGGGTGACCATGTTACGCGCTCGCCCTCGGTACGCACGTCCACCAACTGGACGCCGGCTGCCGCCGCAGCGGCAGCCAGGTCGGGCTCGTCGCGGAGGTAGGCGTGGGAGGCTGAGATCACCGATAGGCCGGCGGCGATGGCGGCCTGGGCCAGGTCACGGACCGGTTCAGGGACGCGGGTGTCGGCGTTCATCGCGTTGACGCCGACCACTACGCTACGGGCTCCAGTCGCGCGGGCCGCGGCCAAGTCGGCTACCACGGGGATGTCGAGCGGGCCCACGCCGATCACATCCCCGGCGTCGGCCCCGGTGTTGGCCGTGTCGACCACGCAGGCGACCTTCCAGCGGCGGCCCAGCAGGATCAGACCGCTGGCGGTCTTGGTGCCGGGCCTGCCGAGCCGGTCGGCGGTCCAGATCGCGACCGGGTCCAGGTCGGTCATGGTGCCTCCGCAATATAGGCCGGGAAGAGCCGGGCGCCGTCGATCCCCGTGCCAGGGAAGTCCGGCACGACTACCCGGCCCAGGTCGTACGTCACACCGCCCTGTATGAGCGACGGCGGCAGGAACAGGGGCGTGTCGAGGTCTGTGTGGCGTACGACCGGGCGGTGCGCTGCCGCCAGCGCCGCTGTGAACGAGGTGGCGACGATGGAGTCGCTGCTGCCGCTGACCACGGCGGCCATGCCAGCCGCGCCGACCGCGCTCAGGAGTCGGCGAGCCTCCCCCACGCCCGATCGCATGACCTTCACGCAGACTGCGCTCACCCCGCCCAGCTCGATCAATCGGGTCAAGTCGCTGTGGCAGCGGACGGATTCATCCGCGCAAATGGGGGTACCGTGCTCCCGTTCTAGCCGCACCAAGCCGGCCAGGTCGGCGGGCCCCAAGGGCTGTTCGAGTAGGGTCAGGTTAACTCCGCGGGCGTGCAACCCGGTCAGCAGGCGGGCGGTTTCAGCGTACGAGAACCGGCCGTTCGCGTCCATCCGTAGTGCGGCACCCGGCACCGCGGAGGCCATTGCAGCCAGGCGTTCGAGGTCGGCCCGCCAGTCGCCGCTGGCCTTGGCCTTGATCTCGGTGAAGCCAGCCTGGACGGCCTCGGCCGCGGCGTGCACCGCGCGAGGGGTGTCCAGTGCCAGCACAGTGATCGCGGTCGGCAGCGGCCCGGGCTCGCCGCCGAGATGGGCGGCGAGTGATAGTCCGCTGCGACGGGCTGCGGCGTCCAGCAGGGCCTGTTCCAGCCCGCAGCGGGTAGCAGCAGGCAGTGACGCCGGCGGTCGTGTGTGGACACACAGCTCGGCGGCGATGGCGTATACAGCTGTCAGTGCCCTTGGGGGAGCCTCGGTCAGGCCAGGATACAGAGCTGCTTCGCCGTACCCGATCGTGCCGTCAGCCAGACGCACACGGATGATTACGTTATCTAAGATCGGCGGCTTGCCATCCGGTCGTGGTGGGGCGAAGGTGAGCGGTGCCCGCAGCCGGACCGCCTCGACGCACGTTACGGCGCACCCGTCCGCACAGTCGCTTGTAACGGTTCGAACTGACTTCATCATCGTGCGTGGATACTATCCAGCGATGAACCGTGTCGTAGCGGTGTTTGACCGTGGATTCGTCGATGCGGACACCCCCATCGTGCACGCCGACGACTTCGGGTTGCTCCGCGGTGACGGGGTCTTCGAGGCGTGGCTACTCGTGGACGACGTGTCGCTGCTGATCGAGGCTCACGTCGACCGGCTCTACCGGTCGGCCGGGCTGCTCGACATCGGCCTGCCGGAGCGCGCGCGGATCGACGACTTCGTCAGCGGGCTGTGCGCGGCCTGGACGGCGGGCGGCGAGGCGGTGGGCCGGCTGGTGGCCACCCGAGGCCGCAGCATGACCGGGCCGCCAACGATCTTCGGCTCGGTCGAGCCACTGTCGTCCCCCACCTCGATCAACCGGCAGCGTGGCGTCGAGGTCCGCACCGCAAGCGTCGGCTATCCGGCGGGCGAGCGGGCCTTGGCGCCGTGGCTGCTGGGCGGGGCGAAATCCCTGTCGTATGCGATCAATCTCGCCAGCCACCGCTGGGCGCAGCGGCAGGGCGAGCAGGAGATGCTGTGGCTCAGCGCCGACGGGTACGCGCTCGAATCGCCCAGTTATAGCCTGGTCTGGCTCAAGGACAAGACCCTGTTCACGGTCCCGGCCTGGACCGGGGTGGTGGCCGGCACCACCTCTGCGGCGCTGGTCGCGCATGCCCCGCGGCTAGGCTGGTCGGTGGCGGAACGGCTAGCCGGCACGGCCGAGCTGGCCGACGCCGACGCGGTGTGGCTCACCGGCTCACTCAGTGGCATCCTGGCCGTCACCGCGATCGACGGTCAGCCGGTGAAGCAGTCATCGTTGATTGCCGAGGCGCGGGCGCTGATCGGCTATCCGGGCAGCTGAACCGGTTCGACGACACGGATCTGCTCGGCGACCAGGAAGTTGGCCGGGTCCAGCCGCATCGCTGTCCGCTCGGGCGAGGCCCAGTAGCGGGCGTTGGCCTCTTCAAAGCTGCCGGGCCCCAGATACTCCATAACCCAGAGGTGCTGGTCGGCCGCCCGATCCACCCAGGACGCCCGAATCTGGAAACCATACCGGCGGCGCAGCGGCACCACTTCAGCAGACCATCGCCCGACCCACTCGTCGAGACGGCCCGGAGCGATCGTGTACATACGCAACTGGGTGGTCACGCCACCCGATCCTAACCGGCACCCTGATACAGGGCTGCGACGAGTCGAGATCGTGCACCGACGTCTCCTATGCTCCGACCGTTGTCGTCAACTTGGCGCGGGAGCTCGCTGACCGGAGCGTCACCGTCGAGGTCTCGCCGGAAATGCGATCGTCTGGGACGGTCCGCTTGCCGATGTGCTGATTGGCTTCAACGGCTTCGGGCCTTGACCGCCGAGCCGATGACGAAGGTCGTGGCCAGGGGCAAGGGTCACCGCTACGCGACTCGTCTCTTCGGTGACACGGACTTGCCGGACTACTTCTAGCGCGGCGCGCCTATGTTCGTCCGGACGCCATAGCTGCTCACGCCCGAGGTCCGCTTGACGGGCCTCCGACTGTTCTGACGCTCGACGACTTCGGCAACGTGCTCAAGGCGAATGGCGGTCCGGTCGAACGGCCCGACTCGCCTACCGGATCGAGATCCTCGGGGCACCGCCCGAGGACGTCCGGGAGGAGCACGCCAGCTCGCCGAGGGTGAAGCCGCCGGCCCTGTCCTTGGCGATAGACCAGGACTTCGCAGCGACGCTGGCATTCAGCGGGACGTACGTTGACGACAACAAGGCGGCCGATATCGAGAACCGAATGTTCGCGCGGCCGGTGTCGGTGCCGGCGTTAGCGCGTCGCTGACTCTGTGGATCGTCGAGTTCGGGCCGTAGCGGGCAGTGGCCGTGGCGGCCGGGCCGGTGCGGTCGTGGCGGCGCTGGCGGCGGGTGGTGGCGCAGGCCGACGGCCACGACCACGGCCATGGCGACGAGGCGGGGATGGGTCGCGAGGGCTTTAATAAAGCCGCCGTTGCTGTCGTTCGGGCGGTGCCCAAGTATGGCGTGATCACCGAGAGCGAAGCCCCGCAGTTGCGTCGTCTGGTGCGGGAGGTCGCCGAGGTGGCCGGGACGCCGGTTCCCGATGTGATCGGGCCGATCTGAGCCTCAACGCCGGTGTCGCCCGGCCGGGCTGGCGCCAGCGGTCGGTGCTCGTCATCGGGATTCCCCTGTGGGTGATGCTGCCGAGGCCGGCTCGGGTCTCGCTTCTGGCCCACGAGTTGGGTCATCTCGCCCACGGCAATCCGCTTCGGGTACGCAGGACCCTGCTGGCGAGGACGTTCGGCATCCGCGCGGTGACGGCCACCGGTGGACGCAACCCCTGGCGGCGGGCCGTTCGCGCCACGGACCCGCTGGCCGAGGAGGGTGGCGGCGCGGTCGTTCTCCTCGGGATGATCGTCCATGGGATCGTGGCTCTGCCAACGTCGCCGGCGCGATCGCGCAGCTGCTCGTCGACAGCGTGGCGATGCCCGACAGCCGCCGCGCCGAGTACAGGGCCGATCTGGTCGCCCGCCGCGTCGCCGGCAGCGCGCCCTTCCTCCGATCCTCCGAGACGGTCCTGCCGGCTGGTCGGATCTGGCAGGACCTGTGGCATCTTGCACCGCGCATTGACGGCCAGCAATTGGACGCGATGGCGAGTGAAGCCCGGCAACGATTGTCCGTCCACCTGCCGCTGGCCCGTCAGCTCAGCCGGCGAACCAGCGACTTGTGGAGTACGGACCCAGGCGAAGACCAGCGGATGCGGCTGATTGAGGCCCTGCCTGACGTCGACGGAGCCCTCCGTGTCGGTGACGCCCGCTGGACCGACCTCGCGCTGAACTCGCGCTGTGGCGGCGTGCCCCACACAACGCCCTGCTTGGCACCCGGGACCTGTTCTGACTACTTGCGCCACCAGGGTGGGCCCGGATGCTCGCTCCGGGTCGGCGTGGGTGAGGCTTGAGGACGAGGTGTGCTTCGGCACCGCGACGTTGCGACGCTGCGCTTCAGGGAGGACCCTTCCGTCGTGGTGACCTCCTCAGCAGAGCCAAAGAGGTCACCGGCACAACTAGATTTGCGTGAGCCTCAGAGTCGGGCCGAACACCATCGGCGGTGGGGCAATAGTTCGTGTAGCCTCGGACACTTTATTTCCATACGAAGCGTGATTCTTCTTCGCGTTTCGAGCGATCCCCGTCCCGTTGGGCGGGGATTTTTGCTGTCGTGGCGAGGAATCTCCCCGCCGGGGTGAGCGGGTAGATCGTGGTTTCGGCTTCGATGGTCCAGGCGTGGTGGTCACACAAAATGATCATGTTGCTGGTGCGTAAGTAGGCGGCAAGCTTTTCCGGTCGGGGCTGCGCAGTTCGGGATGTCGACGGTGTAGCCCGCGGTCGTGTCGGATCCGGTCGAGCAGGTGATCTTCCCGGGTGTAGAGGATCGTCGGTTGGGCGGAGGTCCTGGTGCGGGTGCTCGTGTGTCCGTGGCGGCATCGGGTAGCCGGGTCGGCTGTGTATACCAGCGGGAGGTCCATGACGCGGCCGCACACGCCGCAGCAGATCACTCCGGCCAACACATAGCGGCGGGGGACGCCGTCGGTAGGGGTCGGTGCGCTGTGGATTGCCGGAATGGCGACGAAGTGTTCTTCGCTGACCAGCGGAGGGTGCGCGATCTCGCGGGAGATGGCCCAGTCGGTGGAGGTGGTCCACCGTTGGGTCTCGTGGACCCGCTCAGCCCGGGCGACACTGAACGCCCTGCCCGGCCGGCGAAACGTGCAACCACCGGAGCCCCGGGTCGACCGCGCGGGGCATTGAAACATCACGATGAGTCATATATAGTTACCCGACGGGAAAGCGCTTTCCTGGACCAACTTTGGGAACGTCTCCGAAGCGTTGGCAACCTGCTCCGTTGAGAAGATGACGCGGCGGCGCGCGTCCTACCTGCGTCAGGCAACCACCCGATCCCACCCCTGTCATCCGGGCCGGCGTTTGCGCTGCTGCGCGGATGCGAGCGCGAGAAGGATTGTCATGACCTTTCAAACCGTCCCAGAGGTCACCCGCCGGCGGCGCCGGGCACCAGTCCTCGTTCTGGGGCTGAGTGTATTGCTGCCATTTCTGTTGGTGCCTGGTCAGGCACACGCCGCGATCCCACCGCAGGATCCCGGGGTCACACTGCGCACCTACAACCTCGGAATCGATCGGTCCGTACTCTGCACGCTCAAGCCCGGACAGACTCCCAACGTCGACAAGCTGATGCCGGTGATCGACTGGTCGACCCAGGCCGACTTCGGCGTTGCCGACAGGTTCCACACCCAGGTCATCGCGAACATCAACATCACCACGGCCGGCTCGTACGTGTTCCGGCTCACCAGCGACGATGGCTCCCGCTTGCGCATCGACAGAAGCACCGTCGTCGACAATGACGACGCCGACAGTACGTTCACGACGGTCATCGACCACGACGGCCTTCATGGCGCGTCGCCGAAAGACGGCACCATCGACCTGTCCGTCGGCTATCACAAGCTGCGCATCGAACATTTCGACAACACCAACGGGCAGGCGCTCAGACTCGAGTGGCGGCCACCGGGATCTACACAGTTCTCGCTCGTGCCGACCACGGCGCTGAGCACCGAAGCCGGAGTGACCCGGGTGACCGCACCTGGCACCAAGGAATGCGTCGAGGGGGTGGACAGCCCGGGGGACGGGCTGCCACTGAACGCGGTGCATCCCAATTACACGCTGACCAATCTGCGTCCCAGCGGGTTCGAGCCAAAAGTCACCGGGATGGACTGGCTGCCCGACAACAGGCTGGCCATCACCACATGGGGCGGCGACTACGGCACCACTACGCCGCTTGGCGAGGTCTATGTGCTGGGCAACGTCACCGGCACCACCTCTGCCGCGCAGGTGACGGTGAAGAGGATCGCCACAGGGTTGCAGGACCCCATGGGGATCAAATATCTGGACGGCAAACTGTACGTCGCGGAGCGGTACGGGCTGATCGAGCTGACCGATGCCAACGGCGATGACATCATCGACAGCAGGCGAACGGTGGCGACCTGGCCGTTCGGCGGGACCTACCACGAGTTCGCGATCGGCCTCCTGTACAAGGACGGCTACTTCTACCTCAACCTGTCGGTCCAGATCACTCCTGGCGGACGCTCCACCAAACCGCAGCTCGCCAACAATCGCGGGACCGCGATCAAAGTCAACAGGGCGACCGGACAGGTCGAGTACACGGCAAGCGGATTGCGTACCCCGAATGGCATAGGCTGGGGCCCCGAAGGCGGCATCTTCGTCACCGACAACCAGGGCGACTGGCTACCGGCCAACAAGCTGGTGCAACTCAAGCCGGGCCGCTTCTTCAACCACTACAACGATCCGGCCGGTCCGTTCGACTCGAACGCGGTCACACAGCCGGTCCTGTGGCTGCCGCACAACGAGATCGCGAACTCGCCGAGCACACCGCTCATGCTCACCCAAGGCCTGTTCGCCGGCCAGATGCTGTTCGGTGATGTCACCTATGGCGGGATCCAACGCGGGTATCTCGAGAAGGTCAACGGCGAGTACCAGGGTGCGGTCTTCCGCTTCACCCAGGGACTCGAGGCCGGCATCAGCCGGATCACCCTCGGCCCCGACGGTGCGATCTACGCGGGCGGCATCGGCGGTGGACAGGCCAGCAGCAACTGGCGTCAGCAGGGCAAGCTCACCTTCGGTCTGCAAAAACTCACCCCCAGCAGCAGCAACGCCTTCGACATCCTGGCGATGCGGGCGGTCGCCGGTGGCTTCGAACTCGAATACACCCAGCCGTTGTCGGCCGCAACGCTGAGCTCGCTGGCGTCGCGGTACGCCGTCCGGCAATGGCGTTACACCCCGACCTCCAGCTATGGCGGCCCAAAGGTCGACTTGGAAACGCTGAGCGTCACTTCGGCCATCCCTTCGGCCGACGGCAAGAAAGTCACGTTGCGGATCAACGGCTTGAAGTCCGGGCGGGTGGTGTACGTGCACTCGCCACGGCCGTTCAGTTCGGCTTCGGGGCAGTCCCTGTGGAGCACGGAGGCCTGGTACACGCTCAACTCTCTGCCCGGTGGCCCCTACGAAGCCGAGTACGCGGCGCTCAGCGGCGCAACCGCAGGGTCCGAACATTCCGGTTACAGCGGAACCGGTTACGCCGACTTCGCGGCGACCGCCAACACCGGCGCACACACCGAATGGACAGTCAACGCGCCGAGCGCGGGAACCTATTCGCTGGAATTCCGTTACGCCAACGGCGGAACCGTCGACCGGCCGCTGGCCATCGCGGCCAACGGCACGACTGTCAGCCCAGCGCTGTCGTTCCCGCCGACGGGTGCGTGGAACACCTGGCGAACCGTATCGCTGAGCACAACGCTACCGGCCGGGCAGAGCAAGATCCGTGCGACCACGACGGGCGCCAACGGCGCCAACCTCGACCACGTCGTCGTCTCTCCGGTATCTCGCATCCCCCTGTTCGACGGCACCGACCTGGCGGCATGGGAGAACACGAACGGCGGCCCTGCGACCTGGCCGGTGGCCGGCGGATCTATGGAATCGCTTGGCGGAAACATCCGTACCAGAGCGAAATTCGGCGACTTCAAGCTGCACGGCGAGTGGCTGCAACCCGCCTACCCGCCTGAGGTCACCGGACAGGCCCGAGGCAACAGCGGATTCTACCTCCAGGAACGCTACGAGATTCAGGTGCTGGACTCCTACGGTGACACGACACTGGCCAACAACGAGGCCGGAGCCATCTACCTCAAGCGTGCTCCCGACCGGAACATGGCCACCGCGCCCAACACATGGCAGACGTTCGACATTACGTTCCGCGCGGCGCGGTTCAGCGCGACAGGCGCGAAACTCGAAGACGCCCGGGTCACGGTGGTGTGGAACGGCGTTGTTGTCCACAACAACGTCGCCATCAACGGACCCACCGGAAACGGCCAGCCCGAAGGGCCGACGCCTGGCTCCATAGCCTTGCAAGACCACGGCGACCCCGGCGAGAATCCCCGCTTCCGCAACATCTGGATCGAACCGCTGAGTTGACGCACACTCTGGTGTCGCCGCCGGTTCCCTGCGGCGGCACCAGAGTCCTGCGTGTCCGCCGGACCGGGCCACGTTGTCGGAGTACGCCTCGGCGGCGGTGATGAGGTAGACGTCGCACTCGGTCGCCTGCTGGAGCAAGTCGTCGATCGCGTCGCGGCGGCGATCGTCGCAGCAGCTCACAGCAGGACCTGCGAACCATTGCGGGACGAGGGAAGTTGATGTTGTATTGGCTACGGCAGCGGCTAGGTCGGTTGCGGCCCGAGGAGGCTGCGGTGCTTGCACTGCTCGGCCGATGGACCGCCAAACACCGAATGTGGGTGCTCGCCGGCTGGAGCGTGATCACGCTGGCCGGTGCGATGCTCGGAGGTGCGGTTTACGACCGGACCCAGTCGGTGGACAGTCTGCGACCCGACGCGGAGTCCATGGTCGCGCAGTCGCGCATTGACCGGCTCGACCCGCAGGGGGAGCGGATCGTGGCGGTCATCGAGGGCCGCGACTTCAACGCCACGGCACTGGTGGACAGCGCCACGCGGGTGATGTTCGACATCCGCGCGATCCCGGGAGTTGCGTCCGTCACCGATGCCTACACCGCAGGATCCTCGCAGGTGGCCGCCGATGACCAAAGCTCGCTCGTCGTCGTCGAGCTGCGCCCGCAACTCAGCGACGACGAGGCGCTCGCGGTGGCTGACCAGGTGGCCGCCGCACTGCGCCGCATCGACGCCCCCAGGGTGCTGGTCGGTGGGGAGCTGCTTGCCGAGCGGACCTTCGGCGAGCAGGCCGTCAAGGACGCCGCCATCGGCGAGTCGATCGCGCTGGTGGTGCTCTGCGGCGTCCTCACCGTCGTGCTCGGCGGGCTGATCGTAGGCAGTCTGCCGCTGGTGGCCGCCCTCGCCGCGGTTGCCGCAACGCTGCTGGCGCTGAGCGGGCTCGCCGAGGCGATGCCGGTCAGCGAGTACGCGGTCAACGTCGTCACCCTGCTCGGTCTCGGCCTCGCCGTCGACTACAGCCTGCTGATCCTTGCCCGGTTCCGGGAGGAACGCGAGGCGGCCCCTAGGGCACCGGTGGCGGAGCTGCTCGCCGCGACCACCGCGACGGCCGGACGTGCCGTTCTCGTGTCCGGTCTCACCGTCGGTGCGGCACTGGCTGGTCTTTTCGTCTTCGCCGAGCCGCTGCTGGCGGCGATGGCGCTGGGTGGAGCGCTGGTCGTCGGCATGGCCACGGTGATCGGGCTGACCCTGGTCCCCGCGCTGATCGCCCTGGCACACCGGCGTATCCCGCCGCCGCGAGGCGCCCGGACACGGTCCTCGGCGGGCAGCCCCCGTCGCCCGGCGCCGGGTCGGCCGGGCCTGCTGGCGCGGCTGGCGGCGTTCTCGCAGCGCCGTCCCGCCGCGGTGGCGTTGACCGTGACCGCCGGCCTGCTTCTGCTGGCGTCTCCGTTGTTCCAGATCACGCTCGCCAACTCCGACGCACGGTCGCTGCCGGCCGCCAGCGAGGAGCGGTTGGCGTACGAGGCCGTCGAACGGGACTTCGCCAGTTGGGCCGCGCAGCCGGTCACCGTGCTCATCGAGGCCGGTGCCACCGAGCCGCCGGTGCGGGCGTTGCTGCAACAGTTGCGCGACCTCACCGGCGAGAAGGAGCTCGACCTGCGCTCGGACCTGCCGGGCGACGTCACCGTGGTGGACTTGCGCCCGGCCGGCCCGGCGAGCGGCGAACCAGCCCAACGCCTGGTCCGTGACCTGCGGGCCCTCGACATGCCGGTGCCGCTCCTCGTCGGGGGGCCTGCCGCCGAGCTCATCGACGCGCGGGAGTCGACGGCCGCGCGGCTGCCGATCGCGGTGGCCGTCATCGTCGTCGCGACCGGGCTGCTGCTGGTCGCCCTGACCGGCTCGGTCGTCGTACCGGTCAAGGCTATCTGCATGAACATCCTGACGCTGCTGGCGACGCTCGGCGTCCTGGTCGCCGTGTTCCAGTGGGGATGGGGTTCGGCCCTGCTCGGGTTCGAACCCTGGGGGGCTCTGGACATCACCACACCGCTGCTGCTCTTCGTGTTCATCTTCGGGCTGTCGATGGACTACGAGGTGTTCCTGCTCGCCCGGATCAAGGAGGAGTGGGACCGCCGTACCGCCAACGGCCGGATCGACAACGACCGGGCGGTCCTCGCCGGCATTACCGCGACCGGTCCGGTCGTCACCACCGCGGCCGTGGCGCTGGGCATCGTCTTCCTCGGCTTCGCTCTCGGCGAACTGATCGCGGTCAAGGAGATCGGTGTCGGCATGACTGTGGCCGTGCTGCTGGACGTCACCGTGGTCCGTGGACTGCTGCTGCCCTCTGTCATGTCCCTCCTCGGCGCGGCGAACTGGTGGCGTCCCGGCCGCCGTGCGACGCCCGCGTTGTAAGACGTCAGTTCAGTGAGTGAGTAGCTGGCGTAGGCAGATCAACGAGCAGGCGACGCTGACCACGCCTTCGTGGATGTCGGCCGGGTGTTCGTAGAAGCTGCGGAGACGTCGGAAGCTGTGAAGCCGGGAGAAGGTCCCTTCGACGACCCAGCGCAGCTTGCCCGGCCCCGAGCCGTGCGCGATGCAACGGCGACGGCCCCGGACTCGCAGTCACACCGCGGCAACATCACCGTTGGATGGGAGGGATGAACCGAATGTGGCGGCTGCTAGCGCAACTCGCTCTGGGACTGCGCCGGCACCGCCAACCAGAAGTGGCGCCAGGGCTGACCGTTTCGCCAGACTGCCCTCGATCCGTCATCCAGGGCGGCGGCTGCTATCGATGTGAGTGGCTGGATCGCTGATCGAATGATCGTCCGCGCTCTCGGACGGGGCTGCGGTACGCGCCTTCAAAGCCGTGAGAGCGCCGGTCTCATCGTCGTCCGTCCGGACCCGCAGGGCGTATTTACCCTGACAGGTCAAGGTCATCTACATCTGCCGGCAGCCGCCCGAAAATGGTGCGGCCTCAAGCCTGGCGACCGGTTGCTGCTGGCGGCGGACCGCATTGCCGGCGTGCTTATCGATGACCTGCACGTTGACTCCGTGGCGCTTGTGCTTGCCGGAGTAGTACGGCCTCTGGTCCGCGACTCGGTCGATCGGGATCAGGATGCCGTCCAGGATCGCGTACGCGAGCCGGGCGATGCGCCGCATCGCCGCGTTCCTCGGCGTGCGTACCGAGCAAGTCGATGGCTTCTCGGACGTACCGCCAGACAGTGGTGACGCTGACCGTGAAGCCGCAGGCCAGTCGAGCGATGGTGTCACCGTTACGCAGATGGGCCAGGGTGAGCAGGGCCTGCCGGCATCAAGACGTCGCCACCGGCCGCGGCAGCGGGTGCGTTCGGCGCGGATGAGGTCGGCCAGGTGGTTCAGAGTGCGGCTGGACAGCGCGACCGCGGACGGGTACGACAGCGCAGGCTCCCGGTTGGGGCATCGGGTCTTGGTCGACGGCTGTCTGACCGGGAGCTTCGTCCTGTGTCGACACACGCTGCCTGCCACCCATCGCGACCAGGCCCATCACGATGAAGAGCCCTCAATGCCTGACCCGCGCCATAAAATCGCAACGCCGATATATCGACGCCAAGCTATCGTGGTGTGACCCCTGCAGCGACAGCGCGAAGGTGAGTCATGGACGTGGTCAGCACCACCGAGGTCCCGGTTGAAGACGGGTTCGCCTTCTGGCGCGAGGTAAACTCGAAGCTCTGGGTGCCCTACGATTTACGCTGTGAATCGCAGTGGGAGCCGGGATTTCGGGCTCAGGTCGGGATCAGCGACTTCGGTCCCGTGCAGGCGACATTAATGACCACAATGCCGCACTCGGTCCACCGCACTCCCAAGCTCATTCGGCAGGCCGATCCCGAGGTGTTCAAGCTGGGTTGCCTTGTGCGCGGTGGCGGCATGATCACGCAAGAGGGCCAGCGCACAGATTTCGGCGTGGGGGACCTGATACTGTATGACACCTCCCGGCCCTACGTTGCTGAATTCACCCCGGACGCGCCAGTTAGTCAGCTGCTGCTCCTGCGCTTCCCGCGCTCGTTGCTGCCGTTGCCTCCTCGGGAGTTGCGGCGCCTGAGCGCAGTTCGCATCCCTGGCGCCCAAGGCATCGGCGCGCTATCTTCACAATTCCTGCTGCGCCTTGCCCGGCACATGGGCGAACTCAGTCCGTCGGACGCCGCCCGGCTGTCCACCCTCACCATTGACGTGTTGACAGCGGCATTGGCCAACGCGTTGGACGTCCAAAGCGCGGTGCCCTCCCACACCCAACGGCGAGCGTTGATGGCTCAGATCCACGCCTTCGTCCGGGAGAATCTGGGCGATCCGCGCCTGACACCGGACGCGATCGCAGCAGCGCATCACATCTCGTTGCGATACCTGCACAAGCTGTTCCACGAGGAAGGGCGCACGGTCGCCGGCTGGGTCCGCGAGCGTCGCCTGGAGCAGTGCCGACGCGACCTCGCCAACCCCCAACTAGGCGCGCGCCCGATCCACGCGATCGCCGCCCAGTGGGGGTTCACCAGCCCGGCGCACTTCAGCCAGGCGTTCCGCAGCGCCTACGGTCTTTCGCCACGCCAGTTCCGCGAGCAGTGCGCGAGAGTACGCGCAGACTAAAGACCTGTGCGCTTACCAGTAACGACAGACCCGGCTGTGGCCTGCACTCTTATCTGAGGAAGTCCGCTCAGTCAGGGTTGAATCTGATTCCGACTTACGGAAGAAGGTTCACTTGAGCGTGTTACATCGATCCGTGTTTTCGCGATGGAAGGAGTGCGAGGAAGTACATCGATCACTTCATGCAGCCAGCAGCATCATCTAGGCCGCAGCGGCGGCTGACAGGAGACCATTGTGAAAATGTGGTACAGAACGGCGTTTCGGATCTCGGCAGTGACCGCGATCGTCGGTGCACTCACCCTGTCCGGGACTGTGGCACAGGCAAGCCCGGGCGCCGGCTCCCGCCTGGCCCAACCCGAAACCACCGCGGTCTCGGAGCAGGCCAAGCCCGGTAGCGAGGACGTCGCCGCGCAGGTCTGCGGCTACTACGAAGACGCGGTGACGGCCTGGTACAACCACTGCGGGAGCACCCATGTGATCATCTACGTCGACGCGACGTGGCCCCGCAACGACTGGAGCTGGTGCATCGGCCCGGGAACGTGGGACATCGGCGGCGCCAACGCCGTATCCAACGCCTGGTACTCGGGTCAAACTTGTTGAACCGCAACCCAAGCGCTGCGCGATTCTCCACCTGCGTTCGGTGGTTGCGGATCAGGTCAGCGAGGCAAATGAGGGTGCGGTCGGACAGGGGAATCGCGGCAGGGTAGGACAACAGCGAGGCTTCCGGTTGGGCATCGGGTTGTGGTCGACTGGTGCCTTACCGGGAGCCTCGCCCTACGTCGATCCCTGCCCCCACCCTACCGTCGTGACCAGCCCCGTCACGATGAAAAGGGCTCAATGAGCTAGGCCAGATGTGCCTCCGGAACTGCGCCTTGGGATAGATCCACGAAGCAGGCGGACGAGGCGGACGTCGCCTAGGTGTCGGTGGCGGCAGTCTCAAGTGATCCGTCCATCGGGGCGGGTGGAACCGGATTGTCATCGACGTCGGCGAGGGCCATGTCCATGGCGTAGGCGCAGAGCTCCCCGAAGGGGACATTATTTTCGTTGGCGATGCTCAACAACTTCGCGAACGAGTCCATCACTTCCAACGGAATCGACCCGTTCTGGGTCCGCTGCAGCCAGTCGGCCTGCTGCTCCAGAGGATGCGCACCCGGCGAGGGCTCGCCGATGTGAAGTGGGACCGGCACCGTCGTCGTTCCGAATCTGCACGGGATCATGAAGTACGTGGTGGACGCCCTGGTCACTTCGGCTCAACTCCGATGTCGATATCGCCGATCCGGCCGGTGTTTGCGATGTTGATGCCCCCGGAATTGTCCTGCCGAATCGCTGGCCGCACCTCTTCGCGCCCTGTCGGGCCGGGCTGGGTCGTCTGCTGGTCACCGGGGGCAGGAGCTAACCGGTTCATCCACCGGCGGATCACGGACACGACCACGGCCGTCACCGCGACGGTGAGGCTGCCTACCCCGGCCCACCAGCTCGCCCGCTCGAGCCCTTCGCTAATCAGGAAGAGCACCGAGACCGCAGCCGACGCCACGGCCGCGAGGGCCCAGAGAGCGAAGACCCATCTCCTGTGCACACGTCCATGATGCCGTGCCCAGGGGCGTCATGCCCGTGCCCTTTCGTCCAGCGAAGTTGGGTCAGGCGTTGGATGTCCGTCTATCCGGCAGGAGGTATCACTGAATCAGTGACCTCCCATTCGGACGATCAGGACGGCGCCGACAGGCTCACCTCGTCAGCCAGGGAGGCTGTCGGCGCCCTGATCCGCGATTTACCGTTGTTCCAACAGGGTGACGCGACACAGGCGAACTCCGGTGGCACGAACATCGCGAACACCGGAGTCATCGAGCGGCTCACCGTCTCGATGACGGCGGCGCCTGATCAACCGAGCGCCAGAGCCTTTGTCAGTTGCCTTGACACAGCGCGAGAGTGGATGGAGTCCTGGCTGCTACCCGCCCTCGATTCGCTTGCGCTGCACCTGTCGTATAACACCGGGCCGCCGCCGCTGCCGGAGGACTGGGGGTCCACCTACGCAGCCCTGGACAGGGCGGCGCTGCTGATCGTGGTCGCGAACGGCCCGGACGCTGCCCGGGACCGCCAGATGCGGGACCAGGTCGCCTACTGGCTGGACAGCCATCCCGACGGCGAGGGGACGGTGGTGGTGGCACGGCCAGGCAGCCCAGTGCACCATCTCGATCCCCGGCTCTCCAGAGTGCCGGTTGTGGTTGTCCAAGGCGAGGACGCCGACGCCGCTCGGCGACTGGCCCGCGTCGTGCGCCGGACACCGCGTTGCGAGCCCGTTCTGCTGCGGGACCGGCCGACCGAGGACGCAGCGGCGTTAACGCCGCTGCGTGACGCCTACCTACGATGGGTCGCCCACACGCACCGGAGCATGGACAGCGTGATCGCTGGTCAGTTGGTCACCAGGCCGATCGTCTCCTGTCCACCTCCCGGGCTGCTCATACGTGACGGCTCCACGGCTCCCGCTCGCGTGACCGAAGTCGACCATCTTCGATCCCAGGCCAAGCGGCGCCTGATCCGCGTCCGCAACGCCGAGCAAGCCGAGTTCGCCATACTCGCCGAGCACCCGTTGCCGACTTACCTGGCACCGGCCGGCCCCCTGGAACGGGCCGCGTTCACCGCCCGCGCGGGCCTTTCCCCGAGCCGCGTCGTCGACACCGAATGGCGCTGCATCGTGTTGGGCGATCCGGGCAGCGGCAAGAGCAGCATGGTGCGGCGCATTACCCATGACGCGGCCATAAGCTGCCTGGACAGCGGCGCGGGCGAACACGACCTGCGGCGCCTGCCGGTCCTGTGTCGTGCCGTCGACCTCGCCGCGGCGCTCGGTGGAACGGAAGAATCGGTCGAAGGGCTGGCGACGCTCGCCATCGGCCTCGGCTGGACCGGCGAGCAGCCTGCCGACCCGCTCAGCGGCGACCGCCTCCCCGCGCAGGCGCTTGGGCGCCTGGCCCGGACCGCGCTGCGGCAGCGCCGCTTGTTGCTGGTAGTCGACGGTCTGGACGAGGTGCCCACGCTCGCCGACCGCCGGCTACTCACCGCGATGCTGGATGGCTTCGCCGCCGCCGGTGGAGCCCGGCTCGACAATCCGAGCAGGGCCCCGGGCAACCAGTCGATCATCACCAGCCGGATCGCCGGCTACTACGGGTCTCCACTGGGCGAGCGGTTTCAACAGCTCCTCATCGGGCGCCTCGATGACGGCGGCGTGCGGGAGGTCGTGAACTACTGGCTCACGGGTTACGGCGATACGACTGGACGACCGCCTGAATTCGAGGAGTCGATGCGCGCCGAGGTCTACCGTGCGCTCGACTCCGGCGGCGCCGGGCTGCGGGATCTAGCGGCCAATCCGTACCTCCTGGTCGCTCTACTCTCGGCGGTTGTGTCCGGAACGGCGCGGTTGAACAGCGGCGACCACTCCTGGCTTCGCGGCGACCTCTACGCCACCATGGCCGACAACGCCATCGAGCGGGGCGGGCTTCGGGTGCCACAGATCCCGGCCGCCACCCTCACACGGCTGCAGGCTGCTGTCGCCTATCAGATGCACAGCGTTTCGCGAAGCGGCCTCATCGATCGGAACACGTTGTCCCGGACGATCGCCACCGCCTTCACCATGGTTGGCGAACCGCTTCCGGCGGACGCCGCGCGGGCCGAGTTGGCGATCACCGGCCTTGATCTGCTGGTGGACCGAGGCCAAGGGCTCTACGGATTCCGCCACATGACCGTGCAGGAGTTTTTCGCCGGCTGTCGGCTCATCGATGGGGTGGAGGCGGAGGTCATTACCGAAAGGCTGGTCGAACATCTCGGCGACACCCGCTGGCTAGAGGCCGTCCGGATGGCCCTCGGCCGGCTCGGCCGCATCTCCACCCCCCTGTTCGACGACGTCATCGGCCGGCTTCTCAGCGGACCGGCGCGCCGCGCGGCGGCCGAAATGATCAGCCGGAGCCTGGCTGACCTCGTCGGCCTCAGCCCTCAGCACGTGCGGTCACTGGTGCGGGTGGCGGTCGAAGTCGAGTCGGACCACGTCGACACAGCGGACGGCGGGTCACACCACCGCCCCACCCTGCTAGAACTGATCGTGCGCTGGAACGGTGGTGTCCGGGGCCAGTCGCCGGTGCGGATCGCCCGTGATGCGCTGTGCGCGCACGTGCGCGGTGAGTCAGCGAACGCTGCGGCTGCAGCCGCTCGCCTGATCGACCTGCTGCGGCTGGACGACAGAACGACGGCCGGGGCGCTGTACGAAGCCCAGTATCAGGACGGCCCGGAGCAGGACTGGCAGGTGACGCGATCCCTGCTCGCGGTGCAGCAACGGCGGCTCGCGGCCGGGCGCCCAGTCGAGGCTGAGCGGGTGCTGTCCGAGTTGTCGAAGCCACAGCATGCGTTGCTCAACGCCCTATTGGATCAGGTGCCGGCGGGTAGGGTGACCACCGCCTCACGCCGTCCAAGGATGCGCGGCGCGGCCGACCTGGCGGTACCGCACCTGATGCGCGCGGCGCTTCACGACCAACGGTTACTGGACCGCATCCATGCCGACATCGGCTGGACCCGCGTCGTCAGCTGTCTCTACGGCGGGACGGCCTACCTCGGCACCGGTCAGTGGCTCCAACGGCGTAAGCAGGCACAGGCGGTGCTCGACGCACCGGGCAGCACGCCGGCCGAACGGCGCCGAGCTGCGGTGCTGCTGGACACGGTGATCCGGCCGGCGCTCGACATGGCGGTGGCTGAGGCTGCCGTGTTGCAATCGGACCGGATCGCCGTCGACACGCCATTGACCGGGCAGGTGTTGGCGTGGCTGCGTGACAGCGTGCCGAGCGGCGAACTGGTCCGCCGGCTAACCGAGATCGCCGGCGATGTCCTGGCCGGCCCGGAGGCTCGCGGCGACGCGTTGGCCGCGCTGCTGATGCTGGACACCGGTGAATCCCCTGCCTCGGTCATTGCATCGGTCATCTCTGTGCAGGACGCGAGCGACACGGCTGTCCGGCTCCGGGCCCGCTGGCGCCTGGGCCGCACCGAGATGCTGTTCCGGGACGTCCTCGCGGCGTTGGCCCCGCGCTCAGTCGCGCGCGCACTCGCCGTCGACGGTCGCGTCACTACCGACGCCTACGCCGACGTGGTCCGCACCTGGTGGACAGTCGGGAGACCACCAAGCCGGACCGGCATGGTCGACGACCACCATCACCTCGCCGAAGACCTGGTGATTGCGGTGTGCGGCGACGACGACGACAAAGAGCGCAATCTTGCGGTGTGGCTGGACGTCGCCGGCCGGGATATCGCCGACACGCCTGGCGGCCTGGTGAGGGTACTGGCCGACGTGGCGGGCAGCGAGTCGGCGCGCTGGGCAACCACCGATGACTGGTGCCTAGATCGACCGTGTCCACCGAGCGGCGACCTCGCCGAGGCGCTCACCGTGCTGGCCGGGCTGAACGCACGCTGGGGCTTTCTACGCTGCTGGTTCCTGGACCGGCTAGCCACCCAGATCGTCGCGGCCGGTCATGTGGTCGAGGCGCTCTGCCTGGCGTACGAGGCAGCGGCGTTACACCGAACGGCGGCCAAGCGCACGATGGTTCGGCTGATCACCGCCCACCGCGGATCGGCGGCGAGCGGGCGGGCGCAGGCCCTCGCACCGGACACCGTGGCCACGCGTTGGCTGGCGGACCCCACCGGACTACCCGGACTGAACGGGAGCGAACAGGCGTACCCGAACCTGCGAGGCAGCATCCGGCACGCCGCCATCCTCGGCCGACGGTGGAGCGTTCGACGCCTGGCGCGGGCGCTGGCCAGGATCACCGACCCGAACCAGCGACTGCGGTCGGTCGAGCTGGCCGTCCGGGTACGCGTCGTCGAGCCCAAACCCGAACTGCTCACCCTCGCCGTCGAGACCGCCGGTGCCGTCACCGAGCCGCTCGCCGGAGCCTGTGGGTACGTGCGCATGGCTGGCTCCGGGCTGTTCCCCAATGCCGAGGACCTCCTCGAACAAGCCCTCGGGCGGCTGTTCTTCGTGCCGGTCGCGCAGCGTGTGCGCGTGCTGAGTGCCCTGCCCATCGCACGGAGAGATGGCCTGCGTGCGCTCATCGACCGGCACACAAGCGAACTGCCCCAGCGCGACCAAGCCATCGTCCGAGCGGACACCGCAGCGGTCCTGGCCAGCTACGAACCGGTCTCCGCGGACACTGGCCACCTAGCGGCATGGTCAGCTCTGACTACCGCCGCGTTGTGCGGGCGAGGACTGGCCGCCCTCAACGACACCGCCGCCCAGTTCAGGACCGAGACGGCATGCTGGGCGGCGCTTCGCGATGCGGCCAGCCGCGCCTCGGCTATGGCGGTCTTGCAGGTGCGCGCCAGCCGGGAAGTGGCGCCGCTGCGGCTCGACGAGACGGCCCTGACCAGTCTGTCCGCTCTACTCCATGCAGGCCTCGCCGACGACGCAGGTGACCTGCTGACGGTGGCGACGGCCGCAGATACCCACCCTCTGCTGCTGTCCTGGCAGCAGCATCCCGACGAGCGGTTCGCCCGCCTGGCGACGCTCGTGCTGATTGAAACCGGGCACCTGGACCTGCGTGGAGTCGACCGGCTCCCGGCGCTGCTAGGCGACCCTGACGATCGGGTACGCCTGCGGACCCGCACGGCGATCGCCAGCGTGAACCTCGGCATGCCCGGCCCGCCACGGCTGCGAGCGAGCAGGCTGGGTGCGAACACCATCGCCGGACTGATCCGCCTCCTGGTGGACGTCCGGCTCAGCCACCGGCATCTACACGCCGACCTGAACTGGGCGGTGCGTGACATCCTGCACGACAGCCCGGAAATCCTCCGCGCCGTGCTGAAGGAACTCGAAGGCGACGAGGAAGCGTGCTCCATCTTCCTGCGGAGCCTCGGGCACGTCGCCGTTCCCGTGATCGACAACCTGCCAACGCTGTGTGCCGGCCTGAGCAACGCCGGCCAGACGGCTCTCTTCAGGGCGCTTCAGGCGATCGCCTGGACGCCCGACCGCTTCGGCCTCGACAGCTCTCAGCTATATCCCCTCACGGAAATGGCCCGGCACATCGTGCGCACAGGTGGCGACGACGTCGCCGTTGAGGCACTACGACTACTGGGCTTGATCGCACCGCTCGGGCGACCAGCGGTGGAGACCCTATTGGGCGAGGCGATCTACGAGGACGGCCTCGCTATCGCCGCATGTGACGCGCTCGGACATCTGCTGGGGCGGATGGCCGTGGACGCACCGACGGTCGACGTCGCCGACGCGGTGAGCGCTCTGTGGTCTATCGCCGCGGACCTCGACGACGAACTGGCAGTCGCCGCGACGACGGCCCTGGTGCGAGCGGGCATCGCGGTGGAGGCCGATCCCACGCTGCGCCCGAAGGTCGTGCTACACGCCCTCATCACCGCCATCGACGAATTCATCGTCGGTGACAGATGGGAACACGATGTACGTCGAGCGGCACGATTCGTGATCGCCGAAGCGAATGCGGGCCGCGACGTGCCAGGGGGCACGCTGCTCGGGTCCCTCATCGGCGCGGGCCTGGACTGGATCGATGCACGTCTCGGCACCATGTCCAGCTCGCCGGTGCGGACATTCGAAGGACTGGCGGTGCTGTACGGCGTCGGGCTGGAACAGCCGGCTGCTCTGCGGGAGGCGGTGAGCCGCGAGACGAGAGACCTTCCTGGCCGGCTCGTTGCCCTCCTCGATCAGGAGTGGAGTTGGTTGACACGCGCGGTCGCCGGCGCGATGCTGGTGATCCTCGGTGACGGCAACGAACACTGCATGAGAACGCTGCTCGGCCTGGCGCAAGACACCGATGGGGTGAACGAACGGGTGCTCAGCGCGTTGCCGTGGGTAGACCAGGTGACGCCGGCAGGTTTGGCTGAGCTCGTCCGCGCGACGGCCGATCCGCTGCATAGCAAGGCGTACCTCGCCGTCGAGGTGCTCACGTCGCTGGCCGCGCAGGGGGTGCTCGCGCCGGGGCAGCAGCGCGATGCCTTGGCCGCGGTGCAGTACGCCATCGATCGCCCCGATGCCGACCGGCACCTCTTGCGTGAGTACAACGGCCGAATCGGATCGCTGGGGTCGCTCGCTGAGGCGTGTCGCCGTGCGGCGGAGCGGCTCGACCCGGGCGCGACGGCGAACGGGCATCCGGTGTCCGATCCGTCCGCGACCGTCTCCTTGCCGGTGAGGGGCGGCCGAGGAGAAACGGTGGCGCTCTTGCTACCAACCGGCGTGCCAGCGCGGGACGCCCTGCGTCACCAGCTGAGGCACCTCGCGATGGCGGAAGGGACCGAGATCTTCGCCGAGACTCTGCGGCCGATCAATGCTTTGCTCGACAGCGCCGCGAATTCGGGTGTCTCTATCCAGGACTTGGTCCGGCTGGCCGGGACGCAGCGGGCCGCGCGCGCCGCCCAAGAGGGTTTCGCGCTGTTGCTCATCATGGGCCGCAACACTGCCGGTGACGAAATCTACACCTACCTACGATTGCCGACGGAGGAGGTTGAGCAGGTAAACACCTTCATCGCATCTGGGAAAACATTCGTGCCCTCCGAATGGGGAAGCGTGGTCGCCGCTGGCCGCGGGGTGCCCACCTCTGAAGTAACGGAGGAGGTCGGCGTCCCAGATTTCCTGCTCCAGTTCACAACCAGGGACGCGGCCGCGGATCCCGCAGAAACCTAACAGCCTGTCCAGGGGATGCTCGGACCGAGCGGATCGGCGCCGGCGACGACTCCCGCACAGCCGGGCGGAGGCGGTCCGGCGCCGCCCCTGCTCCTCAGTTGGTGACCGCCCTGGTCATGGACCCTGGAACCGGCCATCACCAACCACGCCCGACCGCACATCGTCGCCTGGGCTTAGACCGGTTCCTCAAGCGCGGCGAGGTCGTATCCTCGCTTGACCAGTTCCGGGTCGCTGTCATCCTGGAAGCGGCACGCACGACCACCTGACGTCCGGAAGCGGGCTTGCGAGCGAGCCGGCCGTGACATCGCGCCGAGCGATGCCACGGCCGGCTGCCTGTGTAGTCGGGCACGGCCCTGCTGGGGTCCGGCGATACCGCCGTACCCCAGCAGTGGCATCGCCGGACCGGTCAGGCTACGGCGGGTGGCTGGGCGTCGGGGTGTCGGGAGAACCGAGGGCTGCGGTCGTATAGCCAGGTCGTCAGGATTCCCAACGCCAGTCCGGTTGCTGCGCCGATACCGATCCTGGTCCAGCCGTGGGTGAGACCGGCCTCGCCGCGGCCGTCGAAGAACAGCATGGCCCGTACGCCGTCGAGGATCGGTTGCATCGGAGTGATCGAGGTCAGCGTGCGGAGCCAGCCGGGCAGCGCCTCGGCGGGGACCGCCGGGCCGGAGGCGAGCGAGAGCGCGACGAAGAAGAACGTGTTGATCAACGCTCCCGGAGCGCCGAAGATGGCGAACACCGACAGCGCTCCGACGCCGACAGCCGCAATGGCCGCGCTGAGCAACAACCACATGGCGAGCGGCTGACCTATGGACACACCGATCACCGTGGTGGCGACCAGTTGCAGCAGCGCGGCGGCGATCGGAGCCACGGCCACGAGCACCGCGAGCTTCGCGAGCAGCGTCATCGTCCGCGTGGCCCGGCGGTACGGGCGGCGGCTCGTCATCGGCCCGACCTCGCTGGGTGCGAAGCCTATCGCCGAGTCGATCGAAGGATGGATGGTGGACGCGCCGATGAAGCCGATGAGGATGGTGACGAGCGCCAGATAGAACGGGGTGAGGCCGGCACCCGACTTCGGTGGCAGCGCGTGATCCGGCGCGGTGCGCACCACGAACGGCTCCCGTAGCGCGAGCCCACGATAGGGGTCGGCGGATGACCCGAGACGTTCTCCCAGGGTCCGTTGCACAGCCGTCAGCACCGGGGTGACGTTTGCGCTGACCAGACCTGCGGCCAGGTTGCCGTCGCCGGCGTTGTTGACGATCGTCACGACCGGGCGCGACGGCGTCGTGCCGGGCGGCGGGGCGACGAGTCCACTGAGCCCTCGTTCGAAATCCGCGGGAACGACCACCGCGCCGTAGATGTCGTTGTCCCGGAACGCCTCGGTCATCTCCGTGGCCGACATGACGACGATCCGGATCTTCTCCGGATTCGTACCGGACTCCACCGCGGCGGCCACCGACTTGGCGGCACCGCCCGCGTCGACGCCGGGGGTGGTTGCGCTCTGCTGCGGTTCGAGGACGAGCGCGACGGGTAGTTGGCGCAGATTTGCCTGGGGGTCCGTGATGCCGCTGAGGTAGCAGGCGGGTAGCGCCAGGCTCAACAGAGCGATCATGATGACCGGTACGGCCCAGATGTGCGGGCTGCGGAAGGCGCGAATCGACATTGCGTGTGCTCTCTTCGGTGCCGTCAACGGCTCTTCGGTGGGTAGGCTCTGGCCAATCACGTCATCGGCTCAGCAAGGCTCAGCGGACTGATTCGGGGGCGTAAAGCTCTTTCTCGGTCACGACCGGGGCGACGTCGTCCTCTGGGCGGCCGACCCGCGCCGCCGAGCCGAACAGCGGCCCGCGTGCCGGGTGCACGGGGGCGAAGGCCGCGAATCCCTGCTGTTTCGGGATGTCGTCGTAGACCGCCTCCATGCCGCCTCGGAGCAGGTAGGTCTCGTGCCAGAAACCGGTGCCGCCGCTGTCGCGCAAGAAGTTGCGCCACCAGAGGCGGTGGGGTTCGGAGCGCGCCCATGACAGCAGCGCGGGCAGATCTTGCCAGTACTGGCGGATGCCGACGTGCATGGGGAAGAGGGACCACAGGAGGGGCTCGTGATGGAGCAGACCCTCCGGCTTGTCGGCTGCGGATCGACCGATCTGCGGGCCGTAGCCCATCAGCGTCCGCAGGCCGTACAGCCGGTTGACCCGCATACCCAGATAGACGACCACGAGATCCGGATATGACGACAGGTCGACAGTCTGCCGATTGACCTTGGTGTGCACCGCGCGCTCTTTTCGACGACTCAGAGTGTTGACGGGAGCGACGCTAGGCGGGAGCACTGAACGAGCATGCGAAGGCGTTGAACAGCTACTTGACCCGCGCTGAACGAGCGGCTGCTCTCCTGAAGATCATCCCGTCATCATCCGGCGAGTGAGTTCGACCCGAGAGCGCACGCCCAGCTTCACGAACGCGTGCCGCAGGTGCGAGCTGACGGTGTGTGGCGACAGGAACAACTCCTCGGCGATCTGGCGGTTGGTCCATCCCTGGGCCACCAGCCGGGCCACTCTCGTCTCCGACTCGGTGAGCCCGGCCCACCCTGCCTGGGGTCGGTTGGGGGCCCGCCGGCGTACGCCCTCGCGCCGCAGTAGTCCTCGGACACGCGCGGCGTCCCGATCGGCGCCGATGGCCTCCCACTCATCAAGGGCCGAGCTCAGAAGGGACAGACCGCGGGTACGGTCCCTGTGAACCACCACCGTGCCAGCGTCCTCCACCACCCGGGCACGCAGCAGGAGCCGTTCGTCCGTGGTGTAGAGATCCACCGCCTCCAGCAGTAGCGCCGGATCCGAGTTGAGTAGGCCGCGGGCATGGCACAGGGCGGCGGCGACAACGCGTTCCCCCTCATGCCGGTGCAGCTCGGCATCGAGACGAGCCACCGCGGCCTCCGCCCGCTCGTGCCGCCCGCTGCGCATCAGCAGGCGGACCAGGGTGGCAACCTCGGCGTGCTCGGTCAGCGTCACGATGCGGACACAACCGCCGAACAGCAAATCCATGTCCTCGTCGCCGGCCCGAGCGTCGACCGGCGCGTTCCGGGCCTCGGCTAGCAGAGCCCACAGCCAGTGCCCCCTGCCCCGCCAGAACGGTCCCTTGGATCCGGCCATCTCGGCCGCCGTCGCCTCCGCGACCGCCATGCCGGTCTGGTCTCCACTGTGAATAGCAGCCAGGGCGAGGGTGAAGGCGGCCGTGTAGAGATAGTTGTGGTTGCCGAGCTCGTATGACATTGCCTGGATCGCTTCGGCCTCGGCCCGCGCGTCCTGCAGCCGGCCGGCGCGCAGGTGCACCCGCGCTCGAATCATCGACCACACGCGCATGTTGGCGACCTGGCCATCCACCTGCGCCAGCCGGGTTCCCTCATCAGCGAGCCGCCACGCCTCGGTCATCCGGCCCGTCGCGTCGAGCATCATCGCCTTCCACGCGTCGGGCAGTGACAACGAGCGGGCGTCGGGGATTTCGTTGCGGAGTCGGATCGCGTCGTCGGCTGCGCGTAGTCCGCTCGACCAGTGGCACAGGTGGAAGTCGGCGACCGCCTTTGCGACCAGCACGGCCGAGCGCGAGAGAGGATCCGTGGCATCGCTGGCCAGGCCGACCGCGGTGTCGGCGGCACGCAGGGCCTCGTCCGGCTGCCCGACGATGCCCAGCGCGCCGGCCAGCACCGCGTACAACCGGGCGCGGAGGTTGGCGGACAGCCCGGCGTCCGCGAGCGCCTCGCGGCACAGTTCCACCGCCTGCCTGGCGTCGAACGGCAGGATGGCCTCGGCTGTCAGTCGTCGGATCTGGGCCATCGCGCCCCGGTCGAGGACCGGTCCTTGGCTCTGCGTGAGAAGCTCGAACGCCTTCGGCGCCTGATCGGCGAGGACGAGGTGGTGGATGGTCTCGGTGAGCAGAGCCGCGCGATCCGGATCATCACGACGCGTCAGTTCGAAGGCCCTGGTGCTGATCTGGGCGGAGAGCGCGGGGGAGCGGAGCCCGATTTCGGTCGCGGCACGCCGAAGCAGTTCGATCCCGCCCCGGTCGCCGTAGCTGACGGTCTCCATCACGAGGGCGGCTACCTCGTTCGCGGGCGCTCCCGTGGCCAGGCTGGCATCGATGGCCTGTCGGCGTAGCGCACGGCGCAGAGGTCCGGGCAGGCCGCTGTCGACAGCTTCGCGGACCAGGTCGTGCCGGAACGCGAAGGCGTCGCCGCTCTCGACGAGCAGGTCGGCGTCCAGCGCCTCCCGCAGTGGGGCCAGCAGGGTGGAGACGGGGCGATCGAGCATCCGGGCGAGCTGCTCCACGGTGAACGTGCGGCCGAGCACCGAGGCCAACTCGACGGCCAGGCGAGCCTCGTTCGAAAGCAGCCGTACCTGCTCGCGGATCGAGTCGCGGAACCGCAGAGGGATGCGAGGTGCGCGCAACACCGCGATGCCGTCATGGACATCCACGGCCTGTTCGTCCCGCAGCCCGTGCAGAAACTCGAGGAGCTGCAGCGGCTGGCCGGGGGCGCCGGCCAGCATGTCGGCGAGCCGTTCGTCCGGCCTCGCGCCGAGGATGTCGTGCGCGATCTGCGCGACGGCTTGGATGTCGAGGGCGTCGAGCGGGACGACGGTGCCTGTCTGAGCGCTCATCTGGTCGACAGCGGCACGGACAGGCGCAGGCGGGTCGGGCCGTAGGGCGATGACCCAGAGAACAGGATCGGAGGACAGCCGTCGGGTCAACGTCCGAACCGCGTTCACGGTGGCCAGATCGGCCCACTGGAAGTCGTCCATGACGATCATGACGGGGGACTGTAGGGCTGCCTTCTCCAGGCCCTCGTGCACCTCCTGAACGAGCCAGAAGCCTCCCTCCGGCCGCTCGGTCACCCGCCGGAGATTGTCGAGGTCGACCGGCGCGTCGTCGGTCAACGTCTCGAGCAGGAGCCAGGACGGCACGCCGATCGATGCGGCCTGGCCTGACCCGCTGAACACGCGGATGCCCCGGTCGCGCGCGGCGGCGGTCGCCTCGTTCAGGAAGCTGGTCTTGCCGCTGCCCGGCGCACCCTCGACGACGACGACGCCACCCTCCCCCGCTGCCAATCGGTCGACGCGGTGCTCGACGGCGCTCCGTTCGGCGTCTCGGCCACGCAGCGGTTGCGAACCGGGCCGAGCGCCGGCAGGGTTGATCATTGACTCCTCCGGCCGTCGGATCGGAACTACCCCTCGCAACGGCGATTGGCTGCGCACGACTCCCGTGCGGAGGTCGACGGGCGCGGGTGAGTTAACCCCCTCTGCCCAGCGGTAAGGATCTCATTTCGGCTCAATTCGTGCAATCTGTCGCGCATCTGTGTGATCCGATCGAAGCTGGCCTGCGCATTCGTGCGATGTGAGCCACGGGTTCGCGCGCGGCCCCGCAGCGGCGGTGGCACAGCGACCGTCAGGACGTGTGATGCCGCGACCCCGCGCCACTGGTCAGGATTGGCACTGCCGACGAACCGAACGGCGTGGCACTTGATGACATGAGATGCGAGCCACCAGCATGTACCCGACGACGCGACAGCCTTCGCCCGACACGGTCGACCCCGGTCAGCCGAGCGCCCCCGCGATCCACCTCGAGCATGCTCGGCCCAGCGCGCGATCGATGATCGGCTCCGCAGGTGTCGGTCGGTGACGCCGCGACTGCGTCTGCAGGTCATGGGTCCCCTTCGGGTGTGGCGGGACGACGTCGAGCTGGATTCGGGTCCTCGGCAGCAGCAGTGCCTCCTTGCGCTACTGCTGGTCCGCAGCGGTCGGCCGGTCAGCATGAGCGATCTGATCAACCTGATCTGGGGGTCCGATCCGCCGGCCTGCGCGGCCAACATCATCCAGAAGTACGTAGGGGCGCTGCGCCGCTTGCTCGAGCCGGACCTGCCGCCACGATCCTCCGGAAGCTACCTCACCCGTCACAGCACCGGATACCGCTTCACCGCCGGTCCCGAGACGCTTGATCTGGTGGCGTTCCGCCAACGTGTCTCCGCGGCGAAGATGAGCACCGCCGGTGGGCGCCCGGACGAGGCGCTCGACCACTACGTCAGCGCGCTGCGGCTCTGCCAGGGACCGGCGGGCGACGCGTTGGCGGAATTCACGGTGGCCACCGCCACCTTCGCGGGCGTGGACGGTGAGTTCCTCGCCGCGGCCGTCAGCGCCGCAGCTGTCGCCGTCCAGGTCGACCGACCCGCGGAGGCCCTTGCCCCGCTACGCCTGGCTACGGAGATCGACCGGCTCAACGAACCGGTGCACGCCAGCCTCGTCACGACACTTGCCGCTGCCGGTTACCAGGACAAGGCCCTCGTCGCGCACCGGACCATCCGGGACCGGCTCGCCGAGGAACTGGGCATCGACCCGGGGCGCGAACTGCGGGAAGCCCAGCGACGAGTGCTGACCCAGAGTGCCGTGCCGCCCACGGACGAGCGCGACCAGGCGGAAGCTCCTCTGCTGGCGGGCCGGTCGCGACCGGTCCCGATGGTGCATCCGGCGCAGCTCCCGCCGGACCAGCCGCTCTTCGTCGGACGGAGGGCCGAGCTGAACACCCTCAACGACCTTGTCGGGGAGATGCGTGCCGGAGGGTGTACCAGTCCGATGGTGGTCGCGGTGGACGGCATGGGTGGCGTCGGCAAGTCGACGCTTGTCGTGCGCTTCGCGCACACGGTTGCCGACGAGTTCACCGACGGCCAGCTCTACCTGGATCTCCAGGGACACCGGGGCGAGGAGGGAAGCGTCCTCGCCGGCGATGCTCTGCGATCGCTGCTGTATGCGCTGGGCGTCCACGGAACGGATATCCCGGACACGTTCGACGCGCTTGTCGGCATGTATCGCAGCCTCACCGCCGGCATGCGAATTCTCGTCGTCCTGGACAACGTGCGGGACTCGGCGCAGGTTCGGCCCCTGCTGCCGGACTCGGCTGCCAGCCTGGTGCTGATCACCAGTCGACAGCCGCTGGTCGGCTTGGCCGCGTCCGACAGCACGCGCCTGCTCGGTGCGTACCCTCCGGATCTGCCGGACGCCCGGGAGTTGCTGGGCGCTCGCCTTGCCGCGATGCGCAGTCGAACCCTTGCGGTGGGCGACGACGCGGGGACCATCGACGAGATCATCGAACTCTGCGGCCGCTTGCCGCTGGCACTTGCGATCCTGGCGGCCCGACTCAGCGCGCGTCCACACCTGTCGTTGGGCGCCGTAGCTGCCGAGCTGCGGGACGGTGCCCGGCTTCTGGCAGCGTTCGAGGGACGTGGTGAGGTGAGCGATCCGCGGACCGCGTTCTCCTGGTCCTACCGGCAGCTCACGCCGTCGGCCGCCCGGCTGTTCCGGTTGCTGTCGGTCGCGTTCACCGCGGGCATCACGGTCGAGGCGTGCGTCAGCCTCGCCGGTCTGCGGCTCTCGCAGGCCCGGGCGCTGCTCGAGGAACTGACCGAGGCGGCGCTCGTGACCGAGGACGACCGCGGTCACTTCACGTCGCACGTACTGGTCAAGGCGTACGCGCAGGAGCTGTTCCTGACTCTCGAGTCGCCCGACGAGCAGTGCGCCGCGATCAGCCGCCTGTTGCAGCATTACCTGCACAGCAGCTCCAACGCCGAGCTCATGCGCGAACCGCACCGAACTCCGATCGTGCCGCCGCCGCCCCTGTCCGGCGTCGTCCCGGAGCGGCAGGCCTCATACGCGGAGGCTCTGAGCTGGTTCGCCCTGCACCGGGAAACTCTCAAGGACGCCGTGAAGGTCGCGGCCGAGGTCGACTACGGCATCGTCCCGTGGCACCTCGCCGTCACGACGCAGCAGTACCTGGAGGGATTCGGGTTCTTCCGGGACTGGGAGGACGTCATGCGGCACGCCCTTCGGGCGACCCGCGAGCGAAGTGACGTGATCGGCGAGGCGCAGGTGTTGCGCTCGCTGGCCCGAGCGCGGTTGTTCTCCGGCGCCAACGAGGAGGCGCTCGGCCTCCTCCGAGCCGCCCTCGACATCTTCGCCGAGCAGGGCATGCTGCCCGAGCAGGCGATGGCGTACGTCGATCTGCACCGGGTGCACAGCGCGCTCGGGCGGCATGACCTGGCCCTCGCGGACAGCGAGAAGGCGGTGGCATTGAACCGTGCTGCGGGCGACACGTACGCGAGGGTCCGCAGCCTCGACTGCAACGGTCAGTCCCTGACGTGGCTCGGTCAGCACGAGCAGGCGACCCGGGTGCTGCAACGGGCTCTCGATCTCAACGCTCAGATCGAGTACCGGCACGAGGACGCCCGCATTCGGGTCGCCATGGCCCGGAACCTCACGAACATGGGCCGAGCACGGGACGCCGTCCAGCAGCTCAGGCTGGCGGCCAGGACGGCGGGCGAGATGGGCCATGGCCCGAACCGCTTCGAGGTGTTCCGCGGCCTGTCCGAACTGCTGCTCACCGTCGGTGACGCGCGCGGCGCGCAGGATGCCTACGGACAGGCCCATGAGGTGCTCGGGTCCTTCCAGGACGGAGGGCCCGACCACATGCGGGCCGACCTGCGACGTCTGGCCCAGCGGCTGGCGCGGTCCGCCCCGCGTCCCTCGTCGGCTGACGTCACGTGAGAGCGGTACGGACCGGACCGGAGATTCGTCGGGTGAACTCCAGGAGCAGGTAGGCGAAGCGTTCCGGTTCCGCCAGGTGAGCCTGACGGCCGCTCTCGCGCAAGGTCACGAGGCGGGTGTCGGGAATGCTGTGGCGCAGGACGTCGACCGGCTCCGTGGCGCAGTCGGTGTCGGGCCAGTCCGTCACGACGAGCGTCGGCACGGTGAGCGGGGGCGGGTCGTCGCGCACGTCGGCGATTGGCCCCGTCGCGTAGAGGATCAGGCCGGCCACCCGGTCCGGGTGACACCGCGCGTACGCCTTGCTGAGGGCTGCCCCGAGCCCGTGACCGAGAACGAACACGGGCTCGACGCCGAAGCTCCTGACCACCTCGTGCAGATGGCGCACCTCAAGACGGAGACCATCGCTCGGGTCCGTGCCCGACGCGGCCGGGCCGGCCGGCCCGACGTACGCCATCGTCAGCTCACGTTCGACGAGCGGGATACGCAGGTGGTGCCCGCGCGTCTCCGGGAGAACCACACACACAGGACCGCGTCCACGAACGTGGCAGGCCAGAGTCAGCTCGCCCACGCGTACCTCGTGAGTCACACTCGGACGCACCACGAACCTCCCAGGACCGCGCACCGACGGCATCGTCGATATCGATAGTGCCCATCGGCAATATATTTCTACTTACCCGATGATCGCGTCCGCGCACTACTCGTAAGCCCCTCCGGAGATCCGGTAAGAAGTTCTTCAGGGAGTGGCGTTAGCGTGCTTGCCATGCATCTTTGTGGCCCCGTTGAACGGACCGTCGAACGCGACGGCGAGACACGGCTGGCCGATCGACCACATCTTGTGACGGTGGTCGACTGGTTGTGCGGAGCTCTTCGGATGCTCACCACGCGGATGCTCAATCTGCGACGGCGTGTCGAGGTGGAGGTGTCCTTTGGGCGGGCCGACGTCGGCCGATTTCACGGATTCCCCGACGCCGGTGGGCAGGGTCGAAGATTATGCCTCGTACACGTCCGTCGCTTCCCGGCCCGAAGAACGCGACCCGACACGCGATTGTCCGTCCGCCGGCCCCGATCCCGATGAGTCCGCGTCTCACAGGTTCAGTCCCTGTCCAGCCCCGGACCGTAGTTTCGGATTCGTCAGAACGAAGACCGAGAAAGGAATCCCAGGGTGGTCTGGAAAACAAGCCGACAATCGTCCTCGTACATGGTGCGTTCGCCGACAGCAGCGGCTTTGACGCGGTGATCCGGAGGCTGCTGGCCGACGGCTATCCCGTCGTCACCGCGCCGAATCCGCTGCGCGGTGTGGCCTCGGACGCGGCTGCCGTTACATCGCTGCTCGGCAGCATCGTCGGGCCGGTCGTGCTGGTCGGCCACTCGTACGGCGGCGCTGGCATCTCCACGGCGGCCGCCGGCAGCGACCAGGTACGGGCGCTCGTCTACCTGGCGGCGTTCATCCCGGACGCTGGCGAGGCGGTCGGACAGCTGGTCACCACATTCCCCGGTAGCACCGTCAACAAGTCCCTGAAGGCGGTACCGCTTACGGGCGGGCAGGTCGACCTGTACATCGACCCGGCGGTCTACCACGCCCGGTTCGCGGCCGACGTGCCGGTCGAGGACGCGACGATGTACGCGATCACGCAGCGCCCGGCCGCCGCGGCGGCGTTCGGTGAGCCGGTAGCCGGGCCGCAGGCGTGGACAACCATCCCGGCCTTCACCCTCATCAGCGGCGCAGACATGATCATTCCGCGGCAGGCGCAGGAGTTCATGGCGAAGCGCGCCGGATCGACGGTGCGGATCGTCGACGACGCCTCGCACCTGGTCTTCGTCTCGCACCCGGATACCACGGTCGCCCTCATCGAGCAGGCGGCCCACGAAACCGCACGCTGACCGACCCCCGTGAGCTGGCCAGGGACGGACGTTCGACAACCTGCTCAGGCCGGCCACCGGGCAGTCGTTCGCCGCGAGCCCGTACTCGCCCCACACCACCGGCACGGTCCAGACACGTCGAGGCCCGGCCCCGCGGGGCCGGGCCTTCGGGCGTCACGCCGAACGCGATCCGATCCTCTGTCGAGGCTGCCGCCGAACGGTCTCGCTCGCCAGGGCCGGTGGGACCCCTGCCGGCCTGCGCCGGGCGACAGTCCAGACGTACAGGAGCAGACCCGCGGCCGTGAGGACGAAGCCGGCCCACACGGTGGACAGGGTCCCCCACCCGGCGTTCAGGGTGACCGCGCCGCCGATCGCGCCGAGAGAGTTGGCCACGTTGAGGGCGGCGAGGTTGAGCGCGCCCATCAGTGTCGGGGCGTCTGGCGCGAAACCGTTCAGCCGCACCTGGATGGTGGGGATCGCGTACATCATGGTCGCGCCGACGCCGAACAGGCACGGCAGCAGGACCGACAGCTTGCCACCGGCCGTACCGATCAGCACGAGAAGTACCAGGACTCCGCCGTAGCCCCAGGTCAAGCCGCGGTTCTCGGAGCGGTCGGCGGTGCGGCCGCCGAGGTGGTTGCCGACCGCCATGCCGAGGCCGAAGACAGCCAGCGCGAGCGGGATGACCGAGGCGTCCCGCTGCGCCGCGTCGGTGACGAACGGGCCGATGAACGTGTAGACGGCGAAGATGCTGGAGATCCCGAGCGCCGCGACGGCGACCATCAGCCAGACGCTTCCCCGACCCAGCGCCCTCAACTCGTTCGCGACCGAGCTGCCTCGCAGTTCGTCGGTGCGCGGCAGCCAGGCGACCAGGGCGAGGCCGGCGAGCAGACCGACGGCGACGACCGTCCAGTACATGGCGCGCCAGCTCGCGCTCTGACCGATGAGAGTGCCCAGCGGGGACCCGGCGATGGTGGCGATGGTGAGACCGCCCATGACGGTGGCGAACGCCTTGCCCCCCTTGCCCGGTCCGTAGACGTAGGCGGCGACGACGGCACCGGCACCGAAGAACGCGCCCTGCACGCTGCCGGCGATGAATCGGAAGACGACCAGCAACTCGATGTTCGGCGCCAGCGCGGAGAGGCTGTTGCCGACCAGGAAGAGCGCGATCAGGCCGATCAGCAGGGTGCGGCGGTTCGCTCGGGCGGCGAGCAGAATGATCGCCGGTGAGCCGATCACCACCCCGAACGCGTACGCGGTGATCGCATACGTGGCGACCGGGATCGACACGTCCAGGTCGGATGCGAAGAGCTGGATGATGCCGTTGCTGCCGAACTCACCGGTGCCGATCGCGAAGGTGCCCAGGGCCAGGGCCAGCAACGTCAGTCTCGGGTATCTGATGGTTGGCTTCGTCGAGGCGCGCCGGGTCTCCTCGACTGCGCACTGGCCTTCGTAGGCATGCTGGTGCAACGTTTCGTCCTTCGTGGAAGTTCAGCCGTGCGATGCCCGGGCTGATGTGGGTTCAGATCCGGTCAGCGCGCGGCGCGCGTGATGAGGTCGGCCGTGGCGGCCGGCTGCGAGATCATGGCGACGTGCGACGCGGCGACCTCCCGCACCTGTGCGCCGGCGCGGTGGGCCATGAATCGCTGTGCCGCGGCGGGCAGCACCTGATCGTTGCGGGCAACGAGATACCAGGATGGAATGGTCTTCCAGGCCGGGGCGCCGGACGGCTCTCCGAGGGTCCGGGCGTCAGCGGGTCGCTGGCCGGCCCACATCAGATCCGTCGTCGCTCTTGGTACGTCGCCGGCGAACACCTCTCGGAAGAAATGCCGCTTGATGTAGCCGTCGACGAGGCCCTCATCGTACGGGCGGAAGTCCAACGCCGCCTCGTTGAGCTTGCTGCCCGGGTACGTCGTCTGAAGGCCGAGCAGTGTCTCGCCCTGGTCCGGCGCGAACGCGGCAACATAGACCAATGCCTTCACGTTCGGATTGCCGGTCGCGGCGTTCGTGGCGACGATTCCGCCGTAGGAGTGCGCCGCGAGAACGACCGGCCCGTCGAGGGTGGCGAGAATGCTGGCCAGGTAGGCCGAGTCGGAGGCCACGCTTCGCAGCGGGTTCGCCGGAGCGATGACCGGGTGCCCGTCGCGGATGAGCCGGGTCGCCACGTCGTTCCAGCCGGAGGCGTCGGCGAAGGCGCCGTGTACGAGCACCACCGTGGGTTTGGGCTGGTTGTCGGGTCGCGGGTGCGCCTGCGCGGCGGGTGCCCCGAGGGCGGCGCCGGCAGCGGCGGCAACGGAACCGGCCAACAACGTTCGACGAGTTGTCGTCATTGGGGAAGCCTCTCCAAATTGTGCTCGGTCGTCATTGTGGGTCAGCCTAGATTCGGCTACTTGACGGGCGCGGAACGAAGCCGGAGGTTCGGCGGTCATCCAATTCCGTCCCTGTCAAGTCCGTCAACCTAATCTGCTGGCATGACGTCCTTGAAGAGCGCGACGGCGATGCGGTGGGGACTGCGCCTCCACCTTCTCTACTACGTAATCGCCAATGCGGCCCAGGTCGTGGTGTGGTGGCTCGTCACACCGGATCACTTCTTCTGGCCGGTTTGGTCGATTGTCGCCTGGGGTGTGGGGTTGGCATTCCACTACTGGGCGGCGAAGAGGTTCCTGGCCGCAACGAACCAATCGGGGCAACCCCGTCAGTGGCGTTGAGCCGTGTCCTTTCTCCTGGAGTTCGTCCGCGACCCCTTCACGGTTGGCGCGATCGCGCCGAGCAGCCCGGGGCTGGCCCGGATGGTCACGCTGGCGGTGCCCCGGACCGGTTCTCCGGTCGTCGTGGAGCTCGGACCCGGTACTGGCGCTTTCACGGCGGCCATCCAGCAGCGCCTGGATGGCCGCGGCCGGCACATCGCTGTGGAGATCAATCCGCGGTTCGCGCGGAGACTGGCCGCGCGGCACCCGGCGGTCGACGTGGTGAACGCCGACGCCAGGGACCTTCCGGCGGTGCTGGCGCGGCGTGGGCTCAGGCGGGCCGACGTCATGGTCAGCGGCCTTCCGTGGGCGGCGTTCGGCGAGGATCTTCAACGCGACGTGCTGTCCTCGGTGGTGGCCACGCTGCCGCCGCACGGCGTGTTCACCACATTCGCCTACGTGCACGCGCGGTGGGTCGCATCCGCGCGGAGCCTGCTGCGATCCGTACGGTCGCTGTTCGACGAGGTCGTCCTGAGCCGGACGACGTGGGCGAACCTCCCGCCCGCGATGGTCTACTACTGCCGTCGGCCCCAGCCGGCGTCGTCCGACAGTCAGCGGACGTCCCAGTGGCCGGACTCGGTGCCCCACCTGGGGGGCGCTGCCTGACGTACGTCGTCTCGGCTGGGTCGACTGGATGGGGTGCACAACCCCAAGCGTGTGCTCTTCGATCGTGCGCTCGCCTCCGTCGAACAGCACCCCGCCGCCTTCGCCGAGGTAGGCGAATACGCTTTCCGCAACGCCGTCTCTGGCGCGCCCCCAACCGTGATAGTCGACGGCACGATGAGTCCCGAAGTACTGCACCTCACCCAGTACACGGCTCAGCGCCGCCAGCCAAGCGGCGAACCGGTCGTTCTCGGGAGCGCGGGGAAGCGGCGAGCGCCTATCGGTCGAGCCGCGGTGTAAGAAGCCAGTTGCCGTGCTCGTCATACTCGGCGCTGACCCCGCATCGCGCCAAGTGGCTGGAGTGAGACGGGCTAAGGTTCAGCGCGGCAGAGACGGCGTCGGCGCCCCCGTCGCGCACAGCGAGCCACTGGAGTTTGTGACCGAAGCCGAGCGCAACGTCCGTTATCGCGTGCTTGTGAGCGATTGCGGAAAGGTCCTCGTGCAAGTGATCGCTTTCTCGCCACCGGCCCAAGGACCGTAATTTCGATCCAGCCCTTTGGACTCGGTCATCGACCAGTCATATTCGTCCATGGCATCGGGATAGACGTACCGGGTGATGGGAGGATGCCGACCGGATCGCTGATGTCCGTACTGGTTGACGTTCGGCATCATGACAGGCATGAACGTCGAGGAACTGATCGCGCGCCATCCGCAGGTCTTCCACACGATGTCGGCGACTGCTTGGCCATCGGTGCAACAACATGGCCTGCTGTCCACGCAGCAACTGATCGATCTGTTCGGCCTCGACACCAGCGAGCGTGAGCGACTCCTGAGTGCACCTCGCAAGCAGCCCACCGTTCTGCGCGCGCCCGGCCTGCCCCCGGCCGTGATCCGCGATCAGAAGCCGATGAAATTCATCGCCGAGAAGATCGATCCTGACTCCTCGCTGATCGAGTACCTCGCCGCCATCAACTCTCGGGTCTTCTTCTGGGCCAGTGCAGAGCGACTGGACCGGCTCCGTCAAGCAAGGGAGTACCGCACCGAGGACCAAGTCGTCCTGCACGTCGATACCCGCGCTCTCGTCGAGCGACACGGCTCACGAATCGAACTCTGCCGGCTCAACTCTGGCGCGGTGACGCAGAAGAACCATCCCACGCGAGGACACCAATCCTGGGTGCCGATCGCCGACTACCCCTACGACGAGTACCGCCGCCGGTTCGGCCGCGATGGTGCCCTTGTCGAGGTCACCGTCTTGGATGCCGTCCCTGACATCCTCGACCTGACAAACAAGATCGAAGGCGCCAGCTAAGGAGTCTCCACTCCTCCCAGCCACACGGTGGCGATGCTCTCAGGGGTTGGCCCTGCGGGTGCATCGTCCGCCCGCGCTCGACGGAGTAGCGTTGCCCGCCGTCAACTCCGATTCAGCGTCAATCCCCAAGCGCCCGCTCTAGACCCGGTGCCAGGTCGGCGTGGGTCAGGCGATGAACCGCACCTCCGGGAAGGCCGGGTTCGGGCCGCTGAGCAGACGCTGCGGCTGGTGGCGTAGGTGCAGGTCGAAGAACGCGCGTGGGTAGGCCTGCTGGATCCGCACCGCCCGGGTCGGGTCGAGGGTGCCGATCCAGCCGGCGAGGGCCTCGTCGGGCATGCCGATGATCGTTGCCAGTTGCGGGATCAGCCACTGGAGGTCGCAGTACGACCCGTGGGCCGCGCCCTCGGCGTGCACGTTGAGCCGCCATCCGCGCAGGTGTGACCAGAACTCGGCGACGCTCGATTCGGGGGCCCGGGTGTACTCCGCAGTCAAAAGCATGAACGGCCGGACCAGGTCGGTGGCCGGTGGGGCCGATTCCATCGGGCCGTCGAAACTCACCCCGGCCCGCACGCGCCGATCGGTGTTCATGACGAGCGCGGTCGCGGTGGCGCCCTTCGACCAGCCGAACATGCCGACGCGACGCAGGTCGAGTGCCGAGCCCAGGCCGGCCGGCAGGGCACGGCACTCGGCATCTGGGTTGCGGCCGGCGGCGAGGTCCTCCACGCGGTCGAGGACGAACCGGACGTCGTGGGCGGAGTCCCATGGCGCGAACGGCAAATCGGCGGGGACGGTGAGGCGGCCGTCGGGAGATTCGCCGTACGCGTCGTACGTGTGATCCACCGTGACCACGGCGTAGCCGTGGCTGGCGAGTTCCTGGACCACGATGGTGGTCTCGGATCGGTGACCGTTGTTGCCGTGGGAGAACACGATCACGGGCAGCTCCCGAGGTGTCCGCAATGCCGGAGCTCCCTCGTGGCCGGCCGTGAGGGGCGCCGCCGCGATGTCGGCGTCGAAGTTGCTGGCCGAGAGCAGCGCGCGCGTCGGCGCGGCGGGCATCCACGGCGTCCGCGGATGGTGCCGAGCGTCCCGCGTGGCGGGGTACCAGACGCTGGCCATCAGTTCGCGGTAGCGCCCCGGACCGGCGACGGGATCCGGGCGTGACCTGTCCACAAGGTGCAGCGCCACGGTGCCCACGGGGTGCGGCCCGGTGGGCGGGGGCAGCGTGAGTCGGGGCGGGCCGGACGCGGCCTTCACCGGGGCAGCCCACCCCCGGCCGGCGCCACCGAGCGGCACGGCGACTCCGGTGACGAGCGCGGCTGCGAGTAGTCGTCGGCGGTTCAGTGCGGTGGTCATGGATCCTCCGGGAGGTCGGTGTTCTCGACTCGTGCGATGAGCATCTTCAGACGCCTGACCTCCGCGGCGAGCGCCGCACTGCCGGCGGGGGTCAGCGTGATCCAGGTACGGCCGCGCCGACCCTCGTAGCCCTTCTCGACCCCGATCAGGCCGGCCGTCTCCAGCACGCTCAGGTGCTTGGACAGGTTGCCGGCGGTCAGTTCGAGCTGGGTGCGCAGGAAGCCGAACTCGACCCGGCGGGCCTCGTGCGCGATGGTGAGGATGCCGAGCCGGACCCGCTGGTGCACCACGTCGTCGAGGTCTGTGACCGGATGCGCGGGCGCGGTCCCGTCCTGTGCTGGGGTGTCGTCGGGGTCGGTCATCGGGCTCGCCGCAGCCGCTGGGCGAGCGCGAAGCCGGCGCTGCCCAGCAGCAGCAGTCCGCCGCTGATGACCAGCATGGGCGCGAACTGCCAACGGCCGCCCCAGTGGACTGCCCAACCGAAGGTGATCGGCACGAGCACCACCGTCAGGTAACCGACGGCGAACAGCAGCAGCGCGGGGTGCCGTTCCAGCCAGGCCAGCACCAGCAGTGCGAGCCCGATCCCGCCGGTCGGGGTGAGCAGCCGGAACAGGACCTGGACGGAGGTGGACGGGTCGAGGAGCTGCGGGTCGGGGACGATCCACGCCCCGGTGCCCGCTGCGAGGGCGGTGAACAGCACGACCGTGAGCGCGACACCGGTGAGCACGTACGGTCGCACCCGGGCGTCCACTCCGCGGGCCCGGGCGACGCGCAGGTACCCGCGGGAGATCACCACGTACGCCAGGAGCAGCGCCGCCAGCCAGTAGAGCTGCGGGGCTGGTTCCCAGACTTTGCACACCTGAGCGCCGTCCATTGCGCGGCAGTCGCTGGTGACTGTGGGGCCCCAGCCGGAAACGGGAATCGCGCCGAAGGTCACGACGGCCAGCACCAGCAGCGGCAGCCACGTCACCCGCTGGGTCAGACGTACTCGGCGCGCCAGGCCGCGCGCCTCAGCGAGGAGCCGGCGGGGATCGCCGTCGGCGGGAACCGCATTAGAAGTCATGCCAACAGGTTTCCACAACAAACTTATTGGCGATAGTGCCGACCGCGTACGAGTATCGCGTCCCGCACAGCAGACTCCGCCGCTAGCGGCGTTCCACGAACGGGATGATCTCGGCTCAGGCGTTGTCCCACCGCCGGATACCGGTCGCCCCACTTGTCGGCGACGTCGTCAAACGCGGCCCTGGCAGCTTGCGCGTCGACGGCCGTGCAGATCGGCTTGATGTCGTGCTTGAGCGCGTCTCAGTACTTGCGGGAGGCGAGCCGGAACGTGTTGCGAATCAGACGGATGATGCACGTCTGCACCCCCGTGCGGGGCCGCACGAGCGGCCCGGTGACCGAGACCAAGCCCTGCCTGGCAGCCCTACCTAGCGGAGGCGATCTGCGCTAGGAACGCAGGTCTCGGCGGTGGTAGCCGGCCACGCCGAGCACGGTCAGGAGTGTTGCTATGGCCAGCATGACCGCTGGGGCCGTCAGGCTGGCCTCGGTGAGTGGTACGGGCGCGAGGTGAGCGAACGGGGAGATGTCGCGTACCCAGTCCGGCGCCGTGACGCTGTCGACGACGACGAGCACCAGGAACCCGCCGGTGGTGGGAAGGCCGCCGAGGACCATCGTCCAACGTGGTATCCAACCAACCGCGAACACCGCTGCGCCGAGGCTGAGCAGTACGAGCGGAAGGATGTTCCAGGTGCCGCGCAGTGCGGCGCCCGCGGCCAGATCGCCGCCGATGGCGGTTACCCCGAGCCAGGTCGCCAGACCGCCGCCGGTGACCAGCACCGCCGCGGCAACGGCGGTGACCGCTAGCTCGGTGCCGATCAGCCGGGTCCGGGTGATCGGTTGACTCGCGAGCAAAGTCAGTCGCCGGTCGGTCTCGGCGGTCACGAAGGCGGCCATCCGGACGGTGGCGAAGCCACCGACGGGCATGGCGAGGATCGCGAACAGGGTCGCGGTGAATCCGCTGATGCTGCCCAACCCGTCGAAGCCGGCCTGGGAGGCCCCCTCGGCCAGGGCCGGATTGTCGCGCAGGAATTCGGTGACCGACACCGCGGTCAACCCGATCAGCAGGTAGTAAGCGCCGATACCGATCAGCCAGCCGGTCAGCGGCCGCGATGCCCGGCGTACCGCGAACGTTTCCGTGCTGGCCAGCAGCAGGGTTCGCGGCTGCCGTCCGGACGCCGCGAGGATCAGACCATCGTGAACGTCGCGGCGGCGGGCCGCGGTCAGGGCCAGCACGGTGATGAGGGCGGTGGCGGCGGCGAGCAGGAGCAGCGGCAGGACACGGTTGTGGACGTAGGGGCCACTGAGGGTCAGCAGCCCGAACGGTGAGAGCCAGTGCAGCCAGCCGAGTGCGGTGACCCCGTCGCCGGTCATCCGGGTCAGCAGGCCGCAGCCCAGCACCGCCACGGCTGCGCCGGTGGCCGGCGACCGGGCGGGGAAGATTTGGGCCGCCAGTGCGGCGACCGCGGTGAGGAACATCCCGAGCATGCCTGTCCCGGCACCGTGCAGGAGGGCGCCTGCCGCTTCGGTGCCGGACAGCAGCAGGACGGCCGTGATGGCGGTGGCGGTGGCCACGCTGACCGCCATCACGGGGGCCAGGTGGCGCAGCAGGACGGCCGGTGCCGCAAGACGGCTGGACAGCAGCAGGTCCCAGCGCCCGGCGTCCTCCTCGCCGCGGGTGATTCGTGTGGTGGTCAGGATCGACCAGGCGCCGAGCAGGACCGCGATGACGGTGCCGACTCGCCAGACGGTGAATCCGCCCGCGGTGTCGAGGCCGACCGGGGCGCCGAACAGCGTGCGGATCGCCGGGTTGCCGGCCAGAGCCCGCAGGCTGCCGGCTGCCTCCGGGTCGGCCATCACCTGTGCGTAGCTGGCGGCGACCAGCGCGGTCATCCCGGCAGCCAGGCCGATAATGATCAGTGCACCGCGTCGCACCTGACGGATGGCCAACCAGGTGACAGCCCGGCCCGGCGCGGGATCCGCTGCCGGGTGGGGGTTGGCCGGGGCGGGGAGGGTGTCGAGGCTCATCGGGCCGCCTCCGCCCCGTAGTAGTCGAGGAAGATTTCCTCCAGGCTCGGCTCCCGCATGCTCAGGGCGGTGACCTGCGCGGCGGCGAGCGCCCGCAGAGCGGGGCCGGGCTCGCCGGTCAGGGTGAACCGCAGCCGTCGCTCGCCGGCCGGTTCCAGCGCCTCGACGCCGGGGATCACGCTCAGGTCCGGTGCGATGCCGGTGTAGGTGATCGTCACTTCGGCGCGGTGCAGGTCCCGCAGGTCGCTGATCGTCGAGACCGCGGCGAGCCGGCCGGCGCGCAGGATGGCGACCCGATCGCAGACCGCTTCGACCTCGGCGAGTTGGTGGGAACTCAGGAAGACGCTCTGCCCCCGGTCGCGGGCCTGCCGGACCGCCGTGCGGAACTCCCGTTCCATCAGGGGGTCCAGGCCGCTGGTCGGCTCGTCGAGCACCAGCAGCCGGGCCCGGGTGGCGAACGCGGCGATCAGGGCGACCTTCTGCCGGTTGCCCGTCGAGTAGGTGCGAGCCGGTTTCGACGGGTCGAGGGCAAAGCGTTCGACGAGGTCGTCGCGGTAGGCCAGGTCCGTTCCCGGGCCGGTGCGGGCTTGCAGGTGCAAGATCTCGGCACCGGTCAGTTGCGGCCACAACGCCACATCGGCCGGCACGTACGCAAGGTGCCGGTGCGCGCGGGCGACGTCGGCGGCGTCGACGCCGAACACCTCGGCCCGCCCGGCGGTGGGCCGGGCAAGGCCGAGCAGAAGGCGGATGGTGGTCGACTTGCCGGCACCGTTAGGACCGAGGAACCCGAACACCTCACCGGGAATGACGTCCAGGTTCAACGCATCGAGAGCGGTCAGGTGGCCGTACCGTTTGGTGAGGTCGACAGCGCGCAGCGCGAGATCGGTCATCGCAGGGGGCCTTTCGGTCGGCGTGATTCAATGACCGCCGACCAGACTTCCCGGCACACCTGGGGGTCACCGTACTCCCCGCCCGCATCGACAGGAAGCCCTGCCACGGTCAGCTCGTCAGGAGTAGCTGAACCGGTAGTACCAGGAATATTCCGAACCAGGGAATAGGGCGACGTGTAGTGGGCCGGGCCGCGATGCGCTTGCTTCTTGACATCGAGTTGGGTGTGGAGGGCGAGTTGGCCCTGCCCTCCACACCGCTCACAACATTGGTCAATGGTGGTCTGGTCGGTCTTCCCGGTCAGATCAGGTCGATGCGTTCCTGGGCGATTGGGTAGCCGGCCTTGGCGAAGGTGGCGGCCATCGCGACGTTGGTCTGGTCGGTGGCAGCCACGATGCGGTCTGCGCCCTCGTCGGCGAGCATGTGGGTGGCCTCGACGAGTAGGTCGTAGGCGTATCCATGGCCGCGGTGCTCGGGCACGACTGCGATGTAGCCGATGACCGGGTCGCCGTAGTTGCGGCTGGGGACGCTGAGGCCGACCAGTTCCCCGGCGGGGGTGTAGGCCAGGCGCCACCAGTCGCGTGGGCTCGGCTTCCAGCGTAGGTAGTCCAGTGATTCCTGGGCGGCCGCGTCCAGCCCGGAGTTGGCGATGGTGCGGCGTGCGTGGGCGTCGAGACTGCCCTGGTGTATCCGGCGGAAGATGTCGAGGATTGCTGCGTCATCGGGCTCGGGCCGAAATTCGAGGCGGCCCGGGCGTTGGGGCACTCCGCAGTCCGGCGTCCATCGGTATCGGTAACGCTTGACCAGCGGTGACAGGCCAGCGGTCTTGGCCGCGTCGATGCGGGACTGGGCCTGTTGCCGGACCGTGGGGTCCTCGCGCCAGCCGGTGGGCAGCAGCAGGGAGTACTCGGCGTGGAGCGGCGCCGTGCGCAGTAACTGCACTGCGGCGGCTTGGTCGGTGAAGTCGAACCAGTCCAGGGCCAGCGGTTTGTCGTCTTCAGGGCCGGCCCACCAGGCGGCACGAGCGACCACCACGCCGTCACGCAGGGCGACCCAGGTCCACTCCGGGCGGTACTGGCCGGCTGCGGCCATGTCGGTGTAGGTGTCGCCGAACGCGGCGAACCCGACGAGCCCGGGGTCGGGCAGGGATTCGAAGAGATCTTCCTCGCCTGCGGTGAGGGGGCGGATGACCAGGTCGGTCATGTGGGTTCCTTTCGGGTAGCGATGTGCTCCCGTTCAGATCCTCGACGCCCTCGCAGTCGGGTGGGAGCACGTGACTGTCATCGTGGCCACGGTTCCCACCTCCTTCGTCCAATCGAGGGCGCCGGCGAAGGTTAGCAGCATGATCGAATCGATCACAACGGCGATAATGAAGGCGTATCGGCGCATCTAGATCCCTGACGGTCGGGTCGTGGCCTAAGGCTTGGCGAATCCGCTCTACCTCTGTCGGGTGCCGCCGCTGATGGTGGGGATGCCCAAATCGATTGGTCCGACCCGTGTGGCCCGGTGATCAGCGCGCTCAGTTTGGCCTCGGCGGCGTCGAGGCTGACCTGGAGTCCTTGGACCGGCACCGCATACCGATCGAGGCCAGCAGGCCCGAGCTTCGTAGTCCGGTCAACACATCGCAGCCGCCTCCGCCGGTCGCGACGACCGAGCAGCACGGTGTCCGGGTCGCGAAGACGGCCCGTCACCCCAGCGACGACCGCTTCGGTGGTGATCCGAGTGCCGTACTTCCTGGAACGCTAGACCCGGCACCGGCCCGCACCTCGGCCGGAACCACCGAGCGGGCCACGCCGGCACGCATCATCGGGGTTAGGGTGCCATCTATGGAGTGGGACGACGAGGCGTATCGGTTGATCGATCCCGGTGAGGCCGAGCGGCGGTTCTCGTTGTCTGCACATGTTGGTTATCCCTACGCCGACCCTGCCGACCAGCAGGAGATTCGGCTGTTCGAGGGCGATTGGACGGTCGACGGGGACCTGATGTCGGCGTTCGACTTCACCCGGCCGCCGTACCACGTCATCATCGACGGCGACCTGACCCAGGTCGGCGAGCTGACCTGGGTGACCGACGACCGCTCCTCGTTCTTCCTGGTCTGTGGCAATGTGGAGGCCCGGGCGGTGACGCTCGGCGGAGTCACCGCAGGGCCGGAACTCGTCATCGGCGGGAGTCTGGTGGCAGAAGAGGGCGTGCTCGGCGACTGCGACGAGCCCGGCGGCCGGCTCGTTGTCCACGGTCGTACGCACACTCCGATCGCGTTGGTACTCGACGCCTTCGTCATGGATTTTCGTCGGTCGCTGGACGGCGTCGCCGTCGGCGAACCGAGCGCCTTCGTCGGGTCGCATCCTGTCGCCAGCTATGCGGACGCACTGCGCCCCGGGCTTATCGTCGACGGCGAGTTCGACAGGGAAGCGATCTGGGAAGACCTGAGCGCTGGCGGCGCCGCTTCCCTCCTGTGGTCGCAGTACAACCCTCGGTCGAACTGACCGCCTCTGCGGGGGCAGGCAGGTGGATCCGGGTCAGGGCGTCGGTGAGGGCAGCCTGCCACTCCGTCTACCTCCACCAGGTGCCCGACCGCCCGAGAGTCGACCTCGCCGAGCAGCGGGCGGGTCCGGTCGAGCTCGTCGACACAGTTCGTCGGACCCGGCATGGTCCCGAAGGGCATGTGGGGCGGCACCTGCGCCTGCACCGCTACCACCTCGGAGGTTTCGATCACTGTGGCCGGAAACATCACCGATGGGACCAGGCGTCGGCTCACCGAAGGGCCTGCGCGCCTGCGGGTGCCTGACCGACCTGGACGCCGACCACGCGCTCATCCGGCTGCGCGAGAAGGGCGGCACGCGACGCGGGCAACCCACGACACCGATGCTCGCCAGTCGACTGGACGATCAAGCCCGCGCCCGCGGCGCCGTCGCACCGACCGATGCGCTGGTGCTCTACCGCAATGGCCACCCCGCCTCTTACCGGCGCTACGACCTGATGTGGAAACGCATCGGCCGACACGTGGGTCGCGGCGCGGGGAGGAGGCTGATCGAGGATCAGGCCGTACCCTGGCGGTTTACCCGCCCGTCCCGGGCCGCCTTCGACCGGCTGTGGTCGCGCTCGGTGCCGGCTGATCCGGTCGCGGTGCGCTCGTGCCGCTGGTTCGGCGAGTGCTCCACCGTGGCCCCCTGCCGACCCCGTGCGCCGCTGCCCGGGTGCCGGCGGCCCCGCGCCGACTCGCCGCCGCTGTCATGCTTGTTACGCTGTTGACTGCCCATGTCAGGGCGGATACCCCATGCCTCGGCGCCCATGCTTCGAGCGGGACGGCTTCGGGGGAAGGACGTCGAGCTGTTCGAGTTCGACGGATCTCCGTTGTCGGGTTAAGGGGTGTATCACCCAGGCCCGTAACCGGTCCGGCCGGCTACAGCTGTTGTGCCACACCACCAGCGACCCCGATGGCACTGGTTGCTGACTTGTTTGTCGCTGCTTCGGGTAGCTACCCCCATGCGTGGTGCCCAGGAACCTTCGCCCGATCCGCCCTCCGGTGTCGACGCTGTTGCGGCCGAGGTGCGGGAGGCGGCACAGCGGGCTCGCCAGCGTGGGCGTCAGGGTTGGCGGGTGCGGCTGCGTCTGACGAACGTCATCCTGGTGATCACGGTGCAGGCGGCACTGGCCGCGGCGTTGTCCTGGTTTATCGGGCACGACGTGTTGGGCATCCCTGCGCCGGTTTTCGCTCCGTCCGCGGCGGTCGGGACGATCGTCGCGGCAATCGGCCAGCGGGTCCGTCGAACCGTCCAGACGCTGGTTGGCGTGGTGATCGGAATCCTCATCGGGGATGCTCTGCTCTATACCGTGGGCCCGGGACCGGTGCAGATCGGTCTTGCGGTGGGGATCGCGATCGCGTTCGCGTTGATCCTTTCCGGTGGCAGCGGCGCGACCGTGGCCCACGCGGGTGCTTCGGCTGTCGTGATCGCGACCCTGTCGCCGGTGGATCCCGACCTCGAGTGGCCAAGGATCCTGGATGCCGTCATCGGTGGGGCGGTGGGGTTGGTGGTGGTCACGCTCCTGTTTCCGGTCAACCCGATGCGTGTTCTTGACCGGGCGGCCACGCCGATCGTCCAGTTGGTCAGTGCAGAACTACGCACCATCGCGACCGCTCTGAACGAGCGTGACGCGGAGCAGGCGACGGCGTCCCTGCAGCGCCTGCGGGACTCGGGACCCGATCTCGCACGATTGTCGCAGGCGCTTGACGGGGCGAAGGAGGTGGTGAGTCTGGCGCCGGTGAGATGGCTCAGGCGAGACGATGTGGAACAGTTCGCCCACTTCGCTGAGCATGCTCAACGCCTGATTGGCGACGCACAGGATCTGGCGCGTACCTCCGCGACCGTGGTGCAGTACGACGAGGTGGTTCCGGCTGAGCTGACCACGACACTCAGGCAACTGGCCGACGCCAACGAGCACCTTCGAGCCGAACGCGTATCGGGCCGTGATCCGCAGCGGGCGCGGGCGACAGCCCTGGCGGCGATGCACAGCGCTCGCAGAGCCGGCGACGTTGCCACCGGCCGGTTCAGTCAGACCCTGGTCACCCAGACGCGGGTCGCGGCGAGTGACCTGCTTCGCGCCAGCGGTCTCGATCCGGAGACGGCCAACCGGCTGACTCGGGAACGTTACGGCGAGAGCGCCTGAGTTGGCAGAGGGGATGCCCCTGGCGGCACAGGACTTGTTCGCGGACTGCAGCTGCGCAGCAGCCTGGCCGTCTGCCAATGCCTGACCCGGAGGCCGCTCATCGAGGAAACGACACCCACGCGACGCGGCGGACGGGGTGCTGGTCGGTGGGGAGTCGGGGGGCGATGGCGACCCGACTCCTCATCTTCTCTCGCCGTCCCCATCGCCGGGGTGGCGCCACCGCGGCGGGGCTTCCTCTCCCCGCTGTGAGTCCAGCGGGTTCTCGTCGGCCTCCCTGGTCGGCTCGAAGCTCGGTCGTCGGGCCTGCTCCGGGTCCGGTACCTCGATGGGGCGGGCACCGGACTGCGGGATCTGCTGGTCGCCGGCCAGGCCCCCACCGCCGCGGGCGCCTTCGACACGGGGCGACTCCGGCGCGTGTGTCTCGCGGTGCAGCTCCTCGCTGACGCTCTGTGGGGGTTTGGCGGCGCGTTGCGGCAGGTCACGGCCGAGGTCGGCGACCCGGGTGCCGTACTTGGCGTCGAAGGCGGGGCGTTCGGAGCGGATCCGGGGTATGCGGTCGAAGTTGCGAAGCGGCGGTGGGCAGGTTGTCGCCCATTCCAGGGAGTTCCCGTACCCCCAGGGGTCGTCGACGGTGACGGCGGCGCCGAACCGCCAGGATTTCCAGATGTTGTAGATGAAGAACAGCGTGGACGCACCGAGCACGAACGACCCGATGGTGGAGATGGTGTGCAGGGTGGTGAAGCCGTCCTGCGGTAGGTAGTCGGCGTAGCGGCGGGGCATTCCGCGGTTGCCCAGCCAGTGGTGGACCAGGAAGGTGGTGTGGAAACCGACGAACATCGTCCAGAAGTGGACCTTGCCGATTCGTTCGTCGAGCAGTCGGCCGGTCATCTTCGGAAACCAGAAGTACACGCCGGAGAATGCGGCGAAGACGATGGTGCCGAAGAGGACGTAGTGGAAGTGTCCGACGACGAAGTAACTGTCGTGGACGTGGAAGTCGACCGGCGGGCTGGCCAGCAGCACGCCGGTGAGGCCGCCGAAGAGGAAGGTGACGAGGAATCCGATGGCGAACAGCATCGGGGTCTCGAAGGTCAGTTGCCCCTTCCACATGGTGCCGATCCAGTTGAAGAACTTCACTCCGGTGGGCACGGCGATGATGAAGGTGGTCGCCGAGAAGAAGGGAAGGAGGACCTGGCCGGTGGCGAACATGTGGTGTGCCCACACGTTCAGGGAGTAGAAGAAGATCACCCACAGCGCCAGAACCATGCCCTTGTAGCCGAACAGAGGTTTCCGCGAGAAGACCGGCAGCACCTCACTGATGATGCCGAAGAAGGGCAGCGCCACGATGTAGACCTCGGGATGGCCGAAGTACCAGAACAGGTGCTGGTAGAGCAGCGGACCTCCGTTGGCGGCGTCGTAGATGTGGCTGTCGAGCACACGGTCCGACAGCAGGGCGAGGAGCGTCGCCGACAGCAGCGGGAACACCACGATGGCCATCAACGCGGTGATGAACATGGCCCAGGTGAACAGCGGCATTCGCCACATCGTCATCCCCGGGGCGCGCAGGGTCAGGGTGGTGGTGATCAGGTTGACCGAGCCGAGGATGGTGCCGACGCCCGAGAGCACCAGCCCGATGACCCAGAGGTTGCCGCCCACCCCTGGCGTGTGTTCCACCTGGCTCAGCGGCGGATAGGCCGTCCATCCGAAGTCTGCGGCACCTGCCGGGCTGATGAAGGAGCCGAGCACCATCAGGCCGCCGAACAGGTACAGCCAGTAGGCCAATGCGTTCAGCCTGGGGAAGGCGACGTCGGGTGCGCCGATCTGCAGGGGCACGAGGTAGTTGCCGAACGCGAAGGCGAGTGGGGTGGCGAACAGGAACATCATGATCGTGCCGTGGGAGGTGAACAGCTGGTTGTACTGCTCCTGGGAGAGGAACTGCATCCCCGGGCGGGCCAACTCACCGCGCATGAGCAGCGCCTCGATGCCCGCGGCGATGAAGAAGAAGAACGACGAGATCAGGTAGAGCAGGCCGATCTGTTTGGCGTCGGTCGTGGCAAGCAGCCTGAGCAGGGCGTTGCCGGGCACTGCGCGACGCAGCGGTCCGGGATAGCCGCCGAACTCCGCCGGAGCCAGGATCGCCCCGGGCGGCCGGTTCCCCGAGCCGCTGGCCGGGCTTGGCGACGCCGTCGAAGTCCAGGTCCGGCCGGCCCCCGGCGACCGGGGGACCGAGATCGCCGTACGGCTGCGTGACGGCGCCCGACTGCCTGCTGCCGCCGCGGCCCGACGGGTCACCGGCCGGGATCCGGAACAGGCGATCCGGGCTGCGCTGCGAGAGTCGAAGCAACTGATCGAGACTAGTGAGGTCCTGCATCCGGACTATCCGCCCACGACCGAGCCGACTCCGACGAACAAGCCACTGCGAGTGGCCACCGCACAGGGTCGACGGGAGGGACGGCTGTGAAGGCGCTGGTCTGGGAGGGAGCCAACGAGCTCGCGGTGCGGCAGGTGCCGGAGCCGCAGATCCGCAACGAGCAGGACATCATCGTACGGGTCCGTCGGACGGTGACCTGTGGGTCGGATCTGCACCTGCTCGGCGGGTACATCCCGTTCATGGAACGCGGCGATGTCCTCGGGCACGAGTTCCTCGGCGACGTCGTCGAGGTCGGCTCGCAGGTACGTAACCACACAGTGGGCAACCGCGTCGTCGTCTGCTCGTTCGTCTCCTGCGGCAAGTGCTGGTACTGCCAGCAACAACAGTTCTCGCTGTGCGACAACGGCAACACGAACCCGATGATCACCGAGAACGTCTGGGGTGCCGCGCCCGGAGGCTGCTACGGCTACTCGCACGCCCTCGGGGGCTTCGCCGGCAGCCACGCCGAGTTCATCCGCGTCCCCTACGCCGACCAGGGTGCCTTCACCGTCCCGGACGAGGTGAGCGACGAGCGCGCGCTCTTCGCCTCCGACTCCGCGCCGACGGGATGGATGGGCGCTGACCTCGCCGGGGTCAAACCGGGCGATGTCGTTGCGGTCTGGGGCGCCGGTGCGGTCGGACAGATGGCGGCTCGGGCGTCGGTGCTCCTCGGTGCCGATCGGGTGATCGTGATCGACCGACTCGACAACCGGCTCCAGATGGCGCAGACACATCTCGGTGTCGAGACGCTGAACTACGAGCAGCAGGACGTCAGCGGCGAATTGTTGGAGCGCAGTGGCGGTCGAGGCCCCGACGTGTGCATCGAGGCAGTGGGAATGGAGTCGCACAGCAGCGGTCCGCAATTCCTGTACGACCAGGTCAAGCAACAACTGCGCATCGAATCCGACCGCCCGATCGCCGCCCGGGAGGCGATCTACAACTGCCGCAAGGGCGGCAGCGTGTTCATCCTGGGCGTGTTCGCCGGCCTGGTCGACAAGTTTCCCCTCGGAGCGGTGATGAACAAGGGGCTCACGCTGCGCGGCGCACAGCAGCACGGACAGCGCTACATTCCCATGCTGCTGGAGCGGATGGCCCGCGGCGAACTGATCACCGAGCATCTCGCGACACACACCATGTCGTTGGACGAAGCGCCGCGCGGCTACGAGATGTTCAAACAGAAACTCGACGGATGCGTGCGAGCCGTCTTCCAGCCCACCAACTGATGATGCCGTCGCCAGTACCCGTCGCGCCTACCCGGCCCCGGCGGCGTGGGCCCCGCTCAGCTCGCGCCGCTGGACCGCTCCATGCCCTTCTCGTCCTGCCAGCCGCCGGGTTCGGGATGGTAGCCGTATGCGGCGGCCCGGACGGTTTCCTCGTTTTCCAGCCCTGAGCCGATCGCGCCGCCGACGGTGGCCAGTGAGCTGGTGATCCAGGCGAGCGTCAAGTAGTCACCGGTGTGCACCGGCCGCTGCAGAACCTGCTCGAACACGGACGTGTCGATCAGCAGCGCCCCGACGAGCACCGTTCCCACGAACAGCACCACGTAGGACACCGCTGTGGCCAGACTGAGGGTGAGAATCGTACCCAGATTGAACAGCCGTGCCAGCTCGGCTGGTGTCTCGCGGCTCGGCTTCTCCCATAGGTCGTGCCCAACGATCAACCAGGCCACCAACGCGCCCAACCCGAGCACCATGATCACGGCCAGCCGGAGTCCGCCGAGGGCATCACCCATCTGCCAGATGGTGTCCGTGGTGAGCGCGAATGCCGCCGTGCCGAACGCGCCGACCAACAGCTTGGACAGGCCAAGCAGGGCCCGTCCAGGACGGTTGGCGCGAACCATGCCGGTCAACAGTCGCGCCCGGCCGATCAGCCCCGAGGCGACGTAGCGCCGCTCACCGGCGTCGGCCCCGTCGATCACCCGACGGACAGCGGGAAGATGTCGGGTCGTCTTGGCCGGTCCCCGGCGTGCCGGCGGCACTCGGTGATCGGCGGCGTCGGCCAGCAGTTGGCCCACCAGATCCGGGACTGCTGCGCGGACCGAGTGCATCTGGCGCAGTCCCAGCGCGGGCAGGGAAATTACCCCGACGTAGCGTCGGCCAGAGGTCTGAGCGACCAGCGGCGCCCGCTCAAAATGCAGTGGCAGATCGGTCAGGCAGATGGCGACGTCCCACTGATCGTCCGTGCGCCGCCGGGCAAGATCGTCGAGCAGCGCCTCCGCGCCGCCATCGCGACGGGGCGCCACCTTCCCCCAGCCTTCTCGGACGGTCCACCGCACGTCCGGGCTCACCCGTGCGGTGAGCCCGTCGATGAGCTCCGCAGTGAGCCTCGCAGCCACCCGGGCGGGCTGGTCGGGTGGGGTTGCCACCAGTCCCACGACTACTTCCGGGCGATGTCGTTCGCTCTGGGTCACCGCTGCTCCTCACCGGTAGCCGGCAGGCCGCAGAGGGGGATGCCCCGACTGATCCAGACAGCGGCAATGCGACGCCTGCGTAGAACTGGGCGGCGGCCGCCCACGCAGCCTAAAGGACCGCTCCGAAGGGTGCAGCGGATTCGCTGGGCTTAGGTGCCATCTTCACCCTCGAACCTGGAAGATGCTGGCCCAGCTGCGCTGCTGCCCACGCCGATTCACCACCATCGTGCACGCCATCCTCGTCATGCACCACGTCGAAGCCGATCGCTACGCACCATGAAAGGGCGTCGCCGAACGCCGGTCACGCGGAAGTCATCGCCGGCTCGCTGGGGTCCGGTGGGGAGGTGCACGGATGAGTTTCCGGCTGGCGGCATATGCCGTGTGCGTTGACGAGGGGCGTGTGCTGCTCGCCCGGTATGTGTCGCCGACGGGGGACACCCACTGGACCCTTCCGGGTGGCGAGGTTGAGCAGGCGGAGGATCCGTTCGATGCTGTGGTGCGGGAGGTCGCCGAGGAAAAGGCTCACTGCCGGTCCCCGAGCCGACCCGGCCTCGTCCCGAACTCGTGGCGACCCGCGGGGGTTCGTAATACCCAGGAGGGCTGAGTATTCGTCGTCAGGTGGCCGGCTCGACCGACCCCTAGTGTTGCCGCGTGGTGACATTCCTGCGTCGGTGGACCCTACGGGCGGCGAGCTTCGCCCTGACCTGGCTCTACACCCTCTACCGGATCCATCCGGCGGTGTGGCGGCTCACGGCACGTCAGTACCGTCCCTACATGGGCCGCTTCGCCCGGCTACACGCCTGGATGACCTGTCAGTTCGCCGCGATCGATGTGCCCGCGTACGGCGTCTTCCTCCGCCGCCACCACTGGCGGTTCCGCTGGTTCGATCTGTCGTCCTACCCGCCCACCGACAAGCGGTCGTACGTGCAGGCGTACCCGGAGGCGCAGCGTTGCCGGCACGGGCAGATCGAGATCGCCGGCAGCGTGGTCGACGAGTCGTCGGGCTCGTCCGGCCAGCCGTTCAACTGGATCCGCAGCCGCCGTGAGCTGCGCTCGGTGCACAAGAACCTGGCCGGCTACGCGACGATGGTGTTCCCGTCCGAACGGCGTTTCGTCATCAACGCGTACTCGATGGGCGCCTGGGCCACCGGGACCAACACCGGCATCGCCATGTCGGCGATCGCGATGGTCAAGAACACGGGACCCGACCTGCGGAAGATCGTCGACACCCTGTTGTACTTCGGCCCCGGCTTCGACTACATCGTCACCGCCTACCCGCCGTTCCTCAAGCACCTGCGCGACCAGCTCGACGCCGATGACTTTCCCTGGGCCGAATACCGCATCAGCGGACTCGTCGGCGGTGAGGGGATGACCGAAGCGCTGCGCGACTACCTGGAGGAGCGCTTCGTCAAGGTGCGCTCCGGCTACGGGGCCAGCGACCTGACCATCGGCATGGCGGGGGAGAGCGACTTCAGCGTCTGGGTCCGCCGACAGCTGCGTACCGACGCCGCGCTGCGGACCGCGCTGCTCGGCGCCGACGAGCACCGGCTGCCGATGGTCTTCCAGTACAACCCGCTGGAGACCTACCTGGAGACCACAGCGGACCACGAGCTGCTCTGCACGATCAACTCCACGGCGGTGCTCAATCCCCGGGTCCGCTACAACATCGGCGACGAGGGCCGCCTGATCTCGTACCCGGATGTCCTGGCCGCGATCGCCGACCCCGCGGCGCGGGCCGCCGCGGACCGTGCCTGGCAGGTCGACCGCATGCGTCTACCACTGCTGTTCCTGTACGGCCGTAAGGACAGCACGATCTCCTACATGGGCGCCAACATCTACCCGCAGGACGTCGAGTACGGCCTCTACGCGGGCAATCCCCAGGCGCACCTGCTGCAGAGCTTCTGCCTGGCGGTGACCGAGCAGGCCGACCTGGAGAGCCGGCCGGTGGTCAACCTGCAACTTCGCGAGGGCCTGGCGCTCGACCCGGTGCAGCGGCGAACCCTCACCGACACCTGCCGCGCCGGGGTGTTGCGCCACCTCGCCGAGGTCAGCCGGGACTTCGCCGAGTCCCTCGCCGAGGACCCGACCGCGGCGGACCTGCGGGTGGAGGTCCACGAGTACGGCACCGGCCCGTTCGCCGACGTGGCGTCCAGAATCAAGAACGTCTACCTGGTGAAGGGCGCCCCGGCATGAGGACCACCGACTTCTCTGCCGCGCCCGCGGTGGGCCAGGCGACAGCCATGTTCGTCGGCGCCACCCGTTACCGGGGGCCGCGCTCGATCATCACGCTCACCCGGACCTGGATCCGAATGGTCCGGCAGATGAGACGGATGGACGGATACCGCTGGCACACCGTCTACTACCAGTTCCCGTTCACGCTCGGCACCATCGCCTTCTTCAGCGACCGCGACGCGCTCCTGACGTTCGCCCGCAGCCGTCATCACCGGGACCTCATGTGCTGGGTGACCGATCACGGCACGAAGAACGCGACAGGCGGCTACATCCGCCTCTACAACGCCGAGCCCGAGGGCTACAGCAACGGCATCTGGCGCGCCGAGGCCGACGTCATGGCACACATACCCACGTTCACGCCGCTCTCGCATGAGACGTCCGGCCCGCCGGTGCACCGCGGATGAGAGTGGACCCCGTGCAGTCGCGGGCCGACCTGTGCGCATTCGTCGACTTCCCGCTCCGGCTCCACCCGACCGACCGGTACGTACCCCTGGTGTCTTCGGTCATCGCGGCCCACCGGGACGCCGCCGAACTGTTCGTGGTCCGCGACCGACGCGGCGAGGTCGTGGGACGCACCAGCATGCACCGCAGCGCGCCCCTCGACGACAAGATCGGCCAACGACAGCTGTTCGGGCACACCGAGTTCGTCGACGACGACGATGTCTTCACCGCCATCATGGACGCGGTCGCGGCCCGGGCCGACGGTCGACACCTGTTCGGGCCGGTGGCCCTGCTGCCCAACCAGACCGGCGGGGTGATCACCTCCGGCTTCGCCGACCGTGGCTTCGTGGACTCGGCGTGGAACCCCGCCTACTACCCCGAAATGTACGAGCGGCATGGCTTCCACCGTCGCTTCGAGGCCGACACCTGGCTGGTCGACCTCGCCGGCACGGCCACGGCTGCTCGGCCCGGCGCCGGTGCTCCGGCCGGAACCGACCATGGGTTCACCTTCGACGATGCTCGGATGGCCGCCGAACGGCTCGTCATCCGGCACGGCTCCCGGTGGCATCTGCGCAGCCAACTGCCGATCCTGCGCCGGATGCTCAACGCGAGCTTCGCGCAGTTGGGCTACTACACCGACATCTCCGCCGAGCAACTGGCGGAGCAGACCGACGGACTGGCGTTCCTCCTCGACGAGGCGCTGCTGCTCTGGCTGGAGAAGGCCGGCCGACCCGTCGCGTTCGTCGTCACCGTGCCGGACATCTCCGACTACCTGATGAGCGTCGGCGGTCGGCTCGGCGTACTCAATCAGCTCCGGCTTCTCGCCACCCGCGGCCGGTACCGGCGGGACGCGGTCCTCATCATCAAGGGCACCGTTCCCGACGAGCAGGGCAACGGGTACCTGACGCTGCTGTCCCGGGAGTTGCATCGCAACCTCGCCCGCAACGGCTACCGGACGCTGCGCAGCACCTTCGTCGAGCGGACGAACGTCGCTTCGGCCGCTCAGTACCGCCGCGCGGGTGGGCGGCCACTGCACGGGTACACCTTCTACGAGCGAGGAACAGCGGCGTGAGTTGGGTCGAGCAGTTGCGGGCTACCGAGGCGATCTGCCGCCGGGCACCAAGCGCACACAACACGCAGCCGTGGCGACCGGAATACCACGCCGACGAGATCACCATCGACGTTGATCCCGCGTGCCGCCTGCCCGACTCCGACCCGACCGGGCGTGACCTGACCCTCGGTATCGGCGCGTTCGTCGAGACATGCCTCATCGTCTCCGCCGAACTCGGCCTCACCGTCACCGTGGCACCCGGTCCACGACTGGTCCCCGCGGCACACAGGTACGCGACTCCGTTCACGATCGCCGACATCGAGGCCCGCCGGGTCGCCCGTGGTCCATACGCACCCGGGTACGTCGACGACGCCGTCCTCGCCGATCTCGAGCCGGGTGTCGCGCACGTCCCGACCCGAGATCTCGTATCGGACCTGGCCGTCGCCGACCGGTGGATGTTCCGCACCCCTGCCGTCGCCGTCGAGTTGCGGGACTGGCTGCGACTCAGTCCACGCCATCCGCGGTATCACCTCGACGGACTCACGGACCGGGCGCTCAGCCTGTCCCGGACCGAGGCGCGTGTCCTGTCCGCCGCGCTGCGCGCGTACCCGGTCACCCGCCGACTGGGCCTGCCGGCGCTGCTGGCCGCCAGCGGTCGCGCCGTGTTGCGCTACGACGGCAGCGTCCTGGTCCTCCTCGCCGTCGACGGCGACGACCAGATCAGCTCAGGCCGACGTCTGCTGCGTACGTGGCTGGCTCTCGCCCGGCACGGCCTGGCGGTCCATCCGCTCAGCCAGCTCATCGACTGCCCCGCGACCGCCGGCCGGCTCGCCGACCGGGTCGCCGGCCTTCCGCTCGCCGTGTTTCGCGTCGGCCGACCCCGCATCGCCCCGGTCCGGTCGGCCCGCCGCGGCGAGCGATAGATCACTGCAATCGTCAGCCTCGTGCGAGCTTCAGGGTTGCGCTGATCGTCAACGGCGGTGGGGCAATGGGTCGTCCTCTGAATGCCGCAGGCCCCACTCCATGGCCGAGACAGCCGTCCTGATTTGCCGCTGGTCGGGCGCCCGCCTCTGCGCCGCCGGTCAGGAACGCGCGGCGCTGGCCTTGAGGCTCCGCAGCTGTTCGACCTTGCGCGTGGCGTCCTGGCGCGAGTACGAGCCGAGCGCCGATAGCGGCATGTCGTCGTCGCCGAGACGGAGGACGGGAGTGTAGAGCGGCAAGCCTCCCCGTACGTCGATCTGTGCGCAGTCGACCGACTGGATCGCGCTCCACGGTGTGCGCTGGTAACGGCTGTCGAAACCGCGGACACGGACGCCCACTCCGTCGATTACCACGCCGAGTCGAAGAGCCCGCCAGATACCGGCCATGCCGCTTGTGACGAGTAGGCATCCGAGCACGATGCCGAACTGTTGTAGTCGGGATCTCGAGCATGACGAATCAGTGCGGCATCGCCCACATGCGCACAGTGAGCTCCCGGCGGCCGTCGGGCCGGAAGCGCCCCGCCCGGAGGGGTAGCCGGGTTGGTCATCGGGCAGCGGCGCGGATGGCGTCGAGGGCGAGCATGCGCGCGGCGTCGCGCAGTTCCAACACCGTTGCTAGTTGGGAGGCGATGGGTCGCGCCCAGGCCCGGTAGCCCACCCGGGAGGGGTGGAAGCCGTCGGCGGCGAAGAAGTCGGTGAGTGGCACCAGCCCGGGAATGCCGGTCGGGCATAACGAGCATGTTTGAACGGTATTGGCGCACTCACAATCCTCCGCTTAAGTTTTTTGTGAACGGTTTGCGTATCGGAGGGATCAACCATGAAAAAGGCTGTCGTGACCGGAGCGACGGGTGGCCTCGGTCTGGCGGTGGCCCGCCACCTCGCCGCTGACGGGTACGCGGTGACGATCGTCGGCCGTGACGAGGGCCGTGGTGCCGCCGCGGCGAAGGAGATCGACGGTCGGTTCCTGCGCGTCGACCTCTCGGTGCTCGGCGAGGCCCGCGCCTTGGCAGCCCGGCTCGCCGATGAGGGCGCGATCGACCTGCTCGTCACCAACGTTGGTGGAATGTGGGTACGTCCGTGGACGACCGCCGATGGCATCGACGGGGTCTTCGCCTTGAACCACCTGTCGCCGCTCGTGCTCACCGAGAACCTGCTCGGATCCTTGGGCGCCGGCAGTCGTGTCGTCGCCGTCACCTCGTCGTCGATCACCACGGTCCCGTTGGCGGGGGAGTTGGAATACCGAGAGGCCGCCGTGACCGGCGAGTACTACGGCATGCCCGCGTCGGGCCGGGCCAAGCTCGCGCACCTGTCGTACGTCCTGGACCTCGCCGAGCGCCTGGCCGATCGTGGTGTGACGGTCCTGGCGGCCGACCCTGTCGCCGCCGCTACCCCGAACGCCGCCGAGATGACGCCCGAGATCCTGCCCCCGGCACTGCGGGAACACTGGGAGCAGATTCGGCAGAGCGTTCAGACTCCGTCGGAGGCGGCGGCGGACCCGATCATTTGGGCCGCGACCGATCCGAGTTTCGCTGGTCGCACCGGTCTGATCGTCGGCCAGGGCCGGGTTTCCGCCGACGCGTTGGCGGATCAGCTGACGCCAGCCTTGCGGTCGGCGGCGAGCAGCTTGACCGCCCGAACCCTCGCGGTCGCCCTGCGGTGAACAGTCTGGGCGTTCATGCAGCAACGTGGGCCGCGGTGGCGAACCTTACGAATCGGGCTGCGGCGGGTGAGATCTGGTCCTTCGCCCAGACGAGCCGAACCGGGGCCGGAGCCAGACCCTCGACACGGAGGGCAGCGACACCGGCTGGCATTCCGCTGTGGTCCAGGTAAGGCCGGGGCAGGAACGCTATCGCGGTGCCCAGACGGACGTGCGCCATCAACTTGTGTGGGTCGTTGACCTGCGGGCCCGCCACGACGCCGCCGTCGCTGTCGGCCCGGACGCCCAGCCAGTAACGTCGTTCCGCCGAGCTGCTGCCGGCCCAGAGAACCACCGGATCCGGCAGCAGCTCGGCGCGGTCGACGACTCGACGGTCAGCCAGCCGATGCGAGGCGGAGACCAGCGCGACGCGCTCATAGCTCGTCAGAATCTCCGAATCCAAGCCCTCCGGCTCGATCTCGCCGCTGACCAGAGCGATCTGCGTTACGCCGGTACGCAGCTCATCAAGCTGGGTCTGCCAGTCCGCCTCGATTGGCTCGGCGTGGTCACCGGGGTAATTGGCCCGATAGTCGCCGATCAACTCGTGCAGAACCACCATGTCGCAACCGCGCGAACTGATCCGCAGCGGCGGAGTCGCACGGCCCGCCATGCGGGTCTGCCGCAATGCGCTGTCCACCTGACCGATGATGTCTCGTGCCTGGCCGACCAGCACCTTCCCGGCGGGGGTAGGCACCACTCCGCGGGGCGTACGGTCGAGCAGCCGAACTCCCACAGCACGTTCCAGCGCCGCTACGGCGCGGGACAGCGCGGGCTGGGTCATTGTGAGCAAACTCGCGGCGTTGGAGAAGCCGCCCTGATCGGCGACAGCCACCAGGTAACGCAATTGCCGCAGGTCCACGTCCGCCATCGGACCAGCATGACATGGCGGCGCCGCACGCTGTCCGGACAGCGGCGCCGCGGATGCTCAACGCGCTCCGCGAAACCCGAGCAGCCCAGGCTGCGCCGACTAAGTCACCGAATAGGGGTATTTTCATGTCCGATGCACCGATCTTAGTGCTCGCAGCGACCGGCGGTCAGGGTAGTGCTGTTGTCGAGGCGCTCCTGAGCCTCAAGGCCCGCGTGCGGGCTCAGGTCCGCGACCCGAAGCGGGCGGCGGCTCGTCGGTTGACCGACCTGGGCGTCGAAGTGGTCGCAGGCTCGCTGGATGATCGCAGGTCGCTCACCGCAGCCATGGCGGGCACGGCGGCCACCTTCGCGTTGACGACTCCATTCGAGGAGGGCACCGATGCTGAGGTGGCCCAGGGGCTGGCGATCCTGGCAGCCGCCGCCGAAGCCCGAACGCCGCATCTGGTCTACAGCTCGGTAGCTGGCGCCAGCCAAGCGAGCGGTGTGCCGCACTTTGGCAGCAAGGAACGAATCGAAGCCGAGTTGACTGCCGGTGATGTCCCTTACACGATCTTGGGACCGACATACTTCTTCGACAACGCCCTCGGTGGCGTGGATCGCATCCGCAACGGTGTGCTCCATGTGCCGCTGCCGGCGGATCGGCCTCTGCAGCAAATCGCCCGCACCGACCACGGCGCCTTCGCCGCGCAGGTTCTCCTCAACCCCAGCCGCTACGTCGGACAACGCATCGAGTTGGCTGGTGACGCCCCTACGCCGGCCGAGATGGCTGCCGAACTGAGTGCGGCGCTGGGCCTCGAAGTCCGCCACGAGGAAGTGCCGTTGACCGAGATCGCCAATCCGGACATGCACGCGATGTGGGCGTTCTTGAACGGGCCGGGCTACCAGGTCGACATCGCCTCGCTGCATACCGCCCACCCCGAGGTGGGCTGGACGTCCTTCGCCGAGTGGGCCGACCGCGCCTTCGGATCCGGCTCGAGCGAATGACACGTATTCGTGAATGCTCGACGACCTGTTCACCGCTCACCGCGCGCTCGTATCAGACGTGCCACCGGGTGACGCCCGTGGCGCGTTCGACCCGGCGATACGCCGATGCCGGCAGAGCCTTCTGCCGCCGTCTCCATGCGTGCTGGGTATAGGTTGGCCGCGTGGACATGGTGGCTGCCTGTCGGGCCTTCGTCGCCGTCAGCGGCCACGGCAGCTTCACCTCCGGTGCCGCCGCGGCGGGCATCCCCCAGTCGGTCGCGAGTCGTCGCATCGCCGCACTGGAGGAGCACTTCAGGGCGCGGCTGTTCGACCGGTCGTCCCGGGCGGTCCGGTTGACCCCGTTCGGGCAGGACATGCTGCCTACGGCACGACGCCTGGTCGACCTCGCCGACGCGATGACCGACGACGCCGAGCGGGCCCGCCTGCGCCCGTTGCGGATCGCCGTGCCCGAGATCTGCCCGCCGCACCGCCTCGCCACCCTGGTGAACGCGGCTCGTCGACAGCGGATGCACCTGGAGGTACGGCCGGCCGGCCCGCAGGAACGCGCCCGGCTCTGCCAGACGTTGGAGGTCAGCGCCGCGATCGTGGCGATCTCCGACGCGACGGCGTCCTGGCAGGTTCCGCTCGGGCTGGCTGCCCGGACCCCCTTCCCGGCGCCGACGGTGTTCCTGGACACGCTGCGCAGCGGCCGAGCTCGGGCGCAGGCACGCCGGCGGATCCTGATCCAGCCCGAAGACGACGTCGCGCACCTGCGGGACCCGTTGACCCGCGCTGGCCAGTCCGTTGGGTTGGCGCCGGCCCAGGTGACGGTCGCCCCGTCCCTCGTTGACGCTGCGGCAGCGGCCCTCGGCTCCCCTGACCTGTTGCTCTGCTCCAGGCAGCAGGCCGAGGACTTCGGGCTGCACTGGCGGCCCCTCGCCGAACCTCGCATCCGGCGGGGATATGACATCGCCGCCGGCACAGGCGAGGACCTCGAACAGCTGCGGACGGTCCTGCACGCCGATGTCGCGCGATGCCTGGGCGCTCCCTACGGCCGCCGCACGTCGACCGAGGGCGCGACAGTCGAGCACCGGGTAGCGGACGAACCGGCATGAGCGCCACCGCGGTCGTACGCAACGCACGTGATCTGCTCGACGAGGCGGGGCTGCAGGGGGCGTTCCTCGTCCGCAACCTCGACACCGGCGAGGAGATCGGCTTCGACGCGCACATCCCGTACCCGGCGGCGTCGCTGGTCAAGGTGCCGCTGGCGGTCGCCGTGCTGGAACGGGTCGCGCGCGGGGAACTCGACCCGGCGATGCTGGTCGACGTGGCACCCGGTCGGATCACCACCCTGGGTCCGACCGGGCTGAGCCGATTTCGACACCCCGCGCGACTCGCCGTGGACGATCTGCTCTACCTGAGTACCTCGATCAGCGACGGGGTGGCCGCCGACGTCCTGTTCGACCTCACCCCACCGGACGTGGTCGCCGCCGAGCTACGGCGACTGCGCATCGAGGGCATCGCCGTCCGGCATCGGGTCAGAGACCTCACCGAGACGCCGGCGGAACGCCTCGGACCCGACGAGGTGCACCTGGCGCACTCCCTCGCCATCAGCGCCGGGAGCCCTGGGCAGGGGCACCCGGTCGCCCAACTCGACGTCACCCGCGCCAACACCGGCTCGGCCCGGGCCTTCGTCGATCTCCTGCAGGCCCTCTGGCGGCCGTCGGCAATCCAACAGACCAGCGCCGCGCGGGTACGCGGCCTGATGGGCGACAACCTGCACCGGCAGCGACTTGCGCCCGACTTCACCTCCGACGCATCCCGGTGGTCGTCGAAGACCGGCACGCTGCTGCACCTGCGGCACGAGGTGGGCGTGGTGGATCATGCCGACGGGCAGTCGTACGCGGTCGCCGCGCTCACCGCCTCCCGGGTACCCGCCGCCGCGCAACCCGGGAGTGAGGCGGCTATGGCCCAGGTCGCCCGGAGCCTGCACGACCACCTGCGGGCGGGCGCCCTGCCCTGGTGGGGTTAGTGCGCGCTTGCCGCTCGCGCAGCATGCCCTCATTCCATCTCCTGCCACGCCCGCCGGGCAGTGCCTCACCCCATCACCGTGACGTCCGCGGGCAGCTGTGACGGGAGGGGAGGGGCGCTCGTGAATCCCGGCGACGTCATCGGGTGAGTTCCGTCGGTGCGGACGGGAAGTCGACGCGCGGCTTGCCATGCATGGCCGCCTTCAGAGTCTCGTAGACCGGCGGATTGATGCCGTCGCGTTGGTTGTGTGCCATCTTGACGGTGCTCTGCGGCCAGTCCGGGTCGGCCATGATGCCGGCCACGGCGTACTGCTTGGTCATGGCGACCAGGGAGGCGTAGTTCTCCTCGTCGGTGGTGCCGGACTTGCCGGCGACCGGAGCGTCCACGGCGGCCTTCACCTGTGCGGCGGTACGGCTTCGGCCGCACCTGCTGGTGCCGGAGTCGTCGCCGACCGGGCAGCGGGCGGCGTCGACGGCGGCGCGGGCCACGTCGGTGCTGACCCGCTTCTCGCAGCGCGGCTCGGCGACATCCAGTGTCCTGCCGTCCGGGTCGCGGATTTGCTGCACCGGAGTCGGAGCGCACCAGGTACCGTCCGCGGCCAGGGTCGCGTACGCGTTGGCCAGTTCCAGCGGAGTCGTGGCGGACACGCCCAGCGTGAACGCACCCCAGTCATGGGCGGCCTCACGGTCGTTCGCCCACCGTTGCTCCCGGTCGATCCGGAACTGGATGCCGAGTCGCTTGGCCACGTCCACCACGTTCTCCGCGCCGACCTGCTGCTGTAGCGGGGCGAAGTAGGTGTTGGTGGACCGGGCGAAGGCGCTCCACATGTCCAGAACACCGCCGGCCTTCTTGTCGGAGTTCGTGGGGCAGTAGAGGTCGGTGCCCGGGCACGCGGTGGGACTGGCGCGGTCGATGACGTACTCCGACCTGAACCGTTGCGGCGCATCGATGGTATGGCTGAGCGGAATGCCCTTCTCCAATGCGGCCACGATCGTGAAGATCTTGAAGGTCGAGCCGGCCTGGTAGCCGGTGATCGCGTCGCCTCCGGTCAGCAGTGGGTTGACCGTGGCCGGGTAGTTGCCGCGGAGGTCCTTGTCTTCCTTGCGCCGTGCCGGGTCGCTGTGCGGCCTGTTCTTCGGGTTCTTCGGGTCGTCGAGAGTGAAGGTGCGGTTGACCGAGAGCGCGCGGACCCGGCCGGTGCCGGGCTCCACCACCGCGACCATGGCGGCTTCCTTCGCACTCTCCTTCTTAGCCCGGCGGACCGCCGCGTCGGCGCCGCGCTGGGCCTGCACGTCGAGGGTCGTGACGACGGTGTAGCCGCCGCTCTTGAGTCGCCGCTCCCGGTCGTACGAGGTCGAGCCGAAGGTTTCCTGAGACATCCACCAGCGGTAGAAGTAGTCGCAGAAGAAACCCCACCTCTCGGTCGCCTGGACGCAGCCGTTCGGGGCGCGCTTGCCCTGGACCCGGAGCGTGACCTTCTTGGCCGCGTCGGCCTGCTCCCGGGTGATGGCGCCGGTCTCGACCATGTTGTCGATGACGTAGTTGCGGCGGTCCACCGCCTGCGGGTGGCCCAACGTGGTCGTGGGGTCGAACGCGCTGGGGGCCTTGACCAGGCCAGCGAGCATGGCCGCTTCCTCGATCGTGAGGTCCTTCGGCTTCTTGTCGAGGTAGACCTGGCTGGCGGCGTAGACGCCGTACGCGCCATTGCCGAAGGCGGCAATGTTCAGGTAGCGCTCGAGGATCTCGTCTTTGGAAAGCTCCTTGTCGATCTGGATGGCGTAGCGCATCTCGCGCAGCTTGCGAGCGGTGGTGTCTTCGGTGGCCGCGACCACGTCGGCCGGGTGGGTCGCCGAGTACGCGATGGCGAGCCGGACGTACTGCATGGTGAGCGTGGAGGCGCCCTGCCGGTTGGCGCCGGCGCTGTTGTAAACGAAAGCACGGGCGACGCCGTTGAGGTCGACACCGTTGTGCTGGTAGAAGTCGTGGTCCTCCGCCGCGATGATCGCCTTCTGCATGATCGGGGCGATGTCCTTGAGCGTGACGTCGCGGCGGTTCTCGTCGTACATCGTCGCCAGCGGTGTCTTGCCGTCAGAGGCCAGCAGGTAGCTGATCTGCGGCGCGCGGGCGACGGTCAGTTCCCTGGGCAGCGCGCCGAACGTCTCGGCACCCGCCTTGGCGGCCAGGCCGGACATCGTCACCGCGGGAAAGGCCGCCACCGCGATTACCACGCCGGCCAGCAGGCCACAGATCAGCAGCGACGCGGCGTTGGCCAGGACTTCATGATCTCTCTTGCGCATTCGGGTCACTCAATCCACACGATGCAGGGGCGACAGCGGACCACGGCGCCGGTGACGCCCGGCCGGTGCCGACGACCGCCGCCGCCCTGCGTTTCGACATGACGTTGGCGCCGCGCCCGGTGACGACCGGGCGGCCGTCACCATCACAAGGCAGCGATGACGACCTCCGTCGCCTGAGCGACGAGGGCGTTGTCGTAGCCGGCATCCTTCTCGTCGCGACTGGACAGCACAGCCAGGACGATCGGCGCGCGGTCCGGTGGCCAGATCACGGCGATGTCGTTGCGGGTGCCGTACCCGCCGGCGCCGGTCTTGTCTCCGACGACCCAACCGTCGGGCACACCGGCGCGGATCAGCTCACCACCGGTGGTGTTACCCCGCAGCCAACCGTTGAGCAGGTCACGATCCGCCGGTTCAAGGGTGCCACCAACGGCGTACGCCCGCAGGTCCTCGGCCAGGGCCCGGGGAGTGCTGGTGTCCCGCCGGTCACCCGGCGTCGCCTCGTTGAGCGCGGTCTCGTAACGCGCTGGATCGGTAACCCTGTCACCGATCTCCCGTAGCTCCTTCTCGAACTTCTGCGGCCCGCCGAGGTGACTCAGCAGCAGGTTGCCGGCGGTGTTGTCGCTGAAACGGATAGCGGCGTCGGCGATGGCGCGCAGCGTCATGCCCTCGTCGACGTGCTGCTCGGTAATTGGCGAGTAGGTCACCAGGTCGTCCGCCGAGTACCGCACCACCCGGTCCAGCTCGGCGTCGGTGGTCCCGTCGAGGACCTCGGCCGCGGCCAACGCCTTGAAGGTCGAGGTGTACGCGAATCGCTCGTCGGCCCGGTACCGCACTGTCGCCCCCGTGCCGGTGTCGATCCCGTAGACGCCGAGCCGCGCGTCGAAGCTTTCCTCCAGCCGCCGGAACTCGCGGCCCTGACGATCAGCGGCAGTAGCGGCGGAGACCGTCACCTGAGCGTCCCGCGTCGGTTGCTCAGCGGTGTCGGCGGGACCGTAGATGGCCAGGGACACCACGGCCGCCGCGGCCACCATTCGGTGTGTCGGAAGAATCATCGTCGCTCCTTGTTTGATGCTGTAGCCCCGGCGAACAGCTCCCGGTCGAACCCTGGCAGGGAACCCGCAAGCGGTCGAAGACAGAAGGCGCGATCTTCATGCCGATCCGGCATCGCGCGACCTCATCTGGGGACCGGTTCGGTCCGCCGCTCACAGCCAGTCGTGTTGGCGGCGTAACGGCCCGCTTAGTGGCGAGTCCGGGTCTGGGTTTCGCGCATGACGGCGCGAGCGCGACTTCAGCTTCACCTCGTCCACAGCACCATCGCGGCCATCACCATGACGCCCCGAAGCTAGGGCGATCGACTGGAACAACATCGGGTGAACAGCAGTACTCGCCGAGCTCAGCCGGCCCGGCGTAGGTGGACCTGGCGAACACCGCCGACAAGGCCGTGCAGTCAGGCCAGGTCGTCAGCGGCAACAAGGCCGGCCAGCCCGAGGAAGACGACGCCGGTGCCGAGATCGATTCGTTGCTGGGTGCGCGCTGGGATGCCGATGCCACCCAGCCAGCGGCCGACGCTGATATAGCCGAGCCCGACGATCAGCTCGATCATCAAATAGACCGCACCGAGCAGAGACAGTTGCAGGCTGGCGTTCGAGGCGGTGGTGTCGGTGAACTGGGGCAAGAGCGCGGCGAAGAGAAGCAGGGCCTTGGGGTTGCTGATAGCAACGACGAACTCGCGGGTGACGATCGGGCGGATGCCGCCGCCGGTGGCCGCCGCCTGCGTGGTGGCGTGGCGAGGTGTCCGTAGGCCGCTGCGTAGACTGGAGATACCAAGCCAGGCCAGGTATACCGCGCCGATCCACTTGACTACCTCGAGCGCGGCCTCGGAGGCGATGAGCACCGCGCCGAGCCCGGCGACGACAGAGCCGATCAGGACGACGAAGGCGGCGAGCCGCCCGGCGACCCCGGCCATGGCGCTGGCCGTGCCGTAGCGGACGGCGTTACTAAGCCCGAGCAATTGGTTGGCGCCGGGGATGAGGGACACCAGCGCCGCTGCGACCAAAAATCCAAGCCAATCAATCATGCCGCTCCCGTCGGACTTCAAGTGCTCGCTGGTGAGCACGATGGTGGCGCCGTTCTCGCGCAGCCGGTCTACCGTCGCCCAGAGGGCGTCGCGGGACTGGATGTCCAGGCCGGTGGTCGGCTCGTCCAGGAAGATCAGCGCCGGTGTCCCGCCGACGGCGGTGGCGAAGTCCAACCGCCGCTTCTCCCCGCCGGACAACTGCGACACCTTCCGCCCGGCCCGAAGACCCCCTGCGGTCCCGGAGGTCGGCTTGCGGTGTCGCTCGATGACCTCCAGGGTCGAGGTCCTCCTGGCCCCGTTGGTGCCCAGCAGCGCGTACAGCTCTCCGGGGCGAACTTCGAAGGAGAGGTCCTGTACGGCGTGGAAGTCACCGTAGGCGAGGTTCAGCCGGTCGACTTCGATGACGCGTGGGTGGACATGCACCCATGACAGCGCAGAAGTGTGGGACCCGTCAGTGACACCACGTCACCGTCGCATGTGACGCGGTGTCACTGGTCGTGTCCCCCGACTGCCGAACAATGAGGTGATGACCGCACAACCGCCCGCGCTTCACCGAGTCGACGCAGGTGAGGCTGCGCCGGTTCAATCTCGCCACGTCACTGCCGCCCGTGGTGTTCGCCGCCGTGGTCCTGCTCTACACCGACGCGCGGCCCTGGTGGCCTTCGAGCGGTGGGCGGCCGTGGGTTCGCTACTGCTCGCTCATTGAAGAAGGAGACGGACCATGATTTTGACTCTGCTCGATGACCTGGCGCGGGTGGCGGCCAGCACCACCGCGGAGCAGTACGCGTTACCGACTCCGTCCGACGGGTTCGACGTGCTGCGACTGCGGCAGCACCTCACCGGCGGACTGACCTACTTCGAGGCCGCCTTCGCCGACCCTGGCGCCGAGGAGCGAGGAGCGGATCCGCATGCCTACTCAGGGCCCGACCACCTTGAATTGGTCATCCCACGGCTCTCGGCGACGTTGCGATCCGCGCTGGCGGCCGGGGTCGAGGAGACCATCGTGAACGTACCCCACCTCGGTGGAGCATTTCCCGGCTCCGTGGTCCTGGACATGCTGCTGATCGAGGTGATCACGCACGGCTGGGACATGGCCACCGCGGCGGGTTTGCCTTGGAAGCCGGATGAGGCAACCTGCGAGCGGGCACTTGCCTTCTACCGGGTGACGCTCAAGCCCGAGTGGCGCGGTCCCGGCATGGCGTTCGGCCCGGAGTACGCCGTCTCGCCCGACGCTTCTCCGATGGAACGGGTCGTCGCTTTCGCCGGCCGTGACCCTGGTTGGTCGCCGGCAGCCCAGCGGTAAGGGCCCGCCTCTCCAGGCGCCGTGGTCGGGTCATGGCTACAGCCGTCCACGATGTCGGCGACAGCTGGGCCATCGGTGCCACGACACGGCCTGCCGCCGTTCACCCGGCCGCCGTACCACGTCATCATCGACGGCGACCTGACCCAAGTCGGCGAGCTGACCTGGGTGACCGACGACCGCTCCTCGTTCTTCCTGGTCTGTGGCGATGTGGGGGCCCGGTCGGCGTAGATCCGCCCGGGTTGTTGTCGTGGTCGGCCTCGAATGCCCCTGGTCGGTGGGATCGTGTCGACCAGGGGCAGGAGTTGGCTGACGTCGTGGCGGTTCCATTCCGGGTTGTCCGAGTGACGTCATACCCGACTGCAGGCAGTCGAGGCCGTTGTTTGTCGACACGGCGTACCGGAGATGGTGACCGGCATGGATCTGCTGCGAACGCGCCGCCCGCCAATATTGTTCGCCGGGCTCGGGCTCGTCGTCGTCATCGGCTTCGCCATCTCCGCCTGGACGGTGTGGCGCAACGACCAGGCGTTGCAGACCCGGGGCGTGGAGGCCACCGGCCAGGTCGTCAAGGTCGCCAAGGGTCGCATCCACGTCGAGTTCGACACCGTAAACGGGCGGCGGACGCGGACGCTGGTCGGTCAGGGTGACGAGGCGCCCGGTGCTGCTCCGGTGGTGGGTGACGAGATCCCGATCGTCTACGACCCGCAGGACCTGGAGGCGGAGGTAGCCGACCGCCGTGCTCCGCACAACCACCGCGTCGCTTACCTGCTCGCCGGCCTGGCGGCCTTCGGCGCTGTCAGCTTCCCACTGGCCACCGTCGCGCTCGTGCGGGCCAACCGCTGGGCACGGTAGGCGAGGTCAGAGCTGACTCACCGTGCCGCGAGACCGCGCCGGGCCACTCGTACCACGTTGGCTGTAGCGCATGTCGGTTGATGCTGGTCGAGGCGTACCAATCTGCGCGGACAGCTCAAGGGACCGCCCATTGTGCCGCGTCGGCATTCGGACCAGCCGTAGGCCGTACGTGACCGTAAGCAGTGCGGCGTTTCGTGGTCAGACCCCGAGGACCGGTCGCCGCCGGCGCGGCCCGCTGCACCGTACAGCCGGGCCAATGGGGACGTTGCAGCCCGTGTGATGGCTGCGCTTCAGGGTGATAGGTCAGCCGTCGATGAACTGCCGTTTCTTCCATTTCGGCCCTCGGCTGCGGCCTGGTGCCACGCTCGGGCCCACGCTCAGCGCGCCGCAGCCGCTCATGCCACCGAGAGGTCGCTGTCGGGCGACCTGCTGGCCGTCGGGCCCCGGGGTCTGAACACTTTCCCGTCTGGTCGGCAATGTCAGGGTGAAGCGCGGACTTTGCCGAGGAGGGCCATGGCTTCGGATGCGGATTTGATAGGCCGGTCGCTGGATGGCGATGCCGACGCCTTCGTCGAGGTGGTCGAGCGTCATGAGGCTGCCGTCGGTTCGTACCTCGTTCGCCGGGTTGGGCGGGATGCGGCTGAGGACCTCCTGGGCGAAGTTTGGGTTGCGGCGTTCGAGTCGCGGCGGTCGTACGACCGGTCGTACAACGATGCGCGGCCGTGGCTGTACGGGGTGGCATTGAATCGTTTGCGTCGCTACTGGCGGTCCCGGCCGGCCGAGGACCTGGTCGCGGACGTGCCGGACATAACTCCTGGATGGGATCCGTGGTCGGCGGTGGACCTCGGCGTGGACGCCCGGGCGGCGCTCCGGTCGGCCCTGTCGCGGCTCAAACCCGAAGAGCGCGAGGTCCTGAGGCTCGTGGCCTGGGAGGACCTGACCGCGGCCGACGCCGCGCGGGCGCTCGGCATACCGGCCGGCACCGCGCGGCGGCTGCTGAGCCAGGCCAGGACGGCATTGCGCGACGCCCCGGGGGTGTCCGCTCTTATGAAGGACCGCAACAGCGCGAAGGAGAGACACCGATGACCGACGAGCTCGATCTGGTCGGTGCGTTGGGAAGCGCAGAACCACTACGCCCGGAGGCGTACCAGCGGGCGCGGGCGGTGCTGCGGGCGGCGATGGCCGACCCCGCAACCGTGCCGCTGCTGGGCGCGGGAGCAGCGGCGGACACGACTATGGAGGCGACTTCAACAATGGACACGACGACAACCGCGCGGGCCCACGAATCCAGCCCGGCGCCTCAGCGCCGCCGCGGGATCGGTATCGCGGGCCGATGGGGCATCGGCGCCGGGGTGGGGGTTGCCGCCGCGGCGGCAGTCGTCGCTGTAGTGCTCACCTCGTCAGCGACCGGGGGCATGGAGGCCGGCAAGAATTCGTCAGCCGCCACCTCGGGCTCGACCACCGTCGACGGTACGGCCGAGCACGCGCCGCTGATGACCCTGGCCGGATCCATCAAGACGGTCAACTCGGAGGCGGGCGACGCGTGGCTGGTGAAGGCGACGCAAGTCCACGGCACCAAGACCATGCAGGTTGTCTACACGCTGTACACCGACGGTCACGCCATCTACACGGGTAACAGCGTGAAGGACATCAAGCGGGCGATCGCCCGTCAGCAGGACCAGATGACGGACGGTGGCTACGCCCCACTCCTCGAGGCAGCCGTCGCCGCGGCGGAGAGCAGCCCGGCCGACGGCCGGACCCTCATGCTCAGGGCAGCCAAGGATCCGCTGGTGGGCCTCGACCCCGCAGCGCAGAAGGCGGTGTGGGACAAACAGCAGGCGGACGCTCAAGTGATCATCAAGCAGAAGGGCGGCAAAGCCGAGCCGAAGCCGTACAGCCCCCAGGCCGTTCAGCGGCACTTCGACAACGCCCTGTGGACGTACAGCACCCAGGCGCTGTCCGCCGGCGACGGCAACACACAGGTCCGGGCCGGCGTGCTGCATCTGCTGTCCACCATCTCCGCGGTCAGCGTCGAGAACTCGACCACCCACGGCAAGGCCACCCTGACGATCACCGCCGGCCCCGAGGTGTTCGGCGGCGAGGGCAGCGAGGTGCTGACCATCGACGCTTTGACCGGCATGCTGGTGAAGGACGTATCGACCGTGCCGGGCCTTCCCCGGGCCTCCACGACGTACGAATCCTCCCGCGTGACGACGGCCGAGCTGTAGGCCGGGAACTCCCAGCCACCAGCATTCGGCAGACGGGCGTAACGCGCCCGGCGTTCGATACGGTGCGGGCCGCCTACGGGCGGTCCGCACCGTCGTCGTTTGGCCGTCGGGCTGGCGGGCGTCGAGCCGTCCGCATAGGAACGCTGGAATTACGAGGCGTTGGTCTGACCGGTACCGACTGTGTCGCGAAGCTGCGCGGGAGACGTCCTAAGTAGACATCTCAGATGGTGACCTCTTCGGTGGGCGGAAATATCAGCCATCGTGTTTCGGTCGTCAGCTGGATGACATCACCTGATCAAGGCCGTTGCCGACGCGATCGGCATGGCTCTGGACAATGCGGTAGACAGCGAGCTGTACGCCCCGGCCGAGGCTGTGCAGCTCGTCCAGCGTGGAATAGGTGGGTGGCAGCCCGGCTGCCCGCACGCTCGGCACCGGCCGGTCGAGATCGTCGATGCCAACTTGTAGGCCGTTGGCCAGAGACGCCGGGAATGTCGGTTCGGGCTCGTTCACTGCTGACCGTGTCTTGAGCCGCCCGGCGGGCACCGCGCATCTACGCTTCGTCTCTCCGGGCTGATTCAGGATGGGAGGCTGCCGCCGGTGAGTCGGGTCAGCAAGAAGACTGGGCTGCGACTTGCCGACGCGCTGGTGAAGACGCTGGCCGCGGTGGTCTTACCCGGCGCAGGTGGGACTTTGGCGGGCGAGCTGGGTGCCTGGCTCGTCGAGAGGAAGCTCGGGACCGCCGAACAGGGAATACAACTGGCAGAGGAGATCGAACGGACCATCGACGACGTCACAAGGAAGCTTCTGCGCAACCTGGTCAGCACCTTCCCGTCGCATGACGTCGAAGCGGCTGCGATAAGGGTCGTCGCGACCATGGATTCCGTCGAACTCGATCTCAGTGGCCTGGTCGACCTCGGCCTCTCGGGCGAGCGGCTGACCGCTTACTACCTTGCTTCCGCGCCACCCGACCTGGAGGCGGAACTCGGTGAGGCAGCCGCCGCCTACCGCATGCTCCTGGCCGAGATCTGCTATCGGATGGCCCAGCTGTTCCTGGAGAACGCGTACGTTCACGGCAGGATCCTGCGGGAACTGCTGGAACGCCGTCGGGGCGAGGACACTGCCCTCTTCCAACGCAAGATCGAGTGGGAAGACGACGAGTTCACCTGGGATTACCGCTTCGAGGCTCGTGACCTCATGCCGACACTCGATGTGTCCGGCCCGAGCGGGGCGACAATCGAACTTCCGCTGGACACGGTGTTCCAGGAACCGGCAGCCGTCCTCGACATTGACGGCAGCGACTGCGGCTGGATCGTGCGGGGCCCCGCTGGCTCCGGCAAGACCTATCTACTGCTGTGTCTCGCGCTCAAAGCCCTGGCCGGCGGCCTTCCGGGGCATCTCGCCGCGTGGGGTTCGAAGGTTCCGCTCTACCTCGACCTGGGTGGCGACAGCGCCCCGGTGCCGGCGGACGCGATGGCCAGATTCGACGGGCGGCTCGCGAGCCGCGCCCCGAAGGGCTGGGAGGAGCGCCTGATCAGGGACGGTAAGGCGATCCTGCTCATGGACAATGTTGACGTTCACGCCGTTCCTTCCAGATCGAGGAAGATCAAGCAGCTGGTGCGCGACGCGATGGGCTCCGGCTGCGTCGTCCTCGTCAACACCCGCTCGGCCGTGCCCGCCGCCTGGACGGCCGAGCTCGGCCTGCGCGAGATCGAGCTTCGGGAGATGCTGCCGATCGAGGTCGACCGCTTCATTGTCGGCTGGCACGCGGCAGTGGCCGAGGAGTGCGCCACGGAAGAGGAACGGAAGGCGGTACGAGCGGCGCGGGACGGGCTCCTCATGGCCGTCGGTCGGTGCTCGGACATACGTGGCCTGTGCGCCGTCCCGATCTTCCTTGCTGGGCTCTGCCGGGAGCTTCTCGGCGGGGGACTCACACTCCCAGACGACCGGGCCGCGCTCGTCGAGCGGATCCTTCGGGCGACGAGCGCGAACGACCCGCTGAGCCCGGCCGACGGAGAGACGGTTTCGGTTGACGACTGGGACGACCTCATCGAGCTGGCGCACTGGTCGACGCAGAACGACGAGGAGTTCACCGCCGCGCAGGCCGCCGCGTGGCTGAGGACCACGCCGGCGCGTATCGGCGAGCTGGCGCACCGGCATCGCCTCCTTCGACACTGCGACCGTCAGCGTTTTGCCTTCGTTCAGGACACGGTGCGTCAATCGCTGGCCGCCCGATTCCATGCGCAGCGCGAGTTTCTCGGCCAGCTCGTCGATTGGGCGGCGACTCCGGAGAAGCGGCGTGCCGTGGTGGCCGCCGCAGCCTGTCTTCCGAAGTCGGTCGCGAGCGAGCTGCTGAGCCGCCTCGCCAATGCCAGGCAACTCGGCACGGCTCGCGCGGCGCTGCAGGTCATGCAGCAGGTCGATCCCGACAAGCGTGAGCGGATAGCCGGCGTTACGGCCGACATGGTCCCGCCGCGGTCGCCGGAGCTGGCCGCCCAAGTCGTGGCGATCGGGGAGGTCATGCTCGACCTACTGGCCCAGGAGGAATTCGTTGGGCCTGAGACGGCCGCGTGCGTGATCGCGCTTGCCCGGCCCGAGGACCTCGCGGCCGTGGCGACGGTCGCTGCCACGGCTGACGCGGCGACGCGGAAGATGATCATCGAGTCATGGAATGATCGGCCGGAGAAGGCGGCGTTGGCAGAGATGATCCGGCATCGGGAGGAGCGGGGATGATGGACATGCTGCCCGTGATGTCGCTCAGCTCCAGCGTCATCCGCATCGTCATGGAATTTTGGCTTGGCGGGCAGAAGGCCCCGGGCGAGCCGCTAGATGAGTTCCTGGACGCGCAGGTCCCAAACGCCCTCGATCGGCGTCGCCTCACCCGGCAGCTTGAGTCGCTTACCGGCATCGTCATGGCGAGCATCTCCGCTGATCTGGAGTACGAACAGCTCGACGACACCTCGCGGTCGAGAGTCGTCGACACCGTGCGCCTCAGCCTGCACCAAGCCGCCCTGTCACCCGCCGATCTGAAGGACGCCGGACTTGAACCCGCCCGGCTGATCACGGTCATCTGGGAACGATCGGCAGTTGCGAATGCCCTGGACCTCACTGAGCCGGAACGACGCTTTCACGACGTGCTCCTCGCGAAGACCGCCTCCGTGTTGATCACCGCCGCGTCCGCGTTCCCCGAATCCAGCCCGTACGTCGTAGCCGAGCTTCTCCGCGACGGAGGCGAGATCGGCGGCATAGTGCGAAGCAGGCTCGGCGAGTTGCCCACGGCCGGCGACGATGCCTACCGCCTGGCGATCGTCACCAGCCTCGACCAAGCCGAGATAGTCGGCTTCACGCTGCCTGCCGCGATGCGCAAGTTCTCGCTCAGTAAGACTTACAGCCGCCCCCGGATAACGGTCGAGGGCGACGAGATGCCTGTCGAGTGGGCGCTGGCCGATTTCCGCAGGCTTTACCTGACCGGCCCAGCGGGTTCCGGAAAGACGGCACTAATGCGCTGGCTCGCCGTCGACGGAGCGCGCAAGTCCCTCGATGGCCTCCTTGCGACGCACAACGAGCTGCTGCCGATTTACGTGCCCGGAAGCCGGCTGGGTGACACCCCGGAGAAGGAGCCGAGCTCCGTCGTCGACTTCATTTTCCAGTACGCCCGCCCATCGCTGCGGCCGAGCTTGTCGCCCGCAGAGCTGAATCGACGATGCGACCAGGGCAACGCAATTCTGCTGATCGACGGCCTCGACGAGTTTGGGCAGGGGCACCTTCCCAGGATCCGCAAGTGGCTGAACCGGCTTGTCGAGCGTTATCCAGAGTGCCGCTTCGTGGTCTCGTCCCGCCAGGCCGCGATCGACCCGGCGTACCTCGCGGACCTCGGCTTCACCGTCGCCTCACTCAAACCGCTGGATGACTCGGGCGTGACCGACCTGGTCACACGTTGGTTCGCCACGGTTGGCCCGGTTGTACCGGAGCGGACGGGCCGCAGGTTGCCGATCCAGCTCGGCAAGGAAGTCGTTCGACTCATCCGTAGTAATCCGCAGCTGCGCGAGCTGGCCACCAGCCCCTTGATGTGCACACTGGTCTGTGGTGTCTATCTCGACCGCGGCCCCGAATGGCTCAGGGGATCCAACGTCTACGAGGCATTCGTGGAGATGCTGATCGAACGTCGGGACGTTGAACGAGGACTTGGCCGGGTGCGGCTGCCTCGCTCCATCGCCTCGATCTTCCTCGAGGAGCTGGCCGGTCTGATGCTTCAGGAGGGATGGATCGAGTTACCCCGAAGCCGGGTGCTGGATCAGTTTGCGCTCACCAGCCGTAGCCTGACCAAGCAGGTACCGGATCCCTCAGAAGTCCTGGACTCGCTCCTGGTGGAGAGCGGCGTCCTCGTCGAGCCGGAGAAAGGCCGAATCCGGTTTCTGCACCTGACCTTCCTGGAATACCTCGCCGCACAGAACATCTTGCACAATGGCCGGGCCGATATGCTGGTGGCACGTGCCCATGAGCCACTCTGGCGTGCGACGTTCGTTATGGCCGTGGCCCAGGCCCGGCACCGCGAGGCCGAAAAACTGGTTCTGCTGCTGGTCGCCCGCTTCGAGGGCGACCGGCACCGGCGCAGGGTGCTCGCGGGCGTACTGCAGGAGTGCCTACAAAGCGCCCAACGGCTCGAGCCCTACGTGCGGGGGCGGGTAAACAACGTCGTGGAGCAGTTGTCCCACGAGTTCGACGAGTCCTGGCAGCTCTGGCTGAGCACGTCTGAGTCGGCCGTCGCCGACAGCTTGGAGTCCTGGCTGCTAGCCGAGCCGGCCCTTCGGCGTGAAGGTGGCCTGGCCTTCGTCGCGAACCGTCGTGCCGGGCAACACCCGGCCCCGTACGGGATGATGGGGTGTCTGTCTCTCACTATGACTGGTCTGATACCGGTCGGCGACCTTGTGAACGCGATGACCGCCTGGCGAGCGGCCCAGCACGACCAGGACCACTTGGAAATCGTCCTGGTCGTTCCCGAATCCTCTGTGTCTATCCGGATCTCGCCCCACTACCCGTAGCGTCGGGCGTCTCTGACCGGCGGCAACCGCCAGGACGCCACCCAGCTACTGCCCTGGTCGACAAGATCCCGCCGATCACAGGCATCCGCGGCCGACCCGGACAGCGACCAGAACGCATCGACGCCGACCCTGGCCAACGGTGACTGCGGCGGATGGGTTCGGCCTGAGCGGGGACCAGGTGATGACCCGGGCGCGGTGGTGGCGGGCCGTCAGCCGAGCCCGACAATCGCTTACCTCTAGCTCTCGCCCGATGAGCGACCGGGTGGTGGCGTGCCGCGCGCAGGAACCTGAGCGAGAATGGGCAGGTTCGAACCACAACCCCTGGAAGGACCCTCCCTTGGCCGGTGGACTCGTAGCCCTGCTGGATGACGTGGCGGTGCTGGCCCGGGCCGCTGCCGCGTCGATCGATGACATCGGGGCGGCCGCTGCGAAGGCCGGCGCCAAGGCTGCGGGTGTCGTCGTCGACGATGCTGCCGTCACGCCGCAGTACGTGCGGAGCCTGGCGGCCGAGCGCGAGTTGCCGATCATCAAGCGCATTGCCGTGGGGTCGCTGCGCAACAAGTTCCTCATCATCCTGCCGGCGGTGCTGCTGCTCAGTCAGTTCGTGCCCTGGCTGCTCACTCCGATCCTCATGCTCGGCGGCGCCTACCTCTGTTACGAAGGCGCGGAGAAGGTGTGGGCCAAGATCGCCCATCACGATGCCCACGGCGCGGGCGAGGAGAAGGTGCAGGACGAGACGACACTGGTGTCCGGGGCGGTACGAACCGACCTGATCCTCTCGGCGGAGATCATGGTCATCAGCCTCAACGAGGTGGTCGATCAGGCGTTCTGGTCCCGCCTGGTGATCTTGGCTATCGTCGCCGTCGTCATAACCGTCCTGGTGTACGGCGTGGTGGCCCTCATCGTGAAGATGGACGACGCCGGGCTGCGCCTGTCGCAGCGTTCCGGTGCCGTCGCCAGGTTCGGCCGCGGTCTGGTGAGGGCGATGCCGGTGGTCCTCACCGTGCTGACGGTGGTCGGCACCGCGGCGATGCTGTGGGTGGGCGGGCACATCCTGCTGCTGGGCACGAACGAGCTGAACCTGCACTTCCTGTACGAGGCCGTGCACCACGTGGAGGTAGCCGCCCACGACGCCACGGGTGTTCTCGGTGGGCTCGTCGGCTGGCTCGTCAACACGGTGGCCAGCGCGATCCTCGGGCTCATCGTCGGAGCGCTGGTCGTGCTGGTCATGACTCTCACGCTCCACCGGCGCAAACCCAAGGCTGCGGCAGAGACTGCGACGGCCACGACTCGTACCGACGGCACCATCCCCGCGCCGGCGAGCCGTGCAGCTCAGCGTCCCGACGCTCCTGCGGACCCGGCGCCGCGCGGATGACCGTGACATCACCGTAGGTCGACCACGGGCCTCAGGTGCGGGGTCGGCCTTCACGCCAGCGGCCCGAATGATCTGCTCGGCCCGGCGGATCGCCTCTTCGCGTGTCGGCTGCAAGACCCGGTGCGGCGGGTCACCGAAGGCGTCGTTCGTCTCGCAGATCGGGCGGCGCCTTCTGTGTGGGTGCAGCGGACACGCAGCGAGTCGGCCGGCGGGCCGTCAGTTGCTCAAGCGGATTCGGGCAGGCTGCGCGTCACCGCTGCGGCGCAGGCCGTGCTGACGGGATCATGTTTAGATGCCTCTATGACTCAAGCGACCTCGTTGACGTCAACGGAGGTGCCGACCCTCCGGGTCGTAGCTGACCTCGGCGAAACGCCGCCGCTGGCCAACGTCGCTGACTATCTTCGGTCGCTGCATACGCTGGGCGAAGCTGCGATCTTCATCGTTGACCCCACGATGCCGCTCCGAGAATTCCTCGTGCGCCGGGCGCTCCCTTCGCAGGAGGATCCGCGACGAGCCGAATTTCGGGTAGCTCGCGTCTCTCTCGCCAGCCCTCTCGAGACGATCCTTGTCTCGGTGGCAGCGGAGTTCACGCCGGTGGCCTACTCCCTTGCCGCTATGGCGGTCGTCAAGCAGGGATTGACCTCCGTCATGGAGTGGCAGAAGCATCGGCTGGACTTGCAGCTACAGCGCCAGCACATCCGGATGGCCGCACTGGAGGCCGACGGTATGGCTGAGGCTGCGCTTCGGGACATGCACACCACCGCGGATGAGGTTCTGGCTGCACTCGGACGTGAACGGCAAGATCCGTCGTCCGCGTCGACTGATCCGGCAAGGGTCAGCGCAGTGGCCAGAGGCACCCTCGAAGACCTCGCGGCGTACCGCGTGCTCGCCGCGGAACACGACCCGCCGAGTCCGCCCCGTCAGCGGTAGGGCGGGGTTTCGCGCGGACGGGCCCACGGCGAGGACCGACTTATCGGCATCCGGCCCGCCGGGGTAGCCGTCAGCGTGCCGGGCACGCGGTGGTCACGCCGCACGCGGGTACGCGGGAAACGGAGGTCCTCCTCTGGGCCTGCCCCGTTGACGAACATTCAAGGATCAGGGGACCTGGGGTCTTCCGCTTGCAGGTCTGGGTTCCGGGATGGCTGGCAGAGCGCTGCTGGTGATGCGTTGATCATCGGACCGGTGAGGAGTCGACTGCGGAAGTCCAGGACCTGTACCACGGCTTCGGAACAGTAGTGCCGCGAGCGCGGGAAGGGCGGCGGCGACGGCGATCGTCGCCCACGGTCCAGTGCCGGCGACCAGCACTCCGCCCGCGGCGTAGGCCAAGGATCCGGCCAGCCCGTTCGCGGACGCCAGCCACGCGAACGCGGTCAGCCGATGCCCGCCCGTCAGGTTCTCGCTCAGATCGGTCAGCAGGGCCGCTGCCGCCGGGGTGATGAATACGCCGGCGAGGAACGCCAGCGGGTACAGGGCCGGAGCGGACCGCGCGGCGAGCAGCAGGGCGAACCCGACAGCGCTGCCGAGCAGCAGCAGGCGTACCTGCCGGCGCACCGGCGTGTGCCACGACCGCGACCCGTACCACAATCCACCCACCACACTGCCCGCCGCCCACGTCGCGAGCACTGCCCCGCTGGCGGCCGAGGAGCTGAACGTGACCGCGACCGCGATCAGCGCGACCTCCACGAGACCGATCGCGGCCATCTGGACCGCCGCCACGCCCAGCCACGGGGAGAGCCGGATCAGCAGCCGGCGGTCCGCGGCCTGCTCCGGCGCGTCCGGCGACGACTGCGGCGACGGGACGCGACGCTGCTGGATCAGCAGGGTGGTGGCACCGACAACCGGGAGCAGCGCGGTTCCGGCCAGGGCAGCCGCTGGGCTGCTCAAGGCCACGACCAGACCGACGAGGGCTGGCCCCAGTACGAACAGCACTTCGGTGCCCACGGTGTCCAGGCCGTACGCGGCGATGCGTTCCTGTGGGTCCTCGATGCTGGTCGCGATCGTGGCTCGCAGCGTTGCGCTCAGCGGCGGGATCGCCGCACCCGCCAGCACGACACCGGCCCAGAAGTTCCAGGACTGCCACGGTAGGACGATGACCAACAGGCCGGTGCTGCTCAGGATCCCGGCGATCAGGAGGACGAGGTTGCCGTAGCGCTCGGCCAGCCGGGCGATCAGCGGCCCGCTCAGGCTCGCGCAGAGCCCATAGGTGGCGGCTGCCGCGCCTGCGATGGCGAACCCGCCGTACCGCTGGTTGGCCAGCAGCAGGATGAGCAGCGGTGACATCGTCTGGGCGAGCCGTGCGACCAGTGCGCCGATCAGGGCGGCCAGAATCTGCCGGTTCGCGACCACTCCGGCGTAGCGGCGCAGGCCCGTCGTCTCATTACCGGTCATTCGGCAGTCCCCGTCCCTGGCGCCGTCTGAGCGAAGCCACGTATGGCCAGCCGGACCGGGCCGCGTCCGTCGCGGCGGGTCCGGCTCGCCTTCTCCACGTGGCAGCGGGTGATGTCCTCGACCGCCTCGCCCCAGGCTTCGAGTTCGGCGGGTGTCATGAGGACGGTCCGGGTGTGCACGGTGGTGCTCGTCGCCCAGTCGCCGCTCCCCGCCTGCGGTGACGCCAGGAAGCTCAGGAAGAGCCTGAGGTCGTGCCGGGCCGCCACGCCGAGCGCGTCCGCGCGGGCGTTGTCGGAGTCCGCGCCACCGGTCTCTCCTGCAAGGGGCATCCGTACCTCGTCGAAGCGGCGTTGCCAGGGTCGCTGCCGGGTGTCTTCGGCAAGTGGAGCGCCCTGTTCCACCAGGCCCTGTTTGGCGAGCACGTGCAAGTGGTAGGAGCAGGACTTGGGAGAGAGCCCGAGCTGCGCCGCGCATTGAGAGGCGGTCAGCCGGTCGTGGACGCGGAGTAGATCCAGGATCCGGAGCCGCGCGGGATGAGCCAGCGCGCGCAGCCCTTCGACATCTGTGACAGATGTGGAAGACATGTTCCGAATCTACCCGCAACGCCGGAGCCCCGCCACCGCTCGGCTGCCGCGGCAGAGCCAGCGATCAGGGTGAACGGCACGACCTGCGTCAGCTCGGCGGATGTCTGGTGAGGACAACCCCTCTAGTCTCGATCGTGGGCCGCCTGCCGTGCCAGCAGCTTTTCCTTCGCTGCTGGCCAGGCATCGTCAACGATCGCGTACAGCACGGTGTCGCGCCAGCTGCCGTCCGCCCGGCGCCGATGTTTGCGCAGTACACCTTCGCGAGACGCTCCCAGCCGCTCGATCGCCTGCTGGGACCGGATGTTGTTGATGTCGGTGTGCAAGGCGACCCGGACCGCGCCGAGGGTTTCGAACGCGAACGTCATCATGGCGAGCTTCGAGTCGGTGTTCAGCCCTGATCGCCACCAGGCCCGGCCGAGCCAGGTGTAGCCGATGGACAGCGCCAGCAAGGTGGGTTGCGGGTCGGCGAACGATGTCGTTCCGACGAACTCATCGGTGCGCGTGTCGATCTGGGCGTAGGGGAGCCTGGTGCCTGCGGCTCTGGCGGCGAGCGCGATGGTGATGTGCCGGGTCGCGCCCTCGATGGTGACGGGTTGGCCCAGTGCGCCGCCGGGTGGGCTTTACCAGCGGAAGACTTCGGCGTCGTCGGGTTCGGTGCCAGCCGCCGCCAGGTAGCCGGGGGCATGTTCGAGCGTCAACGGTTCTAGCCGGATTCTCCGACCGGTGAGGACGGGTAACGCGTACCAGAGGTGTTCGTGAACCACGTCGCGCATGTTTCCACACAATCTGCATGGTCACGACGTGGTTTCGTCGAAGCCGAATGGTCCAACCAAATGGCCGGTAAGAGTCGCAGGCGAAGGCTCCCAGCGGTCGCACGCCCCCCGGGTATCTAGGGCGGCGCCCGCCTCTACGTCGCGGTCAGGAACGTGCGGCGCTGGCCTTGAGGCTCCGCGGCTATTCGACCTTGCGCGCGGCGTCCTGGCGCGAGTACGAGCCGAGCCCCGATAGCGGCATGGCGTCGTCGCAGCGCACGATGCGCCGTCAAGTTGGGCGGTGAGCACGTGCGGGCGGCGTCAGTGAGCACACCGCCCGCACATGCCTCTGTCAGGTGCCGGCGACCACGACGACGGCGCCCGTCGCCGCCTCGATGCGGTGGATCGGGTCGAATTCGGCGTAACTGCTGCGGTCGGAGCAGGTGACGGTGCCCTCGGCGACGAGGTCGTTCGTTGCTGAGGTGGCGGTGTTCCACCTCGTCACCGGCCCGCCGGAGTCACCGCCGAGCACGGGACCGTCCTGCGCGTGCCCGGTGACGGTGTCGACCTCCACCACCGGGGAGCCGGTGCATCCGGTGTTGCCGGTGTCGGTGACCTTGCCGTACACCAGGCCGCCGTTGGAGCCGGAGATGTAGACGGCGGAACCGATGGCGGGCCACCCGGTCAGCTTCGCCGTGACCGGGTTGGCTGTCGACGTGTCGCGCTCGCCGAACCAGGAGTACCGGCTGAAGTAGGCCCCGTTCTCGCCGGCGACCATGGAGACGTCCGTGCCCAGGGTCAGGTAGTTCGAGCTGACGCGGAGGTTCCAGCCGCCGTTGTGCCAGAAGGTGGTGCCATTGCCGCCGCAGTGCCCCGCGGTCGTCACCCAGTTGCTGTTCGTTCCCCCGCGAGTCATCCGGAAGCCGGTCGTGCAGTACGCGTTCACGGTTCGCGGGTTGTCTCCCGCGGCGGTGACGTTGTAGTTGAACATCGCCAGCCCGCCGTAGTACGGGCTGGTGTCGACGCGGCGGCTGGCGGGCGTGATCCCGGCCTGCGAGACCGACACCCGGGGAGTCACGCCGGTAGCCTTGAGGGCGGCGGCGACCAGTGCCTCCGCGTCCCCGGAGGCGTGGATGACGACCTCTCCGGCCAGCCGGTCCAGCTTCACACGGTCGACACTGGCGGCGTGGGAGCCAGCCCAGGCGTGGCTGTTCGCCAGCCGCTCGGCTGCGGCTTCCAGCCGCTTGATCGGTACCGCAGTGGTCTCGAACCGGACCGGGACCTCTCCCGCCTGTCGCGAGCGGGAGCCGACCGCGGAGCGAAGCCGGGCACCTTCGGCGTTCTGTACCTGGCGGACGACCAGTTGACCGGTCGCCTCGTCGAAGTAGGTGCCGCCCGCGCCGTCGGGGTGCGCGGCGGCGGCGGCTTCCAGTCGGTGGAACTGTGCGGTCATCGCCTCCACGTCGACTGCTGCGGCAAAGCCGGGTTGCGAGGCCGGCTGTCCGGCCGAAGACTCCTTCGCCTGGGCGGTGGACGGCGTGACCGCGATCGTGGTGACTAGGCAGCAGAGCAACACCATGCTTTTACGCATGGAGCCTCCTTAGTGGATGATGCCCGGATGGTGTGGGGATCGTATAGTCCCGATCGCGGCGACGATGTCCCACGCATTGATAAACGACATAGTCTGACTTGCTTCATTCGTCCAGACACGTAAAGGGTCCAGGGCCCTCACGCGAGGGCTCCTGGGCCGGTGTAAGACCGTGTGACCCGTCAGAAAATGTTCATGGCGATGCCGTTCGTGAGCGACGTGGTGCTCTGTACGCCGTCGATCTTGATCGGGTTTCCGGAGACGTGCTGCACGAAGATCCGCATGATGAAGGTGCGGGTGCCGCAGGTCGGGTCGACCGGGATGCCGGACAGGGCGAAGTTCGCGACGTAGTGGTGCGCGTCGTCGCGGATCGTCTTGCGGGACGTCGCCGTGCTCGTCGTGCGACAGGTGTGCGCCGTCGTGTCCAGCTGGATCATCTCGAAGCGCACATCCACCACGGCGTTCGTGCCGCGCGGCTTTTCGTAGGCGTCGACGCTGCTGCCGCACGAGGCGGTACCCGTGTAGCAGGTGGTGAGCTCAAGATTGGCCAGCGCCTGGACGCTGGTGGCGAGGCTGTGGGCGTTCCACTTGTAGACGGGCGTGCCGTCGTTGTAGAACACCCAGGCCGTGGAGGTGCCCGCCCCGACGTAGGTGCAGGTGCTGGACGTCCCGGTGCTGTTGCAGGAGGGGTTCTGCCACCAGCGTGCGCCCACCTGGTTGGTGTCGCTCACCTCGAGCCAGGTGTTGGTGGCGACGGCGGTCAGATGGTAATCGGTGAGCGAGCTGGAGGCCGTGTATCCGTAGAGGCCGCAGGTGTAGGTGCCGGCCGACGGCGCGGTGAACAGCAGGTCGGCGTAGATGGGCAGATGCCCAGGCGTGGCGTAGTACGTGGTGTCCGAGCCCTCGTGGTTGCGGGACGACGTTGAGGTGGTGCCGACCACGGTGCCGCCCGCGTCCACGCACTTGAGCGTGTTGTTCATGGCCACGACCTGCGTGACGCTGCTCGTCGCCTCGAGACGGCTCCGTACGTGCCTCGACTCTCCGGCCGAGAGCGTGACCGTTCGGCTCAGCAGGCGCTCCTCGACTCTTGAGTAGAAGTCGTTCCCGCTCGTCAGCGTCAGTCTCGTCACCGTCCCCGCATCCGCCTGCGCGGCCTGCGCGGACCCGGTGATGATCAGCAGCGCCACGAGCATGCTGAATGCTTTCCGCACGTAACGACTCCTTCAGGGTTGAGGAGAGACGCCCTGGAGAGCGCCGCGTCGGCCGAACTCCCGGCCATGACCCGAATCGGACCACAGTTCGAGGCGAGTAAATGTTAATGCCGGACGATGCCCCACCTGGTGCCGTCACCGCCCTGCTGGCTGTTCGATGGTCAGCGGGGAACCGGTCGGGGCGCTTCGCGTACCCGCTTCCGGCGAGCGGTGCAGCCGGGTCGATGGCACGATGCTCTGGATCAAGCATGTTCATCGATCGAGGGGGCGACGATGCACCGAGCAGACAGAGCAGTGGCCGGACGGCGTGCGCGACGGCTCACCGCCGGCGTGGTCGGCGCGTTGAGCATCCTGGCGGTCATCCCGGCACCGGCGTGGGCGGCCACCTGGTCCCCGGTCCAGGTCGTGTCGGAAGCCGGTTGGAGCGGGCAGGACCAGCCCTTCGTCGCGGTCGACCGGCAGGGTGACTCGCTGCTCGCCTGGGCTGGCTGCGACAGCGCCGCGAGCGGCTGCTACGACCAGGTGAAGGCGCAGACCGTGTCGGTCGACGGCGTGCTCGGGCCGGTCCAGACCCTGTCGCCGCTCGGCGCGTCCGCGTCCTGGCCCAAGGTCGCGTCCGACGACGACGGCGACTCCGCGGTGGTGTGGACACAGGACGGCCTCGTGGCGGGCCGCCGGGTGTCCGCCACCGGCGACCTGGGGCCGCTGCAGATGATCACGACGTGGCACGGGGTCAGTCCGGCCGTCGCGGTCGACCCCTCGGGTCTGGCACTGGTCACCTGGACGGAGATCCGCGACGGGGCGTACACGACGAAGGCCCGCTACTTCGGCGCGGACAGCTCGCTCGGCCCGGAGCTGACCCTGGGCGTCGGCGTCGACCAGCCGGTCGTGGCCGTCGACCGCACCGGGACCGCCGTCGTCGCCTGGACGGAGAGCTACGAGCGCGTCGTCGCGCGCCGGGTCCGCCCGGAGGGCGTCGCACCGCTGCGCGTCATCGCCGGGAGGGCCACCGATGTCAGGTACGCGAGCGTCTCCCTCGCCCTGGACCGGGACGGAGACGCGGTGATCAGCTATCGCTGGGTGAAGGCGGGTGAGCTGCCTCGCCTACGGGTGCGCCACTACCGCCACAACGACACGCTCGGCAGCGTCATCAGCGTCTCGCCAGCGGCCCACGAGCTGACCCTCTTCGACGAACTCGCCGGCGATCTCGACGGTGACGCGGTGCTGACCTGGGGCCGCTGGACCTCCGACGGCAGGCAGGTCTTCGCCCGCTCGATCTCCAGCACCGGCGACCTCGGCCCGGTCACCCGACTCGGTGCCGGCGACTGGCCGAAGCTCACCCTGGACGACGACGGCGACGGCCTGATCACCTGGCAGGCGCCCACCCCGGACTTCTCGACCAGCCAGGTGCACGCCCGGACGATCGGCTCGGACGGCGTGTTCGGGACGTCCGAAATCCTCGGCCCGGACGGGCGTTACGCGCAGCCGGCATCCAGCCCGACGGGCCGATTCTCGGTGATCTGGCAGAAGGGTTCCTACCCGAGCGACATCCGCGCCCGCTTCGGCGGGCAGGCGAGCTGACGCGCCACCTCCACCGCACCGGCCACCCGGTGCGGGCAAATCAGAAGACCAGTCGTCATCTGACAGATGTCTCCACGCGGCGCGGTGCCGAGACTTCAGGCAGTTCCATCGATGCGTGCTCGCGCGCGACCACGCCTGCCGGAGGTCTGCCATGTCGACGACACACTCAGCATCCGCCCCACCGGGTTCGGCGAAGAGGCCGAACCTCAGGTGGTCGCGGCGCACCCGACAGCCGCGGCTGGTCATCGCGTTGCTCGCCACGACCCTGGTCGCGACGACCGCGACGGCCGTCGCCGGCCCGGCCACACCAGCCTTCGCCAACGACCACTACGGCAGCATCGAATCCGCCGCCGAGGTCAACCGGGACTGGATGGCACGGGTGTCGGACGACGCCAGCCTGGCCGACCTGTCGATTCCCGGCACCCACGACACCCTCGCGCTCTGTGGCCAGTCGGCAGGTAACGGCGACTGCGAGTTCATCTCGACCAGCCTCACCCAGACGCAGGAACGCCACGGGTACAGCGCCGAGACGCTGGCCACCCAACTGGACGCCGGTATCCGGTCGATCGACATCCGGGTCCGGGTGGACCAGAGCGACGCCGGACTGACGTTCACCGTCCACCACGGGGTCTACTACCAGTGGGCCAACTTTACCGACGTGCTCACCAAGATCGAGACCTTTCTGCGGGCGAACCCGACCGAGACGGTGCTGCTGAACCTCAAGGCCGAGTGCCTGGGCAGCGGAGCGAGTTGTGCCGACGCGCAGGGCTACGACAGCACCGAGTGGCGTCGGAAGGTCTTCGACTCGTACCTCACCGGGCGCTACCACACCGGAAACGGTGACGAGACCAGGCAGGGTAGGGCCTGGGGAAACCTGTTCTGGGCCGACTCGGTCGACGGCGCCGAGCAGACGACCACCCCAACCCTCGGCGCGGTCCGGGGGAAGATCGTCCTGCTCGGGTTCCGCGGACCGGCCGGGGGCATCTACGGCGGCTACGGCATTGCACAGCTCTACCCGGCCGGCGGCTCCTACGAGGGCTACGTGCAGGACAACTTCGACGTTCCCCAGATCAGCGACATCGACGACAAGTGGGAGAGCGTTCGGACACACCTGCGCAAGACCAACGGGGTGTGGGACGCCAACCGTGGCGAGCAGGCCCGACACGACCACGAGCCGGGCTCGCTCTACATGAACTACACCAGCGGCACGGGGGGCATGGCCCACCCGTACACGGTCGCCGGTGGCACCTCGGGGGCGACCGGGGTCAACGAGTTCCTCATCCAGTGCCTGCGGGCCAGCAACGACAGGTGCCCGGAGTTCTACCCGAACCGGGCGGGCAACTTCGGCGGACGACAGACCATGGACCGGCTCGGCATCGTGATGATGGACTTCCCGGGCGGAAAGCTGATCGACGAAATCGTCGCCCGCAATCCCGCCGGCCGGGCCGGCGGCAGCCGCAACGGCGGCGCCGGGGACCCGATGGAGCAGCATGCCGGCGGTGACAACGGGGGCACCCGACCGGTGGTGCCGACCGACCACGCGCAGTGCCGCCCGGACGGCATGATCCCGACCGCCGGCACCAGCACCCCCTACTGCCGGGCCTACCAGGGCGACGGTCGAGAGTGGCTCGGCCAGGGCCGGAGTCGCCGGGTGATCGGCTACTTCAACGGCAGCCGCACCGGCGCCGACGGCAAGCCCTCCTACCTGGTCAAGAACATCCCGTGGTCCCGGCTGACGCACATCAACTACGCGTTCGCCCGGGTCGAGAACAACCGGATCTCGGTCGGTGCGGACGGCCCGAACAACCCGGCCACCGGCATGACCTGGTCTGTCCCCGGCACCGAGATGGACCAGAGCCTGCCCTACCGCGGGCACTTCAACCTGCTGACCACCTACAAGCGTCTGCACCCCCGGGTGAAGACGCTGATCTCGGTGGGCGGCTGGGCGGAGAGCCGCGGCTTCTACGGCATGACCACCAACGCCGACGGTACGACCAACCAGACCGGGATCAACACCTTCTCCGACTCGGTCGTCGACTTCCTCGGCCGGTACGGCTTCGACGGCGTCGACATCGACTTCGAGTACCCGACAGTGCTCGACGACACCGGCAACCCGAACGACTGGGGCGACGCGCGGTCGCGCCGCAAGGGCCTGCCGACCTCGTACACGGCCCTGATGAAGACGCTGCGCGAGAAGCTGGACCGGGCGTCCGCCACCAACGGCCGCTACTACCTGCTCACCTCCGCCACGTCGGCCTCCGGCTATCTCGTGCGCGGCATGGAGAACCAGAAGGCGCTGCGCTACCAGGACTACACGAACCTGATGGCGTACGACTACCACGGCTCCTGGAACGACGTGGTCGGCCCGAACGCCGCCCTGCACGACGACGGCAAGGACCCGGAGCTGAGAGACCTGTACTCCACACCGGAATACCAGAAGATCGGCTACTTCAACACCGACTGGGCCTTCCACCACCTGCGCGGCGCGATGCAGGCCGGACGCATCAACATCGGCATCCCGTACTACAGCCGGGGCTGGCGCAACGTCACCGGCGGCAGCAACGGCATGTGGGGCAGATCCGTCGGCAGCACCTGCCAACCGGGCACCGGCCTGGTCCGCCCCTGCGGCGACGGCGCGGTCGGCATCGACAACATCTGGCACGACCGCGACGCGAACGGTCGGGAGGTCGGCGCGGGGGTCAACCCGATGTGGCACGCCAAGAACCTGGAACGCGACCTCACCCCCCGCTACGCCAACGCGGTCGGGCTCACCCCGGACAGCGACCCGAACGACCGGCGCACCGGCACGTACGACCGGCACTGGGACGCGACCACCCGCACCGCCTGGCTGTGGAACCCGGAGAAGAAGACCTACCTGTCCATCCAGGACACCGAGGGCCTGGACCACGTCGTGGACTACGTCAACCGCAAGGGCGCGGGTGGCGTGATGATGTGGGAACTCTCCGGTGACTACGAGTGCCCGGCCGATGCGACCCCGGACAACCCCTGCGTGATGGGCTACACCCTGACCAACCGGCTGCACGAGCGGCTCCAGGGCGCAGCCGCGTACGGCGACAGCCGCGGCGCCGGCAGTTCGGTACAGCGTCCGGCACTGGCCCTCGACGTGAGCGTCGACCTGATCCGCTACCCGACCGACACGGCGAGTCTGTGGCCGCTGACCCCGACCGTCCGGATCAGCAACAACACCGGGGTGACCATCGGTGGCGGCAGGGACAACGTCATCTCCTTCGACCTGCCGACCTCGACACCCCCGCTGATCAAGGACGGCAACTGGCAGACCGGCGCCCAGGGCGGCCGGTGGAAGGTGCAGGCCGGGCACACCGGCCCGAATGTCGGCACCGGGCTCTCCGGCACCTTCCACCGGGTCAGCCTCACCCTGGACTACTGCCAGATCATCCCGGCTGGGCAGAGCCTGGACGTGCCGATCATCTACTACATCCCGGCGACCGGGCCGGTGAACACCACCCTCAAGCTCGGCGGCACCACGTTCTCCTCGGTGCCGGAGCAGAACCGGGGCGCCGCGAAGGTGATCCCGGCGACCGGCGGATGCTCGGCACCGGCCTGGGACGCCAGCAAGGTCTACAACCCGGCGACCCAGTCGGTGGAGAACCTCACCGTCAAGTACGCCGGCAAGGTCTGGCAGGCCAAGTGGTGGACCCAGGGCAACGTGCCCGGCACCGGGGCCAACGCGGACCTGGAACCCTGGCGGCTCATCGGCCCGGCCAGCTGACGCGAGGACGGTGGCATCCGGGTCCGACCCGGATGCCACCGCCGGGCAGCGCCGTCACCGCTCGACGGCATCCTCCGGAGACCGACGCAGCACCGCACCCGCGATCTCCACCCGGCTGTGCATGCCGAGCTTCGCCAGGATCCGCGAGATGTGCGTCTGGGCCGTCCGGCGGGTGAGGAACAGACTCTGCGCGATGTCCGGCGTCGACCGACCCGCCGCGACGAGCATGGCGACCTTGCGCTCGGTGGGGGTCAGCGCGTCCCAGCCGTGTCCGGCCCGTCTGCTCCGGGCACCCCGTACCCCACGCCGAACCCCACGACTGCGCAGCCTGGCCTCGGCCCGGCGGACGTCCCAGGTGGCGCCGAACCCGCCGTACAGGTCGACCGCCTCGTTCAGGGCGGTCCGCGCCTGGGCCGTGTCGCCCCGCTCGGCCAGGACCACGGCGAGATCCTCAAGCGTCCCGGCGAGTTCCACCGGCACCCCGCTGGCCCGGTAGTGGGCCACGGCCGACCGAAGTGTCCCCGGGTCGCCGCCGTGCAGGCCGCGACACCTGTCGGCGGACGCGGCAGCTCGGGCCGGCACCTGTTCCGCCGCCGCCTCGGCCAGACAGGCCCGCACCCCGGCCTCCGCCGCCGACCGGTCGTCGACCGCCAGAGCGAGCCGGACGAAGCGGGGCAGCCACTGGTGGGTCAGGGTCATCTCGCCCGGCCGCCGGTCGAGGAGACCACCGAGATGGTCCAGCGCCACCCGCAGATCGCCGTCCTGCTCGGCGGCGAGGGACCGCGCCACGAGCAGGAAGTCGATGTTCTCCCGGTCGGCGACGGTCACCACCGGGCGGTCGAATCCCGCCCGAAGGTGCGCGGCGGCCCGGGCCCGCTCGCCCCGGTGGCCGGCGATGAGCGCGGACACCCCGTACCAGAGCCACCCCGGGCCCCCTTCGCGGAGCCCCCGGTACGTCGACGCGGAGGTGTCCTGCGCGACCGCGTCGAGTTCGGCCACGGCGTCGTCCCACCGACCCAGCCAGAACAGCAACACGGCGGCGGTCACCCCGGCGGTCGTGTCGTCCGTGCGGTTGGCCGTCCGCAGAAAGTCCCGGGCGTCCCGCAGCGCCGCCTCCGCGTCCGACCACCGGCTCAGGTTCTGCAACGAGAAGATCCGCCCGTGCAGGACGAACGCCCTCAGGTCGACGTGGTCGGCGACCGGGCCCAACGCCTCGATCGCCCGCTCCACGCTGTCCAGGGCGAGCCGGTGCTGCCGCCGCACCGAGTGGCTGGCCCAGAGACCGGTCAGCGCGTACGCCGTCGCGAAGGCGTCTCCGGTCCCGGCCGCCGTCCGCAGCGCATCCCGAGCGGTGGCATCCGCCCCTGCCAGGTCCCCGGAGCCTGCCCGCTGGAACATCGCCAGCGCGGCGAGCAGCCGGGCCCGCCAGGCGTCGGGAAGGTCGGCGTCGGCGAGGGCCCGGTGCAGGTCGGCCACTGCCGCGTCGTTGTGTCCGCCACTGAACAGCGCACGGGCGAGCATCCAGTGCAGGTGTCCACGGTCGTCCGGGTCCACGACCAACCCCAGGGTCTGCCGTACCCGATGGGCGGCCTCCTCGTGCTCGCCGCTGGCGATGAGGGCCCGTGCCAGGTTCATGCCGAGCGCCACCCCGTCGGCCTCGTCACCCGGTTCGTGGTCGACCTCCCGACGGAGCACCTCGGCCGCGAGGTGCGGCGCCCAACCCGCAAGCACCGCTCCGGCGTCGGCCAGCCACCGCCGCGCCCAACGGTCCCCGACGACGCCCGAGGTGAGCAGGTGCTGGGCCACGCGCTGCGGCTCCACGCTCGCGGCGTCCAACGCCCGTGCCACGTCCAGATGCAGCGCGGCGCGCAGCGCGGCCGGCATCCCGTCGTAGAGGGCCTGCCGGAGCAACGGGTGCCGGAACCGCATCCGGGGGCCGGCCTCGACCAGGATGCCCGCCGTCACCGCCTCCTGAAGGTCGGCGGTGAAGTCGATCGCCGGGCGGCCGAGCAGCGCCGCGAGGTCGGTGACCGCGAACTCACCGCCGAGCAGCGCCGCCGCCCGCAGCAACTCGATGGTGCCGGCGGGAACGGAACTCAGCCTGCCCTCCAGGGTCGCGGCCAACGACCTCGGCAGCACACCGGCAGCCGATCGACGCACCTCGGCCTGTGTGCTGATGTCGACCAGGTCCTCACGTACCAGTGACTCGACAAGTTCCCGCAGGAAGAGCGGATTGCCGGCCGCCTGGGTGGCGAGCCGGACAAGCCCCGCCCCGGGCGGCGCGTCCACAAGTGCGGCGAGCAGGTCGCGGACCGACTCCGGGCCGAGGGGACCGAGCGGGATGCGGACCACGTCCGGCCGGCGTGCGACGTCGCGCAACCGCCGCACGGCCGACCGGTGTACGCCGGGACGATATGCCAGGACCAGCAGTAACGGCAGGTGTACGGCGATCGAGGCCAGCCGGCGGCACACGTCCAGGGACGCGTCGTCGGCCCACTGCACGTCGTCGACGACGAGCATCATCGGGCCGGCGGTGCACAACTCGTCGACCAGGGCGACGACCATCTCCACGGCCGCCGCCGTGTGGGCGGCGTCGGCGAGGTCGAGGGCGGACCGTCTGTCGCGCAGGAACGCCGCTATCCGCGCCCGGCGCGGATCGCTCGACCGCGGCCCGATCCCCAGGCAGTCCAGGAGTACGCCGAGCAGGGGCGGGTGAGCGAGCTGGTCGGCGAAGCCCTCCGCGGTCTGGCAACCCGCCTGCGCGGCGAGGTGGCGGCCCGCCGCGACCACCGACGATTTGCCGATCCCCGGCTCGCCCTCGACCCAGACCACGGTGCCGGTGCCGTCGCGCAGCCGGTGCACGGCGTCGCGCAGCACCGCGATCTCGGGCGCCCGTCCGACGAGCAGGCTCGCGTAACCGGCCGTCCTTTCGATCATCGACGGCCGGCCACATCGGCCGCGAACGCCGCCACCCACGTCAACGCGGAGTTCCAGTTGATGGTGATCTCGTTGACCGACCAGGCTTCGAGATTGTCCACGTAGCAGAGCTGCGGGGCGCACCCGTGCAGCCAACTCGCCGAGAGCGGGTCCTGGAGGCTGGAGTTGGGCCCACCCGCGACCGACCCCACCGGCGGGTTCGGCAACCGGGCGTCGAACGATCTCGCGTACCACCGGCTGTGCTGGTTCTTCGCGTCGTTGCTGCCGTAGCCGGTGACGTACGACTGCCCGAGGGCGTTGCGGCCCAGCAGGTAGTCGAGGCCCTCGAAGACGGCGTCGGCGTACCTGGCATTGCCGGTGAGGTCGAAGGCGGTCGCCAAGACGACCTGGTTGTTCAGCATCGACGCGTTCGAGCCCCAGTCGTAGCGACCCGTGGTGGGGGAGTACGTCTGCCCGAAACGTTCGGCCTTCTGGAACGAGATCAACCGGTCCGCGGCGGCGACCACCCACCCCTTGATCTGCTCACGGTCGCTCAGGTCGGTGCCGAACCGCGCCAGGTCGAGCTGGGCCAACGCGGCCACCGAGCCCCAGTAGAAGCCGTTCTGGCTGAAGGCCGTAGCGGCGGTGTGGAACCGGCTGACCCGGATGGCGGTCAGGTAGCTGGCGTCCCTGGTGGTCAGGTACAGCTCGGCGGCGGCCCAGTAGAACTCGTCGGAGACGTCCCCGTCGTTGTAGGGGCCTCCACCGCTGCGGTCCTCGTACGGTGCGAAGAGCGCCGGGTTGGCGCGGGCCGCCGCGTACGCCCGCTCGGCCGCCGCGCGCAGCCGGGCGGCGAAGCCGGCGTCGTACGGCTGGTAGATCCTCGCCGCCTGGGCCGCGACGGCGGCCAGGTTCAGGGTGGCCGCCGTCGACGGCCGGTGCAGTTTCCGGGCCTTCTTGTCCTGGTGCGGCAGCATCGGCGGCCCGGTCCAGGTCTCGTCGTGCACCTTGTGGTGGACCATGCCGGCCAGCGGCAGACCGTCGGGCACCTGCATCTTCAGCATGAAGTCGAGGTTCCAGCGGGCCTCGTCGAGGATGTCCGGGACGCCGTTGCCGCGTTCCGGCACGGCCAGGGTGCCGTCGCCGAGCGCCGCCGGCCGGTTGCGTTCCCACGTCGACAGGAGCTGGTACGTGGCGATGCCACCGTTGACGACGTACTTGCCGTGGTCACCGGCGTCGTACCAGCCGCCGGTGACGTCCAGCCGGTAGGAGCAGGTCCAGTTGTTCAGGAACGACTTCGGCTGCTGGCAGGGCACCTGGGTGTCGCCCCCGTTCGGCGAGTCCGTGACGTGCCCGGCCGGGCGGGCGTACGCGGCCCCGGCGATGCCCCCGTCGATCGCGATCCCACTGCGGTTGGTGTAGAAGAACCGGGTCGCGTCGGTGCGCAGCCGGTCGTACAGGTCCGCGCGGATGTCGAACGGGTGACTGGGCCGGTCGACCCAGCCGTCGTACACCAACTCGAACCGACCGGTGGTCGTGACCTGGCTGAAGTCGATCACATGGGTGTTGGCGCTTGCCGACGCGTCGAAGCCGGTCGGGGTGGTCCGACCCGTCGCCACCGTCGCGCCGCCGCCGGCCCGGCGCAGCGTCCACGGCACCGCGTAGGACGCGCCGTACAGCAACGTCGCCCGTTTGGGCCCGTTGGGCAGGTAGCCGTGCTGGTTCACCTTGACCTCCGGCCCGGCGTCGGCCCGGTACGCGTACTCGGCGCCGGTGAGCGTCACGTCGTCCATGCAGAACTCGTATGGCGTGCTGGACTTGCCGAGCCGGAACTGGAGCTGGGCCAACCGGTACGGCTCCGGGTAGGTCGTGGTGATGCTGTACTCGTACTCCTTCCAGGCGGTGCCGGTGGTGAAGCCCTTGTTCAGGTACGTGACGTTCGTCGGGTTGTCGAAGGGCGCGAGGTAGATCAGCGGATTCGCCGCCGTGTTGGTGCGGGCGCGGAACCGCAGTGTGTAGGTGGCGCCGCCGGGCAGGTAGATGCTGTTGTGCCCGACCAGGACGTCCCACGGGTTGGTGGACGCGGGCGCGGTCACACAGAAGGTCCCGCCCTCCAGTTTCGGCGTCATCCCCGCGTTGGTCCACCACGGCTTGTCCGTGCCGGTGAACGTGCTGTTCTGCAACAGCCGGCCGTCGAGCTGCGGTCGCGGTGGCCCACCCCCGTACGCCGGCAGCGTGCCCGCCGGCAGGTCCTGCCCGCCGCCCTGGCCGGGCTGTCCCGGGCCGGGATCCGCGCTGCCGTACCGGGGCAGCAGCCAACCGTCGAGGACGCCGGAGGCGGCGTTGACCAGGACGAAGTCGCCGACCAGGTCGGCGTTGAGGTCGGCGAACAGGCCGCTGGTGCCGGCGAACGGGCCATCGTCACGGATTGGGCCCAGTGACCGCCAGCCGGTCGTCGCGCTCCACGGCGCGCCGGTGTTCTCCCAGGCCTGCACCTTGCCGCTGGGGTAGTCGACGCGCAGCACGTCGGCCCGGCGGTCACCGGTGACGTCCGTGAACGTCGTCTGGTAATAGCCGTCGGCGGGGGTCGCGAAGCCGCTGACCGAGTGCCAGTCGCCCGGCACCGGCGTCCGGCCCTGGGACCGGTTCTCCCAGAGGCTGGCGTGACTCAGCCGGTCCGAGTTGATCAGGTCGTCGTCTCCGTCGCCGTCGATGTCGACGAAGCGCGGGTTTTCGTAGCGCAGGTCGTTGGCGACGATGGAGCGTGCTCCCAACCGGATCTGCGCGGCGTCGGACTCGTTGCGGGACATCCAGATGACCCGGGTCCCGGTGGGCGACTCGTCCGCGGTCTGCAACCGGAGGTAGTCGTCCCGGTCGTCGCCGTCGAGGTCGCCGAAGTGCACCGTACTGGGCAGACCCCGGTCCGGCGGGCTGATGTCACCGAGGGCGGTCCAGGTGGATCGGGGGCCGTTGTTACGCCACGCCGGTATCCGACCGTCGGGCTGAACGATGACATGGTCGGCGTCGCCGTCGCCGTCGAGGTCGGGGAAGTGGGTCTCCGAGCCGTCCGGTGCGGCGTCCCGGAACTCCCCGATCGGGTCCCAGCGCGGGCCGATGCCGTTGCGGGGCTCCGGTCGCCACTGGTAGAAGTCCTGCGCGACCACCAGCCGCGAGCCGAGGGCGTTGGTGGAGGGTTGCAGGGAGCCGCCGAGCCCGGGCGTGAAGATCTGCCCGTCCTTGAACTGCCACCGGGACACCTCTGCCTGCTCCGAGCAGAGGGTGCTGCCGGTGCTGCGGGAGTTCGCGTCCCAGGACAGGCACCGCTCGGTCGCCGGGTCGGCCTGCGGCCAGGCGAGCTGGTACTGGCCCGCAACCGTGCTGAAGCGCACCTGGAGGGCCTCGTCGAGGCTGCCGCGCGGCGTCCTGACGTGTGGTCCGATGTCGTCGCCGTCGTTCGTCTTCGACGCGATCACCGCGTGCTCCAGGTGACGGGCGAAGAAGCGGTACGTGTCACCGGGGACCGGGGCGTAGCAGTCCCGCTCGGCGGTCGACCGGGGCGCGAGGCCACCGCCGGCGCCACAGCCGGCGTTCACGACGTAACGGACGTACCAGTGGTCAGAGGTTTGGCCGTGACGCTCGGCGTTGATGGTGGTGTTGTTCCCGTTGCTGGCGTAGGCGAAGTCCAGCTCGCTGCCGCTCTGGTGGGTGGGCTGGTCCGTCACGACCATGTGGCTCTGCAACGCGGCCGGCATCCGTGCGGGTTCCTGGTTGAAGTCGGCGAGCACCATCCATTCGCCGGTGGGGCGACCGGCCATGAACTGCCGCGCCGTCTCGATGATGTCGGGAGCGTCGTTGGCACTGTTCGCGCCGTTCGAGCGCGCGTGGGCGGTGAAATACCAGTCGGTGCCGATCTGGACGCCCATCATCGGCCGCGAGTCGAACCGCGAATGCACCGGCAGGATCACGGCGTCGGTCACCGTCTCCCGGGTGACGATGGCCAGGCCGTTGCGTTGCTGACCGGGGTCGGCCCAGTAGATCTGCAGGAAATCCGCGCTTTCGGACGTGCCCATGTTGTACAGATGCTCGGTGATGCCGGGATCGGCGAACTGACGATCGGTCCACACCGCCCGGTCGGGAGGTGCGTTGCCCGCCTCCTGGAGCGCGGCGACCTGCACCCCTTCTCGGAGGAACATCCCCTGAATACCGGTCAGCCACCGTGACTCCGGCGGCCCTTCCCCTCCTTGGCGCTGGCCCCGCATGTTCCAGGACGCGGTGATCCGGTCCTCCGGGGCCGCCACCGCCGGTGTCGTCGGTTCGACCGCGGACAACAGCGTCGCCGCCGTCGTCGCCGCGATGATCGTGGCCAACCGTTTGCGTGCAGAGCCCACGTCAGATCCTCCAGAACTCGGACACAGAGACCATGCGGTAGCGGGGCTCGACATCGCATCGGCAGAAATTGCCTATCCGTCTGGTCCACGTCGGGCGCGAACATTCGCATCTGCCCAGCGGGCTTGACCCTGACGCTGCGTCAACCCTCCATGCTGGCTGCCATGAGCAATTCGCCAACAACAGCTCAGGTCGAGCAGTCCATGATCCGCGTGCACGGCCTGGAGAAGTCGTTCAAGGATCTGTTGGTCCTGCGCGGGGTGGACATTGACGTAGCGCAGGGCAGCATCTTCGCTCTGCTCGGCTCGAACGGGGCCGGTAAGACCACCGTGGTGAAGATCCTCTCGACGCTGCTCAAGGCTGACGGGGGGTCCGCCCGGGTCAACGGCTTCGACGTCGCGGTACAGGCTGCTGACGTACGCGAGTCGATCAGCCTCACCGGGCAGTTCGCGGCGGTCGACGAGATCCTCAGCGGGCGGGAGAACCTCGTCCTGGTCGCCAAGCTCCGGCACCTCAACGGCCCGGGTGCCATCGCGGACGACCTGCTGCGTCGCTTCTCGCTGACCGAGGCGGGCAGCCGGAGGGTGGCGACCTACTCCGGTGGCATGCGCCGCCGCCTGGACATCGCGATGAGTCTCATCGGTAGCCCGCCGGTGATCTTCCTTGACGAGCCGACCACCGGGCTCGACCCGCAGGCACGCATCGAGGTGTGGCAGGCCGTCAAGGAACTTGCCAAAGGCGGCACCACCGTACTGCTCACCACGCAGTACCTCGACGAGGCAGAGCACCTCGCCGACCGGATCGCGATCCTGCACGAGGGCCGGATCATCGTGAACGGCACCCTCGACGAGCTCAAGCAACTCCTCCCACCCGCGAAGATCGAGTACGTCGAGAAGCAGCCCAGCCTCGAGGACGTCTTCCTCACTCTCGTCGGCGCTCGCACGAACAAGGAACAGTGATGCACAAGCACTTTGTCGGCGACACCGCCGTTCTCCTGGGACGCTCGCTGCGCCACATCGCCCGCAGCCCGGACACCATCATCACCACCGCGATCATGCCGATCGCGTTCATGCTGCTGTTCGTGTACGTCTTCGGCGGCGCGATCGAGACCGGTTCCGACTCGTACGTGAACTACCTGCTGCCCGGCATCCTGATCATCACGATCGCCTCGGGCATCTCCTACACGGCCTTCCGGCTCTTCATGGACATGAAGGGCGGCATCTTCGAACGGTTCCAGTCCATGCCGATCGCCCGCTCATCGGTGCTGTGGGCGCACGTGCTGACCTCGCTGGTCGCCAATGTGATCTCGCTAGTGGTCGTCGTCCTCGTCGCCGTGATCATGGGCTTCCGCTCGGGGGCGGGCGTGCTGAACTGGCTTGCTGTAGCCGGCATCCTCGTCCTGTTCACCCTGGCGCTGACCTGGATCGCCGTGATCCCCGGCCTCAGCGCGAAGACCCTGGACGGGGCGAGCGCGTTCTCCTACCCGCTCATCGTCCTGCCGTTCGTCAGCTCAGCCTTCGTGCCCACCGAGTCCATGCCCGGTCCGGTACGCGCCTTCGCCGAGCACCAGCCGGTGACCTCCATCGTCAACGCGATCCGGGACCTGTTCACCCAACAGGCCATCGGCACCGACATCTGGATCGCCCTCGCCTGGTGCGTAGGCATCCTCGTCCTCGCCTACGTGTTCGCCAACCTCACCTACCGTCGCAAGATCTCCTGACGATGCCGACCAGGGCCGCACCGTCTGCGGGCAGGATCAGAGGATGCTGACGATCAGTCAACTGGCCGCGTACGCGGGCGTCACGGTGCGGGCGGTGCGCCACTACCACCAGATCGGGCTCCTGCCCGAGCCGGAGCGGGACGCGTCGGGCTACCGGCGATACGGGGCGACAGCAGTCGTGTCGCTCATCAAGATCCGCACCCTCGCTGACGCCGGCGTGCCACTGTCGCAGATCAGCCGGATGCTGGAAGCCGACGCGCCAGCCTTCGCCGAGGCGATCCGCACCATCGACAAGCACCTGTGCGACGAGATCCAACGGCTGGAGACCAGCCGTACGCATATCGCGCAGCTCACCGCCGGGGACAGCCTGGCGCTTCCACCGGAGGTCGCCGCCTATCTCGACCGGCTGCGGGGCATCGGGGCGTCACAGCGGATGGTGGAGGCCGAACGGGACGGGTGGATCCTAGTCGCGGCACGCTGGCCCAGCCGGGTCGTCGAGTGGATGCCCGGCAAGATCGCCGCTCTCGACGATCCGCAGGTCGTCCGGCTCTACCGGGTGCTCTCGGAGATCTTCGAAGGGGACGAGGAGGACGATCCGCGGCTGGCGGAGGCCGCCGACATCATGGCCTGTCTGGCGGAGCAGGCATACGCCGCAGGCCAGGTGGTTCCCGGTGAGGTGGTCGACGACGACCTGCCGCACGACCTGATCGACGCGCTTGCCGTCGAGTCCGACCCGCGGGTGCGGCGGCTGCGGGAGCTGCTGCGCGAGCGCGGCTGGTCCGGGTGGAACCGGATGGAGCGGTTGGCTGAGCCGCCCGGCTGACCTGCCGGCGCGGCTTCGCGCGCCTGACGCCGGCCCTGACGTCCACGGGGGATCAGGCGCACCGTCCTTCGCTGCTCGGCGCGCGACAGACGGTCAGCTGGCCCTGGTGGCGAAGGGGCCGCCGTCGCCGAACGCGAGCCGCGCGAAGTTCTCGGCGATACGGCGATGTCCGGCCGGGTCGGGGTGCACCTCGTCGGGCAGTGGGAGTGCCTCGTAGTCCGCCTCGCCGTACAGGTCGCGTCCGTCGAGGTAGTGCAGGTTCGGGTCATCGGCCGAGCGCTGCTCGACGATCCGGGCGAGTTCGTCACGGATGACGGTGAGGGTCAGCCGCCCAGCGTTGCGCTCGGCGGGATCGCCGGTGGCCTTGAACCGCAGAGTTCCGCCCTCGAAGTCCGGCATGAGAGGACCCGGCGTGTCCTCCTGAACCGGGCACAGGATGGCGGACACGACCAGCAGCGGTGTGGTCGGGTGCCCTTCGCGGACAGTGTCGAGGAAGCCGTGCACCGCCGGGGTGAAGGCGCGTAGCCGCATCACGTCGCTGTTGACGATGTTGATGCCGATCTTGACACTGATCAGGTCCGCGGGGATGTCCCGCATCGCTCGGGCGGTGAACGGGTCGAGCAGCGCGCTCCCGCCGAACCCCAGGTTGACCAACTGCACGCCGCCCTCCGCCGCGGCCAGGGCTGGCCAGATGGCGGTGGGATGATCGGCGTTCGAGCCGTGGCTGATGGAGCTGCCGTGGTGCAGCCACGTCCTGCTTCCGTTGGGCGGCGTCTGCTCGACGGGCGCGTCGGTGCGCAACGCGATCAACTCGGTGATCTCGGTGTGCGGAAGCCAGATTTCGACGTCTTTCTCACCGTCCGGCAGATCAGCGAAGCGGGCGGTGCCGGCCGGCCCTTCGACCAGCACAGAGGTTTGGGTGAACATGTTGGTGACCGTCCGGACGTTGCCGTCGGGCACCGAGGTCTGTGCGGCCAGGCGGCCGTTGATCAGCAGGTCGTAGACGCCGTCGGGTGGGGCCGGGAAGCCTTGGTAGACCCGCTTGGTGGGCAGCGTGTCCAGTTCGATGGTGGTGGCCCGGGTACGGAAAGCCAGCCGCACCCCGGCGGGCTGGGCCTCAGCCATGGCCAGTTGGTCATCGGGGATCTGCTGGCGCGCCCGGGCGGTCAGCCGATGCGGCAGGAGACCGCGCGCGGTCTCCTCCAGATCGACAGAGCCGCGCACGAGGGCCGCGGTGACCGGTGTGGTGATCCACTGATGTTCGGTGGGCATTGCCTCAAGCCTCTCGATCGAGATCTCGATGTTCATCGGCGCACCGCGCTGCGAACCGCTGGCGGTGGTGCGGCCGCGGTCGGGTCAGCGAGCGCTGCGGTTGCGTAACACCGCGTCGAGCGAATCCACGATCCATTCCCAGGATTCCAGCGCGGCGGGAGCGCTGTGTTCGAAACCACCGGCCAGCTCCACGCTGACGTAGCCGTGGAAGACACTGCCCAGCATCCGGACCGCATGGGTCGCGTCCGGCTCGTCCAACCCGTAACCCCGCAGGATCGCCCGAGCCATCTGCGCGTGCCGGACACCCGCGCTGGCGGCCGCCGTTTCCGGACCGAGCCGGAGCCGGGCGGCGGCGTAGCGGCCGGGGTGCTCCCTGGCGTAGTCGCGGTAGGCGTCGGCGAACGCGGCCAGCGCGTCCCTGCCGGCCCGACCGGCGACGGCATCGGCGACGCGGTCGGCGAGCTCCTCCAGCGCGAACAGCGCGATGCGGATCCTGAGGTCCTGCGAGTTCTTCAGGTGCGAGTACAGGCTCGGGACCTTGACGTCGAACCGCCGAGCGAGCGCCGAGACGGTGACCTGGTCGAAGCCGACCTCGTCGGCCAGTTCCGCCCCCGCTCGGGTCAGACGCTCCGGCGTCAGCCCTGGTCTGTCCATCACACCCCCTATCTACCTACGGCAACTATGCTCCTGCCTAATACCTGTAGGCAAATCCGACAGTGAAGGTGAAACTAAGGCACTGGGCGCCACCGTCAGCGGTGATACTGGACCAGGCAGAACTCGTGGTCCTCAGGGTCGGCCATAACGACAACCACGCCGTCGTCGTAGTCGTGCCGCTCGCCGGTGAACCGGCCACCGAGCTTGACGGCCAGGGACATTGCCTCGTCGATCTGGTCGACGGAGATGTCGAGGTGAATCCGCACCTTGCCGGTCCTGGCTTCCGACACCGGCTGGAACACCAGCCGTGGCTGAGGGTCACCGCTTTCACCGAGGTAGACCCAACCCTCCTGCGAGGGACCGGGCTCGCGACCGAGCAGGCCGCTCCAGAACCGGGCTACCCGCTCGGGGTCAAGGCAATCAATCGTCACACCGGACCAGACGTTCGCCATCCACCGATCCTGGCGGAACTCCCGTCACGCGACACCATCCGCCTCCGCGCGCCGTATCGGTCCGTCCGCATGAGCTGACAGAGTTCACGGCATGACCGAGATCCGCGAGTCCCGCACCGCCACCGCGCGGGCCGACCTGGACGACCTCACCAACCGGCTCGCCCGTACCCGGTGCTCCGACGACCTGCCCGGCGCCCGCGACGACCACGGTGCGCCGAGGGCCCGGGTCCGCGTGCTGGCCGCATGCGGGCAGCACGGGTACGACCGGCGGGCATGGGGGAAACGCTGATGGATCGCCGTGCGCTCAACCGGGCCACGCTCGACCGCCAGCTGCTCCTGCGCCGCTCCGACATGAGCGTCCCAGCGGCCCTCGCCCACCTCGTCGGGCTGCAGGCACAGACCCCGCACACCTGGTACGCAGGACTGTGGAGCCGGCTCGCCGACTTCCGGGCGGTCGACGTCGCGGCGCTGCTGGAGAGCCGGGCGGTGGTGAGGATCGCGCTGATGCGGTCCACCATTCACCTGATCGGCGCCGCGGAAGCCGCACGGATTCGGCCGCTCGTGCAGCCGGTGCTGGACCGGGACCTGTTCGCCAACCACACCCACGGGCGGTGGATGCGCGGGCTCGACACGAGTGCGGTGGCGGCACACGCGCACGACCTGCTCGCCGAGCGGGCGATGACGCCCGCCGAGACGGGTGCCGCACTGCTGCGGCGGTGGCCGGACAACAACGCGGCGGCGCTCGCGTACGCGGCGCGTAACCTGCTTCCTCTCGTGCAGACGCCACCTCGCGGGGTGTGGGGCCGTAGCGGCCGTACCGTGCACGCGCTGCTCGACGTCGGGGCGAACCCGCCGCTGCACCCGATGACAATCGACGACCTCGTGCTGCGTTATCTGGGCGCGTACGGCCCGGCGACCGTGGCCGACGCGCAGACCTGGAGCGGCCTCACCCACCTCGCCGAGGTGGTCGACCGGCTCCGGCCGCGGCTGCGGACGTTCCCCGGCGGGTACGTCGACCTGCCCGACGCGCCGCGGCCCCGACCCGGACACCCCGGCACCGGTGCGGTATCTGTACGACTTCGACAACCTGCTGCTGTCCTATCGTGACCGGACGCGGGTGCTCACCGACGAGTTCCGCGAGCGGGCGGTGACCCGGCACGGTCCGGTTCCCCGAGCGGTACTGGTCGACGGGTTCACCGCGGGAGCGTGGACGGTCGCAGCTGCGGCGCTCACCGTTCGACTCTTCGTACCGCTGACTGCCGCCGAGCGCGAGGCGGTGACGGCCGAAGGTGCCGCGCTGCTGGCTTTCCTGCACCCCGACGCCGCGCCCGACGTACGGCTCGTCGAGGAATTCGAATAAGGAGAGGGTGCAGCACACCATCCTTCGTGTCCGCGCCGCTGGGCCAGGGGTCAGTCGAGCAGATAGCTGGCGGGGACCGCGTCGGTCAGCCAGACGCCGTTCGCGCTGCGGTGGAAGACGTGCCCGTCGGCGGCCATCGCCGCCGCGTCGACGGTGAGGATCACGACCCGACCGGCCCGCCTGGCGGCCACCCGATAGGCGGTGTCGGTGTCGGCGGAGAGATGAACGTGGTGCCGGCCGCCGCGGTGCAGGCCGGTGGCCCGGATCGACTCCAGTGCTCCGGCGCCGGTGCCATGATAGAGCCGGTCCGGCGGGGTCACCGGGGGCAGCCCGAGGTCCACCGGCACCGAGTGGCCCTGGTTGGCCCGGATCCGCAGCACCCCGTCGGTGCCGCGCTCGACAGCGAACCGCTGCTTGTCGTTGCCGGCGACGACCGCGTCCAGCTCGGCCCGCTCGATCCGTAGGGCGGCGAGCAGAGCGTCGACGGGAGTCCAACCGGCCGGGTCGAGCACCAGACCGGCCCGGTCGGGATCGTGCCGGAGTGCCTTCGACATCCGTTTGCTCACCTTCACCAGGCGCTCGCGATCCACGGTGGCATTGTGCTCGATTACCGTAGGTCGCATCGAGAGGTTTTCCGACGACACCGAAAACGCGATCTCCTCCGCTGGGCCACTGCAGGATCGTTGCCGGCGACACCGGGACGCCTGATAACCGCTGTCATGCTGACGGCTTAGTGGGGCAGAATCATCAGCCGTGACACTGGTCCTGCCGCCACGCCTGACGGCCTCGGCTCGGAGCTTGCGTGACGCCGCTCATCGACGCGGAATAGGCACCGTCCAGCTCGGCTCCTTCGAAGTGCCCGCCGGACTATGTGCTGATCACCTTCACGCGGGTCCGAGCTTCGCCGATGTCGTCGCACCGTTGCTCGGGATCGCGCCCCTGGAAGCGGAACCTGGCTGGCTGACTGGCCTTCCCCGTGAACTTACCCGCCGTGACATCACCCTGGTCGCCATCGGCGAGGCCTACGAACTTCGTCGACCGGCGTTCATCAAGTCGCCCAACGACAAGAACATCCCGGCGATGATCTACACAGATGGCTCCCGTCTGCCCGGCCCGGATGCTGTCGACCGGCGGACTCCGGTGCTCGTCAGCGACATCGTCGACTTCACCGCCGAATACCGGCTACACGTGCTCGACGCTGTTGTCCACGCCGGCAGCCAGTACGCCGCGCGCGGCCGATTGCACCTCGGCCCTCCGTCGAGCGACGCGCTGGCCTTCGGCGCCGATCTCATCGCCGGCTACGGGCACACGTTGCCCTCCGCCATCGTCGTAGACGTGGGACTGGTCGACGGTCACTGGGCCGTGATCGAGGCAAACGCCGCATGGGCCAGCGGCGCCTACGTAGCGGATCCCGACCTGGTCCTCGATGTCGTCCTTCGAGCGGCAAGCCCAACGGCCTCGGTGACCATCCGCGATCAACAGTTCATCCGACGCGGAGCGCCATCATTGGCTCCGTGACCAGCTTCCCTGCGCAGGCGCGCCACGTCCGCGACAGCACGCTCTCGCCGCAGCGCAGGCTCTCCGCATTGCGAGAGGGCGCTCTGCACTGTGCCCCGTACGGATTCCGTGCCACCTGGCACCACCTGGTCGTCGCCGCCCGTATCCCACGCCGTCTCACCGACGACCTCGACGCGCTCGTGCGTGCCGCCGACGAACTGCAGCGCACACGCGACGTGGTCCCGTCCGGGCCGCGCGTGCCCGACCTGTGGCGTCCATCCGGACGGTCCCGCCGCGCGCTGGCGTGACTTCGCGGCCGAGGAACGCTGGCAACGGATCTGGCGCCGCGAGCTGGACGATCGGCCGTCGCCGCTCGTCTAATGCCGTTGGCTGGGGGGAGAGGGGGGATTTGTCGCTCGGGGTTGGCCACCGCGCCGGCTCAGCGGCTACGTCCCCGACTAGGGTTTATGGCGATGTTTCCCCAGGACGGCCGTGATGCGGCCACGAGCAGGCGAAGACGACGCGACGTGCTGTTGGACAGGAGCGTCGAACGCGCGGCGCTCGATCAGCTCCTCGCGGATGGGCGGGTCGGCGTCAGCGGGGCCCTCGTACTTCGTGGTGAGGCGGGAATCGGCAAGACCGCGCTACTGGATTACGCCCTGGCTCAGGCCGGGGACTGCCGGGTCGTCCAGGCCGCCGGGGTGGAGGCCGAAAGTGAACTCGCGTTTGCCGGCCTGCATCAGATCTGCGCGCCGGTCCTGGACCGCCTTGCGCAGTTGCCGGCTCAGCAGGGCCGTGCGCTGAGCACCGCGTTCGGCCTGAGCGTTGGCGAGGCGCCGGACCTTTTCATGGTTGGTCTGGGCGTGCTCGGCCTGCTTGCTGGCTTCGCCGACGGACAGCCGGTCGTCTGCATCGTTGACGACGCCCAGTGGCTGGACCAGGCTTCGGCCCAGGTCCTCGGGTTCGTGGCCAGGCGGCTGAGAACCGAGTCGCTGATCATGATCTTCGCGGTACGCGCAGACCTCGACAGCGACGACATGCCGGAGCTGAAGGGCCTGCCGGTCATGACCGTCACCGGCCTGACCGACGAGCATTCGCGGGCGTTGCTCGCGTCCACGTTTCTCGGGCCTGTCGACGAGAGGGTGCTCGACCGCATCATCGCCGAGTGCCACGGCAATCCCCTGGCGCTCACCGAACTGCCGCGTGGCTTCACCGCTGCTGAACTCGGCGGCGGCTTCGGAATTGTCAGCCACGACGCTCTGCCTCGCCGCATCGAGGAGAGCTTCCGGCGGCAGATCGCCGCGCTCCCTCCGGACGCCAGGACGTTGCTCCTGGTCGCCGCGGTCGAGCCCGTCGGGGATCCCGTGCTGGTATGGGGCGCTCTCACTCGTATGGGTGTTCCCGTCGAGAGTCATCTCGCCGCTTCCTGGCTCGCCGCGGAATTCGTGGATTTCGGCTTCGGGGTGCGGTTTCGGCACCCCCTGTTGCGCTCGGCGGTTTACCGGGCAGCCAGCGAAACGCACAGGCGAAAGGCACATGCCGCGCTCGCCGACACGATGGAGCCCGGCACGGATCCGGACCGGCGAGCCTGGCACCGGGCGCAGGCAGCCGCAGGCCCCGACGAGGACGTGGCGACCGAGTTGCAGGCGTCCGCCGCTCGGGCCCAGACCCGTGGCGGGTTCGCGGCGGCCGGAGTGTTCCTGGAACGAGCCGCGGAGCTGACTCCGGATCCGGCCCGGCGGGCTTCGCGGCTGTTGGCGGCGGCGCAGGCCCGACACCTGGGCGGTGCTCCGGACGTCGCGCTGCGCCTGCTCGCCGTGGCCGAGGCCGAACATTCATCCGAGCTTGACCGGGCACGCGCGGATCTCCTGCGGGCCGACATCGCCTTCACGGTCGACCGAGGTCGGGAAACGGCCGACCTCTTCCTGAAGGCGGCATCGCGGCTCGAGCCGCTGGACGTCGGTCTCGCCCGGAGCACGTATCTCGACGCACTGCGCGCGGCCTGGTACGCGTCCGACTCCGGCAGCAGCGGCACCCTGGGCGATGTGGCCCGGGCGGCCGCTGCTGCGCCGGTCGCCACAGCGCCGGTGCGGCCCTCGGACCTTCTCCTGGACGGTCTGGCAGTGCGGTACACCGCGGGCTTCGCTGCTGCTGTGCCGAAGATGAAGGAGGCGCTGAAGGCGTTCCAGAACCCGGATCTGGCGAGCGAGGAGGGCCTTCGGTGGATGTGGTTCGCCAGCTCCATCGCTACGGACCTCTGCCAGGACGATGCGGCGGACGTGCTCACCGGCAGCTACGTCCGGCTGGCGCGCGAGAGCGGGGCGTTGGCCGACCTGCCCCTGGCGCTGACGACACGCATCCTCATGCACCTGTTCGCAGGCGACCTGTCCGAGGCATCCGTACTGATCATGGAACTCGACGATGTGGCGGATGGAACCGGGATTCCGGTGCCGAACTACATGGCCCTGTTGCTCGCCGCGTGGCAGGGCGACGAGGCGCGGACCCTCGACTTGGCCGCTGTCAGCACCGCCGACGCCAGCCGCCGCGGTGAAGGGCTGGCCCCGGCCATCGTCGGCTGGGCCCAGGCGTTGCTCTACAACGGTGCGGGCCGGTTCGGTGAGGCGCTGAGCGCAGCTCAGCTGACGATTCAGTCGAGCCTGGAACCCGGGGTGTTGACCGGTGCGCCGCTCGTCGAACTGATCATCGCCGCCGCCCGGAGCGGACAGCCCGAACTCGGGGCTGACGCGTTGGAGCGGCTGTCGATCTCGACGCAGGCGTGCGGCACCGACTGGGCGCTCGGTGTGGAGGCGTGCTGCCGCGCCATGCTGACCAACAGTGCGAGGGCGGAGGAGCTGTACGTCGAGGCGATCGAGCGGCTCAACCGTACGATGATTCGACCGCTGACGGCGCGCGCCCACCTCTACTACGGTGAATGGTTGTGCGAGCTCGGTCGACGCGATGATGGCCGGGACCAGCTTCGGACGGCCTACGACATGTTCGCCGGGATGGGCATGGAGGCGTTTGCCGCCTCAGCCGCTCATCGGCTTGGAATGACCGTCCGTCAACGGCCGAGCAACGACGCCGGCCCGCTGACGCCACAGGAGACCCACATCGTCAAGCTGGCCCGGGAAGGGCTCTCGAACGCGGAGATCGGAACCCGTCTGTTCATCAGTCCACGGACGGTCGAGTGGCATCTGAGTAAGATCTTCGCCAAGTTGGGCATTACCTCACGGCGTCAATTGCGTCGCTGACCCCGGGGACACTGGCGGTGCGGGGAACTCCCGCGCGCACCTGGTCGCGATCGGCAACAGCCTGCCGTCTCGGGTCGCTCACCCACGAAGCACACTGGAGTCGCATGTCGCAGAGTCGTCTCGTCGCGACCAACGGTATCAATATCAGGATATCGGAGGCGGGCGACGGGCCTCTCGTCCTCCTGCTGCACGGTTTTCCGGAGTCGGCTCACTCGTGGCGGCACCAGATTCGCCCGTTGGTGGAGGCTGGCTACCGAGTGGTCGCTCCCGAGCAACGAGGCTATGGCGACAGCTCGCATCCGGCAGCGGTCGACGCTTATTCGATCATGCATCTGGTTGCCGACATCACCGGCCTCATGCGGGAGCTGGAGGCCCAGGATGCCGTGCTGGTCGGCCACGACTGGGGCGCCACTGTCGCGTGGAACATCGCCCTTATGCGTCCTGACCTCATCCGGGGGGTCGTGGGGCTCAGTGTTCCCCCGTATCTGCGGGGAGAGGCTGGACAGCTGAGCACCATGCGCGCGATGCACCGCGGGCGGTTCTACATCAACTACATGGAGGAGCCTGGCGTCGCGGACGAAGAGTTCGGCCGAGACCCGATGACGAGCTTGCGTCGTACCTTCTATGGCGTGAGCGGGGACAACCCGGCGAACCGCGCGCCCCGGGACATGCTGGTCCCCGTCGGTGGTGGGCTGCTGGAGGCGATCGACCCGGAGCACAGCGCGGCGCTGCCGGGCTGGCTGACCGAGGAGGACCTGCGGGTTTATGCCGCCCAGTTCGAGGACGGCTTCACCGGAGCATTCAACTGGTATCGCAACCTCGACCGCAACTGGGAACTCACCGCTGCCTTCGACGGGATCCGTCTGCCGATGCCCGCGCTGTTCGTCTCGGGCGATCTGGACCCGGTACTGGCGTTCCGTGGTCTCGAAGACTATGTGCGGACCCTTCCCCGTCGGCATGACCACTTCGCGGAGCCGATTTTCCTGCCGGGGTGCGGACACTGGATTCAGCAGGAACGCCCGCAGGAGGTCAACCGTTTGCTGCTCCAGTTTCTTGCGGCTCTCTGACAGACCATCCGGCCACTGACCGGTCCGGCCGCGGAACGGCCGGACCGGCAGTGGCGTCCTCGATCGGGACCGGTTCGTCCGGCCGGTCAGTCGGCTCGCGTCCTCAGCGCCGCACTGCTCTGCCCGCACGAGCTGTCAGGATGTCCGCGACCTGGTCCGGCGCTGACAGCATCGGTGAGTGGCCCGTCCCAATCCGCACGACGTCGCTCGTCTGCGACGCGTACTGCTCCTGCAGGGGGACCGGGAACTGCTTGTCCTCGGTGCAGATCACGTAGGTCGAGGGGACCCTGCGCCAGGCCGCCCGCGTCGTCGGCTGGACACACGACAGCAGGCTCTGGTCGACGAGTTGGTCGATGGCCACCTTCGCGTCGACGTCCGAGAGGTCCGAGTAGAACGTCTCCCGCGGATTTCCGTACGCCTCGCGCGGCGCGAGGCCGCTGGGGTCGTCGGGAACCGGAATGCCGAAGGCCGTCGCGGCGGAAACCCCTTCGGCCGGCATGAACGCGGCGACGTAGATCAGACGGACGAGGTTCGGGTGGTCATCGCCGAGCTGGGTGATGGTCAGGCCTGCGTGGGAGTGACCGACCACCACGACCGGGCCTTCGATCTCCCGCAGCCTCGCGGCCAGCGCGTCGGCATCCTCGTACAGCCCTGCCGTGGGCTGTTTGCCCGCGCTGGGCATGCTGATCGCCTCGGACGTCCATCCCTGGGCGTCGAGAAGGCCTTGTACGGGCAGCCAGGCGGACGCGGTGTGGTAGCCGCCGTGCACGAGCAGGAAGGACGGGGGAGGGGCGGAGTCAAGCAAGGTGGAACTCCTTCTATTGGACATGCGACCGCCTAGGAGCGGTGCTGGTCGGCCAGCCGGAGAGCGGCCAGCAGGGCAAGGACGCCCATTCCGTAGATGGCGGAGAGGGCCGAGCTTTCGTAGACGTCCGTGGAGCGCCACAGGTGTCCGGTGGCATCCATGACGTGTGCTGGCACACCGTCGTGGCCGCCGGTCAGCCAGGTGACGACGTAGTCGCCGGCCACCACCACGTACGCGACGATCGGTAGCGGGAGGTAGCCACCGCGCGTCCGTCCGAGGCTGTCGGCCTCGGGTCCCCACCGGCGCAGGTACAGCGCGAAGAGCTGGTAGAAGACGTAGACGGTCAGGCTCCAGCCCAGGAAGTTCGTGAGCGGCACGCCGAAGTACCCACCGCCGTCCTCCCACTCCCAGCGACCCCGCAGGGTCGACGACGACGGATCCAGGGCCAGATCCCAGGCCACCATCGCGAAGGAGGCGACGAGAGGTGTGCCGATGACTGCGACGACAGGGCTGCCCCGGTGCACCGGGCGGAACAGGATGCTGGCGATGGACCAGGCCATGTAGCCGACGGCGACGTAGGCCGGCCCGATCAGCACGGGCACCTCGATCAGCTTGGCGCCCAGCTCGTCGGTGTAGTGATAGTGGCCGAACGGCACGCCGGTCAGCACGCCGATGTCCTCGATGACGTTGCTGACCACCAGCGCCAGCAGGAGGAAGACCAGAATCCCCCGCCATCGGTAGGCCACGGCGCCGTGCGACAGGGCGAACGTCAGCTCCATCAGCAGGCTCACCACGGTCACCACCGAGCCTGCCAGAGGCAAGGGGATCAGGTTCGCGATCGCGTCCACGCCGACGGCGAACCACATCACGACGAGGACTGCCCGGGTGGGGCGCCGCCGTTCGCGCCGACCCCCGGCCTCGATCTGTTGGATTTGAGCACTCACAACCAACAGGTACGAAGCGACGCGGGCGAAGTTCTCCCGGTGTGAGAGATCACAGAGGTGGGCTCGTCTGACGAAGTTCAGGTTGCCTTGCGCGCCGGACGTGGTGGCGTTTCACGCCGCGGCGGGTGCGTTCTCCGCTCGATCAGCGCAGCAGGCAGATGACGACGCGCAGCCCGTCGGGTTCGGGCTGCGCGTCGTGTTCGCCGATGTCAACTGGTGATGGCGCCCATGACGGCGGCATTCGTCCCGCCGTTCTCCGCCCGGTCCGCAGCCTTACGAGCCTCTTGCGGGGTAGCTCCTCGTGCGGATGCCCGCAGGTACGCCTCCTGGCGCCGCTGCTGGATCTGCTTGTTTCGCCGGTCCTTGAGCCTGCTCCATATGGTCATGACAAGATCCTTTCCAGATCGGGGCGGCGACAAACCGCGAGGTCCCGTCGTGCAGCGGGCTGAGGCGGCAGGCGACGCGCAACGTGTCGGTAGGCGCAGGCCGATCGACACCTGACGGGAGCCCCGGGGTTGATCCGGGGTCAATACGGACTCGCTCGAGGCGGCCGACTGCGACAGTGGCCGAAGCTGACCCGACTGTGCGATCCCGAAAGGCGAGAAGGATGGAAAATTCCGAGTTCGAGGGCTCCGCGGGCAGGACCTACGACGTGATCGTCATCGGCGGTGGTCCCGTCGGACAGAGCGTCGCCGCTCGCGCCACGGCAGCTGGCCTGACCGTGGCGCTGGTCGAGAGGGAACTCGTCGGCGGTGAGTGTTCCTACTGGGCGTGCATTCCGAGCAAGGCGATGCTTCGCCCGGTCGTGGCGGTGGACGAGGCTCGCCGGCTCGACGGTGCACGGCAGGCCGTCACGGGGCCCGTCGACGCTGCCGGCGTGTTCCGCCGCCGGGACCTCGCCGTCACCGGGTGGGACGACTCCGGGCAGGCGCGGTGGGTCAAGGACATCGGCGCCGACCTGTTTCGCGGCCACGGCCGTGTCGACGGTCCACGTCGTGTCGCCGTCGTGACCCCGGAGGAGCAGATCGTCGGTCTGACGGCCCGACACGCGGTAGTGCTCTGTACCGGCAGCCGCGCGGCGATCCCGGACATGCCGGGTATCGCCGAGGCGTTGGTCTGGACGAACCGGACCGCCACCGACACATCGGCCGTTCCCGCCCGCTTGGCCGTCATCGGTGGCGGCGCGGTCGGTGTGGAGATGGCCACCGCCTGGCAGGGGCTGGGGTCCGCGGTGACGCTGCTGGCGCGAGAGTCGCGTCTCCTACCGCGGCTCGAATCCTTCGCCGGCGAGATGGTCGGCGCGGGTCTGCGGAAGGCGGGGGTCGACGTCCGACAGGGTGCGACCGTGATGTCGATGCGCCGGCCGTCACCCACCGGTCCCGTGACGCTGGTGCTCGACGATGACACCGAGGTGGAAGCGGACGAGGTGCTCGTTGCCGTCGGACGCGTCCCGCTCACCGGCGACATCGGTCTTGAGACGGTGGGACTCAGGCCGGGGTCCTGGCTCGACGTGGACGACACCTGCCGGGTTCACGGCGTCGAGGGCGGCTGGCTGTACGCGATCGGTGACGTCAACCACCGCGCACTGTTGACCCACCAGGGCAAGTACCAGGCCCGCGTCGTCGGCAACGCCATCGCGTCCGTTGCCGCAGGTCAGGCCCTGGACACCTCAGCCTGGGGTCCGCACGCGGCTACGGCTGACGTGCACGCCCTACCGCAGGTCATCTTCACCGATCCCGAGGTCGCGGCGGTCGGGCTCGCCGCTGAGCAGGCGCGCCGCAATGGTCATGACGTGCGGGTCGTCGACGTCGACATGGCGGCAACCGTTGCTGGCGCTCGTCTGTTCGCGGACGACTACGAGGGCCGTGCCCGGATGGTCGTCGACAGCGCAACCGAGCACATCCTCGGGGTGACCTTCGTGGGGCTCGGAGTCGCCGAACTGCTTCACTCGGCCACGGTGGCCGTGGCCGGTCAGGTGCCCATCAGCCGGTTGTGGCATGCCGTGCCGTCGTTTCCGACGGTCAGCGAGGTGTGGCTGCGGCTGCTGGAGGCGTACCGGGACGGAAAAGACGGTTGAGCCAGCATCACTGCCCTGCGGGAATCCGCCCGCAGGGCAGGTGACAACCGGCTTGCGGATGCCGCTGGCCGGCCCGCCCCGATATCGACGCTGCTACAGCTTCGCGCGGGACCTGATGCCGAGTTTGGCGAAGGCCTTATACAGGTGATATTCCACAGTACGGGTGCTGATGGCCAACTGTGCGGCGATCTCGGCATTGCTCGACCCGGCCCGAGCCAACGTTGCGACCTGGGTCTCCTGCGGGGTCAGCTGCCGTCGAGCCCCGCCGGTCTGCTGACGCGTGTTCTCCCCGGTCGCGAGCAGTTCCCGGCGGGCCCGCTCGACGAAGGCGTCGGCGCCGACCTCGCCGAAATGCCCGCTCGCTGAGCGCAGCTGAGCCCGCGCTTCGACGCGGCGGTTACGCCGACGCAACCACTCGCCGTAGAGCAGTTCGGCCCGTGCCAGCCGATCGAGCAGGCCGGTGCGACCGAGCCGCTCGATGGCCTCCCGGTAGGAAGCCTCCGCGTCCCGCTCCTTGGCGAGTAGCGCCTCGGCGGTTGCCTGGACGCCCATCGCCCAGTCGCTCCCCGCCGCTGTGGTGCGCCGCGAGAGCCGGGCCGCGGCTTCTGCGGCCGAATTCTCGTCACCCGAGCGGACCGCCGCTTCGACCAGCTCGATCAGCGCCCCGCCGGTGAAGCCGGGATGCTCCGACCGTAGCGCCGTGCGAGCCGCCCCGACGGCCAGGTCGTACCGCCCTGCCGCGTTGTGCAGCGCCGCAGCCGCGAGCGCCTCGGCGGTCCCGCTGTCGTGACCGCGAGCCCGCGGGGGAATCAGCGAGAGCCGGTTGTCGGGTCGTGGGCCTCGTCCGGTCGCGAGGTGACGCTGAGCCAGGTCTCGCCACGCCTGGCTGTCCCACACGTCCGCGGCGAGCAGACCCGCGAGGCCGAGCCACCGCGCCTCCCGAGGGTCGAGAGAGGGCTCCCGGAAAGCCGAGATTGCGGCCCGCAGCGGGGCAACCGAGCGGGCGTAGCCGTCGAGTGCCCGCGTGGCCAGCCCGAACAGAAGCTGGTCGGCCGGTCCGCAGCCGCTTTCGCACACGGCCGCTCGGGCCTCGGTCGCCGTGACGAGCAGCAGCGCGCGATCCGTGGGCCCGCTGGCGAGCATCGCTGCGAGGAGGGCATCGAGGTACGCCTCCCGTGCGTCGGCCGGGTCGAGTGGCCACAGTCGCCGGGCGGCCTCCAGCAGGTGGCGTGCGGGCTCCTCGCCGGAGCACAGGGCGGTCTGGATCCGAGCCCGGTGCCAGTTGCGCCGAGCGGCGCTGACGGCGTCCTGCGACTCCGGCGTCACGCTGGCCAGGAGCCGCTGGGCACCGGCGACGTCGCCGTGGTCGTACATCGCCGCCGACGCCGCGAGCGCGCGGTCGGCGCGTACGGCCGGCTCGCTGGTGAGCAGGGCGGCCCTCTCGAGGAATGCGGCACGGGCCGCTGTGCCGCCGCGCGTCTGCGCCAGGTCGGCGTGGGTCGCGAGATCATCGGCGAGAGCGTCGTCGTGGGCGGTGGCCGCCAGGCCGAGGTGCCACAGTCGCCGCGTCGGATCGCCGGTCGTGTTCTCGGCGAGCGTGCGGTGGATCAGTCGCCGTTCACCGGGCACGGCCGAGTGGTAGCTGACCGATCTCAGCTCTGGACAGGCGAAGGTGACATGATCACCGACCTCGACCAGATGGGCCGCGACGAGGATTTCCGGGTCGGCGCCCAGCGCGGCGGTCACCCGCTCGAAGAGTGCGACGTCACCGGTCGGGTCGGCCGCCGCGGCGAGCAGCAGCCGCCGCGACACCGGGGTGAGCTGTCCGATACGGCTCGGACAGTCGCCCGCGTGCGAGCACGAACGGGCGCGACGTGGGCCGGGGATCGCGAATCCACCGCCGAGCTCGCTGCGATCGATCGGCCGCGCGTGGATCGCCGGGAACTGCCCGAATGGGGCGAGCCGCGGCGTACGCACGCCGGCGATCACGATCATCAGGGCTCGCTGGGTTGCGTGGGCGGCGACGAAGGCCAGAACCTCGGCGGTGGCCTCATCCAGCCAGTGGGCGTCGTCGACGGCGGCGCAGACGGGCTGCGCCTGGGCGATGCCGCTGAGCAACTCGAGCACAGCGGGCGCGACCACCCCAACGCGGGGCCTGGGCTCGTCGATCAGGCCGAATGCGGCCTTCAGCGTCGCGAGATGAGCGCTCGGAAGGAACGCGCAACCCTCAAGCAGCTCACCACAGAGCAGATGCAGCGCCGCGAAGGGGATCTCCTGCTCGGCAGCGACCGGCCGAATCCGGAGCACGCGGAGATTGGCAGCCTGGTCGATCAGCTGGTCCAAGGCTGCTGAGCTGCGGTGTCCGACGATGCGCACCCCACCGCCGCAACCGGCGGCCGTACGCCGCCTCAGCTCTTCGAGCCGGAACTCGTCAGGCCCGTGGAGCGGCGGTCGAGGGCTTGCCGGCAGACCCTCGGCGTCTCGGTCAACGTCCATCGGGCAATCCTGCGCGCCGTCGGCCGCATCGAGCCACTGGTGCGCCACCGGTCGTACCCCCGGACGTGGCAACCTTCCCCCGGGGATGCCCGCGAACAGGACAATATGCCTGAAAGGTACGGCCAGCCTCGCTGCTGACTGACGTGTCGCCCGGCACCCCCGGGTCGAGACCGGGGGTCGACCCGGGGCTGATTCGGAGGCGAAGCCCTTTCTCGCCGAGCCAAGCTCGCAGCCGTACAGGTCGAAGACCGCACTGACGGTCCACCGCAGTGAAGAGGAGGAGTCGTGCCGAACGTTCACCACCGGTATGCCTCAGTGGCAGGGCGTCAACTGTTCTACCGGGAGGCCGGCCCGACCGACGCGCCGACCGTGGTCCTCCTGCACGGGTTCCCGACGTCGTCGTTCATGTTCCGCAACCTGATCCCGGCGCTGGCCGATCGCTATCACGTCATCGCGCCCGACCACCTCGGGTTCGGGTTGTCGGACGCTCCCGCGGCCGACGAGTTCGGCTACACCTTCGACGCGTTGACCGACCTCACCGCCGACCTGCTCAAGCAGCTCGGCATCGCGCGGTACGCCATCTACGTCCAGGACTACGGGGCGCCCGTCGGATTCCGGCTGGCCCTGCGCGACCCCGGGGCGATCACGGCGATCATCACGCAGAACGGCAACGGGTACGAGGAGGGCTTCGTCGACAGCTTCTGGCAGACGGTGTGGAACTACCAGAAGGAGCAGACCCCGGAGACCGAGTCCGCCATCCGTGCGGCGCTCACCCTGGACGTGACCCGCTGGCAGTACCTCACCGGCACGCCCGACGAGACCCTGGTCAGCCCGGACACCTGGCACCACGACTACGCCCTGCTGAGCCGCCCCGGCAACGACGACATCCAGCTTGCCCTGTTCCGCGACTACGCCACCAACCCGCCGCTCTACCCCCGTCTGCACGAGTACCTGCGCAGCAGTGGCGTGCCGGTGCTGGCGGTGTGGGGCCGTGGTGACGAGATCTTCGGCCCGGACGGTGCGCGGGCCTTCGCCGCCGACGCCACCGACGCCGAGATCCACCTGCTCGACGGCGGGCATTTCCTGCTCGAAAGCGCCGGCGACGAGGTTGCCACGATCATCCGCGACTTCCTCGGCCGCAGGCTGTCCGTGGCCATGCCCGACAGTGGGAAGGCGACCACGCGGTCCAGGAGTTCCTGATGACCAGTCCTGCTCCGCGCCCCGACGACGTGGACACGTTGCGGCAGATCTTCGAGGAACGCTCCGGCGTCCTGCTCCGGTATCTCAAACGAATCAACATCTACCGGCCGCAGATCGTCGAAGACCTCCTGCAGGAAACGATGCTGAAGGTCTGGCGGCACATCGGCGACGTCCCCGTCGACGAGGACCACATCCAGCCATGGCTCTTCACGATCGCTCGTAACGTGTCGGCGGACGAGGCGCGCAAGCGCGTACGGCGGCCCCAGGAGTTCCAGGGCGAACGCGAACTACAGAACTACGCCTCGCCAGCGGACCCGATGGACTTCGTGGTGGCCCGCGAGTCCATGTTGGACGCGTTCCGCAAGCTGAGCCCCGAGCGCCGCAGAGCGTTCGAGGAGGTCTACCTCCAGAGCCGCAGCGCAGGCGACGCCGCCGACCTCCTCAGCGTGCCGATCGGGACGGTCAAGTCGCGAGCCTTCCACGCGATGAGCTCCCTGAGATCAGCGGTTCTCTCCGCCTGACGATGCCGGCACGCCGAGCCCGGGGCTGGCCGGTGGACCTGCGGAAGCGGACGGCAAGGCTCTCACCCGACCGGACCGGTCACGAGGAAAGCGAAGCGGCAGGTGCGACAAGCGATCAAGTCCGACTCGATGACGTCGATGGTGATGACGCCCCTCGGGTCGACGCCCCGCCGCGGGTTTCCCCGTACTCGGTCCGCCGATGCCACGCTCCTCGTCGCCGCCGTCGCCGTCGCTCTCGTCTGGGCGAACCTGCCCTCGCTCGACTACGACGGCTTCTGGTCCTGGATCTTGACCGTCCAGATCGGCCCCTGGGCGGCGCACCTCGACCTACGCACCTGGGTCAACAGCGGGTTGATGACGGTGTTCTTCCTCGTCGTCGGTCTCGAAGCGCGCCAGGAGTTCGACCTGGGCGATCTGCGCGAGCGGCGACGCCTGGCCCTCCCGGTGCTGGCCGGCGCGGCGGGGATGGTGATTCCGGTCAGCATCTATCTGATCGTCAACCACGGGGGAGCCGGCGCCGCGGGCTGGGGAATCGCGATGTCCACCGACACGGCGCTCGCGCTGGGAGCTTTCTCGCTGATCGCGGCACACGCGCCGGAGCGAATCCGAACCTTCGTCCTGACCGTGTTCGTCGTCGACGACCTGGTTGCCCTGATCGTGATCGCCCTCGCCTACAGCGAGCACATCGCGGTGCCGGGCATGGTGGTGGCCGTGGTGGCCTACGCCGGCCTGCTGGCAGGCCGCCGCCTGCCGCACCGGCTCCGAGGCTGGAGTTTCGCGCTGGGTACCGTCCTGACCTGGGCTGGGCTGCTCTCGGCCGGCGTCGACCCGGTGGTCGCCGGGCTGGCGGCAGGGCTGGCCACGACGGCATACACGCCCAGCCGCACCGAGCTTCAGGAGGCGACCAGGCTGGTCCGGCTGTTCCGGGAGCAGCCGTCGGCGAAGCTGGCGGCCGTGGCCACCCGGGGCCTGACTGGTGCGCTGTCGGCCAACTCCCGGATGCGCCATACCCTGCACGCCGCGACCAGCTACGGGATCGTCCCGCTGTTCGCGCTGGCCAACGCGGGCATCGTCATCGACGGTGACTCGCTGCGCCAGGCCCTCCGATCACCGATCACGATCGGCGTCGTCCTCGCCTACGTCGTGGGCAAGCCGGCTGCCGTCGTCGTCACCTCCTGGCTGGCGGAACGCCTCAGCGGAGGATCGCTGCGCCCACCCGTCGGTTGGGGCGCGGTCCTGGAGAGCGGCACGATCGCCGGGATCGGCTTCACGGTATCGCTGTTGATCGCCAACCTGGCCTTCACCGGTGATGCGCTCGACCAGGCGAAGATCGGGATCCTTGCGGCGGCGGCCGGTGCGGCTCTGCTGAGCTTCGCCGTCTACCGCGTCATCGAGACCCTTCCGGCGGGAGTACGGGCGCGGGCGCTGCTCGGCACGGCGGGGCGGCTCGTCGACCTGGCCGAGCCGGTGGACGACAACCGTGACCACATCCAAGGCCCCTCCACCGCCGTCGTCACCGTCGTCGAGTACGGCGACTTCGAATGCCCGTGGACCGCGATGGTCGGGCCCACCGCCCAGGAGTTGCTCGTCGCGAACACCGACGTGCGGTACGTGTGGCGGCACCTGCCGCTGCCGGACGTCCATCCGTACGCGCAGACAGCGGCCGAAGCCGCCGAGGCCGCCGGGGACCAGGGCGCCTTCTGGCCAATGCACACCCTGCTGCTCGACCGCCAGGACCGGCTCGCCCCCGACGACCTGATCGGGTACGCCGAGCAGCTCGGCCTCGACCTCGACCAGTTCCGCGACGACCTGGCCCGCCACCGGCACGAGGCCCGGGTTCAGCGCGACATCGATTCGGCCGACCGCAGCGGTGTTGCCGGCACTCCCACGTTCTTCGTCAACGGCCGGCGTCACGACGGACCTCAGGACCTGACCACTCTCAATCGCGTCATCGAGGAGGCGCGGGCCCAGGCCACCGTCGTGCACCGCTGACCAACTCCGCCTGGCGGCCCTCGACGGAGTCCGCCTGAATCCCGAGAAGGAACCGAGTCATGAACACCGACCTGCACAACCGAACAGTCCTGGTCATTGGCCGGACCGGCGGCATTGCCGGCGCGATCGTCACCGCCGTACGCGCCTGCGGCGCCACGGTGGTGGTCGCCTCCCGCAACCGTGATGCCCTGGCGGACGCGTACGGCGAGGAGCTGACCGTCGAATCCGTCGACGTCACGGATGAGGCGAGCGTGGCGGCGCTCGCTCAACGGATGGGTCGTGTCGACCATGTCGTGTCGACAGCATCGGCCCGGGCTCGCGGACGTCTGAGCGACCTGCAACCGGCCGCCGTGCTGCAGTCCCTGTCGACCAAGGTGCTCGGCCCGATCCTGCTGGCCAAACACCTCGCGCCGCGGATGCCGCAGGACGGCAGCTTCGTCTTCTTCTCCGGCGCGACGGCCCGCAAGCCGGTGCCGGGCATGCTGGCGGTCGCCGCCACCAACGGCGGCGTCGACGCGGTCACCCGGGCCCTGGCCGTGGAACTCGCACCGCTGCGGGTGAACGCGGTCTCGCCGGGCACCATCGACAGCGGTGCCTACGACGCGCTCGGCGAGGAGCAGAAGGCCGAGCTCTTCGCGAGGCGGGCGGCCCGCAACCCGGCCGGTCGCGTGGGCGAGCCGGACGATGTCGTCCGCGCGGTCCTCCATGCCCTCACGAGCACCTTCACGACCGGCACCACGCTGGCCGTCGACGGCGGCGAGACGTTGGTCTGACGATGGTGCCTCAGTAGCCCCACGTTCGTTTCGGTTCAAGGTCAGGGGAGTGGCGATGGAACAAGGACGTGGCACCGATCTGCCGACAGGCGCGGCCCCGGACGGACGGCACGGGACGAGTCCCGCACCCCTGTCGATTCTCGATCTGGTCATCAGGGGCACCGGGAGCCAGCCGGCCGACGCGCTCCAACTGACCACGACCCTGGCGCAGGCCGCCGAGCGTTGGGGATATCGGCGCTTCTGGGTCGCCGAGCACCACAGCTTCCCCGCCTCCAGCAGCCCGGCCCCTGCCGTCCTCCTTGCCCACCTGGGTGCCGCGACCCGCTTCATCAGGTTGGGGTCGGGAGGGGTCATGCTCACCAACCACGCACCACTGATCGTGGCCGAGCAGTTCGGCGTCCTGAACGCTCTCCACCCCGGCCGTATCGACCTGGGTGTCGGCCGAAGTCCCGGCGGTCTGCCGTCGGTCATGCGGGCGCTGCGTCGCAGCGGCGAGGGCTCGGACGGCAGCGCTTTCGGCGACGACGTGGAGGAGCTTCTGGGCTTCCTTCGGAACAACTTCCCGGAGAACCATCCCTACCGGCGCGACAACGTGCACGTGGTGCCGGCGGCGCCCAGCATTCCCGTCTGGACACTTGGCTCGGGAACCACGGGTGCGGAGGTGGCCGCACGCCTCGGCCTGCCATTCGCCGCTGCCTTCCACATCAATCCCGTGCAGTCACTGCGGGCCGTCGACGAGTACCGGAGAACGTTCCGGCCGTCCGCTGCCCTGGCCACACCACACGTGATGGTCTCCGTGAACGTCACCTGCGCCCCGACCGCGCCCGAAGCCGAACGTCTGGCCCGGCCGGGTGCGCTGATGATGATGCTTGCGCGGCAGGGGAGGCAGACCGCCCTGCCCAGCCCGGACGAGGCGGAGAGCCGTCCGTACGCGCCGGAGGAGAAGGAGTTCGTCGACAGCTGGCTGGGCAACGTCATCCACGGAACGCCCGACACGGTGCGCGCAGGTCTGACAGAGCTGCAGAGGCGAACCCAGGCCAACGAACTGATGCTCATCTCGTTGATCTACGACCCCGCCGACCGGGTACGGTCCTTCGGCCTCGTCGCCGAGGAGTTCGGACTTGCCCCAGGCTCTTCCTGACCCCGGCCGGCGGCGACGACGGCCCGAGCCGGTGGGCGCAGCTGTTCGTCGAAGAGTCGAACGTCACCGACGCCGAGTGGTCGAAAAGGGTGGCACCGTGGGCGGGCGAGATCGAACTCGCCCGCCCACTGCTGTGGCGCGTTCCGTCGGGGTGCCTACCGCTTCCGTACCGTCAACGTCTGGTAGTCGGCGGCGTGGGGTCGATAGGCCGGGTTGCCGGAGTAGGCGACGTGGACCCGGTAGGCCCCGGGCGGCAGGTCGGCGGTCGGCAGTTCGACGACGGCCTTACCGTGCGCCAGTGGCACGACCTGCACGGTGCCGCCGAAGGTGACGGTGACCTCGCCGGTCGGGATCGGCGGGTGCTGCTTCGGTCCGCCCGCCGGCCCGACGGTCACGTCCAGCCGGAACGTGTCCCCGCGGACAACCGACGCCGGCGTGGCCTTCGCCTTGACCCTGACGGCGGCCGGGCCGGAGGGCACCTCGAACGACGCCGTACCGTCCGACGCCTTCAGGTAGTCGAAGCCGAGGTACTCGGCCTTGACCGTCCGGGCACCCGCGGGCAGATCTTTCGGCAGCGTGACGGTCGCCGCACCGTCGCTCAGGTGGGCGAGCTTCGACCACGAGCCGACGCTGACCCGTACCTGACCGCCGGTCTCGAACCCGTCGGCTGCCGTGACCGTCACGGTGGCAGTGGTCGTCTGGGCCCCGCTCGCGTACGGCTCGACAGCCACCTCGGTGGTGGTAGCGACGTCGCTGTTCGGGATTCCGCGGATGTCGTTCCACTCGCGGACGGTCAGCGGGATCACGGTGCCGTGCCGGGGACGGACGACACCCGCGTTGGTCATCGTGATCGCCTTGGCGTTCCACGTCGGAGCCTCGATGTTCTCGTGGCACGCGGCCTGGTAACCCCCACCGTTCGTGTACCGGTCACCCCAGAGGTAGAACTGGCCGGGGCAGGCGGTGTCACCGGGGTTGGCCTTGAAGATGACCGGTCCCTCGTACCCCTGGTTGGCGACCCACGTCGTGCGCCCCAGAGCCGGCGCTACCAACGTCCAGTTGTCGATGTCGCTGTCGAGGAAGTCGGTGTGCTTCTCCGAGAAGATGTCCGAGCCCTGGTTGCCGGCCTCGTTCTTGGTCACCCGGTAGTAGTTGTCGCCGACCCGGATCGCGGTCGTGTCGATCCGCGACAGCGGGGCCGGATCCTGCCAGACCTGGGGAGCGGAGAACGTCTTGAAGTCTCGTGTCGTGGCGTACCACATCTGCGCGTTTCCCTGACCGGTGCGGTTCACGGGGTCGTTCCACAGCGACTGGGCCCAGAACACGACGTAGGCGCCCAGTTCTTCGACCCACAGCGACTCTGGTGCGAAGGCGTTGCCGGCGTTGTCGGGCGCCACTTTCACGTGCCGTTGAGGGGTCCAGTTCACCAGGTCGTGCGACTCGAACACCTCGATGTACTGCGTGTCGTTGATGGCGTACCCGCCCTGGTCGTACCAGTTCAGGTCGGTGGCGATCATGTAGAACGTGTCGCCGTCGGGGGAGCGGACGATGTGCGGGTCACGAAGCCCCTGGTCGCCCAGCTGGGAGATGAGTGACGGCCGACCTCCGGTCAGACCGGTCCAGTCCAGAGCGGTGTTTCCGTTCGAGGTGGCGAACATGATCTGCTCGCCGTCGGCGATTCCCTCGCCCTTGAAGTACCCCATGAAGTACCGCTCGTACTCCTCCGAGCGCGGCATTGCGGTGATGGTCACCGGGAACGACTTCTTCTGCGAGGCCCTGCCCTTGGTGATGGTCGCCGTCAGGGTGGCGGCAACGTCCGCCCGGCCGAAGGCCGGGCGGCTGACCACGCCGGTCGGGGTGACGAGGCCGGTGGACGACCTCCAGGTGATCGTGGAGCCGAACTCGCCCTCGGCGGTGAGGTCGAGGTTTCCGCGTACGCCGTCGGCGCCGTCCACCCTCAGATCGAAGGCGTCCCGGTCGACAGCCTGCGCGTCGTCGAACTCGGCCTTCACCACCACGGGGATCTCCCGGGTGGCGACCTCCTGCGCGCCCTTGCGGACAGTCGCCGTGAGCGTGGCTGTCGCGTCGGCCTGTCCCTGTGCGGGCCGGGTGATCCGGCCGGTCACCGCGACCTTTCGGGCGCTCGCGACGGCCGGCGGGGTGTTGACCTCGACGACGGAGGGGTCGGAACTCGTCCAGGTGATGGCCGAGCCCGCCACGGAGCCCACCTTGGGCAGAACGAGGTCGCGTACGACGGCGCTGGTGCGGCCGAGGTCGATGGCCGCGGCGTCGGCGCGGACGCCGTCGGAGACGGTCTTCTCTGCCAGGAGCAGTGTCTCGTCGAGACTCACGGCCCGGTCGTACACGCGGAAGTCCCGGATCGTTCCGCGGAACGAGTAGTGGCCCGATGTCTGCGAGCGACCGAGGAAGTTGCAGTTGGTCCCCGCGGCGTTCACCGACGGCGCCGTCGTCAGGTTCGTCGACGTCGCGTGCAGCACACCGTCGAGGTAGACCCTGCCGGTCCAGCTCGTTCCGTCCGAGTTCAGTGACTGGGTGTAGGTGACATGGGTCCACGCTCCCTCGAGCATGCGGACCCTGCTCTGTTGGAGGTTCGTCGGGCCCACCGCCACGCGGAACCGCTGGGTGTTCGACGCGAAGATGGAGCCCTCGGCGCCGGTGTCGACGTCACACGAGCCGGACTTACGGCCGAAACCCCACATCTGGTGCTCGCCGACGTTCGCCGGGTCGACCCACACGTCGTAGTCCACCGTGAGGTTGGACATGCCGGCGGTGATGTCGTTCGGCAGCGCCACGTATGCGCCGTCGAGGGCGCTCTCGTAGGAGTCGGGGTTGAACCTGACTCCTTCGCCGGTCAGGGCCGCCTTCTCGGGATTCACGAGGGTGGCGTTCGCCGCCGCACCCGCGCTACCCGAGTTGACCAACGTCGTCCCACCGGTCTCGTCGAGGGCGAAGTGATGCACCAGGCCCTCGGTGAGCTGCTCCTCGGCAGCGTACGAGGGCGTCGCCGCTAGCGAGACCGAAAGAAGCGCACCCAGTGCCAGGACCGCGACACCTCTGCCCTTCCGACTCCGCCCGAGACGCGGTCTTGGCTGTCGCAGTCTCAATTGATCCTCCTTGGCCGGGGTGCGTTTCTCTCCAAACTGGACGGGCCGGTTAACGCTAACTACGGGGTGCTGCCGGGTCAACGCGATGCGTTGCAGGCGAGCCCCTGCGGGCCCGGCCCTGATGGGCCCCCAACCGCTCGGTCGGTCGAGCGCTGGACGGTGATCCGATACGCGGTCGTCCGGAGCGGGTCGGCCTGGGCGGCCGAGGCACCAGTGGCGTGGTGTCACGTCCGCTGGTGACGTGGTGTCACTGTTCGCTCGCCGGTGAGCACCGAATAGTGGGGTGGTCACCGCACCATTGCCGCGTCACGCCCGCGTCGATCGCGGCGGCCGCGGCGGCGCTCAGCGCGTAGGCGCTGCGTCCGGCCCGCCGTGGCCGACCCGTTGACCAGCCGATTCGGCGCAGGTCACGACATACCACGCTCGTTACGTTGATCCACCGGATGCGCCGCCGCGCTCGGGAGCTGGACGGTGCTTCGTCGGACCCTGCCCAGGGTGTGACGCTCGTTGAGCCGACCGGCAGGCCGGGGCGCGACCGATAACCAGGAAGGACCCACCCATGACCGCGTCGATGATCTCCAAGCCCGACTTCACCGGACTGCGTGCGATGTACATCAACTGCACCCTCAACCGTTCTCCCGGCCGTAGCCACACCCAGGGGTTGATCGATCGCAGTGTGGCGATCATGGAGGCGAACGGGGTCGCCGTGGACCAGATCCGCGCCGTCGACCACGACATCGCCACCGGCGTCCGACCCGACATGACCGAGCACGGGGCGGACAGCGACGAATGGCCCGCGTTGCTGACCCGGGTGCTCGCCGCCGACATCCTGGTCATCGCCGGGCCGATCTGGCTCGGCGACAACAGTTCGGTGACCCGTCGGGTGATCGAGCGGCTCTACGGCTACTCCGGCGTGCTCAACGAGCAGGGCCAGTACGCTTACTACGGGCGGGTCGGGGGCTGCCTGCTCACCGGCAACGAGGATGGCCTGAAGCACTGCGCGATGAGCATTCTCTACAGCTTGCAGCACATCGGCTTCACCGTCCCACCGCAGGCCGACGCGGGCTGGCTCGGCGAGGTCGGCCCCGGCCCCTCCTACCTCGACGAGGGCTCCGGCGGGCCGGAGAACGACTTCACCAACCGCAATACCGCGTTCATGACCTACAACCTGCTCCACCTCGCGTCGATGATGCGCGGCGCTGGAGGCTTCCCGGCCTACGGCAACCAGCGCACGGCCTGGGACGCGGGAGTTCATCCGGACGCCGCCAACCCCGAGTACCGCTGACGCCGACGACCGGCCACGACAACGACTTCTGTCACCCTCTCGTGACAGCGCCAAGGATGTGAGTAGTGATGACGAGCCCGGCAACGACGACCTGGCCGAGCCTGCGGGTCTCGGACTGGACCGCCACCCGCGACACCCTGCACATGTGGACCCAGATCGTGGGCAAGATCCGCATGGCACACGCGCCGTTTCTCAACCACTGGTGGCAGGTGCCCCTGTACGTGAGCCCGCGCGGGTTGACGACCTCCGCCATCCCGTACGGCACGGGAGCCTTCGAAATCGAGTTCGACTTCATCGGCCATCGGCTCGACGTGCGGACCAGCGACGGCGGCACGCGGAGCCTCGCGCTCCGGCCGATGCCGGTCGCCGAGTTCTACTCGCGGGTCATGGCCATGCTCGACGAGCTCGGGATCGAGGCACCGATCCGGCCGTACCCCAACGAGGTCGACCCGGCGATCCCGTTCGCCGAGGACCACGAGCACGCCTCCTACGACGGCGACGCGGCCGCCCTGTTCTGGCGTCAGCTGTTGCAGGCGAACCGGGTCATCGGCGAGTTCCGGTCGCATTTCGTGGGCAAGGTCAGTCCGGTGCACTTCTTCTGGGGTGGGATGGACCTCGCCTGCACCCGCTTCTCCGGCCGGTCGGCCCCGCCGCACCCCGGGGGTGTGCCCAACTGCGGGGACTGGGTGATGGTCGAGGGCTACTCCCGGGAACTGTCCAGCTGCGGGTTCTGGCCCGGCGGCGGCGAGGAAGGCGCCTTCTACTCGTACGCCTACCCCGCACCGGACGGGTTCGCCGAGCGGCAGATCGGTCCCGAAGGCGCCTACTACAGCTCCGAGTTCCAGCAGTTCCTGCTGCCGTACGAGGTGGCCCGCGCCGCACCGGACCCCGATCGCGCGGTCGCCGAGTTCCTCCGCACCACCTACGAAGCCGCCGCGGACCTCGGGCACTGGGACCGCTCCGTGCTGGAGGACGACCCCCTCCGGTGGCACCGTGGTCCCGCCCGGTGAGGACCGTCAACGGCGACGTTCGTGCTCACGGCATGGTGAAGTCGGCGAAGTCGAAGCCCGGACTCACCACACAACTGACGAGGACGTGCTCGTCGCCCGCCGGTGTCGCGGACTGCCACTCGCCCGCCGGAACCAGGATCTGCGGGCACTCGGCGCTCAGGATGGTCGGCCGGCTGTCCCTGCCGACTGTCAGCGCCAACGGCCCACCCGAGTGCCAGAACCAGATCTCGTCCGACCGTACGGTGTGCCAGGCCGACGAGTCACCCGGCTCGAGGAGAAAGAGGATCGCGGTCGCGGCGGCACGGCTGCCCGGGTAACCATCGGGCTCGAACGTGACAGCGGACCGATAGGTTTCCCGGAACCAGCCGCCTTCGGGATGCGGACGCAGATCGAACTGTTCGGCGAGAGGCGGACGTACGGACATGAGGGCCACTGTAGTGGCCGACACCGCCGAGGGGCGCGGCACCGAGCCGCGCTCCTCGCTGACGGGAACGCCAGCGCTGGGCCGTCGGCGGGCGATCCGTCAGCGGGGAACACGTACCGGCTTCGATCAGCGGTTGTCGTCGGGTCCCAGCGCGTCGCGGCGCCAGGTGTACCAGCCGCGGCAGAGCACGTAGGCGACGAGGGTGGTCAGCGACACGAGTCCGTCGGCGATCAGGGTGCGGTCCGCGTGGGGAACATCCAGGATGAACCCGGCCTGGATGGTGACGGCGATCTTGTGGAACAGCAGAAGCTCCCACATGCCGCGCTGCTTTCGTGGCGCGACCGCCAGCAGAGCCCACATCCCGGCGAAGACGATGTAGGCGCAGGTTCGCCAGTACTCGGTCAGGATCAGGTCATCGGAGAGGCCGCCGAGGCGGGTGACGCCCTCGACGAACGGCACCAGGGTGGCGGCTGCCGTGATGGCCATCAGGATGCGCCCGGTCCGATCCTGCCAGCGGGTCGGTGCTGTGGCGGCGGTGGTGGCGACGTCGGTCTGGGTGGTCATGTAGCTTCCCCGTCTGCTCGATCACGTCGTACTCATGGACGGGAAGATCATCCGTCAGCGGGGCGCGGCACCGCGTCGGTGGAAATTGCCTAGTCGCAAGCGTGGCCGGCGATGCTCCCGGTGAGACCGCTCGCCGCCGACTTCCTCGACCGCACCTGGAGGCGAATGCGCAGCGGCGACGGTAAGGCTGACCACCTCGTCGTCTACCGCCAGGGGGCGGATCGGGCCTGGCTCAACCGCGACGGCAATCTCTGACCGCGGCGGGCCGCCGTCCACCCGGGCGGCGGCCCGCGCCAGCCCACGTTGTTGCTCAAGGCGCTGAGAGCGTATTTGAGAAGTGTCGGTCGATGGGCGGTATGCCGCTGCCGGTGGCAGGAGGATCGCCCGTGCCTCACCGTACGATTCCGGCAGTGCACCTGGTTGTGACCGTCTGGAGGGCGTCGAGGTCGCGGCGCAAGTCCGCCACGCGCGCCTCCGCCTCAGCGACCAGCGAGTCGGAGACCCGCGCCCAGTCCTGCGCCGACGGCTTCTCGGGTAGCGCCTGGAAGATGTCGGCGATCTCCCGGACTGTCAGCCCGACTCGCTGAGCGAGTCGGGCGAACCGGATGCGGCAGGCGGCGTTCTCGTCGAACCGGCGCTGGTTCCCGGTGGTTCGGCGTGCGTGGATCAGACCGTGCTCTTCGTAGAAGCGCACTGCGGACGGAGCGACGTGGCTCGCCTGGGCAACGTGTTTGACGGTGAGCGTGAACGATGGCGGGGCCTGCGTCGCAGTCATGTTCCCAACATGCTGCAACGCGCTCTTGACTTCAACCTTTGTTTAACGTCCAGCATCAGCTGTATGCAGATCCCAGGAGACAGCGGTGGCCCTGGGGGCCGCGACCGTGCCGGTCGGCGGGATCGCGGGCGCAGTGCCGCCCGTCGGCGGAGCAAGCGCAGGTGCTTCCAGCCGGCGCTTTCAGGTTGGCAGTCGTAGTTGCGAGCGTCCGTGAGGGCCGTCTTGGCGCCGCGGTCGCCTCGTGGTTGTCCGACGAGGCGAAGAGGCACGGTCGATTTGACGTCGGGCGGTGTGCGCGCGCATGACCCCGAACGATATCGAAGGAGCAGTGATGGCCCTACCGATGCAGGCCGACGCCAACCAGGTGGCCGCGTACTGGACGCGGCTGGCGTACGAGTCCATCATCCGGTTCACCCGTGACGAGCAGGCCAAGCGCGGCTTCACGCAGCCGCAGTTCTGGATCCTGCGCCACCTATCCCCTCACGACCTCGCACCTGATGACGGCGCAGCGATGACCATTCCCCAGCTTCAGCAAGCCATGACGGAGTACATCCGCCCCGACGACGACCTCGCGAGCGAAGCCGAGGTGCTCCTTGGCCGCGGTTGCCTCCAAGAAGATCACGACGGCTGCCTACGAATCACCGTCGCGGGCGAGGCAGCTCGCCTGCAGATGAAGCAGTACGCTCCCGAGATCCGGGCGCTGATCCACCGCGACATCGACGACGCGGACTACGTTGCGGCGCTGAGAGTACTGCACAAACTCATCGCCAACACCACCCTGATGCCGGAGACGGAAGCGGTAAAGCTTGCTTGAGAAGCGCTCGGGCCTTGCCCGGTGCGTCCGCGTGACTGCCGGCGTCGATGCGGTCAAGGTGTCCGAATGTCTCGACAGCGGCGGCATCCTTCGGATGTGACCGGGAGCAATGAGCGCTGGTCGCACCGTTGTTGCCACAACCGAAACGCGGTGGGCGGCCGCCCGGCCACCGCCTCGGCGCGACCGCCCTTGTGAAACAGGCCTCAGGCGTCGCGGCGCAGCGTGAACCAGAAGGTCGGCACCGAGTTGGTGCCCGGCGTGACGTCGGTCAGTTCCCAGCCGGGGAACCTGGCGCGGAGCTCGTCGGCGGTGACGCCCGCCGCCCACGACGTGATGTCGGGCATCGGATTGCCGAGCGGCTCGGGGCCGTACCCGAACATCAGCAGTCGTGCTCCGGGGGCGGCGCGCCGGGTGAGCCCGGCGGCGTAGGCGTCGCGGCGGTGCAGCGGGATTCCGCAGTAGCAGCTCAGGTCGAAGAACAGGTCGAAGGGCCCCGGCACGTCCAGCTCGTCGAGGCGGGTCGCGTCTCCGTGCCGTAGGTGTAACGCCACTCCCGCCTTCGCGGCCTTCTCCCTGGCCTGGTCGACGGCGGAGTCGATCAGGTCGACGGCTGCCACCTCCCAGCCGTGCCGGGCGAGGTAGGTGGCGTTGGTCCCGGTGCCGCAGCCGAGTTCGAGGGCGCGGCCGGGCGGCAGCGCAGCGTTCCCCTCCACCAGGTCGACCAGTTCGGGTGGCGTCACGCCGGTGTCCCAGGGTGGCTTGCCGGTGCGGTAGTAGCGCTCCAGTGCGCGGTGGACGGCCTCCTCCTCCGGGTCCCGCCGCGTTGGGGCCGGGTCCGGCTCCGGCTTCTGGGTGGCGTGGGGATGGTCCATCGTCTCCTCCAAATTTAGAGTCAAACTCTAGTGACCGTCTCTAGATATAGACTCGCGGCATGGAGAAAGTCAAGCGGCCGGACAAGCGGACCGAGCGCTCGCGCCGCACCCGTGAGAAGGTCGTCGAGGCGGCTCGCGAGCTGTTCCTCGCGCAGGGTTACGGGGCGACGAGCCTGCAGGAGGTCGCGGACCGTGCGGGCGTGGCCGTCCAGACGGTCTACTTCGTCTTCCGCAACAAGCGCACGCTGTTCAAGGACGTCGTCGACACGTCCATCGCCGGGGACACCGAGCCGGTGGCCACGATAGACCGTGAGTGGTTCCGTGCCGCGTGCGCCGAGCCCACGGCCGCCGGGCAGTTGCGCGCGCACGTGCACGGCACCCGCGAGATCCTCGGCCGGGTCGCTCCGATCATGCCGCTGATCGCGGCCGCGGCAGCCACCGATCCCGAGATCGCCGCACAGTGGCCGGACGGCCCCGACCCGCGTTACACGGTGCACCACGCAGCCGCAGAAGCCCTGGTCGGCAAGCCCGACACCCGTCCTGGCCTCTCCGTCGAGATGGCGGCGGACCTGCTGTTCGGCCTGCTCAGCCCGCAGCTCTATCTGATCTTCGTCCGCGACCGGGGCTGGTCACCGGACACCTGGGAGGAGTGGGCCCGTACCGCCCTGACCTCCCACCTCTGCGCCGAACCCGGCTGAGCGGACCGGCCTCACGGCCGCGGAGACCGAGTGCGCACACCGAGAGATGCACCGCCGGATCGGCTGGTGACACGCTCGTGCAACGCCACCGGTCGATCCGCTGCGCCCGACGGAACGGGCACTTCGGCGTCGCCGGGCGGACCGGCGCGTGGCCGAAACACTCCGCCGAAACTGGGAGTCATCCATGGACAGTTGCCCGTTCTCTCTGGACACCACCGGAAAAGATATCCACGGTGAGGCCGCGAAGCTGCGTTCGCAGGGTGCCGCTACTCAGGTGGTCCTGCCCGGCGGCGTGGTGGCGTGGTCGATCAACAGCTATGCGGTGATCAAGCAACTGCTCACCGATCCGCGGGTGACCAAGAGCGCCCGCAACCACTGGCCGGCGTTCATCAACGGCGAGATCCCGCCGGACTGGGAGATGATCAGCTGGATCGCGATGGACAACATGGTCACCGCGTACGGCAAGGACCATGTGCGGCTGCGCAAGCTGGTCGGCAAGGCGTTCACCCCGCGGCGTACGGAGGCCATCCGGCCGTGGATCGCCAAGATCACCGAGGAGCTTCTCGACGGGCTGGCCGCCGCCGCTCCCGGTGAGGTGGTGGACCTGCGTGAGCGGTTCGCGTACCCGTTGCCGGCCCGCCTGGTGGCCGACCTCATCGGCATGTCCGAGGAGGCCCGCGCCAAGACGGCGAAGGTGATCGACATGATGGTCGACACCACCGTCACCCCGGAGCAGGCGCAGGCCGTGCTGGCCGGATGGCGCGGTGCGATGGCCGATCTCATCGCCAGCAAGCGGGAGAACCCGGGTGAGGACATCACCAGCGACCTCATCGCCGCGCGCGACGAGGACGGTTCCCGGCTCAGCGAGGAGGAGTTGACCGACACCATCTTCGCCATCCTGGGCGCCGGCTCCGAGACCACCATCAACTTCTTCGACAACGCCATCACGGCCCTGCTCAGCGACCCGGAGCAGCGGGATCTCGTGCTGTCCGGCGAGGCCACCTGGAACGACGTCATCGACGAGACGCTGCGGGTCGAGTCGCCGCTGGCGCACCTGCCGCTGCGGTACGCCGTCGAGGACATCGAGCTGGACGGCGTGACGATCCCGCAGGGCGATCCCATTCTGATCAACTACAGCGCGGTCGGTCGTGATCCCGCCCTGCACGGCGACGACTCCGACCGCTTCGACCTGAGGCGCGCCGACAAGGAGCACCTCTCCTTCGGCCACGGACCGCACTACTGCCTCGGCGCCGGGGTGGCCCGGGCGGTCGCGACCACCGGTCTCTCCTCGCTGTTCGAGCGCTTCCCCGACATCGCGCTGGCGGTGCCGGTCGCCGACCTGCAGCCGTTGCCCACCTTCATCATGAACGGCCACCGGACGCTGCCGGTCCGGCTGACCGCCCCCGTACCCGCTGCCTGACAACCACCGACGACCTGAGGGAGCCGCCGTGCTGACCACCACCGACACACCCAGGCGCGAGGAGATCGTCGCGCGCGTCACGGACCTCGCCCCGCTGCTGCGCAAGAACGGCGTGCAGGCCGAGCGGGACCGCCGACTGCCCGACGAGACGATCGAGGCACTGGCCGACGCCGGGGTCTTCAAGCTGCGGGTGCCGAAGCGGTTCGGCGGCTACGAGGCCGACACCCGCACGCTCGCCGACGTCGCGACCGCGCTCGGCCGGGCCGACGGTGCCACCGCGTGGACCGCCTCCGTCTACTGGATTCCGACGTGGATGGCCGGCCTGTTCCCCGAGGCGGTGCAGGAGGAGGTCTTCTCCACGCCGGACGTGCGGATCTGCGGGACCCTGAGCCCGTCCGCCATGGCGGTCCCGGCCGACGGCGGCATCGTCGTCAACGGCAAGTGGGGCTTCATCAGCGGCGCGTTGCACAGCCACTGGCAGGAGATCATCGCGGTGCTGGTCGGCGGTGACGGGCCGCCGATGCCGGTGATGGCGCTGGTGCCGACCTCCGAGTTGCAGATCGTCGACGACTGGCACACGTCCGGCCTGCGCGGCACGGGCAGCGTCAGCACCGTCGCCCAGGACCTGTTCGTGCCGGCCGAGCGGTTCCTGCCGCTGCCGGTGGCGCTCCAGGGCCGGACCGGACCGGACGCGGCCGGCGCGCCCGCCATGTACCGGGCGCCGCTGCTGCCGGTCGCCTCCGCGTCGTCGGTGGGCACCGTGCTGGGCCTGGCCCGCGCGGCCGGTGAGACGTTCCTCGAGCGGCTGCCCGAGCGCAAGATCACCTACACGGGGTACGAGAAGCAGGCCGAGGCGCCGTTGACCCATCGCCAGGTGGCCGAGGCGGAGCTGAAGACCGACGAGGCCGAGTTCCACGTACACCGCCTCACCGCGCAGGTCGACGACAAGTCGGCCGGCGGCCAGCCGTGGAACCTGGCGGAGCGCGCCCGGGCCCGGGCCGACCTGGGGGCCGCGTGCCGCCTGGCGAAGGAGGCGGTCGGCATCCTCGCCGGCGCCAGCGGCGGCTCCTCGCTCTACGACGACGTGCCCATCCAGCGCATCGCCCGCGACGTGCAGGCGGTCAACCTGCACGCGCTGATGAACCCGGACACCAACACCGAGTTGTACGGCCGGATCCTGTGCGGCCTCGAACCCGACACCCTCTATCTCTGAGCCGCCGAGAAAGGACACCAGAATGACCACGAGCACCTTCAACGCCGACGCTCAGGCCGCCGTGGCCGCGGTACCGCGGCACATCGTCGCCGCGTGGGCGGAGCACGACGCCGACGCGTTCGCCCGCACGTTCACCGATGACGCGACCATGATCCTGCCCGGGGTGTTCTGCCGTGGCCGGGACAAGATCCGCGGCTACATGGAGCAGGCGTTCCAGGGCCAGCTCAAGGGCACCCGGGTCACCGGCACGCCGGTCGACGCCCGCCTGATCGCGCCCGGCGTCGCGGTGCTGACGACCGAGGGCGGTGTCCTGGAGCCCGGCTCCGAGGACGTGTCGCCGGCCCGGGCCATCCGGGCGTCCTGGATCCTCGTCGAGCGCGACGGCGAGTGGTTGCTGGCGGCTTACCAGAACAGTCCGCGCGGCGAGTCGTGAGCAACCAGGCCAGGAAGGGGCAGCCGTGAGCGCACAGGTGGGAGAGCGTGCCGTCGTTCTCGGCGGCAGCATGGCGGGCCTGCTGGCGGCGCGGGTACTGGCCGACGCGTACGCCGAGGTGGTCATCGTCGACCGCGACCGGCTCACCGGCGTCTCCACCGCCCGACGTGGCGTGTCACAGGGCCGGCACGTGCACGGCCTGCTCGCCCGGGGCCAGCAGATCCTGGACGAGCTGTTCCCCGGATTCACGGCGGAGGCGGTGGCCGCCGGGGTGCCGACCGGCGACCTGGGCGAGCTGCGATGGTTCTTCAACGGGCGCCCGCTGGCACCGGCCAGCACCGGTCTGACCTGCGTGTCCGCCGCCCGTCCCGTGCTGGAGCGGCTGGTGCGCGAACGGGTGGCCGAGCTTGCGGCCGTACGCTTCGCCGAGGAGCGCGACATCGTCGGGCTGACCACCACCGGGGACCGCCGGCGGGTCACCGGGGTGCGGGTGCAGGGGCGCGACGGCACGGCCGAGGAGACGATCACCGCGGACCTGGTGGTCGACGCCACCGGCCGCGGGTCGCGTACCCCGGTCTGGCTGGAGGAACTGGGGTACAGCCGGCCGGACGAGGACCGGATCCGGATCGACCTGACCTACACGACCCGCCTCTATCGGCTGGCCTCGGACGACGTTCTCAAGGGCGACCTGTCGATCAACCCGGTGTCGTCGCCGTCGCACCCGCGTGGCGCGTTCCTGTCCCGCATCGACGGCGGTCGGTGCATCGTCTCTCTGACCGGGGTGCTCGGCGACAGCGCGCCGGCCGACCCGGCCGGCTTCCTGGAGTTCGTCAAGTCGCTGCCGGTTCCGGACATCTACCAGGCCATCCAGGACGCCGAGCCGTTGGACGAGCCGGTGTCCCTGCGGTACCCGGCCAGCGTCCGTCGCCACTACGAGCGGTTGTCCCGGCTGCCGGACGGCTTCCTGGTCCTCGGCGACGCGGCGTGCAGCTTCAACCCGGTTTACGGTCAGGGCATGACAGTGGCGGCGTTGGAGGCGCTGACGCTGCGCGACCACCTGGCCGGCGGCACGGCACCCCGGCCGACCGACTTCCAACAGGCCGTGTCCGCGGTCACCGACGTGCCCTGGGAGATCTCGGCGGGTGGTGACCTGAGCTTCCCGCAGGTGCAGGGCCCGCGACCGCTCAAGGTGCGGATGGCGAACGCGTACATGGCCAAGATGCAGGCGGCCGCCACCCGCGACCCGCAGGTGACGCGGACCTTCATGCGGGTGGCGGGGCTCGTCGAGCCGCCACAGGCCCTGATGCGGCCCGCGATGATGCTCCGGGTGCTGACCCGCAGCCGCCGTCCGGCACCCGAGGTGCCGGCGTGGCAGCCCGACGCCGTCGGCACCGCCTCGGAGGTCTGATCCCGCAAACCCGGTGCCCCGGCCCTTTCAGGGCCGGGGCACCGACGGGTTCTGGGCCGGCGTCAGCCGGCGAGCACGCCGCGCTTGCGCAGCAGCGGGAGGACGCCCTCCCCGACGACGTAGGCCTCTTCGAGGTGCGGCTGCGCCGACAGGATCAGGTGGTCCAGGCCGAGCCGGTGGTATTCCTCGATCCGGTCCGCCACGTCCTCGTGGCTGCCCACCAGCGCGGTGCCCACGCCGGGGCGGACCAGGCCGTACCCGGCCCAGACGTTCGGGTAGACCTCCAGGTCGTCGGTACGCCCACCGTGCAGCGCCGCCATCCGCTGCTGCCCCTGCGACTCGGTGGATCGGAAGCGCTGCTGCGCCTGCCGGATCCGCGCCGGGTCCATGCCGTCGACCAGTTGCCGCGCCACCTTCCAGGCCTGCTCGGACGTGTCCCGGGCGATGACGTGGAAGCGGGTGCCGAAGCTCAGGGTCCGTCCGTGCGCGTCGGCGAGTTCGCGGGCCCGGCCCATCGCCTCCGCCATGGCCGCCGGTGGCTCGCCCCAGGCCAGCAGCACGTCGGCGTGCGCGGCGGCCACCTCCCGGGCCGCGTCGGAGGAGCCGCCGACGAAGATCTCCGGAGCGACCGGGTACGGCCGGGTGAGCAGGCCCGCCCGGATGCGGTAGTGCGTGCCGGTGTGGTCGAACCGCTCACCGGTCCAGGCTCGGCGGAACACGTCGAGGAACTCGCCGGTGCGGGCGTACCGTTCGTCGTGCGACAACCAGTCGCCGTAGCGCCGCTGCTCGTCGGCGTCGCCGCCGGTGACCACGTTGAGCTGGAGGCGACCGCCGCAGAGACGTTGCAGGGTCGCCGCCGACTGCGCGGCCAGCACCGGCGAGATGAGCCCGGGGCGCATCGCCACCATGAAGCGGATCCGCCGGGTGTCCGCGGCGAGCGCGGCCGACACCAGCCACGGGTCCTCGCAGAACATGCCGAAGGGCACGAGCATTCCGGTGAACCCGAACCGGTCCGCCGCGAGGGCGACCTGACGCAGGTAGTCCGGGTCGACGTCGCGGCGCGCGCCGGGCGGTGGCGGGCCGGAGGAGGGCTGGGCCACCTCGCGCCCGTCCCCGTGCGTGGGCAGGAACCAGTGCAGCTGCAACGACATCTGTCGTCCTCTCGATTCAGCGGTGCGCGCCGGCGGTCAGCTCAGCAGCAGGGCCGCGAGCACGTCGTGCGGTGGCACGGAGGTGACCCGGTGGGCGTCCAGCCACAGCGCCCGCCGGTAGCGCAAGTGCAGACCGAACTCCCAGGTCATGGCGATGCCACCGCAGACCTGTAGGGCCACCTCGCAGGCCAGCACGGCTGCGCGCGGACCGGCAACGGCGGCACAGGCCACCGCCTCGACGGCGCCGTCGCCGTCGCCGTTCAGCGTCACCGCCGCACGGTAGGCCAGCGACCGGGCGGTCTCGATCTCCGCGTACGCCTCGGCCAGTTGGTGTCCCACCGCCTGGAACGAGCCGATCGGCCGGCCGAACTGGGTCCGGATTCCGGCGTACCGCACGGCTTCGGCCAGGGCGCCGTCCGCGACACCCACCGCCTCGCAGGCCAGCAGCATGGCACTTCGCAACCGCAGCGCCGGCAGCAGTTCGGCGGTACGGGCCGGGTCGGCCAGCAACCGGGCGGGCGCGTGCAGCATCCGGACCGTGGCGTACCGGCGCAGCGGGTCGATGTCGTCCCGCTCGGCGACGGAGACCTCGGAGGGCGCGACGCCGAACAGCGCCACCCCCTGGCGGGTGGTGGCGGCCACCACCAGCTCCGTGGCCAGGTGAGCGTCGACCACGCCGGGCGCGCTCCCGCTGATCCGCCAGTCCGGAGTGTCGTGCGCGGCGCACGTGTCCGAGGAATCGACCAGCGCGGCCGGTCCGGGTAGCGCCAACCCCGCCGACTGGTACACCGGCAGAGCCGACCCGGCCGTGCCGACCCAGGGTTGCGGGAGCAGCGCCCGTCCGCTCTCCTCGGCCAGCAGGGCCAGATCCACCGGTCCGAGGTCCGCGTCCAGCCAGCCCTGCCGGTCCAGCGCGGTCCAGTCCTCCGGATCGAGGAGGCCGTGATCCGCCGTCGCGGCGAGCCGGGCCGGCGGGAAGCGGTCGCTCAGGTGGCGTCGGGCCGCGTCGGCCAGGTCCCGCTGTGCGGTGGTGGTGGCGAAGTCCATGGTGCACGCTCCTAACGGTGCCGAGGCAGGCCGAGAACACGTTCGGCGACGATCCCGCGCAGGATCTCCGAGGTGCCGCCCTCGACGCTGTTCGCGCGGCTGCGCAGCTGCGCCCGCCGCCAGTACGCCGCCCACTGCCCGGCGTGTCCGGCGGTGTCGCCCTGCACCAGCCGCAGTCCCAGCCGGCACATCTGCTGGTGGGTCTGCGACCAGCGCAGCTTGAGCACCGAGCTCTCCGGGCCGGGCTCACCGCCCCGTTCCAGCTGCGCGAGCGCCCGGTAACCGGTGAAGCGCAGCCCCTGAAGCCGCACGTGCAGATCGGCGATCTCCCGGCGCACGGCCTGGTCGGCGGTGGCGCCGACCGCGTGCGCGGTACGAATCAGCCGGTCCAGTTGCACCGCCAGGCGAGCGGTGAGCGTGATGCCGAACGTGCCGCGTTCGTGCGAGAGAGTCGTGAGCGCCACCTTCCAGCCTTCGCCGCGCGCACCCACCACGCTGTCCTCGGGCAGTTCCACGCCGGTCAGCACGATCTCGCTGAAGTCGGTGTCACCGGAGATCTGGCGCAGCGGGCGCACCTCGACACCGGGCGAGCGCATGTCGAGCAGGAAGCAGGTCAGGCCGCGATGCTTGGGCGCGTCGGGTTCGGTGCGGGCCAGCAGGAGACAGCGGTCGGCGAGATGGGCGTACGAGGACCACACCTTCTCGCCGGTGACCGTCCACCCGTGCGCGGTCCGTTCCGCCCGGGTGCGGACCGCGGCCAGGTCCGAGCCAGCCTCCGGCTCCGAGAAACCCTGGCAGAAGATGAGGTCGCCGGACAGGATCCCCGGGAGGTTGACGGCCTTCTGGGTCGCGGTGCCGTACCGGATCAGCGTGGGACCGACCATGTGCAGGCCGATCACGTTGAGATGGTCCGGGGCGCCGGCCAGCGTGCTCTCCTCGGCGTGGATCGCCTGGTACAGCGGTGGCAGGCCCCGCCCGCCGTGCTCCCGAGGCCACGTCAGACCGGCGTACCCGGCCTTGCCGAGGGTGGCGCTCCACTGCCGCATCTCCGACTCCGGCCACGGCTGTGGCGGACCCGCGGAGGGGGCCGGCACGTGCGCGCGCAACCAGGCGCGCAGCTCGGCCCGGAATTCGCCTTCTTCGTCGCTGTCGTCCAGCCGCATAGAGGCACGCTAATGCCAACGCAGGCCGGCGTCGCCATTTGTCGGCGAATTCCGCAACGTGCGAGAAGAAGTGGCACAGAAAATGCCAGGCGGCAATTTTGAAGATGCGGGCCGACGGGCCGGGCGGCGACGATGGCGTCGGATACGGACCCGGGGAGGCACTCGTGCACGTCATCGTCGATTTCGACCAGTGTGACGGCAACGGCCTGTGCGCCGACGCCGCCCCGGAGGTGTTCGAGTTGGGCGAGGACGACGTGCTCCGGGTCCGCGCGGAGCACCCGGCGCCCGAACTGTGGCCGGCGACGGAGATCGCGGCCCGGGGCTGCCCCAAGCTCGCCATCACCCTGCGGACCGACGCGTGACGGCGTCCGGTGATCGGCTGCCGGTCATGGTCGCCGCCACCCGTACGCCGATCGGGCGGCGGGGTGGCGCGCTGGCCGGTCTCAAGGCGGTGGAGCTGCTGCGGCACGTGCTGTTGGCGGTGCTGGACCAGACCGGCACCGAACCGTCCGAGGTGGAACAGATCATCGGCGGGTGCGTCACCCAGTCCGGCGAGCAGAGCCTCAACGTCACCCGCAACGCCTGGCTTAGCACCGGGCACGACCCGGCCGTCGGCTGCACCACTGTGGACGTTTCCTGCGGGTCGGCCCACCAGGCCAATCACCTGGTGGCCGCGCTGATCGCGGCCGGGGAGATCGACGTCGGCATCGCCTGCGGCGTCGAGTCGATGAGCCGGGTGCCGGTCGGCACGAACCTCTACCAGGGCCCCGGGCACTACAAGACCGCCGACTATCCGTGGGACGACCCGCCCCAGGCGCAGTTCGGTGGCGCGGAGCGGATCGCCCGGCGTGAGGGCATCACCCGCGCCGACGCCGACGCGTACGGGTTGGCGTCCCAGCGGCGGGCCGCTGCGGCCTGGGCCGAAGGCCGTTTCGCCGAGGAGGTCACGCCGGTCCGCGCGCCGGTGCTCAACGGCGACGGCACCCCGACCGGTGCGGTCCGTCTGGTCGAGCGCGACGAGGGGCTGCGCCACACGACCGCCGCAGGGCTGGCCGCGCTGGCGCCGACCATCGAGGGAGGGGTGCACACCGCCGGGACCACGTCGCAGATCTCCGACGGCGCGTCCGCCGTGTTGTGGATGTCCCAGGGGCGGGCCCGGGCCGCCGGCCTGCGACCGCGGGCGCGGATCAGCCACCAGGTGGTCACCGGCGCTGACCCGTACTACCTGCTGGATGGCCCGGTCGCCGCCACCGGTCGGCTGCTCGCCCGAGCCGGGCGCAAGATCAACGACATCGACCTGTACGAGGTCAACGAGGCGTTCGCCGGCGTCGTGCTCACCTGGCAGGCGGCGTACGGTGCGGACCCGGATCGCGTCAACCCGAACGGCGGCGCGATCGCCCTCGGCCACCCCCTCGGGTCCACCGGCACCCGGCTGCTGGTGACCGCACTGCACGAACTGGAGCGCTCCGGCCGGGAGTCGGCGCTGATCACCATGTGCTGCGGGGGCTCCCTCGGCACCGCCTCCCTGCTGCAGCGGCTCTGACATGCGGGCCGAGGACTTCTACGCCGAGGCGCGGACCGACCTGTCCGGGCCGCTGCACGGCGTCCGCGTGCTCGACGTGACGAAGGTGTGGTCCGGGCCGCTGGCCACCTGCGTCCTGGCCGACCTGGGCGCGGACGTGATCCGGGTGGAGCTGGCGCACGGCCGCGACGGCGAGGTGCCCCCGGTGATCCCGGGCACCTCGGTGTCCTGGTTCCGCCAGACGGTGCACCGCAACAAACGCAGCCTCGCCCTCGACCTGCGCACGACCGAGGGTCGCGCCGAGTTCCTCCGGCTGGTCCGGGTGGCCGACGTGGTGGTCGAGAACTACCGACCGGGCACGCTGGCCAAGTGGGGCGCCGGATACGCCGACTGCCGTGCCGTCCGCCCGGACGTGGTGTTCGTGTCCGTCTCCGGGTGGGGCCAGTACGGTCCCGGCCGGGACCGGCCCGCGTACGACCCGGTGGTGCAGGCGGCCGGCGGCTGGATGGCGCTCAACGGGCCGGTCGACGGCGATCCGGTGCGCGCGCCCACCTTCATCGCCGACGAGTTGGCCGGGCTGCACGCCGCGATCGGGGCGCTTGCCGCGCTCGCCCATCGGGACCGGTCCGGCGAGGGTCAGCACGTCGACGTGTCCATGCTGGACGCTCTGCTGTTCGGTAGCAGCGGCCTGCCGACCCTCGCCGCCGCCGGGGACCCGCCCGCCCGGCAGGGCAACGAGACCCCGTTCGCGGTGCCGTCGAACGTCTACGCGTGCGCCGACGGGCACCTCTACCTCGTCGTGGCGCTGAACAAGCACTGGCGGGCGCTGGCCCGCACGATCGGCCGCCCCGAGCTGGCCGACGCCGACGGGTTCCGGACCGGCGACCAGCGGATCGCCAACCGCGACGCGGTCAACCTCGTCGTGGCCGACTGGTGCGCGGGACGCCCGGTCACCGAGGCGGTCGACGTGCTGACCGGCGCCGGGCTGGTGGCCGCTCCGGTCCGAACGCTGAGCGAGGCGGTCGCCGACCCGCACGTACGGGCCCGCGGGATGCTCCAGGACACCGTGCTGAGCGACGGAACCACCGCCCCGCTCGTCGGTCCGGCGGTGAAATTCTCGCGTACCCCGACCCGGATCCGCCGGGGCGCACCCGCGCCCGGCGCCGACTCGGAAGAGATTCGCAACGAGCTGAAAAGTGATGTCGCAACGTGAGAGAAGGACCCCGGCCGGTCGGCCGATAAAGTAGGCGAGTAGCGATCTCCACCATTTAAGGCCAATTCATCAATGCGGCTGTTAATGGTTCGCGCGCAAATAACGACGGAGGCGAAATGGCCGAACAGCACCGGGTTCTGATCACCGGGGCGTCGCGCGGCATCGGCCGGGCGGTGGCCCTGCGACTGGCCCGCGAGGGGTACGCCGTCGCCGGCTGTCACCACACCGGCGGCGACGCCGCCCGGCGTACCGAACAGGACGTCCGGGTGCTCGGCGTGCCGTGCTACTTCGCGCGCTGCGACGTGGCCGACCCCGCCGCCGTCGAGGACTTCGTGCGCGCCGCCGAAGAGCACCTCGGCACGTTCGACCTCGTCGTCAACAACGCCGGCATCACCCGCGACGCGCCCCTCGTGCTGGCCCCCGCGGACGACTGGGACGCCGTGCTGGCCACCAACCTCACCGGAACCCGCAACGTCTGCCGGGCCATGGCGTTCCGCTTCATGAAGCAGCGCAGCGGCGCCATCGTCAACATGTCGTCCGTGGCCGGGGTCTACGGCAACGTCGGTCAGACGGCCTACGCCGCCAGCAAGGCCGGCATCATCGGATTCAGCAAGTCGCTGGCCAAGGAGGTGGCCCGGCACGGCGTACGGGTCAACGTGGTGGCGCCCGGCTTCATCGAGACCGAGATGACCGACGCGCTCCCGGACCGGCTCCGCCAGCAGGCGCTGGGCCAGATTCCGGTACGGCGGTTCGGCCGGGCCGACGAGGTCGCCGAACTGGTCGCCTTCCTGCTCAGCGAACGCGCCTCCTACATCACCGGCCAGGTGTTCCAGGTCGACGGGGGGATCACGCTGTGACCCGGGCGGTGGCATCCCCGTTGTGCGACACCGACCTGGTGCGCCTGGACTCCGCCGGGGCGGCCTTCGTCGTGCGGGTCCCCGTGCGCGGCGACGATCCGTACCTGCGCGGCCACTTTCCCGACCTGGCGGTGTTCCCCGGGGTCTTCGTCGTGGAGGCGCTGTGCCGGGCGATGGCCGGTGCCGCCGGGGACCGCCCGCCCGAGCTGGCCGAGCTGCGCTCGGTGCGGTTTCTCGCGCCGCTGCTCGACGGTGACACGCTCACGCTCGAGGTACGGGCCGAGGAGTCACCCGGCGGTTGGGACGTGCGCGCGGTGGCGTACCGCGCCGACGGCACCACCACGGCCAAGCTGCGTGCCCTCTTCGCCGCCGCCGGAGCCGGCGATGGGTGAGCACGCCGAGATCCGGGCGGTTCTCCCGCAACGTCATCCGATGCTGCTGGTGGACCGGGTGCTCGCGCTGGAGCCGGGACGCCACATCCGGACGGTCAAGCTGGTCAGCGCGACCGAGCCCTGCTACGCCGACCTGCCGGAGAACGCCGAGCCGTGGCGGTTCGCGTACCCGCGGTCGCTGTTGATCGAGTCGTTCGGGCAGAGCGCCGCCCTGCTCTGGCTGGGGGACAGCCCACCGCCGGACGACGACGGCGTCCTGATGTTCGCCGGCGCCCGGGACTGGCACTTCGCCGGCTCGGCGTACCCCGGTGACGTCCTCCGACACGAGGTCCACCTCGACTCCGTGGTCGCCGACACCGCGTTCGCCCACGGCGAGACCTGGATCGGCGATCGCCGGGTGGCCACCGTGGGCACCCTCATCGCCACCCGCCGCCCCGTCGCCCGGCCGGCGGTCCCGCCGTCCGGCGTCGCCCACCCCCATCCAATGGTTTCGGTCAGCACGGAAGGACAGCGATGACGATCAAGGAACAGCAGCTGGAGGAGCTTCGCGAGATCGTCGCGGAGGTGCTGGAGGTCGAGCCGGAGGAGCTCAGCGACACCGGCGACTTCATGGACGAGTACGAGGCGGACTCGCTGCGTGCCATCGAGATCCTGGCCCGTATCGACAAGCAGTTCAAGGTGGAGATTCCGCAGGCGGAGCTTCCCGAACTGCGCAACCTGAAGGCCGTGCACGCCGCCCTGACCCGGCACGCCACCGGCCGGGACTGAGCCGTGGTCCGCGTCGCGGTGACCGGGCTCGGTCCGGTTTCGAGCATCGGGGTCGGTGTGTCGGCGTTCGCCGACTCGCTGCGCTCCGGGCGATCCGGCATATCCCGGATCACCAGCTTCGACACCTCCGGGTTCCCGTTCGTCAAGGCAGGTGAGGTGCACGGGTTCCGGCCCGGTGACCACCTGTCCAGGCTGGACCCGTCCCGGTGGGGCCGGTCCAGCCTGTTCGCGGCCACCGCGGCGCGGCTCGCGGCTGCCGACGGCGGTCTCGACCCGGACCGGATCGACGCCGGACGCGCCCACGCGGTGATCGGCACCACCAGCGGCGAGTCACAGGTGCTGGAGGCGCTGACCGCCCAGATCCTCGCCGAGGGGTTCGCCGGCCAGGACCCGGCCCTGCTGGCGCAGCTACCGGCGAACCGGCTCGCGCACGCGGTGAGTGAGGAACTCGGCCTCGCCGGTGAGTCGCTCACCCTGGCCACCGCCTGCTCCGCCAGCAACTACGCGATCGGGTACGGCTACGACCTGCTCGTCGCCGGTGAGGCCGACGTGGTGTTCGCCGGCGGCGCCGACGCGGTGTGCCGGTGGGCGCACGCCGGCTTCTTCCGGCTGGGCGCGCTCACCGAGCACGCGTGCGCCCCGTTCGACCGGGACCGCTCCGGCATTCTCACCGGCGAGGGCGGGGCCGTGCTGATGTTGGAGACGTTCGAGCACGCCCGCGCCCGCGGCGCGCGGATCTACGCCGAGCTGCTGGGGTACGGGCGCAACTGCGACGCACACCATCCGGTGGCACCGCACACACCCAGCATCGCGGACTGCATCCGGCTGGCGCACCGCAACGCCGGGGTGAAACCCGAGGACGTCGACTACATCTGCGCGCACGGCACCGGCACACCCGCCAACGACCTGGTGGAGGGCGCGGCCATCCTCGAGGTCTTCGGGCCCGAGCCGCCGCCGGTGAGCTCGATCAAGTCGATGATCGGGCACACCATGGGCGCGGCGAGCGGGTTCGGCGCCATCGCCGGGGTGCTGGCGATCGACCGGGGCTTCCTGCCGCCCACCGTGAACTGGGAGCATCCCGACGAGGGGCTGCCGGGTCTCGACCCCGTGCCGAACGTGGCCCGCGACGCCACCGTGCGCGTGGTGCAGAACGACGGGTTCGCCTTCGGCGGCAACAACGCCATCGTGATGCTGGGAGCGGTGGCATGACCGGCGTCAGCGTGTTCGGCTGGTCCGCGCTCACCTCGGCCGGCATGGCCACGTCCGCGGCCACCGCGTCGCTGCCGCGCTCCGACGCCCCGGTCGCCCCCGGCACCGGTGGCCTGTCCACCGAGTCGCTTCCGTCGCCGCGCGGACACGTCGTACCGGGCTTCGACATCCGGGCCCGGCTCGGCCGCAAGGGGACCAGCACGTACGACCGGGCCACCGGTCTGGCGGTGGCCTGTTGCGAGGACGCCCTCGGCGCGGCCGAACTGGCCGCCGACGCCGACCGGGGTCGCGTCGGCGTGGTGCTCGGCACCACGATCGGCAGTTTCCGGTCCACCAGCGACTTCAGTCGCGAGACGCTGGTGCAGGAGAAGCCGTACCTGGTGAACCCGATGCTGTTCCCGAACACCGTGATGAACGGCGCGGCCGGCCAGGTCGCTATCCGGCACGGCCTGCGCGGTGTCAACGCCACCGTCGCGGGCGGCGCGCTCGGCTTCCTCAACGCCGTCCGGTACGCCGAGATGGTGCTCGCCGGCGGGTACGCCGACGTGATGCTCGCCGGTGCCGTCGAGGAGTTCTCCGCACACCGGGCGTGGGCCGCACACCTCACCGGCACGACGGCCGAGGTGCCGCTCGGCGAGGCGGCCGCCGTGTTCGTCCTGTCCGCGCCCCGGCCACCGGCCTGGATCGGCGCCGCCCCGGTCGCCGACCTCGTCACCGCCACCGGGTTCGGTCCGGGCGGCACCGGGGCGCGGGCACTCCTGGCCTGCGCCCGACGCGCCCTGGACCGGGCCGGCGTCGCACCCTCCGACGTCACCGCGGTCCTCACCGGCGAGGCGGACGAGGCGGGTCGGGACGAGTACCTCGCGGTCGCCGGGCTGCTGCGCCACCGACCTCGCCGGGTAGCGGCGAAGAGGCTGCTGGGGGAGTGCGACGCGGCCTCGTCCGCCGCCGCGCTCGCGGTCTGGCTGGCCGACCCGGAGCCGGCCGGACCGGCCCTGCTCACCGCCCGCAACGCCGACGGGGCGGTGGCCGTGGCCGTCGTGAGGAGGTGCGCCGATGCCGGCACTGGTGACCGGTAGCGCCGTCCGTACCTGCCTGGGCGACGGCCAGCGGACGTTCGCGGCGCTGCTCAGCGGCGCCTGCGGCGCGGCACCGTTGCGGCACCCCGGCGGGGCGCTGCTGAACGTCTCGCACGGCTACCACGCCGCCGGGGCGGCGCCGTTCGGCGCCGCCCGGATGTTGTCGGCCTGCGTGGCGGAGGCGGTGGCCGCATCCGGGCTGAACGCCGGCCGCCGCCGGGTCACCGCCCTGGTCGGCACCGGGCTGCGGGAACTCGGCGCGGTCGAGGAGTTCGCCCTCAGCGGGGTCCGCCCGCCACGCTCGAAGCTGCACTTCGCCGATGCGGTGCGCCGCGTGCTGCCGGGCGTCACCGACGTCATCACGGTGTCCAACGCGTGCAGCGCGGGCGGCCACGTCCTCGCCCTGGCCGAGGACCTGCTGGCCCTGGGCGACGCCGACGCCGTCGTGGTCGCCGCCGCCGACACCATGACACGCTCCATGCTGGCGATGATCGGGCGGGTGAGCGACCCGCCCACCACGCGGGTCCGCCCGTTCGACCGGGACCGCACCGGTGTGCTGCTCGGCGACGGCGCGGCGGCGCTGGTCGTGGAACCGGCGGACGCCACCGGAGCGGCGCTCGCGCGGGTCGCCGGCACCGGCCTGTCCTGCGACGCCCGGCACGAGACCGCGCCCGACGTGGACGGCATCTGCCGCGCCATGCGCGACGCGTACGCCCGCGCGGGGCGGGAGCCGTCGGAGACCGATCTGGTCATCGCGCACGGCACCGGCACCGCGCTCAACGATCCGGCCGAGTGCCGGGCACTGCGGGCCGTGGTCGACGCCGCGGGCGGCACGCCGCTGATCACCGCGGTCAAGGGCGCGGTGGGGCACACCTCCGGTGCCGCGGCGCTCGTCAACGTCGACGTGGCGATCCGTTGCCTGGCGACCGGGCTGGTGCCGCCGGTGGCCGGTCTGCGCACGGTCCTGCCCGAGGGCGCCGGACTGCGGTTCGTCGTGGGCGACTTCGTCGGGTCACGGCCCCAGCTGGTGCAGGTGAACGCCTTCGGGTTCGGCGGCGTCAACGCGGTCTCCCTGCTGGAGGCGTCGTGAGCACCGCCATGTACGCGACCGGTTGGAGCCTCCACCTGCCCGGTGCCGACCTGAGCGCCGCGGGGACGGGGCAGTGGGCGCGCGCGGAGGCCGCCACCGCCGACCGGGCGGCCACGCTGCTGGGTCGCAAGGGCCTGCTCTCCAAGGACCCCGCGACGCGGCTTGCGCTCTGCGCCGTGCACCGGGCGCTGGGACTGCCGCCGGGCCGCCACCCGATGCCGACGCCGCTGCCCGCGACCGCGGTGGTGGCCTGCAGCAATCTGGGCAACGTCGAGACCGTGGCCCGGGTGGCCCGGACGGTCACCGAGGAGGGTGGGCGCGCGGTCAGCGTGCTCGACGCGCCGGGCGTGTCCAGCAACGTGGTGTCCAGCGCGGTGGCGCTGTGGTTCGGCTTCGGCGGCCCGAATCTGATGATCTGCTCCGGCGCCCGGTCCGGGCGGGCCGGCCTGCGCACCGCCGCGCTGCTGCTGGCGGCGGGCCGCGCCGACCGGGTGGTCCTGGTCGGCGTGGAACCGGCCGACGAGATCGCGTCGGCGCTGCACGCCGGTGCCCCGCCGCTGCGCGCGGGTGCCGCCTGCGTCGTGCTCACCGCCCGCCCGGGCCCTCTCGCCGTCCACTCACGACCGCCGCTGCCCGCGGCGCAGCCGTTGCCGTCGGGCCCGGTCGACGACTGGGGTGACTCCTACGGCGCCCGCGACGTTGTCGCCCTCGCCCTGGCCGCGCACCTGGTGGCCGACGAGGGACACGGTGCCCTGGCCGTGGGCGATCCCGGCGACCTGCCGTTCGCCGTGCTCGGCGGTGCGTCATGACCGTCCCCCTGCACGTGCTCAACGAGGGTGAACCGAATGCCCCGCTCGTGGCGTTCGCGCACGGGCTGGAGGACACCTGGCAGAGCTGGCGACCCATCGCCGGGTGGCTCGGCCCGCGCCGGCGTCTGGTCGCCCTGGACCTTCCGTGGCGTGCCGGCAACGACTACCGGTGGCGGCACCGGTCGCCCGCGGACTGGCTGCGCTCGGGCCTGGCCGCGTTGCCCCGGACCCCGGACGTGCTGGTGGCGCACTCGTTCGGCGGTAACGCCGCACTCCAGCTGCTCTGCGCCGACGAACCCCTGGCCGGGCGGGCCGTCGCGCTGATCTGCCCCCTGTACCGACCTCCCGGAGGACCGGTCACCTGGGCACTGTTCGACCGTTCCCGGGAGACGTTCGTGCAGCACATCCACGACGGCCTGCGCGCCCGGATGGGCAGCCGGGCGACCCGCATCGACGCCGGGCTGCTGGCGGCGATGACGGACCTGGCGATCGAGCGGGTGGGACCGGCCGGGTTCCTCACCGTCTTCGAGCAGTACCTGGCGACCGCCGATCTGTCGCTCGACGCGGTGGGCAGGCCGGTCGCGGTGCTCGCCGGCGGCGCGGATCCCACGCTGACCCCGAAGGCGGCGCAGGTGCTCGCCGCCGGTATGCCGGGCGGCCTCCTGCACCTGCGCGACGACTACGACCACTTCTGCCATGTACGGCACGCCCAACAGATCGCCGACCGGGTCGCCGACCTGGCCCGGCTGGCCCGGGCGACGATGGGAACGGCGGGATGAGCAATGACCGTGACGATCACACCAAGACCCACAGTGGTGCACACCGAACCGGGGTACGAGGGCGCCAACATCCGTACCTGGATCGGTTTCAAGCACTTTCTCTACCTGGTCGAGCAGGGCGTGCTGCGCTGGCTGCGCGACCAGGGCGCCGGCGCCGGTGAGCTGTACCTGCGGCACGGTCTCGGCCTGGAGATCGTGGAGAGCTCCGTGCAACTGCCCGCCGTGCTCGAACTCGACGACGAGGTGCGGGCCGAGGTCACCGCGGCCAAGGACAACCTGCTGAGCGTCCGGCTGGTGTCGACGCGGGACGGACAGGAGGTGACCGCGCTGCGAGGCCGGGTGCGGGTCGCGCTCGTCCGCGAGCGCACCGCCGAGACCCACCGTCGCGCGCCCGGCGGGCTCGATGCCCTGGAGGTCCCCGAGCTGGCCACGGCGACAACGGTGAGCCACCCGGACCACCGGTCGTTGGCACCCGGTGAGACCGCCGAGGACGTGCTGGGCGCGGAGCCGGGAGCACACCTGTGGTCCTGGCGGGCGCCGTACTTCTACTGCCACTACTCCGACCGGGTCCAGCACTCCGGGTTCGTGCGCGCCCTGGAGGAGGTGGTGGACCGGTTCCTCGCCGACCGCGGCATCTCCGTCGGCCGCCTGCTGACCGAGCGGTCCTGGATCCCGGTGGTGTCGCGCAGCCACCTGCAGCTGGTCGAGGCCGCGCGGATGGAGGAGACCGTGCACACCGTCTTCACCGTCACCGACATCCTGCGCGGCACGCTGTTCGACGGACGGATGCGCTGCCACGTCCAACGCGGCGACCGCCTGGTGCAGGTGGCGCAGGCGCGGATCCTGCACGGCTACGCCATCGCCGCCGGACCCGGCGCGGGCGGCATGGCCGAGCTCGACGACGAGGTGGTCGCGGCGCTGCGAGGAGATCGACGGTGAGCGCCCGGCCGCCGCGGCTGTACTTCTCGTTCCGCAGCCCGTACAGCTGGCTCGCGGTACTGCGGTTGCGCGAGGCCGTACCGGATCTGTTCACCAGGTTGGACCTGCAGCCGTACTGGGACCCGGACGAGCGGTCGACGGCGGCGCTGGCGGCGCGCGGCGGCGAGTTCCACTACGTGCAGATGAGCCGGGCCAAGCACCTTTACATGCTGCTCGACACCAAACGCCTGGCCCAACGCCAGAACCTGACCATGGCCTGGCCGATCGACCGGGACCCGTGGTGGGAGCTGCCGCATCTGGCCTGGCTGGCCGCACGACGCGAGGGCCTGGCCGAGGCGTTCTACGACGCGCTGACGCAGGCCCGCTGGGGGCGGGGTGAGGACATCTGCCAGCCCGACACGGTGCGCCGTGCGGCCAAGGAGGCCGGGTTCGCTCCGGAGACAGCCGTGCTGGCCGCCGAGTCGGCGAGCATCCGGGAGGAGGGCGTGGACTGCCTGTACCGCGCGTACCTCGACGACATCTTCGGCATCCCCTACCTGAAGCTGGGGCGGCACCGGTTCTGGGGACTGGAACGGGTCGACGCCTTCCTGGAGGTGTGGCAGGCGGGTGACGACCGGCCGGCGGTCACCGAGTCCGCCCGGCTGACCCCGCCGTACGACCTCGACACCCCGGGCGGCTGCGGATGAGCACGCGACGCGAACCGCTCGCCGAACGGCGCCACCGCAAGCAGCGGCTCGCCGCGACACTGCGGCTGTTCGCCCGCTTCGGCTTCGACCACGGCGCCGGCGGACACGTCACCGCCCGCGACCCGATCGAGCCGGACCACTTCTGGATCAACCCGTTCGGCATGCACTTCGGACACGTGCGGGTCGCCGACCTGCTGCTGGTCGACGAGTCCGGCGCGGTGGTCGCGGGCGACGGCAGCGTGAACCCGGCCGGGTACGCGATCCACTCCCACGTACACGCCGCCCGGCCGGACGTGGTGGCGGCCGCGCACACGCACTCCACGTACGGGCGGGCCTGGTCCACCCTCGGCCGGCCGCTCGACCCGCTCACCCAGGACGCCTGCGCCTTCTACGAGGACCACTCGGTCTATGACGGCTTCGAGGGCGTGGTCCTGGAGTCGCAGGAGGCGAAGCACATCGCCGACCGGCTCGGCGACAACAAGGCGGTGATCCTGCGCAACCACGGCCTGCTCACCGTCGGCGGGAGCGTGCAGGAGGCGGCGTGGTGGTTCATCACCATGGATCGCAGCTGCCAGGTGCAACTGCTCGCCGAGGCGGCCGGACGGCCGGTGCCCATCCGCCCGGACGCCGCGCGGGCCACGGCGGCCGTGATGGGCACGCCGGGCATGGGCCGGCTCAACTTCTCCCCGCTGTACGACGACATCATCCGCGCCCAACCCGACCTGATCGAGGAGTAGACGCGCCCATGCCGACGTTGATCAACGACCTCATCGCCGCGAACGGACTCCGCACAGCCCTGGTCGACAAGCGCGGCCGTTCCAGCTGGCCGGAGCTCGGTTCGCGGGTGCATCGCTGGATGGGCGTCCTGGCCGCCGAGGGGCTGGGCCGCGGCGACCAGGTGGCCTGCGTGCTCGGCAACCGCCGGGAGACGTTCGAGATCCTGCTCGCCTGCCTGCACCGCGGGATCACCGTGGTGCCGGTGAACTGGCACCTGACCGAGCCGGAGATCGCCTACCTGATCACCGACTCGGAGTGTCGGGGGCTGATCGTCGAGGAGCCCTACGCGCAGGTGAGTGGCCGGGCCGCCGCCCGTGCGACGGGGGAGGTGCCGACGCGACTGGTGCTCGGCGACCGCGACGTGCCCGGCTTCCGGGCGGTGGAGCCTCTGCTGGCCGCCGCGGATCCAGCCGAACCGGCCGAGCAGGTCTGCGGCTCCACCATGCTCTACACGTCCGGGACCACCGGCGCGCCCAAGGGCGTGCTCAACGGCATGTTCGTGGTCGGAGCGCCGTTCACCCGGGTGGCCAAACTGCTGGAGTACGCCCGCGTGGTCCTCGACGTCCCGGCGAACGAGCGGTTCCTGCTCGACGGGCCCTGGTACCACTCCTCGCAACTGTTCCTCGCGCTGCTCGCCCTGCTGCGCGGCTGCACGCTGCACATCCAGGAGCGGTTCGACCCGGAGGCCACGCTCGCGGTCATCGACGCGGAGCAGATCTCCGCGGCGCATCTGGTGCCGACCCAGCTGGTGCGGTTGCTCCGGCTGCCGGAGCACGTCCGCCGCGGCTTCTCCGGCGCATCGCTACGGCGGGTCTGGCACGGCGGCGGGCCGTGCCCGCCGGACGTCAAACGGGCCATGATCGAGTGGTGGGGGCCGGTGTTCCTGGAGTACTACGGCGCCACCGAGGGCGGCGTCGTGAGCCTGATCAACTCGAACGACTGGCTGCGCCGGCCGGGCAGCGTGGGCCGCGCCGTGCCGCCGTACGAACTCGTGGTCGTCGACGAGGAGGGTGCCCCGGTGCCCGCCGGTGTGTCCGGGCGGGTGTTCGTCCGGCGCCTCACCGGGCGCACGTTCCAGTACCACAAGGCACCCGAGAAGACCCGGGCCGTGCATCTGTCCGCGGACAAGTTCACCTACGGCGAACTGGGACACCTGGATGAGGCCGGCTTCCTGTACCTCGACGGCCGTGCCCAGGACCTGATCGTCACCGGGGGCGTGAACGTCTATCCCACGGAGGTCGAAGCGGTGCTGCTGGCCCATCCGGCGGTACGGGACGCGGCCGTCATCGGCGTGCCGGACCACGAGTTCGGGGAGCACGTGGTCGCGGTGATCGAACCGGCTCTGCCCGAGCCGGCTGACCTGTTCGCGCTGCTCGATCCGCACTGCCGCCGCTCGCTCGCGGGTTTCAAGACGCCTCGGGCGTACCACGTGGTGGCCACCTTGCCCCGGGACACCTCCGGCAAGTTGCGCAAGGACGCGCTGCGCCGCGCCATCGCGCCGCCCGCGCCGGACGACCCGGATGCGGTGCTGGAGCGGACGTCGTCCGCGGAGCCGGTGCCGTGACCGCCGTGTCGGGCGTCACCCGGCCGGACATCGCCCATCCGGCCACCTACGCGCACGGGGTGCCGCACGACGAGTTCGCCCGTCGGCGGCGCGACGAACCGGTGGCCTGGGTCGACGAGCCGCTCCTGACCCGGCACAGCGCGAGCGGCCGGATCACCGAGCGGGGTCGCGGGTACTGGGCGGTCACCACGCACGCGGCGGTGCAGGAGGCGTCGCGGCGCACCGGCGACTTCTCGTCCGGGCGGGCCGGCGCCTTCCTCGTCGACCCGCGGACACCGGCGGACCTGCGGCAGACCCGGCAGCTGCTGATCAGCATGGACGCACCGCAGCACGTCCAGATCCGCCGCCTGGTGACGTCGGTCTTCACGCCCCGGGCGGTGGGCGGTCTCGCCGACGGGGTCGCGGCACACGCCACCGAACTGGTCCGGCGCGTCGTGGCCGCCGGCGAGCTGGACGTGGTCACCGACCTGGCGGCCGAGTTGCCGTTGCTGGTGCTCTGCGACCTGCTCGGCGTCCCGCGCGCCGACCGCCACCTGCTGTACCGGTGGAGCAACCACCTGGTCGGCTTCGACGACCCCGAGTTCGGCGGCGGGGACGTGGACGCGTACCGGCGGACGTTCGCCGAGGCGTTCACCTACGCGCTGGAGCTGGCGGCCGAGCGCCGCGCGCACCCGCAGCCCGACCTGATCAGCCGGCTCGCCGTCGCCGAGGTGGACGGCCGGCGGCTGTCCGACCGCGAATTCTGCATGTTCTGGCTGCTGCTGGTGGTCGCCGGAAACGAGACCACCCGACACCTCATCGCCGGCTCGCTGTCGGCCCTGGTCGACGACCACGAGCAGCGCGACCGACTGGTGGCTGGCACGGTGCCCATCGCCGCGGCGGTCGACGAGCTGGTTCGCCATGTCACGCCGATCATGCAGTTCCGACGGACCGCCACCTGCGACACCGAGCTGGCCGGGCAGGCCATCGCGGCCGACGACAAGGTGGTCCTCTACTACACCTCGGCGAACCGCGACCCGGCCGTCTTCACCGAGCCGGACCGGCTCGACCTCGGCCGCAGTCCCAATCCGCACCTGGCGTTCGGCATCGGGCCGCACTTCTGCCTGGGCGCCCACCTGGCCCGGCACGAGCTGACCGCCCTGCTCCGGGCGATCCTTCCGCACCTGCCGTCGCTGGTGCGTACCGGACCGGAGATCCGGTTGGAGTCGAACTTCGTCAACGGCTTGAAGTCTTTTCCCGCACAGATCCGATAAGCGCGTGCTTCAGCCAATGGAAGGGAATTGCGCGATGGAAGAGTTCCGGATCGACATCCCCCAACCCGACGTCGACGACCTGCGTCGCCGACTGGCGGCCACCCGGTGGCCCGGCGAGCTCGCCGACGTCGGCTGGGAACGCGGCGTGCCGCTGGCCTACCTGCAGGAGCTCACCGACTACTGGGCCACCACCTTCGACTGGCGGGCCGCGGAGGCCCGGCTCAACCAGTTGCCCCAGTTCCGGACCGAGATCGACGGCGCGAGCATCCACTTCGTGCACGTGCGCAGCCCGGAACCGGACGCCGTGCCGCTGATCCTCACCCACGGCTGGCCCGGCTCGTTCGCGGAGTTCACCCGGATCATCGGCCCGCTCACCGACCCGCGCGCACACGGTGGCGACCCGGCCGACGCGTGCCACGTCGTGATCCCGTCGCTGCCGGGGTACGGCTTCTCCTCCCTGCCGGACACCGGCTGGGACGTGGTGCGGATCGCCTCCGCCTGGTCGGAGCTGATGCGCCGGCTCGGCTACGACAGGTACGTGGCGCAGGGCGGTGACGCCGGATCGGTCATCTCCCAGGCGCTCGGCGTCATCGACCCGACGCACTGCGCGGGGGTGCACGTGAACATGCTGATGACCTTTCCGTCCGGCGACCCGGCCGACCTGGCCGACCTGAGCGAGGGGGACATGGCGAGGCTGGGCCGGCTGCGCGAGTTCGACGAGCACCTGTCCGGGTACATGAAGATCCAGCAGACCCGCCCCCAGACGCTGGCGTACGCGCTCACCGACTCACCGGTCGGGCAGCTCGCCTGGATCGTGGAGAAGTTCCGGGAGTGGACCGACAGCGAGAAGGTGCCGGAGGACGCGGTGTCGCGCGACGACATCCTGACGCTGGTGTCGCTGTACTGGTTCACCGCCACCGCCGGGCCCTCGGCGCAGTTCTACTACGAGGGAGCGGCCGCGGTGAAGGCGGCGGCCGCCGGGGCGGCACCCCCACCGATCACCGTGCCGGTCGGTGTGGCCGTGTTCCCGAAGGACATCTTCCTGCCGGTGCGCCGATTCGCCGAGGCGCACATCCCCACCATCGCCCGGTGGACCGAGTTCGACCGGGGCGGCCACTTCGCCGCCCTGGAGCAGCCCGGCCCCCTGGTCGACGACGTCCGGGAGTTCGTGCGTCTGGTGCGCTGACCGACCAACGCCACGGCCGGCCGGGATCAACCCGGCCGGCCGTGGTGTGTGTCAGAGGACGACAGCGCCGGTGGTGATGGCGGACAGCAACGTCCTGGCCTGAACGTTGACATAGTGCCCGTGCCGCAGCAGCGCGGTCAGCTGCCCCGGTGTCAGCCAGCGGTATCCCGGCGGCGGATCGGCCGGCGCCGCGTCGGATTCGAGGACGACGCAGCGGTTCTCCGCGTGGTAGAAACGCCCGCCCTCCTCGGCGTGCACCACGTCGTAGCGGATCTGGCCGGGCGCCGCCGACCTGATCAGGTCCAGGAATGCCGGCCCGGTGCCCGAGCCGTGGTGCGCGGGTGTGCACTGCACGGTTGGTCCGAGCTCCACGGTGTTGTGGAAGCCGGCCTCCACCCGGGCGTGCGTGAGCAGATGCGGCACACCACCGAACCGGCGGGTCAGGAACGCGATCAACCCTCGTTCCAGCGGCTCGAAGAGGGGCTGGGTCCAGCCGCGCACCTCGCGGTTGTCGGCCTCGACCGAGACCGCCATCACCCGGAAGTAGCGCGGCGGGACGTGGTCGATGGTCCGGTCGCCGATGGACCAGCCGGGCAGCCCGCGTAGCGGCACCAGCCGGCCGTGGAGGTCGTGGCGGGTGCGTTCCGCGGTGAACCAGGACCGCACCTCGGTGTCGTCGTGCCGGGCCACCGCATCGCCGTAGTCCACCGGCGCGCAGGCCAGAACCGTACGGGTGTCCATGTTGATCAGGTTGTCGACCTGCATCAGACGGCCGATCTGACCGAGGGTGAGCCAGCAGAAGTCGGGGCCTGCGTCGATCGCGGCGCCAGTCTCGACGATCATGTTCCGGTTCGTCTTGTGGTGGAACCAGGACCCGTGCTCGGACTGCAGCACGTCGGTGAGCGGCCGGCCGCGATGCGGATCGGTGAAGAGTTCCAGGTGGCGCACCGGCGCGCCGCGGTGTGCCCCGGTGTAGTTGCTGCGGGTGGCCTGAACCGTCGGTGAGAGCTGCACCGGTGTCGGGTTGCCGGGCTCGGCCTTGGCCTGCAGGAGGAAGTGCAGGACGCCGTCGAACTCGGTGGCGACGATGCCCAGGATGCCCACCTCGGGCTGGTTGATGATCGGCTGCCACCACTCCAGGTGCGGCGACCCGCCGGTGCGCACGTGCAGGCCCTCCACGGTGAAGAAACGGCCGCTGTGGTGCGCCAGGTTGCCGGTGCCCGGGGCGAACGCCCAACCGTCCAGCTCGTCGAACGGGATCGGCGTCACCCGGAACCGCTGGGCGCGCGCCCGCTCCGCCAGCCAGCCCGGCACGTCCGCCGTACGGATGGCCGCGCCGGCCTCGGTCTCGGCCGCCGAACGGGCCAGGCGTTGCGCCAGCCCGTCGTCCTCACGCGGGCGCAGCCGGAGCGCCGCCCCCGGCGCGCTCATGCGGCCAGCTCGATCCGGGTGTCGTCACCGATCACCAGCCGGTGCGCGAGGCCGTCGCCCGCACTGACCGTCGCGGCGCGCCCGATCAGCGACCGGGCCAGCGGCGGCACCGCCGAGATGGTGGCGCCGGCGAGCACCACCGAGTCGGCCACCGAGCACCGACGCAGGGCGCAGTCCGGGCCGACCGCGGTGAACGGCCCCACCGTGCTGTCCTCCACCAGGGTTCCCGCCCCGATGACGACCGGGCCGTCGATGCGGGAGCGCACCACCCGGGCGCCGGGCTCGACGACGACCTGCCCGGTCAGGATGCTGGCCGGGTCGACGTCGCCGGCGACGCCCGGCGTCAGATCGGCCAGCATCCGGCGATTGCAGTCGAGCAGGTCGTCGACCTGCCCGGTGTCCTTCCAGTAGCCGTCGTAGACGCTGGCACGTACGTCCGCGCCGGACGCGAGGAGCCACTGGACCGCGTCGGTGATCTCCAGCTCCCCGCGGGTGCTCGCGTCGATCGCGGCCACCGCCTCGTGCACCGCAGCCGTGAAGAAGTAGACGCCGATCATCGCCAGATCGCTGCGCGGCCGGGCCGGCTTCTCCACCACGCGCAGCACGGTTCCGTGCGGGTCGAGTTCGGCGACGCCGAACTCCTGCGGGTCGCTGACCTTGTGCACCACGATCTGGGCGGCCGGGCGGTGCACGCGGAAGTCGGCGGCGATGTCGGCGACACCGTCGGGCAGCACGTTGTCGCCGAGGTACATGACGAAGTCGTCGTCGCCGAGGAACGAGCGCGCCAGCTTGACGCAGTCCGCCAGCCCGCGCGGCTGGTCCTGGTGCAGATACGTGATCGGTACGCCGAAACGCTGGCCGTCGCCCAGCGCCGCCCTGATGTCGGGTCCCCACCGACCGACCACCACCCCGATCTCGGTGACGCCGAGGCCGCTGACGGTTTCCAGCACCAGTTCCAGTACCGGTCGATTGGCCACGGGGAGCAGTTGTTTCGGCATGGAATGACTGAGCGGGCGGAATCGCGTGCCGGAACCGCCCGACAGGACCAGAGCCTTCACCGTGGGAATTCCTTTCCTCGCAGGAAGTGTGGACGCTCGTTCAGCGGCGTCCGGCGACGAATTCCCGGATGGTCCGCCCGACGTGGAGGATCATGTCGTCGGTGATGCCGGGATAGACGCCGATCCAGAAGGTGCCGTGCACCACCGCATCGCTGTTGGACAGGTCGCCGGCGACCCGGAACTCGACGTCCCGGTAGGCCGGGTGCCGGGTCAGGTTGCCGCTGAACAGCAGTCGGGTGCGGATCTGCCGCTCCTCCAGGTGCTGCTGCAGCTCACCGCGGCCGAACGGCGCGTCCGGCGTGACGGTGATCGCGAACCCGAACCAGCTCGGATCCGAGCCCGGTGTGGGACGTGGCAGCAGCAGCCCCGGCACTCCGTCGAGCTCCTCGCGCAGCCGCTGCCAGTTCCTGCGCCGGGCCTCACCGAACGCCTGGATCCGCTCCAGCTGGCTCAGCCCGAGCGCCGCCTGCAGGTCGGTCGCCTTCAGGTTGTAGCCGACCTGCGAGAACGTGTACTTGTGGTCGTAACCGGCCGGCAGCGTGCCGAGCTGCCAGTCGAACCGCTTCTTGCAGCGGTTGTCCTCCCCGGGCTCGCACCAGCAGTCGCGCCCCCAGTCCCGGAAGGACTCCACGAGATGGGCCAGTTCCACGCTGTCGGTGAGCACGCAGCCGCCCTCGCCGGTGGTGATGTGGTGGGCCGGATAGAAACTGACAGTGCTGAGGTGGCCGAACGTGCCGGTGAGCCGCCCGCGGTACAGCGAGCCGACCGCGTCGCAGTTGTCCTCGATCAGCCACAGCCCGTGCCGCTCGGCCAGGTCGGCGATCTCGGCCGCCTCGAACGGGTTGCCGAGCGCATGGGCGATCATGACGGCGCGGGTGCGGGGCCCGATCGCCGCGGCCACCCGCTCCGCCGTGGTGTTGTACGTGCCGAGTTCCACGTCGACGAACACCGGAATCAGGCCGTTCTGCACGATCGGGTTGACGGTGGTGGGAAAGCCGGCGGCCACCGTGATGACCTCGTCGCCGGGCCGCAGCCGCCGATCTTTCAGCTCGGACGCGCGTAGCGCGGACAGGGCGAGCAGGTTCGCCGACGATCCCGAGTTGACCAGGTGCGCCTTGCGGAGGCCGAAGTACCGCGCGAAGGAACGCTCGAACCGCAGCGCGTGGAACCCCGCGGCGATCCGCATGTCCAGCGCCGCCTCGACCAGCGCCAGCCGGTCTGCGGCTTCGAGCACCGCGCCGGACGACAGCACCGGCGTGACGCCCGGAACGAACTCCTGGTCCGAGGGTGTGCGTTCGATGTGATAGGCCCGGACCAGGTCCAGGATCATTGCCTTGAGGTCCGGGGTCATGGTGTGCTCGCCTCCTGCGCGGGATTGCCGGGGAACGGGTGGGACCGGGCGGCCTGCCAGATCCCGAGCAGCGTCTCGGGCAGCTCCCGGCGCGCCGACCAGCCGAGCACCGTGTACGCCCGGCGGGTGTCGGCCCGCTGCCAGTCGCCGTCGGCGGAGCGTGCGCCGGTCGTCGGCGCCGGCCGCAGCTCCAGTCGGTAGGGGACACCGCTGACCTCGGCGAGTGCCCGGACCAGTTCCTCCGCGGTCCGGGTGACACCCGACCCGATGTTGAACAGCCCGGGGGCGATCTGCCGTGCCGTGCCGGCGGCCAGGACGGCGTCGGCGGCGTCGCGTGCGTCCACGTAGTCGCGGTACTGCGCCAGATCCGTCAGCTCCAGATGTGCTGTCGTGCCGGTCCGGTGCGCCGCCACCAGACGGTTCACCGTCCGGCCCAGCACGCTGACCGGTGACATGCCGGCGCCGATGACGTTGAACAGTCGCAGCACCACGGCCTCGACGCCGTGCCGGGCCGCGAGGCGGCGTACCAGCTCGGTGCCGGCCAGCTTCGACCGTCCGTACGCGCTGCGCGGCGCTGCCGGGGAGTCCTCGGTCAGGGCTGTCGGCGGTGGCTGCGGCGCATACTCCAGCGACGAGCCCAGATGCACCAGCCGGGCGTCGGCACCGGCCTCGGCCACGGCCCGCACCACGAGTCCGGCGAGTTCGACGTTGGCGGCGGCGAGCCGGTCGGGATCCGGCCGCCAGATCTCACCGGCGGCGTTGACCACCACGCCGGGTCGCGCCGCGCGGATCGCCTCGGTCAGCGACCGGGTGGTGACCTCGGACCGCCGCCCGGCCACGACCACGTCCCAGCCCGCCGAGGTCAGCCGGTCACGGACGTGCCGGCCCAGCAGACCCGTCCCGACCACCAGGGCGCGCCCGGTCACGGCTCGCCCAGGCCGGCCGCCCGGCGGATGGTGTCGATCAGCCGCGCGTGCCCCAGCATCTCGGCGTGGTGCCCGGACAGGTCGTGCTCGCCGGCCACCGCCGCCACGAAGGTGCGGACCAGCGCGGCGAACTGGTCCTCGGCGGCCAGCGTCCGCGACTCGCGGCGGTCCTGCTGCCGCAGCCCGAGCACCGGCCGGTGTTCCGGCGGTGGGGTGAACGCGCGCTCCAGGCGCAGCTCACCGGTGCTGCCCCACAGCTCGTACCCGCTGCGGTAGAAGTGCTCGAAGCCGAACCCGACCTGCACGGCGACCTGGTTCGGCCCGCTCAGCAGCACGGTGCCCGCCACGTCCACGCCGGACGGTCCGGTGCGCAGGTCCGCGCCGACCACCCGCAGGTCAGGGCCGACGAAGTGCCGGGCCGCGCGCAGCGGGTAGAAGCCGACGTCGAGCAGCGCCCCGCCGCCCAGGTCCGGGCGGTACCGGATGTCACCGTTGTGCAGCGGCGGAATCCCGAACACGCTGCTGAAGGCGCGTAGCTCCCCGATCTCGCCGGCATCGTACGCGCGGCGCACCGCGGCGTGCTGGCCGTGCAGGAGAAACGCGGAGTTCTCCATCAGGGTGAGACCGCGCTCGGCCGCCTGGGCGACCAGGTCAGCGGTCTGCTTCTCGGTGCCCACCATCGGCTTCTCGGCCAGCACGTGCTTGCCGGCGGCCAACGCTGCGCCCGCCCACCGGTGCCGCAGGCCGATCGGCAGCGGCAGGTAGACCGCCTCCACGTCGGAACGCTCGAGCAGCTCCTCGTACCGGTTCACCGCGGCGCAGCCGAACCGGGCCGCGAAACGGTCGGTGCGTGCCGGGTCACGTCCGGCGATCGCGACGGTACGCAGACCCGGTTCGGCCGCGGCCGCCGGCAGCAGCTTGCGCCACGCGATGTCCGCGCAGCCGAGCACGCCCAGGCCGACGGGGACCGGCACGTGGTTCATCGGCGTCGCCCCAGAACGAGAGCGACCCGCAACCGCACGTACAGCATGGGAATCACTCGATCACCATCGCGGAGCACCGCCCGGGACGGCATCTCACACGTTGCGCAGCCGGGCCGTCGGTCCGCTGAGCGCACCTTGCGAGATGCCCGGGATGTCGCGGCTGCGGCACAGTGGTGTCATCGCAGGCAGCGTCGCTTGTCGATGTCCGGTCCGGGCGCCGGGCGACACCGCAATCTGGAAGAAGATCGCGAGTGGCCAGAGCAAGCAGACTGAGCCGGATCAGTCGACTTATTCCGATGGGTAGGTGCTCACATGGTTGCATCGCGCCGGCAGTTCCTCGGCTCGGCCGCTGCTGTCTCCGGCGCTGCTGTCACCGGCTTGGTCCTGCAGCCCGGCGCTGCGCAGGCCGTCGGTCACAGCGGTGGGGCGGCCTTGCCGAATGTGGTGGTGCGTCCGGACGACCCGCGTTACCCCGAACTGCTGACGCGCGGGTTCAACGCGCGTTTCGTCTTCTCCCCGGATTCGATCGTGCTGGCCTACTCGGCCGGCCAGGTTCAGGAGGCGGTGCAGAAGGCGGTCAAGGAGGGCCGCACGTTCACCGTCCGCAGCGGCGGGCACTGCCTCGAGGCGTTGGTCGCCGACCCGCGCTTCGACATGCTCATCGACGTGTCCCCGATGCACCACGTCTCCTGGGACGCCAAGATGAACGCCTTCTCGGTCGGCGCGGGCAGCACGCTCGCGCAGGCGTACAAAGCGCTCTACCTGGGCTGGGGTGTGACCGTCCCCGGTGGGGTGTGCCCACCGGTGGGCATCGGCGGGCACACCGCCGGCGGGGGATACGGGCCGCTGTCGCGGCGGTACGGTCTCATCTCCGACCACCTGTACGCGGTCGAGGTGGTGACCGTCGACGCCAAGGGCAAGGCCCGCATCGTCGTCGCCACGCGCCGCCCCGACGACCCGAACCGCGACCTGTGGTGGGCGCACACCGGTGGTGGCGGCGGCAACTTCGGCGTCGTCACCCGGTACTGGTTCCGCGACCCGCGGGCCACCGGAAACAACCCGACCAAGGCACTGCCACGGCCGCCGGCACGGCTCCTGATGACCTGGGTGACCTGGCCATGGGAGTCGCTGAGCCAGGCCGACTTCAAGCGGCTGGTGCAGAACCACGGCGCCTGGCACGCCGCCAACAGCGGGCCGGACTCGCCGTACGTCGCCATGCACAGCGCCCTGCATCTCAACATGAAGAGGGACTACGCGCTCTACCTCGAGTGCCGGATGGACGCCACCGCGCCCAATGCCCGCCAGATGGTGGAGGACTACGTCGCCGCTGTCTCCGAGGGCGTGTCCGTGCAGGGCTACGTCGAGACGAACGAGGAACTCTGGCTCGTCAACGCGTTGTTCGAGTACCCCCGTTCGCTCGGCGCCCGAACCAAGTCGGCGGGCAGCAACCTGCGCAAGCCGCTCACCGACCACCAGATCGACATCGTCTACGGAGCACTGACGGACCCGGACGCCAAGAACTCCTGCCTGGTCTATCTCGGTGCCTACGGCGGGCAGGTCAACGCGGTCGCGTCGGACGCCACCGCGGTGCCGCAGCGCGACTCCATCCTGCGCTTCTGGATCGACTCCACGTGGGCCGATCCGAACGCCGACGCGGAGGCCGTGGAGTGGACCCGCCGGCTCTACCGGGACGTGCACGCCGCCACCGGCGGGGTGCCGGTCCCGAACGACCAGTACGACGGCTGCTACATCAACTACCCCAGCAAGGACACCAAGGACCCGGCGTGGAACACGTCAGGGGTGCCCTGGCACGACCTCTACTACAAGGACAGCTACCCGAAGCTTCAGCGGATCAAGAAGAAGTACGACCCGTTGAACACCTTCCAGCACGCCATGTCCATCGAGCCCGCCTGACCGGGCGGTTCGTCCAGGTCTTGCCCGCCGACCGCTGACACAGCCGGTCGCGAAGCGGCCCCACGCCCGTCGACATCACGGGTGTGGGGCCGGTTGCGTCCTGCCCTGACGACGGTGTGACGGAAGAGGTGGCGGTCCTTGCCGGACAGCCGGGACGACCCGAGTCCCGGCCGAGGAGATCCGATCAGCAAACGGAGGACCGACATGACGAGCCCGGACGACAATGCGAACGCCACCACCAAGGTGTTCCTGGTGCAACAGGGTGTCTGGGAGATGCCGCTGGAGTCGATGCCGCTGGCATCGGGCTACCTGAAGTCGACGGCCCTGGCCGACGACCGGATCCGCGACGCCTGCGACATCAGCATCCACAACTTCCGCGGCGGCACCACGAACGCCACCATGGCCAACGCCCTGTTCAGCGACGGGCCGCCGGACGTTCTCGCGTTCAGCGTGCTGGGTTGGAACTACCGGTCCTTCGGATCACTGGCCGCGACGTTCAAACAGCTCAACCCGGACGGCTGGGTCGTCTTCGGCGGCACCCACGTGGCCGAGCAGGCCGACCGGGTGTTCCGGATGTTCCCCGAGGTCGACATCGTGGTCAACGGGGAGGGCGAGCTGACGTTCCGCGATCTGCTCAACTGCTACCTCGACGGGGTGGACAAGCACGCGCTGCACGCGGTGGCCGGTGTGTCGTTCCGCGAATCCGACGGCGCCACCTGCCACAACGTCGGCCGGGACCGGATCGAGGACCTTGAGATCATCCCGTCGCCGTTCCTGACCGGGGCGCTGGAGATGACCGACGCCGACGGCAACTTCCGGTACGACGTGGCGCTGATGGAGACCAACCGGGGCTGCCCGTACAAGTGCGCGTTCTGCTACTGGGGCGGCGCCGTCGGGCAGAAGGTCCGGGCGTTCTCGCCGGAGCGGATGCGCGCCGAGCTGGAGATGTTCGGCCGGCTCAAGGTGCACACCGTGGTCGCCTGCGACGCCAACTTCGGGCTCCTGCCCGGTGACGTGGAGTTCGTCGAGATGCTCATCGAGACCCGGGACCGGCTCGGCTTCCCGCGCGCGCTGGAGACGTCCTGGGCGAAGAACAAGTCGAAGACGTTCTTCCGCATCGTCAAGATGATGAAGGAAGCCGGCATGCGGAGCTCCTTCACGCTCGCGCTGCAGACGCTCAGCGACACCGCACTGGACACCATGAACCGGCGCAACATGAAGGTCAACGAATGGGAGGACCTCGCCGCCTGGCTGGACGAGGAGGGACTCGACTGTTACGCCGAGCTGATCTGGGGCGCGCCGGGCGAGACGGTGCAGTCCTTCATGGACGGGTACGACCGGCTGTCGCGCCGGGTGTCGCGGATCGCGGTCTACCCGATCCTGCTGTTGCCCAACACCGACTACATGGAGAAGAAGGAGCAGTACGGCATCAAGGCCGTCCGCGGTGACACCGACGACTTCGAGTACGTGCTCGCCCACAACACCATGACCTTCGCCGAGAACCAACAGATGCAGCGGTTCCTCTTCATGGCGCGGGTGGTGGCGGAGAACGCGGTCCTGCGCTGGATCTGGCCGGCGCTGCGGCACCTCGCCGGCATCACCCAGTCCCAGGTGCTGCGCCACCTGGACACCTGGATCAGCACCACGGACGACCCGGCGGCCGCGCCACTGCGGGGGTACGCCGCGACCGCCGTCGGCGGAACCGGCGCGTTCGGGGCGGCGATCACCTACCTCTACACGGACCCGGACGCGGAGCGGATGCTGCACCGCTGGTGGGACGAGGCGATCCGGCCGCTGGTGCCCGCCGAGGCGGCGCCGGTGCTGGACGAGGTGTTCCGGTACGACCTGCTCACCCAGCCGGTCTACCGCCCCGCCGACCAGCCGGTCGGTGAGGACCTGCCGGTGGTGCTGGTTCGCGATGAGGAGTACTACCTGCGCAGCGGCGTACAGCTCCGCTACGACGTGCCGGCCATCGTCGCGGCCATCCGGCGCGGCGAGGAGCCGGACCTGTCGCCGGTAGACGTCAGCGTCGACCTGTACTACCGCACCGGCTCGGAGTCGGCGGTCACCTCGACCAACCACGAGATCGTCGTGCACTTCATGGGGATGACCGCGGCGGAGGTCCACGACAACGCGCGGGGGAGTGCCGAGGGCCTGAGCGAGGCGGAGTTCGAGGCCAGCTCGGCGTCGCGGTCCGCGGAGGCCGGCTCGCCGACTCCGGACGGGCGGACCACGCTCGGGATGCTCAAGGCGGACAAGGGCGGCTGTTCCTGAGACATGCCGCGGGCCCGGCGCCTCAGTGCGAGGCGCCGGGCCCTGGCATGTCGCGCCGGCGGGCCGGTCGCGGGCAGACTGAGGCGTGGACGCTCGACGAGCGCCCACGCCGGCTCAGGGCCCGCGGCGATCACCGCCGGCGACTACGTCGCCAGGTGCGGCGCCGTCCAGCCGTTCAGGTCGTACTCGGACAGGCACTGCTCGACCAGGGAGATCATGTCGTCGGTGACGCCGGCCTGGCTGCCACGTCGTAGCACCTGGGCCCGGTTGTCGTCCGGGTTGCCGGCGTGGTTGCGCTCGTACAGCTCCTGACGCCCGCCGAACTCCGTGCCCACCGCGTCCCAGAGCAGCTTCATCACCTTCACCCGCTGCTCGGCGTCGGTGCCGTGCGAGCCGCGCAGGTACCGGTCCAGGTACGGGCGAACCTCCGGGTTGTGGAAGTCGGCGACACCCGAGTTCAGGTAGATCAGCCCACTGCCCGCGGTGTGCTGGACGATCTCGCGCATCTTGCCGTACGCCATCGGGGCGAGGGTCCGGTACGTCAGCGCGTACTCCTCGTTGGGCTGGACGTAGCCGTCGGCCCACGGCCGGCACCGCTCGATCATGGCGTCGGACAGCGCCCACATCAGATGCCGCCAGACCATCAGCTCGCCGATGTTGCCCTGTACCTGCCGGAACTCGTCGGTGCCGTTGATCTCCACGGCCTTCATCAGCAGCCCGCAGATGAAGTCGAACTTGACCGCCAGCCGGGTGGCGCCGTGCAGAGAGAACCGCGGCATGAAGCCGGAGTCGTGGAAGAACGTGTTCGCCTTCTCCAGGTCGCCGTAGACGAAGACGTTCTCCCACGGGATCAGGGCCTGGTCGAACACGATGACCGCGTCGTTCTCGTCCATCCGGCTCGACAGGGGATAGTCGAACGGGCTGGCCGTGCGGGCCGCCGTCATCTCGTACGAGGTGCGGCAGAGCAGCTTCACCCCGGGGACGTTCATCGGCGCCATGAACACGACCCCGAACTGCTTCTCCTTGATCCGGAGCCCGTGGTGGGCGATGAAGTTGTAGTTGGTCAGCGCGGACCCGGTTGCCACCACCTTCGCCCCGCTCACCACGAGGCCCGCGTCGGTCTCCCGGTCCACGTGCACGTACACGTCGGCTACCTGCTCGGGGCGCAGGTGGCGGTCCACCGGCGGGTGCACGAGCGCGTGGTTGACGTGCAGTACGCGCTCCTGACACTCCTTGTACCAGCGCCGGGCGTTGTCACCGAACGGGGCGTAGAAGTCGGCCTTGGCGCCCAGGGTGGCGAGGAACGACGCCTTGTAGTCGGGCGAGCGGCCGAGCCAGCCGTAGCACCGACGCTGCCAGGCCGCGATGGCGTCGCGCGAGTGGCGCAGGTCGGCCGCGTCGACCGGGGCCCGGAAGAACGGATGGGTGAAGCCACCGTTGCCGGTGTCGGTCGGCACGGTCAGCACGTCGCGGTCCGGCGATTCCCAGAGCGCGTCGTACATGTTCGCGATGGTCCGGGCATTGTTGCGGAAGGCCGGATGCTCGGTGACGTCCTTGATTCGCTCGCCGTACAGCCAGATCTCCCGACCGTCGCGCAGACTTTCCAGATATTCGGCACCGGTAAATGGCCGTAGTCCGGACGGTTGCGCCTCCGGCGTCTCCGTCGTGGATTCTGCGCTCGGCATCGGCAATCAGCTCCTCGGCGTGGCGGTGCGGATATTCATGGAGCGTGCCAGCCGGCTCGGTGGCGCGACAAGGAAACGGAAGCGGAACGGCAATTCAGGAGATGCCGCCGCCACGCAAGGAATGCGAGCGTGAGCGGGCGATGACGAGATTCACACGACCCACGAGGGGGCACGGTGGCACGGGACGAGATGAGCGCCAAGATCTGGTCCATGGCGGGGCTCGGCACGCCGATGGCGATCCGGACGGCGGCGACGTTGCGCCTGGCCGACCACGTCGACGGCGGGGCTGACACCGCTGAGGCGATCGCGAGGGTCGAGGGGGTGGACGCCGACGCGCTGGAGCGGGTCATGCGGTACCTGGCCGTTCGGGGCCTGCTGACCCGGGAGAGCGGCGGGCGGTACTCGCTGACCCCGCTCGGCGCGGTGCTGCGGGAGGACCACCCGTCGAAGGCCCGCGCCCGGCTGGACATCGAAGGCTCCGTCGGCCGGGCCGAACTGTCGTTCGTGCAGTTGCTGCACAGCGTACGGACGGGCGAGGCCGGTTTCCCGGTCCAGTTCGGTCGCTCCTTCTGGGAGGACTGGGCCGCCGACCCGGAACGGGCCGCGAACTTCAACCGGCTCACCAGCGACCTGGAGTCACGGTCCCCGGAGATCGTCGAAGGCATGGACTGGGGTCCGCTGGGCTGGGTCGTCGACGTCGGCGGCGGCAACGGCGCGCTGCTGATCGGGCTGCTCAACGCCTACCCGACGCTGCGTGGCACGGTGCTCGAGATGCCGGACAACTGCGAGGCCGCCCGCAAGTCGGTCGCGGAGTCGGACCTGGGGGACCGCCTGGACGTGGTGGCCGGCAGCTTCTTCGACCCGCTGCCGGCCGGCGCCGGCGGGTACGTGCTGTCGTTCGTGCTGCACAACTGGGCGGACGACCCCGCGCGGGAGATCCTGCGCCGGTGCGCGGAGGCGGCCGGGCAGACCGGCGCGGTGCTGGTGGTCGAGCAGACCGGGCCCGGCGGGGAGGCCACCCACACCGGGATGGACCTACGCATGCTGACCGCCTGCGGTGGTCGGGAACGGACCGCCGCCGATCTGACCGCCCTCGCGGCATCCGTCGGGCTGCACGGCGTGGCCGTCCACCCGGCCGGCTCGTTCTCCATCGTGGAGCTGCGCGCGGCAGGCTGACCTGCCATTCCGTCGCAGGTGTCGCGCCACCGGGTGGGATACCCTGTGCGCCATGCGCTTCGGGATGCTCGGTCCGCTCGAGGTCTGGACCGCCGACGGCAAGCCGGTGCGCATCCCGGAGCTCAAGGTCCGCGCGCTGCTGGCCGACCTGCTGGTCCACGGCGGTCGGCCGGTGGCGGCGCACCGGCTCATCGACGACCTCTGGGGCGACCGGCTGCCGGCCAACCCGGCCAGCGTGCTCCGCAGCAAGATGTCGCAGCTCAGGCGCGCACTGGACGACGCCGAGCCGGGGGCACGCGATCTGGTCACGCATTCCCCGGCCGGGTACGCCCTCACGGCCGGCGACGACGCGGTGGACGTCGGCCTGTTCACCGAGCTGGTGGGCCGAGCCCGCCGCGCCGTCCACCCCCGGGACAGGATGGCGCTGCTGACCGACGCCCTGGCGCTGTGGCGCGGCCCCGCGCTCGCCGATTTCCCGGACGAGGCGTTCGTCCGCCCGGCTGTCACGCGCTGGTCGGAGGCCCGGCTGATCGCTCAGGAGGAGTGGGCCGAGACAGCGCTCGACCTGGGTCGACACGCCGACGTGCTGGCCGACCTCGGCGACCTGGTGGAACGCCATCCGCTGCGCGAGCGTTTCCGCGCGGCGCGGATGCGGGCGCTGTACCAGTGCGGCCGGCAGGCCGAGGCGCTCGACGAGTTCCGGGTCTTCGGCGAGCGCATGCGCGACGAGCTGGGGCTCGACCCGGGGCCCGAGCTGGTCGCCCTGCACCGCGCCCTGCTCCGCCAGGACCCGGCGCTCACCGGCCTGGCCACGACGCCGGCGCCGATCGAACCCGAACGGGGAAACCTGCCGGCCCCGCTGACCGGGCTGATCGGCCGCGACGCCGCGGTCGCCGACGCGGCCCGACTGCTGGAGGCCGGCCGCCTGGTCACCCTGACCGGTCCGGGCGGTGTCGGCAAGACCCGGCTCGCGGTGGCCGTCGCCGCGCGGATCGCACCCGGGGTGCCGGCCGGCGCGTGGATGGTCGAGTTCAGCACCGTGCCGCGCCCGGCCGGCGGGCGGGGGCCGTCCGCCGTGATCGACGCCGTCGCCGGCACGCTCGGGCTGCGGGACGACGGTCGCTCGGGCAGCGCCGGCGGTGTCGACCGACTGGTGGCGGCCCTACGGGGTCGGCGTCTGCTGCTGGTGCTGGACAATTGCGAGCACGTCGTCGACGATGTCGCGGAGCTCGGCCGTGAACTGCTGGATGCCTGCCCTGACCTGCGCATTCTTGCCACCAGTCGGGAGTCGCTGGGGGTGCCCGGCGAGGCTCTGGTGCCGGTGCCGCCCCTGGCGCTGCCGGAGGCGGGTACGGCGACGGTCGCGCAACTGCGCCGGTCCAGCGCCGGGGAGCTCTTCCTGGCGCGGGCGGCCGCCTCCGAGCCCGGCTTCGCCCCCGACGACGAGAACGCGGCCGCGGTGGCCACCGTCTGCCGGCGGCTCGACGGCATACCGCTGGCCCTGGAACTGGCCGCCACCCGGGTGCGCACGATGGGGATCACCGAACTGGCCGCCCGCCTCGACGACCGGTTCCGATTGCTGGCCGCCCACCGGCGCGGCGGCCCGGCCCACCACGCCACGCTGCGCACCATGATCGACTGGAGCTGGGCCCTGATCGGCGCGGACGAGCAGGCCGTGCTGCGACGGCTGTCGGTGTTCACCGACGGCTGCGCGTTGTCATCCGCCGAGGAGGTGTGCGCGGATCCGCCCGCCGCCGGCGGAGTGTCCCGTGCCGACGTGGCGTACCTGCTCGGGCGACTGGTGGACTGCTCACTGGTCACGCTCGTGGAGAACGCCGACGGGGTGCGGTACAGGATGCTCGAGTCGGTGGGGGCGTACTGCGCCGAGCGGCTGCGGGAGTCCGGCGAGGACGAGGCGGTGCGGCTGCGGCACGGCACCTGCCAGGCCGCCCTCGCCGAGGAGGCGGACCAGAATCTGCGTGGCCCCGCCCAGCGGCGGTGGCTGCGCCGGTTGGATGCCGAACAGGCCAACCTGCGGGCGGCCCTGGCCGCGGCGATCGAGCGTGGTGAGGCGGCGCTCGCCCTCCGGCTGGCCTGCGCCTGCGCCTGGTACTGGGTACTGCGCGGCCAGTTGGGCGAGGGCCGCCGTGCGCTGGCGGCGGCGGCCGCGGTGCCGGGCGAGGCGCCGGCCGGCCGGCGTGCCCTGGCGCTGCTCTGGGAGGCGGGCATGGCCGCGCTCGGCGGCGACGACCCACACGACCTGCTGTGCCGGGCGGAGGCCGAGGGTCAGGCCGGCGCCGACCCGCACGCCGTGGCGCGGGCCCGCTGGTTGCTCGCCTCGGCGCTGCCCGAGGATGTCACCGCCCGGCCCGGCGACGGTCGGTTGGACGGGGTGCTGTCGGACTTTCGTAGCCTCGGTGACCGCTGGGGGGCGGCGGCCACGCTGAGTAGCCTGGCCTGGACGGCGCTGCTGCGCGGAGACGTCGCCGCGCTGCGCCGCGACGCGGAGCGGAGTCTGGAGGAGTTCCGCGACCTCGGCGACCACTGGGGAGTTCTGCAGGCCACCAACCCGCTGGCCGCGCTGGCCCGGATGACCGGGGACGGTGACCGCGCCGCGCGGCTGCACCGCGACGCCCTCCGCATCGCCCGCGAGCTGGGCCTGTGGCCGGAGGTGTCGTACCAGCTGAACGAACTGGGACGGATCGCGCTGGACGCCGGCGACCACGCCGCCGCCGCCGACCTGCACGCCCAGGCCCGGCGGATGGCCGCGGAACAGTCCAATCTGGCCCTGGAGCAGTTCGCCGACCTGGGACTGGCGATCACGGCGCGCCGGCAGGGCAGTTGGGACGCCGCCGAGCGGCTGCTGCACCGGTGGCTGGAGTGGAACCGGCAGGCCGGCTGGCATGCCGGCGTGGCCGCGGTCGGCGCGGAGCTCGGCTTCGTCGCCGAGCAGCGCGGTGCGGCCGACGACGCGCTGCACCGGCACCGGGAGGGCTTCGCCGCGGCTTCCGACAGCGGTGACCCGCGGGCGGTGGCGCTCGCCCTGGAAGGGCTCGCCGGGGCGTACCGGCTGGCGGGTGACCCGGTGCGGGCGGCCCGACTGCTGGGGGCGGCCGACGCCGCGCGCGACGCGGCGGGACTGCCGTCACCGGAGGCGGACCGGCACGACGCGCGACGCGTCGCCGGGCTTCTGGCCGCCGATCTGGGGCCGACCCAACTGGTCGCCGAACGCGCGGCGGGGGCCGGCGCGCCGATCGACGACCTGCTGCGTGACGACCGGTCGATGGCCCGGCGCTGACGCGAGTCTGCGCAACGCAGGAGATGAACACCGGGTCGCACCCGTGTGATGCTTCAGCTCGCGAGACAGTGAATTCCCGGCCGAGGGGATCCGAATGTCAGAACAATCGCGCAGCGATCTCGAGAAGCACGTCACGGCGATCTGGGAGGACGTTCTCGACACTGCGGCCGGCCCGCCCGACGCCACATTCTTCGAATTGAACGGGCAGTCGATAGCGGCTTTTCGCATCGTCGCGCGGATAAGTGACCGGACCGGCATCGACGTACCCGTCGAGGAATTGTTCAAGGATCCGACACGCGCCGCCTTCACCCGGGTGGTCCTCGCGTGTGCCCAACGACGCTGACCCGAGCGGCTCGACCACGTGGAAAGGCACGGTGGAATGGTGTACGCAGAGAACCGCTTCCCGTTCTCCATCGAGCAGGAGTTCCTGCGCGGGCAGCATCAGGAGGACGGCTCCACGGCGGGGTTCGGCCCGCGCCCCATCTCCAGCGGTGGCTGGCGGCTCACCGGGCCGGTCGACGCTGACCTGCTCCGCGGGGCTCTGGACGACGTCATCGCCCGGCACGAACCACTGCGGACCATGGTGATCCGGGGCGCCGACGGCTGGGAACAGGAGGTGCGGGACCCGTGCCCGGCCCGGCTCCAGGTGCACGACCTGGGCGACGACCCGGACGGCCGGGGCGTACGGGCCGAGCGGTTCCTCGACAAGGCGGAGTCCGGCCACTTCGACGCGGACCAGCTTCCCCTGCTCTGGGCGTACCTGGGCCGTTTCGACGACCGGGACGCGGTGCTGGTGCTGGTCGCGTACCTGCCGCTGATCGATGTGTGGTCACTGGGCATCGTCATGGACGACCTGGCCGCGTGTTACGCCGCCCGCCTGGCCGGCGGCAAGCCCGACCTGCCGGACCCGCCGCGGTATCGCGACTACGTGCGACGCGCCGCCGCCGGCGGATCCGACTCGTCCTTCGAGTACTGGCGGGAGCGGCTGGCCGGGGCGCGCCCCGTCGTCATCGCCGCGGACCGGCCGGCCAACCCCGACCATCCGGGCGTCACCCGCGTCGACCGTTTCCAGATCGACGCCCGACTCGGCTCGGCCGCCCTGCGCCTGGGCCGTGCGACGGGAAGCTCGCCGTTCATGGTGATCTTCGCGGCGCAGCTCATCCATCTCCAGCGGATGACCGGTGTCTCCGACGGGGTGGTGTGGACACTCACCCCCGGGCCCGGCCGCCGACACGAGTGGGCCGAGGCCACCGTCGGCTACTTCGTCAACATGTCACCGCTACGAACCGACATCTCGGGCTGTGTCACCTACCGCGACGTCCTCGCCCGGGTGCGCGCCACCTGCCTGGAGGCGTTCCCGCACGAGGTGCCGTTCGTCGGGCTGGCGCAGCGGGCGCCGGAGGTCATCGCCGGGCTGGAACAGGGCGGCATGGTCGTGCCGGGCTTCGCGGTGTTCCAGAACCCCGCGGCGTCGAAGACCCGGTCCGCCGGTGCGGTCGAGTATGCGCCGGTGCGCCGGCGGTTGTCCCAGGCGCAGGGCCCGGGCATCCCCGACGACGCGATCCTCTGGACCATCGACATCGACCCGGACGGTGAGATCTTCTGCGCCGTCAGCTCGAGCACGGACCGGTTCGAGCAGGCCACCGTGGACCGCATGCTGGCCGAGTTCCGCGACCTGTTCGGCAGGGTTCTGGCCGACCCGGACGCGCCGCTGGCCGGCGCCCGTACCCACGAAGGGGCGCACTCGTGAGGACGCTGCCTCCCGGCTATCAGCTGGTCACCGACATTCCGGACGACCGGTACGGGGAATGGCTGGACTGCTGGCTCGGTGCCTTCGGCAACCCGGTCAGCTCCGATCCCGAGATCCTCGACTTCTACCGGCGCACCCACCCGCCGGATCGGGCAGTGGCGGTCGCCGACGACGACCGGTACGTCGCCACCAACACCGCGCTCGACCGTGACCTCGTGCTCCCCGGCGGGAACACGGTGCCGGCCGCCGCGTGCACCGGTGGTTCCGCGCACCCGGTGGTGGCCCGGCGTGGGTTGCTACGCGCCACAGTCGCGCACCTCAACCGGCGGGCCGTCGACGAGGGCAAGGCGATCGTCGTCGGGGGCGCGTCCGAGTGGCCGATCTACGGCCGGTTCGGTTCCGGCCCGGCGACCTGGTCCGACGCGGTCGAGTTCGACGTCCGGGCGGTCGGCCTGCGCGACGACGTGCCGGGTCGCGACCTGCGTCCGCGTCGGATCGACGGTACGCAGGCCCGGGACCTCGGGTACAAGCTGTACTCCCAGCAGGCGGCGCAGACGCCCGGGGAGGTGCTCACCCCCTCGTGCTACTGGGACCGGCTCGCCGGCGACCCCGCGTCCGGCGCGTTGGAGGAGGCGCTCGCCCTGGGCGCCCCGGGGTACGGGCCCCGGCACTGCGCCGCGATCGACGACCGTGGGCTGGTGACATACCGGATCATGCCGGACTGGACGGCGGAGTCCGCGCCGCAGAGCAAGCTGCACGTCATCGACTTCCTCGCGGCCGACCAGGAGGCGGAGGGCGCGCTCTGGCGGCACCTGTTCTCGATCGACCTGGTCCGCGAGATCGACGTGTGGCGGATGCCGGTGGACAGCCCGCTGCGCTGGTGGGTCGACGACGCGCGACGGATGCGTGTCCGCCGCCAGGACGCCCTCTGGATCCGGCCGCTGGATGTGCCACGGCTCCTGCGCACCCGCGGCTGGGCCTGCGACGGTGTCCTCACGCTCACCGTGCACGACCCCGAGGGCCTGGCGGCCGGCACGTTCCGGCTGGAGGTGACCGACGGGCACGCCACGTGCGAGCCGGTCACCGCCGCGGCCGACCTGGAGATGGGCGTCGGCGCGCTGGCCGTCATCCTGCTCGGTGGCACCCCGGCGGCGGCGCTCACCCGGGCCGGTCGGATCAGCGCCCCGGACGCTCGCAAGGTGCGACTGTGGGACGCCATGGCGGTGCCGGAGCGCAGCCCGTACATCAGCTACTGGTTCTGACGGGGTCACCGTGACAGTGAGCCCGCTCGCCGTGGCCGGTGCCCTGCACTTCACCGCGCCGGTGTTCCCCGACGACCGGGGCTTCTTCGGTACCCCGTTGCAGGCTGGCCTGTTCGCCGCGACCACCGGCCGCCCGCTGTTCCCGCTCGCGCAGGCCAGCTACAGCCGATCCCGGCGGGGAGTGGTTCGGGGGGTGCACTACACGGCCGCACCCCCCGGCGCCGAGAAGTACGTCTACTGCGCGCACGGCGCCCTGCTCGACATCGTGGTGGACCTCCGGGTGGGGTCGCCCACGTACGGCCGGTGGGACGCGGTGCGGCTCACCGGCGACCGGATGGACGCGCTGTACCTGCCGGTCGGCGTCGGCCACGCCTTCGTCGCGCTGACCGACGACGCCGTCATGCAGTACCTGCTCTCGCGGGAGTACGAGCCCGCCGACGAGCGCGCCGTCTCCGTCCTCGACCCGCGGCTGGGTCTGCCGGTCGGAAAACCCGCGGGGAACGAGCTGTCCGAGCGCGACCGCGCCGCGCCGACCCTGGAGCAGGCGCGGGAGGCGGGGTTGCTGCCGGACTACGCCCGCTGCCGGGAGATCGAGGTGCGCAATCTGCGAGATGCCCCGGCCAGGGCGGCTGGTGGACGGTAGGCGGGCACCCGACGACCCGACCGAAAGGGCACCGATGCGCGTTCTGTTCGCCACCTATGCGGAAACCACCCATTACTACAACATGGTCCCGCTGGCCTGGGCCCTGCGCACCGCCGGCCACGAGGTCCGGGTCGCCACCCAACCGGCCCTCATGGACGCGGTCGTGCAATCTGGCCTGACCGCCGTGCAGGTCGGGGAGGACCACGACTTCATGTCGGTCATCGCGGCCAAGGCCGACGACCCGACCTGGGGCGAGCGGATCACCACCGCGTTGCGGACCGGCGGCGCCGACATGGACTATCCGGCCCTGCTGGCGTTCTTCGACGAGGCCGTGGAGACCTCGGCCAAGGTGTTCAACGACCCGATGGTCGACGCCCTCGTCGCGTACGCGCGGGAGTGGCAGCCGGACCTGATCATCTGGGAGAACTTCACCCTCGCCGGCGCCATCGCGGCTCGGGTCACCGGCGCCGCGCACGCCCGCCTGCTCTGGGGGGCCGACGCGCAGACCCGCATCTACAACCGGTTTCAGGCGTTGCTCGCCGAGCAGCCCGAGGATCAGCGGCGCGACCCGATGCGGGACTGGGCCGCCGCGCACCTGGAGCGGTTCGGTGCCACCTACGACGCCGACGTGCTGACCGGGCAGTACACCCTGGACCAGGCACCGCAGAGCATGCGGCTGGACGTCGGGCTGCGGATCGTCCCGTTCCGGTATGTGCCGTACAACGGTCCGGCCCGGGTCCCCGGCTGGCTGCGCGAGCACCCGGAGCGCCCGAGGGTCTGCGTGACCGCCGGCATCTCGATGCGGTACATGCTGGGCTACGACCCGATTCCGGTCTCGACGCTCAAGCTCTTCGCCGACGCCGACGTCGAGGTGGTCGCGACGCTAGCCGTCGACGAGAGCGAGCTGGCCGACGTGCCGTCCAACGTCCGGGTGGTGAACTTCGTGCCGATGCACGCGCTGCTGCCCAGCTGCGCGGCCGTCGTGCACATCGGCAGCGCCGGCGTGGTGTCGACCGCGATGGCGTACGGCGTGCCGCAGTTGACTCTCGTCCCCGACCTGTGGGACGCCGTCGTGCGCGCCGACATGATGCGCGAGCAGGGCGCCGGCCTGGATCTGACGCTCGACCGGGCGACGCCCGAGGCGATCCGCGACAACGTGCTGCGGCTGGTGCGCGAGCCGGAGTTCCGGGCGGCGGCGAACCGGATCCGGGGCGAGATGCTCGCCGAGCCGGCACCGAGCGAGATCGTTCCGGTTCTCGAGAAGATCGCCGCCCAGCGGTGACTCCGGGGTTCCGGCCGGCGCACGTCCGGCCGGAACCGAACCGGAACCCCGGCACGGAAGGCTGACCACTGCGGCGGGAAGCCGGCGAGCCGGGGAGAGGTGACGCCAGGATGAGCGAGAACCATCTGCGGCTGGTGATCGTCATCGCCAGCATCCGCCGAGGCCGGTTCGGTCCGGTCCCGGCGCGCTGGCTCTGCGACGAGACCAACCGTGGTGGGCGCATCGAGGCGGACGTGATCGACCTCGCCGAGGCCCGCCTCCCCGAGGTCGCCGGCGATCCGGCTCCGCCCGCCGTTCGCGACCTCGCACCATGGCTGGCCGCCGCGGACGCGTTCGTCGTCGTCACACCGGAGTACAACGGCAGCTTCCCCGGCTCGTTGAAGACGGCCATCGACTGGTTCCGCGACGAGTGGCGGCGCAAGCCCGTGGGCTTCGTCTGCTACGGCGGTCCGGCCGCGGGCCTGCGGGCGGTGGACCAGCTGCGCCAGGTGTTCACCGACCTGGACGCGATGACGGTGCGCGACCCGGTGACCATCCCGCACCACCGGTCCGCCTTCGATCTCGCCGGCCGGCCGGTCGATCCCGGTCTGACGGTCGCGGCTGGTCGCATGCTCGAACAGCTCGTCTGGTGGGCCGACACGTTGCGGCGCGGACGCCTTGCACCGACCGACACCCGACTCGGGACACTTCAGGAAGGAATTCGATGACAACCGAAGGCACCACCGCGGCCGTACCGCGGGCGGGCCGCCGGGAATGGATCGGGTTGGCGGTGCTCTGCCTGCCCACCCTGCTGGCCTCGGTGGACCTCACGGTCCTGTATCTCGCACTACCGCATCTCAGCGCCGACCTCGGCGCCACCACGACCCAGCAGTTGTGGATCGTGGACATCTTCGGGTTCCTCACCTCCGGCCTGCTGGTCACCATGGGTACGCTCGGTGACCGTTTCGGCAACCGCCGGATGCTGTTGATCAGCTCCGCGGCGTTCGCCGCGGCGTCGCTGCTGGCGGCGTACGCCACGACGCCGGAGATGCTCATCGGCGCCCGCGCCCTGCTCGGCGTGGCCGGTGCGGCAGGCATGCCCGCCGCCCTGGCGCTGATCACCCACATGTTCCGCGACCCGGCGCAGCGCGGCGTGGCGATCGCGTCGTGGATGAGCTGTTTCATGGGCGGCCTGATGCTCGGGCCCCTGGTCGGCGGCATCATGCTCGAGTACTTCTGGTGGGGCTCGGCGTTCCTGCTCGCGGTCCCGATCATGCTCCTCGTCCTGGCGGTGGCCCCGGTGCTGTTGCCGGAGCGCCGCAACCCGGGCGCGGGCAAGCTCGACCTGCTCAGTGTCGCGATGTCGCTGGTCGCGATGATCTCGCTGGTGTACGGGCTGAAGAAGCTCGCCCAGGACGGCTTCACGGCACCGGCGCTGCTGGCCATGGTGTTCGGCGTTCTGGTCGGCGTGCTCTTCGTGCGGCGGCAGCGGAGCCTCACCGACCCGCTGCTCGACCTGCGCCTGTTCGGCATCGCCACGCTGCGCGCCGCGCTCATCCTCGGCCTGCTGGTCAGCGCGCTCAACGGCGGCGCGTCTCTGCTGGTGACCCAGTTCCTCCAGGTGATCGAGGGGCTGTCACCGCTGCGGGCGGGCCTGTGGCTGCTGCCGCCGTCCCTGGCCATGATCATCGCGTTGTTCCTGGCGCCGGGCCTCACCGCCAAGCTCAAGGCGGGCCGGGTGATCGCGCTCGGGCTCGGCATCGGGGTGGTGGGCTACCTGATTCTGGCCCAGGTGGAGAGCGTGGACGGTCTCGGGCTGCTCGTCGCGGGCTTCGCGGTGCTGCTGTTCGGTATGGGCCTGCCCTCGTCGCTGGGCACCATGCTGGTGATGGGCGCCGCGCCGCCGGACCGGGTCGGCTCCGCGTCGTCGTTGCAGCAGACCAGCAACGAGTTCGGCATCTCGATCGGCATCGCCACGCTCGGCAGCATCGGCATGGCGACCTACCGCAGCGAGTTGGCGGACACGGTGCCCGACACGGTGCCGCCCGAGGTGGTGGAGGCCGCCCGTGAGGGCATCGCGCCGGCCAGCGTGTTGTCCGCTCAGTTCCCCGACCTGCTCGCGCCGGCGCGGGCCGCGTTCACCGTCGGTCTGAACAACGTCGCCTGGGTCAGCGCGGCGCTGATGATCGCCCTGGCCGTCTTCGCGTACTTTGCGCTGCGGCACACCCAGCTGAGCGAGATGACGCCGCCGACCGACATTCCGCCGCTTGCCGAGCAGGCTACGGCCGCGGACGCCGCCGGCGTCGAGGCCGGCCGCACCGACGACGCCCCGCAGACCGTTCCGCCTCAACGCTGACGCCGATGCCCGGCGGGCCTGGCCCGCCGGGCATCGCGGAAGGAGTAACCATGTCACTCGACGTGGATGGCACCCAGGTGACGCTGTGCCGCGACAGCGCGCGGCCCAGCGTGCGGCTGCGGCGCCGCTATCCGGCACCGGTCTCCACGGTGTGGCGGTGCCTCGTCGAACCGGATCAGGTCAACGCCTGGTGGACGCCGATGACCGTCGAGCTGGTGCCGGAGGCGGGCGCCGAGATGACGTTCACCTGGCCCGGTGGCGACACCGATCCGGGCCAGGTCCTCGCCGTCGACCCGCCCCACCTCTTCGCGTACACCTGGGGTCCGGACACCCTGCGCTGGGACCTGTCCGCCGCGGACGGCGGCACCGACCTCACGTTGCTGACCACGGTGGCCGATCCGGGCCACATCGCCTACAGCGCGGCCGGCTGGCACGCCGGCCTCGACCTGCTCGGAGATCACCTGGCCGGCCGCGAGGTCGTGCCACCCGGCCCCGATCCGGCACCTCCGGCGCTGGTCCAACGCTATCGTCGGCTGCTCGACGGAGAACAGGAATGACACATGGCTGACGAAGAGATCCACGACAGTCCCACCAAGTGGGTGGCCGACCACGTGCGCTCCTACCTGGAGACCGACGGCGCCAAGGGACACGACTTCCAGGGCAAGCTACCCACCCTGCTCCTGACCACGCGGGGCCGCCGGACGGGCAAGCTGCGCCGCACCGCACTGATCTACGGGCGGGACGGCGACCGGTACGTGGTGGTGGCCTCGGCCGGTGGGCAGGAGGCGAATCCCGCCTGGTACCTGAACCTCTGCGCCGAACCGGAGGTGTCCGTGCAGGTGTACGGCGAGACCTTCCAGGCCAAGGCGTCGGTCGCCGCCGAGGCGGAGCGGCCCGCGCTGTGGGAGCAGATGACGGGGATCTTCTCCACCTACCGCCGTTACCAGAAGAAGGCATCCCGCGAGATTCCGGTGGTGCTGCTGGAACCGCTGCGTTAGGCCCCGACCCCTGAACAGGCTGTGCGCCTCCGTCGGTCCCCCCGTCCGCGGAGGCGCACAGCCCTGCCTCAGCCCGCCCGCCGGTAGGCCGCGGTCAGCTTCTCCACGGCGGGCACCACGTCGTTGGGCGTGGGCAGACCCATCATCTCGGTACGCAGACGGACCGCGTTCTCCTTGAACGACGGGTCCTTGAGCACCCGCATCAGGTCCTCGCGCAGCCCCGCGGGGGTGAGGTGGTCGGAGTCGTAGGCCAGCCACACCCCGGCGCCACGCTCCTGCAGCCCGTTCGCCTGCGCCACCGGGCCGAACCACTTCTCGCTCCAGTACGCGCTCGGCACGATGAGCTGCGGTACGGCGTGCTCGAAGGCCGAGGCCATCGTCGAGGATCCGCCGTGGTGCACGATGGCGCTGCACGTCGGCAGCAGGACGTTCATCGGCACGAAGTCGACGACCCGCACGTTGTCCGGTATCCGTGGCGCGGAGGCGAGCTGCTCCGCGCTCATCGTGGCGACCACCTCGACGTCCAGGTCGCCCACCGCCTCCAGCAGGTCCGCGGCGGATGCCTCGGCGACCTCCGCCTCGCGGTGGGTCATGCCCAGCGTGACGCAGACCCGCGGCCGGACCGGCGGCTCGTAGAGCCACCGCGGCACCACCGAGGGGCCGTTGAAGGCGAGGTGACGCATGCGGATGTAGTGCGGTGCGCTGGGGCGCCAGGTCCACGGCGGCATGGTGTCGATCGTCCACTGGCCGTGCACGACGTCGTCGGCGAACGGGCCGCCGCCGTGCGTGCGCAGCAGCGGCTCCAACCAGGCGCGCATCGGGTCCGGCCGGGACCCGCCGGCCGCCTTGACCGCCTCCCAGAGCTGCACGAAGGCGTCCGTGCCGAACAGGATGCGCGCGTGCGCCGCGCCGCAGGCCCGGGCCACCACCGGTCCGGCGTAGGTCATCGCGTCCCAGAGCACCAGATCCGGCTGCCAGGCGCGGGCGAAACCGATCAGGTCGGTGAGCATCGCGTCGGTGTGCAGGAACGGGAGGAGGTTCGTGGTGAGGTACTCGAGCTCGGCGTACGGATCGTCCCGGGCGTAGTCGGTCTGCACCGGCAGCGTGGCCGGTGCGGCCGGGCGCTTCGGCGGCTCGGACACCTCGTCGACCTCGGCCAGCGTCTCGGCCATGGGCTCACCGGCCAGGACGGCGGTGAGCCCCGCCTGCGCCAGCGCCTCGGTCGAGCCCGGCTGGCAGGCGACGCGGACGTCATGACCGGCGGTGCGCAGCGCCCAGGCCAGCGGCGTCATGATGTAGAGGTGTGACTTCAGGTCCGGGGGAGCGACGAACAGGACACGCATGGCGGGTCTCTCCTTCGGGTTCGAGGTGATTCACCAGCCCGCCGGCGGGTTGACGCCGGCGGCCGGGGGGAACAGCTCGTCGAGGCGTCGGGTCACCGCGGGGTCGAGCGGGCTGTCGAGCGCGGCGAGGGCGCCGTGCAGGTGCGCCACGGTGCGTGGACCGATCACCGCGCCGGTCAGTCCGGGACGGCCCAGCACCCAGGCGAGCGCCACCTCGGCCGGGTCCAGCCCGAGACCGGCGCAGTACTTCTCGTAGTCGGCGACGGCCTCGTACCGGTCCTCCAGGGCCCGCATCGCGCGCCCCTGCGCCGTCTTCACCGCGGTGCCGTCGGCCAGCTTCCGGAGCGCGCCGCCGAGCAGCCCGCCGTGCAGCGGGGACCAGGCGAACACCCCGACGCCGTACGCCTGGGCCGCCGGGATCACCTCCGTCTCGGCCTGCCGGGTGACCAGGTTGTAGGCACACTGCTCGGCGACGAGCCCGAGGTGACCGCGCCGGGTCGCCGTCTCCCGCGCCGCGGCGATGTGCCATCCGGCGAAGTTCGAGGAGCCGACGTACCGGATCTTGCCCTGTCCGGTCAGCGTCTCCATCGCCTGCCAGATCTCGTCCCAGCCGGCGTGTGGATCGAAGTGGTGCATCTGGTACAGGTCGATCCAGTCGGTGCGCAGCCGCCGCAGGGAGTCCTCGCAGGAGGCGACGATGTGCCGGGCGGACAACCCGCGGTCGTTGGGCCAGTCGGTCATCGGGTTGAAGACCTTGGTGCCCAGCACCACCTTCTCCCGCCGGCGGTCGCCCTGGTCGAACCACGCGCCGATGAGTTCCTCGGTCAGCCCTCGATGCACCTGCCAGCCGTAGTGGTTCGCGGTGTCGAAGAAGTTGATGCCCAGGTCCAGCGCCTCGTCCATGAGGCGGAACGCCTCTTCGCGCGTGGTGCGCACACCGAGGTTGAGCGTGCCCAGGCACAGCGGGCTGACCTCCAGGGCGGTACGGCCGAGTCGGGTGTAGCGCATCGTCGCTCTCCTTCGTCTCAGCCGCGCTGCCCGACGAACAGGCCGCGCCCGGTCAGCCCGTCATCCAGGAACTCGGCCGGACAGCCGGCGTCCGCGAACGCGCCCAGGTACTCGTCGCGGCTGAACAGCATGAGGTGCGACGTCTGGGTGAACTCCCGGATACCGCCCGCGTCGCCCACCAGGAAGCGCACCTCCAGGTGTGACACCCGACCGGTGCGGGTGGTGTGCGACATCCGGGCCACCGCCCGCGTCCCGTCGGTGTCGGAGTCGACGGCCAGATGACCGTCGAGGAACCGCTCGGGAAACCACCACGGTTCCACCACCAGCACGCCGCCCGGCTCCAGGTGCTGCGCCATGGACGCCACGGCCTGACGCAACTCGGTCACCGAGCCCAGGTAACCGATGGCGTTGAACATGCAGGTGACCGCGTCGAAGCGGCGGCCCAGGCGGAAGTCGCGCATGTCGCCGTCGTGCACGGGCACCCCGGGTAGACGCGACCGGGCCGTGGCCCGCATCGGCTCGGACAGCTCCACGCCGGCCACCTCGTCGAAGGCGCCGGCGAAGGTGGCCAGGTGTGCGCCCGTCCCGCAGGCCACGTCGAGCAGGCTGGCGGCCTGCGGACGCCGGTCGCGGATCAACCGGGTCAGGGCCTCCGCCTCGGCGGCCCAGTCCTTGCCCCGGCTGCGGTAGATGAACTCGTAGATCTCGGCGAACTCGGCGGTGTAGGTCATCGGCGTACCCCGGCGAACAGGCCGCGGCCGGGCAGGCCGCCGGCGTCGGTGAGATGCTCGGCGGTACAGCCCGCCGACCGCAGGGCGTGGAGATAGTCCTCCCGGGTGAACAGGGTCAGCATCTGCACGTGGGAGAAGTGCCGGATGCCGCCGTCGTCGGCGACGACGTAGTGCGCCTCGTGCCGGGCCGCGGGCCCCTGCCGCGCCGAGTGCGAGACCCGCACGACGGTACGGGTGTCGTCGCGGACCACGTCGTGGGCGACGTGCCCGTCGAGGAAGGTGTCCGGGGACCACCACGGGTCGATCACCAGTACGCCACCGGGAACGAGGTGTGCGGCCATCGTCCGGACCGTCGCACAGAGCTCGTCGACGTCGTGGGCGTAGCCGATGGTGCCGGTCAGGATGCACACGGCATCGAACTCGCGGCCCAGCGCGAACGACCTCATGTCGCCGACGTGAACGGCGCCGGACGGCAGTTTGGCCTGCGCCACCGTGCACATCGCCGGGGACAGTTCGAGCCCGGCCACCTCCACGAACGTCGCCGCCAGCCGCCGCAGGTGCTCGCCGGTCCCGCAGGCCACGTCCAGCACGGACCGGGCCTGCGGCCGGCGCTCGCGGACCACGCGCGCCACGGCGTCCGCCTCGGCGGCGAAGTCCTTGCCCCGTCCCGCGTACAGCAGGTCGTAGATCTCGGCCACGTCGGCGTCGTACGCGGCCGAGGTCACCGTGTGTTGGCCGGTCACCGGGTGCCGCCCGCCGCGACGGTGTGCCGGCCGAGCCGACGGGTGAGGGATGCGCGCAGCGCCGCGACGACCACGTCCACGTCGTTGTCGGTGAGCGCCTGGTGCATCGGCAGGCACAGGGTGCGTTCGGCGGCCCGCTCGGCCCGGGGCAGCCGCGCCGTCGACCCGTACGCGGCCACCCGGTGCAGGGTGGGATAGCGGAACGTCGTGTAGATGCCCTGGGCGTACAGGTCGCTGGCCACGTCGTCGCGGATTCCCTCGTCCATCTGCACCCAGTACAGGTAGTGCGAGCTGCGCTGGCCCTGCGGCAGCGGCGGAGGCAGGGTCAGACCGGGCACGTCGGCGAGGCCGCTGTCGTAGCGCGCCTCGACCTCCCGCCGCCGGGCGGCGAAGTCCGGCAGTCGACCCAGTTGCACCAGGCCGACGGCGGCCTGCATGTCGTTCATGATCGAACGCCTGGAGAACGAGGAGATGTCGAAGTCCCACCAGCGGTGCGCCGACTGCCGGGCCTGGGAGAAGCCGCTGAACTGCTCCAGACCGAAGTACGCGAGCTTGGCGGCCCGCGCCACCAGGTCGGGATCGCGGGCGGTGAGGATACCGCCGTCCCCGGCCACGACGATCTTCTGCGCGTCGAAGCTCCACACGCCGATGTCGCCGAGCGTGCCGCAGGGCACCCCGTCCACGCGGGAGTCCACCGCACAGGCGGCGTCCTCGATGAGCAGGATCCCGTGGTCCCGGCACAGCTCGGCGATGCCCGCGATGTCACCGGGACGGCCACCGTAGTGCAACGCCAGCACGGCGCGGGTGCGCGCGGTAAGTGCCGCCGCCACGTCGTCGACGGTGGGGTTGAGGGTGTGCGGATCCACGTCGCAGAAGACCGGACGGGCACCGTGCGCCGCGACGGCGTTGCCCGCACCGACGAAGCTCACGGTCGGCAGCACCACCTCGGTGCCGGGCCCCACACCGGCGAGCTGCATCGCGATGAACGTCGCCTCGGTGCACGAGTTCACCGCCGTGACCCTGCCGGTGTCCACACCGAGGTGGCCGGCGAAGGCGGCCTCGAACGCGGCGGTGCGCGGTCCCTTGCCGACCCAGTTGCTGCCGAACACCTCGGCGATGGCGCTCAGCTCCGCCTCACCGAGGGACGGCTGAAAGACATTGATCATGGCCCGTCACGACCTCTCGTAGTCGTCGTGGTGGCGGACCCAGTCCATCTTGTCCTCCAGGTGATCTTCCTGGCGACCCAGCGGGGTGAGGTCGAGGTAGTTGTAGGTGTTGTTGAGCAGGTCGCTGCCGCGCCGGTAGGTGGAGTAGGCGTAGCGCACCACGTCGCCCTCGCGCAGGAACGTGCTGACCCCGGGCATCTCCGGCTCCGGGTCGTCGTCGTCGTCCAGGCGTACGTGGAAGTCCTCGTAGAACGTCGTGCCGTGGCAGGAGACGAACGGCACGGTCCAGCCCATCCGCTTGACGAACTGCTCGGTCTCCGCCGGCGGCTCCGGCGACACCACCACCAGCGTGGTGTCCCGGGCGTGCAGGTGTGCCAGGTGACCGATGTTGTCCACCCAGAACGAGCAGATCGGGCACCAGCCGTACCCCTCCAACGAGCCCATGAAGTGGTACGTGATGAGCTGGCGTCGGCCGTCGAACAGGTCGAGCAGGCTCAGCCGGCGATCGCCCGGGGCGATGAAGGTGTAGTCCGTGTCGATGGTCAGCAGGGGCAGGGCCTGCCGCTCACGGGTCACCGCGTCGCGGGCCCGGGTCAGTTCCTTCTCCCGCTCCAGCAGCGCCTTGCGGGCGGCCAGCCACTGAGCCCGGTCGGCCGGTGCCGGGGTGGTGGCGGTGGCGGTGGCGGTCGCCCTGCCCGTACCCCCGTCAGCGCAGCACGACATCGGCCCGCTCCAGCTCGGCCAGGAACACCCCGCGCGACAGCGCCTCGGCGGTCCGCTCGATGTCGTCGGACATGTAGCGGTCCTCGCTCAGCGTGGACACCAGGCCGCGGACGGTGTCATAGGTGGCCCGAGCGGCCGGGCTGAGCTTGTCGGGCCCGCCGCGCAGGTCCACCGCCTGCGCCGCGGCCAGGAACTCCACGGCGAGAATGCGGTCGTTGTTGTCCAGCACCCGCCGGGCGTTGCGGGCCGCGATCAGGCCCATGCTGACCACGTCCTGGTTGTCGCCGTTGGACGGCACGCTCTGGGTGCTGGCCGGCCCGATGGTGCGGTTCTCCGCGACCAGCGCGGTGGCCGGGTACTGCGCGCCGGCGAACCCGCTGTTCAGGCCCGGGTCGCCGGCCACGAGGAACTCCGGCAGCCCGTCGCTGAGATGCCGGTTCAGCAGTCGGTTGGTGCGCCGCTCGGAGAACACCCCGAGCTGGGTGAGCGCGATGGTCAGGAAGTCCATCACGAAGGCGATCGGCTGGCCGTGGAAGTTGGCGCCGTGGAAGACCTCCTTGCCGACGAAGAACAGGGGGTTGTCGTTGGCCGAGTTGACCTCGGTCTCCAGCTTCTCCATGGCGTGGTAGACGGTGTCCCGGACGGCGCCCACCACCTGGGGGATGGCCCGCAGCGTGTACGCCTTCTGCATGTAGATCTCCGTCCGGGAGACGCCGGTGGCGGCCCGCTCGGTCGCCTGCAACTGCCGGCGCAGGTCCACGTGATCCAGCGCCAACCCGCTGCCCCGCATCAGGGTCCGCATGTTCGCCGCGGTGTCGATCTGGCCGCGGTGCGGGCGCGCGATGTCGTGGCCCTCGGCGAGGAACGGACTGGTCGACGCGCGCATGGTCTCCAACACCAGCGCGGTGACGACCTCCGCCTGGCGTACCTGGTCGAGCGCGCGCTTGGCCACCAGGCAGCCCAGGCCGGTCATGCCCGAGGTGCCGTTGATCAGGGAGAGGCCCTCCTTGAAGCGGAGCTCCAGCGGCTCGATGCCGAGCTTGCGCAGCACCGGGCCGGTCGGCACGCGGCCACCACCGTGCAGCAGATAGCCCTCGCCGATGAGGGTGGAGGCGATGTGTGCCAGCGGGGCCAGGTCACCGCTCGCCCCCAGCGAGCCGATCTGCGGGATGGCCGGCGTCAGGCCCTCGTTCAGATACAGCGCCAGCCGCTCCAGCACCTCGGGGCGGACCGCGGAATATCCCTTGGCCAGGGCGTTGAGCCGGGCCGCGACGATCGCCCGGGCCTCGTCCTCGGCGAAGTCCGGCCCCACGCCGGCGCTGTGACTGCGCACGAGGTTGGTCTGGAGCTCCACCTCCTTCGAGGTGTCGACGAGCATGTAGACCATCTCGCCGTAGCCGGTGGTGACGCCGTACACCGGCTCACCGCGTCGTACGGTGTCCTCGAACATGGCCCGGCTGCTGGCCGCACGGCCCAGCGCATCCCGGTTCACGCCGCAGCGGACGCGGTCCACCGCGACCTTCCACACATCGGGCACGCCGACGGTCTCGCCGTCGAAGTCGATGGTCGTCTGGGTCTCGACAAGGGTCACAGTGCACACTCCATCGGATCGCGGTGTTTCGTTCTTCCGGTACGGAGGCCGGCCAGGGCGCGCCGGTCGACCTTGCCGCCCGTGTTGCGCGGCAGGGAATCCACGGTGGTGAAGGTGACCGGCAGGGCGGGATCGCCGAACCGGCGGCGCAGTGCCGAGCGCCAGTGGGCCGGGGTCCCGCCGGGGCCGGGCACGACGTAGGCGTCGAGGCGGACGACCAGGCCGTCGTAGCCGGTCACGGGCACCACGGCGCAGGCGGCCACGGCGTCGTCCGCGGCCAGGGCGGCCTCGACATCGGCGAGCTCGATGCGAACGCCGTACATCTTGATCTGCAAATCCCGGCGGCCGTGAAACTCCAGCACGCCGTCCGGGCGCCACCGGCCGAGGTCACCGGTCCGGTAGTGCGGGGTCACGCCGTCGTCGCCGGCCGGCGGGTGGAACACCCCGTTGTCCGCGGCCGCCGCCCCCACGTACCCGGTGGTGACGTAGCGGCTGCGGATCACCAGGTGACCGATCTCGCCCGGCGGGCACGGGCCGTCGCGGTCGTCCAGCACGAGCAGGTCGCGTCCGGGGATGGGCCGGCCGATCGCGACGGTCCCGGGACCGGTGTCCGCGACGGACACCTCATGCCAGGTGGCGAGAATGGTCTCGGTCGGTCCGTACAGGTTCACCAGCCGGGTCCGCGGCAGCCGCGCCCGCAGCCGGCGGGCGAGCGGGCCGGGCAGCGCCTCGCCGGCCAGCAGCAGGGCGGCCAGCCGGGTCGACGCCGGATCGCCGGCGAGCAGCGGTTCCAGCTCCCGGGCGAAGCTCGGCACGGTCTGCAGCACTGTCACGCGCTCGCGCGACAGCCACGGCACCAGGCGATCCGGGTCCGCGCGTAACCGCCACGGCACCGGGCACAGCGTGGCGCCCGCGCGCAGGGCCGCGAACACCTCGACGAGGCAGGCGTCGTAGCCGGGTGCCGCCCACTGCGCCAGCCGGGTCCCGGCACCGATGCCGAACTCGGCGGCGAACCATCCGGTGAACTGCGCCAGCGCGGCGTGGGTCTGCCGAATGCCCTTCGGCCGGCCGGTGGTGCCCGACGTGTACGCCACGTACGCGGTGGCCTCCGCGGCGACGGCGGACACCGTGGCGTCGGTGGCGCCGGGGATGCCGGCGAGCTCCAGCACGGGCACGCCGGTCGCGTCGACCGCCCGGCGTACCGGATCGTCCGGGTCCGAGTCGGTGAGGACGCATGCCGGCCCCAGATCGGCGAGCGCGGCGTGCGCGGTCCCGGTGCCGGCGAGGCACACCATCGGTGCCCCCGAACCGAGCGCGCCGACGAGCGCGACGACCAGGTCCGCACCGGGGGACGCGAGCACGGCCACCGGTCGTCCGGGCCCGGCGCCGAGGGCCCGTACCGCCGCCCGCACACCGGCCGCCCGGCGCGCCAGCTCGCCGTAGGTGAGCTCGACGTCGCCGGCCGACACGGCGATCGCTTCGGGATGCCGCCGGGCCCGCGCCCGGATCAGGTCGGCCACGGTCGGCTCCGGACCCTGGCTGTTCGCGGTCACGCCTCCTCCTTTCCAGATCGGGTACGGCGACGGGGAGATCAGCGCAGCCGCACGGGAAGCGCGTTCAGGCCGTGCATGACGACGCTCGCCCGCCAGGCCAGCGCTTCGGCCGGCTTGGCCAACCGCAGGTGCGGATAGCGGCGCACCAGCGCGCGAATGGCGATCGTCGCGTCCAACCGGGCCAGCGGCGCCCCGATGCAGTGGTGCAGTCCGTGCCCGAACGCCACGTGCGCGTTCTGCGGCCGGTCGACGCGCAGCGTGGCCGGCTCGGCGAACCGCTCCGGATCGCGATTGGCCGCCAGCAGCGAGACCAGCACCACCGCGCCGGCCGGAATGGTGGCCCCGCCGACGGCCACCGGCTGCCGCGCCCGCCGGGCGGCCACCTGCACGGGACTCTCGTACCGGAGAACCTCCTCCACGGCGTCGGGCACCAGGTCCGGATCGGCGCGCAGCCGCTCGAGCTGCGGACGGTCGGTCAGCAACGCCAGCATCGCGTTGCCGATCAGGTTGACAGTGGTTTCGTGTCCGGCGATCAGCAGCAGGAACACCATGGAGGTGAGCTCGTCCTCGGTGAGCCGGTCACCGCCGTCCCGCACCTGTGCCAGGGCGGAGAGGAGGTCGTCACCCGGCTCACGGCGTTTGTCGCGCAGCAGGCCCTGGGCGTAGTCCAGCATCTCCCCGGCGGCCGCCTCCAGCTCGGCGAGGCTCAGCGCGCTCGCCGTCAGGGTGGTGGTCCAGCGGTGGAAGGCGGCGTCGTCGGACTCGGGGATGCCGAGCAGCCCGCCGAGCACCCGGATGGGCAGCGGCAACGCGTACGCCGCGACGAGGTCGACCTCGTCCGCCCCGGCCATCGCGTCCAGCAGATCCTCGGCGATCCGCTCGATGCGTGGCCGCATGTCCTCCATCCGCCGCCGAGTGAACGCGGCGGAGATCAGCCTGCGCAGGCGGGTGTGGTCCGGCGGTTCCCGGTTCAGCATGTGGTTGTTCATGCCGAGGCGGAGCCGCTCGGAGAGACCGCGCCGGTCGGCCACCGCGCCGGTGCGGCCCTCCAAGCGGGTGTCGGCCAGACACCGGCGCACCTCGTCGTACCCGACCACCAGCCACGCCGGACCGCCGGACGGCAGCGCCACCCGGTGCACCGGTCCCAGCTCCGCCAGGCGTGCGGAACCGGCGTGCCGCTGTGCCGCGTCACCCAGCAGGAAGTCCGCGGCGTGCGGCGCGACGCTCATGCCGTCATCCTGGCAACAGCGGGCGTCGCGCAGCGCCTTCGTGGTTGCGCTGCTGGAACGAGGTGCCTCCGGCATGATCAGGACCGGCCGAACTGTCCCGGCCTGCGACCCGCGCCGGCCGGTCCGCGGTACGCCTGGGCGATGTCCAGCCAGTGCTCGGCGTCGGCCCCCGTCGCGGTCAGGGACAGGTCGTCGCGGTGCCGGCGACGCGTGACGAGCAGGCAGAAGTCCTCGGCCGGGCCGGAGATCCGCTGCTCGGCGTCCTCCGGGCCGAACTGCCAGACGGCGCCGGACGGGGCGGTGAGCGTGTATCCGAACTCGACGTCGGGGGTCGACTCGCCGCGCGCCTGATAGCCGAAGTCCCAGGTACGCACGGCGAAGCCGCACAGGAACCGGATCCGGTCCGTCCGCACCTGACGTACGCCGAGCGTGTCGGCGATGTCCTGGCCGTGGCCGAACAGCTCCATCATGCCGGCGCAGGCGAGCACCGGCGCGGGCAGTGGCCGCACCAGCCAGGGCACCACCTGACCGTCCGGCACGGCCGCGAGCGCCTTCTCGGCCGTGACGCGTTCCTCCCGCCACCGGTTGAGCAGCACCTGCGGCGGGTCGGAGAGGTAGGCCGACAGCGCCACGTCGACGTTACGGTCGAAGTCACCGCTCATCGTCGCGACGCGGGCGCGGAAACCGTCCGGGTCCGCGGCGGCGAAGCCGGCCAGCCGGAATGTCGCGGCCAGGTGGGCCACCTGGTGGGCGATGGTCCAACCGGGAGCCGGTGTGTCCAGCTTCCACTGTGCGTCGTCGAGGCCGGCGAGCAGCCGGTCCAGCTCGTCACCGTCAGCGGTCAGGGCGGGGATCGGGTCGGGTCCGGTCACCGTGAGGTCCTCTCGATCGGGCGTACGGGTGGCGTCGGGCGGCGGTGCGTGTGGACTGGATCGGCGTCGGTTCTCTGCGGCATCGAGGCCCTCCGGTCGTCGACGTGTGAAGTGCGGTACCGGGACCGTGGATGGTTCCGGCGGAGCCCGTGCGCCATCCCCGGAAAACGTCTCCATGGTCGACCTCGCAGGGATGTGACGCACCTTCGTCAGTGCGCTGCGGGGCGGTGTGGGTCTTCGCCGCCGGGGTGTCCGGGGCGACTGCGCACGAACGCGTACGCGCGGCGCGCGACTCACCGGGACCGGAACGTTTCCGGACCGTCTTCGCACCGTCACTGGGGCACCATGAACGCCGGACGGGCGCGTCCAAAGAACCGAAGGGAGTCACACGATGGCGGAAAGCACCGATCTGCCGAGCTCACTGGGCAAGCCCGCGCTGCGGGCGCTCGAGGGCGCCGGCTACACCAAACTGGAGCAGTTCACCAAGATCAGCGAGTCCGAGGTCAAGGAGCTGCACGGGATGGGCCCGAAAGCCCTGAGCACGCTCAAGTCGTCGATGAAGGCGAAGGGCCTCTCCTTCAAGTGAACCGCGACGACCGGGTGGGTGGCTGTTCGCCACCCACCCGGTCTCGTCACCGCACTTTGGAAGACGGCATCAGGTGATAAACGGGTACGAAGGCCACACATCAGCTCCATCGAAGTGTGGGGCGTCGACCCGGAGGAAGTGGCATGACACAGGCCAGAACAGCCATCATCATCGGTAGCGGCATCGCCGGCAGTGTGGCGGCGCTCGCGTTGCGCCGGGCAGGCATCGAGCCGACGGTGTTCGAGGCGTACGACCGACCGTCCGACGATGTCGGCGGCGAGTTGATGTTGGCGCCCAACGGCATCGACGCGCTCGGCGTCGTCGGGGTCGAGGACGACGTGCACCGCCTTGGCAGCCCCATCCGCCGCACGGTGATGACGGACGGCCGAGGCCGCCCGTTCGGCGAGTTCGAGCACCTGCCCGACCTGCCGCCGAGCCGCGCGGTCAAGCGCGCGGACCTGCAACGACTGCTGCGCGAGCGGACCGAGGCGGCGGGTGTCCCCATCGTGTACGGCCGGCGTCTGGTCGGCGCCACGGACTCGCCGGACAGCATCACCGCCAGCTTCGCCGACGGCAGCAGCGCGACCGCCGACGTCCTGATCGGCGCGGACGGCATCCGATCGGCCGTCCGGCGTCTCATCGACCCGGGCGCACCCACCGCGCAGTACACCGGGATGCTCGGCCTGGGCGGCGCCGTGGAGGTGCCGTCGGTCGGTGAGCCGGGCGTCATGCATCTGGCGAACGGGCACGACGCGTTCTTCGGCCACTGGATCGGGTCCGACGGGCGCCTCAACTGGTTCAGCAACATCACCAGCGACGAGCCGATGGCGATGTCCGAGGCGCGCCGGGTGCCCGCGGACCGGTGGCTGAACCGGTTGCGCCGGGTGCACGCCGAGGACGTACCGGCGCGCGACGTGCTCGACCGGGCCGGGCCGCAGGACGTGTTCCCCTTCGGCGCCATCGAGATCCTGCCCCCGCTGCGGACCTGGCACCGCGGGCGGATGGTGCTCGTCGGGGACGCCGCGCACGCGCCCTCCCCGGTGTCCGGTCAGGGTGCCTCGTTGGCCTCGGAGAGCGCCGTGCAGCTCGCCCGGTGCCTGCGTGACGTGCCCGGAGTGCAGGCGGCGTTCGCCACCTACGAGATGATGCGCCGGCCCCGGGTGGAGAAGATCGCCGCCGATGCCGCGCGCGCCAATCAGGCCAAGGCACCCGGTCCGGTCGCGTCCGCGTTCATGCGGCTGCTGGCCCCGGTCGCGCGGCACACCGTGTTGAGGCCCGAGCGGATGTTCGGCCCGGTGCACCGGCACCGGATCGACTGGAACCGGACGGTCACCCCCGCCTGAGCGGCGTCGACCGGTCCGCGGTGTACGCCTCGTGAACGTCCCGCAGGGCACCGATGCCGCCGCCGAAGACGGTGACCGCCAGCTCGGTGACGCCGGCCTCGGCGAACTCGCGGAGCCGCCCGGCGATCCGGTCCACCGGCCCCAGCAGCGACGTACGGTCGACGAAGTCCGCCGGTACGGCGGCGGCCGCCTCGGCGTACCGCTTCGCCAGGTACAGCTCCTGGACGTCACGGGCCGCGTCCGCGTACCCCATGCGTGCGGCGAGAAGGTTGTAGAAGTTGCGGTCTCGGCTGCCCATGCCGCCGAGATAGAGGGCGACGTGCGCGCGGACCCGGTCGACGCACCGTGCGACGTCGTCGCCGACGGCGAGCGGCACCGAGGCGATCACCTCGAACCCGTCCATGGTCCGGCCGGCGCGGTGCCGGCCGGACCGGACGTGCCGCAACTGCTCGGCGGCGAACTCCGGGCTGAGGAATGCGGCGAGCCAGCCGTCGCCGATCTCCCCGGCCAGTTCCAGGTTGCGCGGGCCGACCGCGGCCAGATAGATCGGCAGGTCCGGTCGGGGCGGATGGACGGTCAGCCGCAGGGCTCGACCGGCACCGCCGGCCAGCGGCAACGGGTAGTGCCGGCCCGGGTGGGCGAGCGGGCGCCGGGACAGGGCGAGGCGGAGCACGTCGACGTACTCACGGGTCCGCCCGAGCGGGTCGGCGAAGGGCACCCCGTGCCATCCCTCGGAGACCTGTGGTCCCGAGACGCCGAGGCCCAGCCGGAACCGACCGCCGGACAGGCGATCGAGGGTCGCGGCGGTCATCGCGGCGAGGGCGGGGCTGCGTCCCGGCAACTGCATGACGGCGGAGCCGATGTTGACCGACCGGGTGTGCGCGGCGATCCAGGTCAGCATCGTCACCGCGTCCGAGCCGTACACCTCCGCCGCCCACACGGTGTGGAAGCCGAGCCGCTCGGCCTCGACGGCCAGCCGCACCCGGCCAGCGGCATCGCCGGCGCCCACAAGATGTCCGAGATTGAGCGACAGTCGCATCCGACCATCGTGTCGCCGGGTCGCACCGGCGGGCATCTCGCGCCGTGCCGTTTCCGCAGCGCAGGGCCCCGGCGACGCCCGATCAGACGGGGCCTTGCACCTGCGCAGCCTGGGAGGTGCCTCCGGTCGAACTCGGGGCCAGGATGTGTGACGAGAGCAGGGGGTGGCGATGACCGGAGGGCGCGGAAGTCGCACCGCTGCTGTGGTGAGCACGATGGCGGGACCACACATCAAGGTCAGCCTCGTAGGGGCAGACGAAGGGTCGTCACCGCCGCGGGCGGGTGCCGGCGGTCCAGCGACGTGTCTCTCATCCGGCGTTGGAGGAGTCTGATGTCCATCCACGATTCACGTGTCGAAGCTATGGATCCGGTCGAGTTCGCTCGTCTGGTCAAGCACACTCCGGACGACGAGCTGCGCGAGGTGATGCGCGGTGAACGACGGACCGAAATCCTCGACCACCTGATCGGCGGGATGCTGTCCGCGTTCCGGCCCGAGGTCGCCGGACGGACCCGGGCGGTGGTGCACTGGCGCATCGGCGATCGACCGGACGGCGGGGTCGACACCTACCAGATGGTCATCGCCGACGGCGTCTGCACTCTGTCGTCCGGCGTCGACGGGCAGCCACAGCTGACCTTGAACCTGGCCGCGGCGGACTTCGTCCACCTGGTCACGGGCAACGCGCACGCGGTGATGCTGGTGATGAAGGGCCGGTTGAAGACCCGCGGTGACCTCGGTCTGACCGCCCGGTTCCCCACCTTCTTCGCCGCCCCCCGGCCCTGAGCGGCGCGGCCCGGACCGCGGCGTCCGTGTCCATCTGGCGATTCGACACGTGAGGAGCGAGAGCATGACCGGCACCGGTGGGCACGGTGGAGGTGGGCGCGATGGCGTGAATTCGGCCGCCGACTCTGGCCACGAGGACCATGACGACCCGTGGCGCGGTATCCCGGCCACACTGCTCGACGGTTCCGGCTACCACATCGGCGGGCCGGCTGGAGACGGGCGGGACACTGACGAAACGCTCGGACACGCCGAGAACGTCGAGGACCGCTGGCGCGGCATTCCGGCAACCCTGCTCGACGGCCCCTCCTACGACATCGATCCGGCGGGTGATTCCCGATGAACGGCGGGCTCGCGACGCGCGCCGTCGGGCGGTACGACCCGGGCAGGACCCGCGGGCGTCACCGGGTCCCGTACGCCGGCTGAGGTGCGCGCGCCGCGGTCGGTGTGCTGGTCGCCGCTTCCCGGCCGGGCGGCGTGCCGGTGCCCGTCTCCCACGTGCCCCTCAGCTGGCACGGTCGGCCCGGCGGGGAAGCTGTTGCGCCACCGCGGGCGCTGGGTCGCAGACCTGCCGGGTGCCGTTGGTCGGCGTCGCGTCGGTGGTGGGGGAGCGGCCGTGCGTCGACGGGACCGCGTCGGACGTGTCGGCCGGTCTGCCGAAACGCTTGGTGACCAGGTGCTCCTGCGCCATTCCGCGGAGCGCGGCGAGCGCCGCGTCGAGCAGCACCGCGCGGGCCACCGCGGCGGCCCGCTCCACCTCCATGTCGTCGCGCGGGAGCAGGCTGAGCTCGCGGTCCGCAGACTGTTCCGCGAGTTGTGCGTACGGTTGGAAGAACTCGGCGCCGTGGCTGCAGCCGAGCTGGCGCAGAGCCGCGAGGACATGGGCCAGCCGGTTCCGGCCCGGGACGTCGTCGTCCACCTGCCAGCCCAGCTCGTTGATGAGGCGGTCGACCTCGACCCGTTCGGCCGTCACGTCGTTGACGGCCTTGGATTTGTCGAGGTCCGGGTACACCACCCGGTTGGCGGTCCGGTACAAGCCCGGCAGTGGGAGGTCGTCGTCCTCGATGGCCGTGAGCAGTTCCATCACCGTGGACAGCTCAAGCTGGCCGATGCCGGTCATCGCCCGGATGAAGAGTAGGCGCCGTCGGTGCGCCTCGCCGTACTGCGCCTGGTTGCGGCCAGTCGGTCGGCCCGGTGGGACGAGGCCCTCCCGGAGGTAGAACTTGATCGTTGCGACGGGCACGCCCGTATAGCGGCTCAGGTCAGAGATGCGCATCGAGTTCCCCCAGCTGGTCGACACAGCCCCGCGGTGCGATCCTCCCATGTGGAAAGGGTGGAGATTGATGGCGATCCCATGGCACGCTCGTGGCGGAAGCGTTCGGACCGTCACCGCGTCGCGGTTGCGGCCCGGGTGGGACCGGCGGGTCGAGCCGTCAGGCAGCGGTACGGTCGGCCTCGCGGAGCTTCGTGATCATTACGGGCGCGGGGCTCAGGGGCGTCTCGGCGGCCTGCTGTTCCGCCGCGACCCGGGCCAACGCGAGCTTTCGACTGTCCATCAGGGCCAGCAGCACGGGCGGATCGATGCTCTGGATCGGCTGCAGATCGAGGTCCACCCGGATGTCGGAGTTCCAGGCAACCGTCAACGGCCCCTCCGAGGCCACGGCGATCGGCCGGTTCGCCTCATCGGGACGCCCGCCTCCGTTGGCGTCGACGGCTTGAGCGAGCAGGTACCAGGTGCCCGGCGGCACCGTGCCGAAGTTGAAGTAGCCACCGTCGGGTAGCACCGCGCAGCGCACCGGACGACCCTCGGGGATGCGGTCGGTGAAGAGGCCGACGAAGACCGGCCCGTTCGGCCGGCCCGGTTGCGGGGGGATGCGGCCGTGCACCCGGGCCTCGGAGGGCGGGGCGGGTTCCGGGTCGGTCGCGATCTGTGGGGCGTAGCCGGCGCGGCGCCGGTAGGTGGTCGGCGACATGCCGACGCTGCGGGTGAACCGCGAACTGAAGGTGCCGACGCTGTTGTAGCCCACCCGGAGGCTGATGTCGGCGACGTTGAGTGTGGTGGAGATCAGCAGCTGCTTGGCGCGTTGCAGACGCAGCGCCGACAGGAAGCGGCCCGGGGAGACCCCGGTGGTCCGCTGGAAGATCCTGGTGAAGTGGAACTTGCTGAACATGGCCGCCCTGGCCATGTCGTCGACGGTGAGCTGCTCGCCGAGGTTTTCTCGCATGGTGCTGATCGCGCGATTCACGGCCTGCTTGGTCGATTCCTCCATGATGCCTCCCCCTGACCAGTCCGGCGATTTTTCGTACTAGGTGGTAATAATTGTCGTGTAAAGCATCGCGGTTTCGGTCCCACCGGGCGCGGTAGTGATGCATATGATTGTGCTGGTATGCCCTGCTGTCTCACTCCCGCCGCCCGGAAGGGCTCCGCTTCCGGTCGAGGCTAGCCCAGCCCCGAGCGATTGACAATAGTGCTGATCATTGGGGGCAATAGAGCGCAATCGTGAAGAGAGGAACGCCTTGAGCAGTGCTTTCAACACGTATATGCGGCTCGACGGTCATCCATGCGGATAGCGGTGCGACCCACTTTCCACGGGGGGTGCCGAAGGTGGTCAATTCGGTATCTGGTCACGGATACGGTGCCTCTGGGCTGCGGTTTGAAGCGAAACGTCGGTAATTGTCGATCATGTACCCGGCTGTCTGGCTACCTTCAGTGAATCTGGCGGTTTGCCGACTGAAAAAGAATATTGACCCGAGCGACGGACGGACGGTAGGATTATTTGTTCACGCTTTGGGGTGGATTTAATGAAATGGTTAGTCAGAGTTTCCCGGATCGCCAATACCCGTTACTTAATAGAGAAAAATAGCTGCCGGAATTCTTCGAACGGGGATTGTGTGCCCAATGTTCGCCAAATTTCCGGTCCGGCGCATAAGGCGTCAACAAGCCGCTCTTCGCGCTGGATCTCCGCCGGCCCGCTAATTCAGTCGGGGCTGATTCCACGAACTGCCGTCCGACTCGGTCGACAATAGGAGAGGTGGCAGTGGAATCCCGTCGGCCGCACCGCGTCGCGCCGCCCGGCACGGTCCCCACCAGGATGGGCGCGAGGGTTGCCGGACCGGCCCCGTTCGAACATCCCATCCATGGGACACCCGCCGAGCCGCGCCTCCCGCTGCTCAGGAAGGTGTCCGACACGGGGCCGCGTCGTTGCCACCTGACACGACATCCAGGAGCCGGCAGGCGGACCGTATGCCGTCGCGGATCAACCGATGGTGCGCCGGCTCCAGCCCGCCGTCGGGGCCGGCGCGACGCGTTGGGCGCGCGCGCCCAGGTGACGGGCGGCGGTGAGGCTCGACCAGGCGGCCAGTTCGACGAGGCCGCGGTCGTCGTAGCCCCGGGCGCGTACCCGGTCGACGTCGGCGGCGGTGACCCGGTACGAGGCGAACGCCACCAGCAACGCCAGGCGCCCCGCCGGGCGGTCCGGCTCCGGCAGGCCCGCGACGCACTCGTCGAGCCAACCGAGTCGCAGGGCGGCCGGGCGCGTGTCCAGGACCGACGGGAGCGCGCCAAGGCGAGGGAGCTGCGCCGTCAACAGCCGGCGTACCGCTGCCGGGACGGTGCGTTCGCCTGCCGCGTCGACCACCGCCGCGGACCGGGCGAACGCCGCCACCAGGTGCGGTCGGTCACCGGTCCAGGACAGGTCCGGCGGCACCGTCGCCGGAGGCAGCAGGCCCGGGGACTCGCCCGGCACCACGCTCCTGCCGGCCAGCCCGGCCAGGATCCGGGCCGCGCCCCGGCGCAGCACCGCCGCGACCGGGCCGGGCACCGGCGGCAGGGGCGAGTCCGGCAGGAAGACGTTGACCATCCGATTCAGGTAGTGGAAAACCACCGCGACGCCGACGAGTTCGGGACCGTGCTCGGTCGGGAACGGCGGCGGCCCGCCGTGGGCGGCCCACCCGGCCAGCTCACGCAGCCGCGGGTCTTGCAGGTCGGCCAACTGCCCGGTCAGCATGGCGGCGGCGTCCGGGCCGCTCAGCAGACCGGCGAGGGTGCCACCGTGCACGTCCACGCAGTACGGGCAGCGGTTGGCCTGGGACACCCCGGCGGCCACCACCTCCCGGGCCTCCCGGCCCGTCCGCCCGGACGCCAGCAGGGCCTCGCGCAGCATGGTCCAGGCCGCAGCGAGCACGACCGGAGAGGCCGCGTGCAGCGCTACCGGCGGTGCGAGCATCCCGAAGTCTCGTTCGACCTGCTGGTACACGGCCGCCACCGGGCCGCCGGCCCGGCCCGGCGCGACTGGCGCGACGTGCTGGAGTTGCAACGCCGTGGCGGGTCGGGTGACCCTCGCGATGAGCTTTCGCACCGATTCCCCCTCGGAAGAACGGGCGTCGGCCGGCGCCCGGCCGGCCGACGCCCGACGGTTCAGCGGGCGAACACCGCCCGGCGGCCGGCGGTCTCGCCGTCCGGCGAGGGCGCGCCGTAGGTGACGGACACCCCCCGCTCCTGGGCGGCCCGAATGATGCCCGGCATGGCGCGTTCGGCCAGGGCGGCGATCGTGAACGCCGGGTTCACCGTCAGCGCACCCGGGACGGCCGACCCGTCGGTGACGAAGATTCCGGGGTGCCCGCGCAGCTCGTGCCGGTCGTCCAGGGCCGAGGTGGCCGGGTCGTCGCCGATCCGGCAGGACGCCAACGGGTGCACCGTGTACGCGCCGACCAGGTCGTTCGTCCACGGCTCGACCCGGGCCAGCCCGTCGCGCTCCAGGATGTCCTTGATGTCGGCGTCGGCCAGCGACCAGCCGCGCCGGGTGTTCGCGGTGGGCCGGTAGCTCAGCGGACCGTGCCCCAGCATCTGCTGGGAGAAGCGGTGCGCGTTGCCGGTCTCCGGCGGTGGCCCGAAGACGCCCTCGTTGTCGTCCTCGGACATGATGAAGATCGTCAGCCAGGACTTCCAGCGGCGCAGCATCTCCTTTTTGTCCACCCCGAACCAGGTCGGGCCGCTGGCGTCGGGCGCCTGCGCCAGGATGGTGCCCAGCCCCGGCGGGAAGTAGAGCTGCTCCAGTGAGTAGCGCTCGAACTCGGGCAGGTTGCCGTCGAGCCGGTCCCAGCTGGCCACCGTCGGGCCGCGCCCGATCTGGTACGCCTCATAGGCCCGCCCGTCCGGTCGGGACAGCCCGAGCACGTCGCGGACCCGGTCCTCGTCGAAGACGGCGGTGTTCAGCCGCTCCCCGTTGCCGGAGAAGTAGCGCCCCACCGCGTGCGGCATGGTGCCCAGCACGGGCTCCGACCGTTGCAGGATCACCGGCGTGGCACCGGCGCCCGCCGCGACGATGACGAGCTTCGCGTCGATCGCGCCTTCGTCGTGCAGGATCCGGTAGTCCTCGCCGTCCACGATCCGGTAGTGCACCCGGTAGCCGCCGTCGTCGTTGCGGGAGATCTGCTGCACCTCGTGCAGCGGCCGGATCTCCGCGCCGTGGGCGAGCGCCGCCGGAAGGTAGTTCAGTAGCAGTGACCGCTTGGCGTCGAACCGGCAGCCGGACATCATCCAGTTGCAGTTGGTGCACATGTCCACGTCGACGGCGGACGGCGCCGGGTTGGCGGTGCGCCCGGCGTGCCGACAGGCCGCGCCGAACAGGCCACCGGCGTACGGGATCTTGTCCCAGGTCTGCCGGGTGATCGGCAGTGCCTCGGCGACCCGGTCGTACCAGGGTTCGAGGGCGTCCCGGCTGATCGAGCTGGGCCACATCCGGCGGCCGATGCTGCCGTGTCGCTCGAAGACGAAGCGCGGCGCGCGCGGCATGGTGGCGAAGTAGACGACGCTTCCGCCGCCGACGCAGTTGCCGCCGAGCACGCTCATCCCGTCGCCCACCACGAAGTCGAAGACCCGGGTGTACGACGAGCCGAGCAGGAAGTCGTGGTCGAACTCCTCGCCGCGCAGCCACGGGCCGCGCTCCAGGACGGTCACGCGGGCGCCGCCCGCGGCGAGGTGGTACGCGGGGATGGCCCCGCCGAAGCCGCTGCCGATGATGAGAACGTCGGTCGATTCGATGCTGGTCATGCGGGGCTGCCCGTCGCCGTCGTGTCGGGGTGGAGGTCGGCCAGTTGCCGGCCGTAGGAGAAGGACTCGAACCGCCAGAGGCCGTCGGCCTGCGGCTGTTCGTAGCCGATGGTGAGCAGCCCCGGGTGGCCGGCGGCCAGCGCGGCGGGCGTGCTGAGGTGGGCGGCGCTGTCGAAGGCCATGTTGCTGAACAGGGCCAGGCCCACCCACATCTGCTTCTCCGGGTGATCCGGGTGGGTGAGGTCGGTGACCAGGGCGGTGCGGTGGTCGAACGGCAGCGCCACGAACGGCGGCACCGTCGCGTCCAGCGTCAGGTCGTGGCCGGACGCGTACTCCCGTGCGTGGTCGTTGAGGGAGAACACCAGGGAGTCCAGCCCTTCGGCCAGGCCGCCGGCCGGGTTCTCGAGAAGCTCGACCGCGCCGGCCGCCACCGCACCACCGCCGGCTGACACCCCTGCCACGCTGCGGTCCCCGGGAAACCGTTTCTCGCCGGGAATGATGGTGTCCGCGAACGCCTCAAGCACGAGGGTTCGATCCGGGTTGCGCTCGGATTCGTCGGGCTGCACCGCATCGCCTCCTGTCCGTGGTCGGCGCGCCGGTACGGGTCGTCCGTCTGGCGGACGCGCGACCGGAGGAGGTGCCCGCCGGGCCGGTCGGTGCCGTGGCCGTCGTGCCGGACCCGCGGCGGTGACCCACCGGACACCGCTCACGGATCGCTTTCCCACATCGTGACGGCAGCACGACAGGGGCCGCATCTTCGTCGTTGCGCTCGCACGGAACACCCCGAATCCGGAGAAAAACCGCGGGTTCGGGGTGGGGCTTCTCCGGTCGTGCGCTGGACCGGCCGCCCCCACTCCAACCGACCTCCGCCCGCTGATACTGACCGGGAACACGACGACGGATGGAGGACGGACATGGTCGCCGGGCGGGTAGCGTCCTCAATGGTGCGTCGGCAGGTCAGGTACGTGTCACCGGTTTCCCCCGGATCGGCCGACGGGCTGGTCGCCGAGGTGTACGAGCAGGTGGCCGACGAGATGCGACTCGTGGTGCCGCCCGCGTTGATGCACTCCCCGGCACCGGACGTGCTGGCCGCGTACTGGGCGCTGACCCGGGAACCCCTGGTCACGGTGGGGCCGGTGGACCGGGCCACCAAGGAGGCGGTCGCCGCGGCGGTGTCGGTGGCCAACACCTGCCCGTACTGCGCGGACATGCACACCGTCGGCATGTACGACCTGTCCGGCGAGCACGCCGCCGAGGCGGTCGCCGGCGACCGGGTGCAGGACATCACCGAGCCGGCGCTGCGTGTCGCGGCGGCATGGGCGCGTACCGCACACCAGTCCGACGACGCCGCGCCGCCGCCCGCGGGGCTGTCCCCGGCAGACCGCGCGGAACTGGTCGGGGTGGTCGTCGCCTTCCATTACCTGACCCGCATGGTGAACGTGTTCCTGGCGAACTTCCTGCTGCCGCCGGGCCTGGCTCCGTGGTCCCGTCGCCGACTCAAGCAGGGGATCAGCCGGGTCCTGCGTCCCACCCTGCGGGAGCCGCGCGAGCCGGGCCGGGCCGCGGGCCTGCTGCCCGCCGCGCCGCTGCGCGCGGCCACCGCCTGGGCGGCGCCCCGGCCGGCGGTGGCCGCCGCGGTGGGCCGGGCCGATGAGGTCTTCCGCGCCGCCGGCGACCGCGCGCTCTCCCCGGCGGTACGCGACCTGGTCACCGCGCATCTCTCCCGGTGGCGAGGGACGGACACCGGAATCAGCACCGACTGGTGCGAACGGCTGATCGCCGACCTGGCACCGGCGGACCGGGCCGCCGCGCGGCTGGCACTGCTCACCGCTGTCGCCTCGTACCAGGTCGACGAACAGGTGGTCCGGGAGTTTCGCCGGCACCACCCGGCGGACCGGTCGCTGGTCGACGCCGCGGCCTGGGCTGCCTGGTCGGCGGCCTGCCTGGTCGGTGCCCGGCAGATTGCCGACCCGGTGACCGGGTCGACGCCGGAACTACACGGCTGACCACGCCCCGCCTCCGATCCGGCGCGAACTGAGCATTGTGGAAGTAAAACAATGCGCCGCGAGCCGGAAGAGTGCGAGGGGATGCCGTCCGCAGGGCTCGGGTGGCAACGGCTACGGCTTACGGAGGCCAGGATGAGTGTCGATGCGGCGCGAACCGGGAAGGTCGGCCCGACCAACTGGTGGAACGGTGCCCACCACCGTACCGCGCTAAACCTGTTCATGGTCGTGGTGTTGGCACACTGGGCCGAGCACCTCACGCAGGCGTTCCAGATCTGGGCGCTGGGCTGGCCCGTGCCGGAGGCGCGTGGCGTGCTCGGCCTGTACTTCCCCTGGCTGGTCACCTCCGAATGGCTGCACTACGCGTACGCGCTGGTGATGCTGGTCGGCCTGTGGCTGCTGCGCGGCGGTTTCGTGGGCCGGTCACGCACCTGGTGGATGATCGCCTTCGGGATCCAGTTCTGGCACCACATCGAGCACCTGATGCTCTTCGTGCAGGCTCAGACCGGCACGTTCTTCTTCGGCCGCTCGGTTCCCACCAGCATGTTGCAGCTGGTCCTGCCCCGGGTCGAGCTCCACCTGTTCTACAACACCGTGGTGTTCCTGCCGATGGTGATCGCGATCATCCTGCACCTACGGCCGAACCGGGCCGAGTCCGCGCTGATGACCTGCAGCTGCGCCCCACGGCTGACCGTGGCGCCCAGCATGCCGTGACGGCGCCGGAAGCAGCGCGTTCGAGGCCCGGGTCCCGCTGGTTCGGGTACCTCCTCGCCGCTGTGGTCTGCGCGGTGGTGGCGCTGGCCGCCCTCACCGACCAGCCGACCGCCCGGGTCGCCGCGGTGACGCCGGCGGACGGCGCGACAGTGGCCGCTCCGCCGGCCGAGGTGGTGGTCACCTTCGAGGGCACGGTGCGGGCGAGGGAGTTCCACCTGGCCGTCGCGCCGGCCGGTCAGAGCCGGTCCATAGCGGCCGGTCCGGCGAAGCTGGAGGAGCAGCGGCTGGTGCTGCCCGTCCGCGTGCAGACCGCCGGGGCGTATCTGGCCGCGTACCACGTGCTGTTGACCGACGGACGACAACTCAGTGGCACGACACGGTTCACCGTCGCCGCTGGCGGGCCGCCCGTGTCGGTGGCCGCCGACGCCCCCTCGGTCGGGCCCGGTGGGCACCAGCACGGTGCCGACGACCCGCTCAGCGTGGGCCTGCTCGTGCTGGACCTGCTGCTGGTCGTGGTGGTGGCCGTCGTGCTGCTACGCCGGCCCCGGGTCCGGGCGGAGCGACGCTGACGGTGACCGGGAGCGCATGAACGAAGGCGCGCGAGACGCGGCCGGCGTACGACGATGGGTACGCCGGCCGCGGCACGTCGCCGGGCCGTGAGGAGGACGACGATGCCGACGACCCTGGGTTCGATCCGGCGGCTGGTCCTGACGCCGTCACTGGCGGAGACCACCTTCGCCCGTCGCGGCTTCCCCGTGACGCCCGGCCCGGTGACCCGCCGCCTGGAGGCGATTCCGCAGGCGGTGATCTGCGGGTTCGAGTGGGGCATCGACATGCGCGACCAGTGGGAGCTGGAACGTCGTCTGGAACTGGTCGAACCGGAGATGCGCGGCTTCGCGTACGAGGGTGCGGCGATGGCGCTCACCGTCATCGACGCGATGCCGGGGCCACGCCGTCATCGGGCCCGGGAGCTGCTGGCCGGTCCGGGCCGGCCACACACCTTCCTGACCTACATCGGCATCGGGTTCGCCATGGCCCGCCTGCCGCGACCACTGTGGAAGGGTGTGCTGCCGGATCTGACCGGCACCCCCTACTACCCGACGATGAGCTGGCTGGCCGTCGACGGCTACGGCTTCGACCGGGCCTACTTCGAGACCGAGCGGTGGGTGACCCGACAGGAGTTGCTGCCCGCGTACCCCTGGCAGGGGCGGGCCGACTACTTCCCGCGCGCCGTCGACCAGGGCATCGGTCGGGCGCTCTGGTTCATCCACGGGGCCGGCGCGGCGGACGTCGCCGCTGCGGTGCGGCGGTTCGCGCCGGCGCGGCAGGCGGACCTGTGGAGCGGCGTGGGGCTGGCGGCCACGTTCGCCGGCGGCGCCGACCTCGGCAGCCTGCGCTCGCTGGTGGACGCCGCCGGAGAGGACCACGCGCACCTGGCGCAGGGCGCGGTCTTCGCGGCGAAGGCCCGGCACTTCTCCGGTTTCCAGCCGGCGCACACCGAGGTCGCGTTGACGGCACTGGCCGGCATGTCGGTCGAGGCCGCCGCCGCCCTGGCCGACGACGTCGCGGTCGACAGCTTCGCCGACGACGCCGAACCGGACTACGAAGTGTGGCGCCGCCGCATCCGCGCTCATTTCCCGGTGCCCACGACGCGCGTGTCGTAGCGATTCCCGCTACCCATTTTTACGCCCCTCTTCCGGGCGCAGCCCCTGCCTGCCCGGGATCGGTGCAAAGCGCCGCAACAATGAAGAAGAATGTCATCGCCGGGGCTGCGAATATTGGCGATATATCTATTGCCCTGGGGGTGCTGATGAGAGCTTGGCGAAGGCTGCGACGGCGTGTCCTGACCCCTGACATCTCCCAGACGACGTGTGACGTCCGGGGCTTCCACGTCAAGGATGAGGCGACGCGTGAGCGCTTGGAGACCGTCGGCGCGTCCTTCCTCGCCGGCTTCGGCGAAGCCGCGGAGGCCCGCGTCGTGGCCGACGTCGTGGCGCCGCTGGAGCGGTTGGCGCCCACCTGGCGCGGCTTCGCCTACGAGGGCGCGGCCATGGGCCTGAGCATCCGCGACGCGATGCCCGGGCGCGGCGGGCGGGTGGCCGAGTTCGTCTCGGGCCCCGGTGACCCGCACGTCTACATGGCGTATGTCGGGGTGGGCTGGGCGATGGCCCGGCTGCCCCGGTTCCTCTGGTCCCGGCTGTACGCGCCGGACCCACTGCTGCGCTGGCTGGTGCTGGACGGCTACGGCTTCCACCAGGCGTACTTCCGCACCGCGAGCTACATCGAGCAGCGCTACCGCGAGGAGAGCTTCCCCTGGCCCGGTGACGACCCGGGCGGTTACGCGGTGCGGGCGATCGACCAGGGCGTCGGCCGGGCCTCCTGGTTCGTGGTCGGGGCCGATCCGGACCGGCTGGCCCGCCTGTTCGCCGGGTTCCCCGAGCGGCGTCGGGCGGACCTGTGGGCCGGTGCCGGGCTGGCCGCCACCTATGCCGGCGGCGCCGACGAGGCGGGGCTGGAACGGCTGCGCGAGCTGTCCGGGTCGTACCGGGGTGAACTGGCCCAGGGGTCGGCCTTCGCGGCCGGGGCCCGGGTGCGCGCCGGCCTGACGGTGCCGCACAACGAGGTGGCCACCCGGGTGCTGTGCGGGTTGTCCACGTCCGACGCGTCCGCGGTCACCGACGACACCCGGGTCGGGGTCGCCCCGGCGAACGGTCTCCCCGCGTACGAAGTGTGGCGGCAACGGATCAGGAACGCGCTCGTGCCGATTCGGAAAAATTGATTTGCTTCATTCACCGAAAACCGTGCGCGAATTGTTCCGTGCTGCGCCGGGCATGTGAGGAAGGGCGTAGTCAGTATGACAAGAATCGCTGTGGTGGGCATGGCGTGCCGCTATCCCGACGCCACGTCTCCGCGGGAGTTGTGGGAGAACGCGCTGGCTGGCCGGCGGGCCTTCCGGCGGCTGCCCGACGTGCGGTTGAAGCTGGACGACTACTGGGACGCCGATCCGAAGACCCCGGACCGGTTCTACTCGCGCAACGCGGCGGTCATCGAGGGGTACGAGTTCGACCGGGTGGCCTACAAGATCGCCGGCAGCACGTTCCGCTCCACCGATCTCACCCACTGGCTGGCGCTGGACGTGGCCGCCGCCGCGCTCGCCGACGCCGGCTTCCCGATGGCCGAAGGGCTGCCCCGGGAACGGACCGGCGTGGTCATCGGCAACAGCCTCACCGGTGAGTTCTCCCGCGCGAACCAGCTCCGCCTCCGCTGGCCGTACGTGCGGCGGATGGTCGGCGCGGCGCTCAAGGAGCAGGACTGGGACGACGACCAGCTCGCCACCTTCCTGGACGACTTCGAGGCCACCTTCAAGAGCCCGTTCCCGGAGGTCGACGAAGACACCCTGGCCGGTGCCCTGTCGAACACCATCGCCGGGCGGATCTGCAACCACTTCGACTTCAACGGTGGTGGTTACACCGTCGACGGTGCCTGCTCCTCGTCGCTGCTGTCGGTGGCCACCGCCTGCAAGACGCTGATCGACGGCGACGTGGACGTCGCCGTCGCCGGCGGCGTCGACCTCTCCATCGACCCGTTCGAGATCATCGGCTTTGCCAAGACCGGTGCGCTGGCCACCGGCGAGATGCGGGTCTACGACCGCTCCTCCAACGGCTTCTGGCCCGGCGAGGGCTGCGGCATGGTGGTGCTGATGCGGGAGGACGAGGCCCGCGCCGGAGGACACCGCATCTACGCCTCGATCGCCGGCTGGGGCATCTCCTCCGACGGCAAGGGCGGCATCACCCGGCCCGAGATCAACGGCTACCAGCTGGCGCTGCGCCGCGCGTACGAGCGCACGGGCTTCGGCATCGAGACCGTCGGGCTGTTCGAGGGCCACGGCACCGGCACCAAGGTGGGCGACGCGACCGAGTTGGAGGCGCTGTCGCTGGCCCGCGCCGAGGCGGACCCGTCGGCGCCGCCGGCCGCGATCGGTTCGGTGAAGGGAATGATCGGTCACACCAAGGCGGCCGCCGGAGTGGCCGGCCTGATCAAGGCGGCGATGGCGGTGCACCAGGAGGTACTGCCACCCGCCATCGGCTGCGTGGACCCGCACGCGTTGATCAGCGAGGGCACCCCCGCGCTGCGGGCGCTGCGCCGGGCGGAGGCATGGCCCGCGGACACACCGGTTCGCGCCGGGATCACCGCGATGGGGTTCGGCGGCATCAACACCCACATCGTCCTGGACAACTCCCGTTCACGGCGCAGGTCGACGCTGGACACCCGTACGCGCGCGCTGGCCACCGGCCTCCAGGACGCCGAACTGCTGGTGGTCGACGCGCCCACTCCGAAGGACCTGGCGCAGCGGCTGGACCAGTTGATCGAGTTCGTGCCGTCACTGGCGTACGCCCAGCTCGCCGACCTGGCCGTGACCCTGCACGGTGAGCTGCGTGAGCAGCCCTTCCGGGCGGCCGTGGTCGTCTCGTCGCCCGAGGACGCCGAGCGGCGGCTGCGCAAGGTCCGCGACGCGGTGGAGGCCGGCGAGACCCGGATGTTCTCCGCCGACGGGCGCTGCCTGCTCGGCCACGTCAGCGGGCCGGGACGGATCGGTTTCCTCTTTCCCGGCCAGGGCTCCGGACGGGGCGTCAGCGGCGGCGCGTTGCGTCGCCGGTTCGCCGAGGCGGAGGAGGTGTACCAGCGGGCGAACCTGCCCAACGGCGGCGACGTGGTGGCCACCGAGGTGGCCCAGCCGCGCATCGTCACCGGCTCCGCCGCGGGCCTGCGGACGTTGACCACGCTCGGCATCGAGGCCGCCGTGGCGGTCGGTCACAGCCTGGGCGAGATCGCCGCGCTGCACTGGGCCGGCGCGATCGACGAGGCGGGCCTGCTCCGGATCGCCGCCGTGCGGGGCCAGACCATGGCCCGGCACAGCGCGTCCGGCACGATGGCCAGCCTCGGTGCCGCGCCGGAGGCCGTCGACTCGCTGATCGCCGACCTGCCGGTGGTGATCGCCGGCTACAACAGCCCCGACCAGACGGTGATCGCCGGTGCGCAGGACGCGGTCGAGGCCGCGTGCCGGAGGGCGTCGGACGCGGGGTTGAACGCCTCCGTCCTGGCCGTCTCGCACGCGTTCCACTCGCCGCTGGTGGCCCCGGCCGCCTCGGCGTTCGGTGCGGCGCTGGCCGACGAGCCGTTCCGGCCGCTGGACCGGCGGCTGGTCTCCACTGTCACCGGCGACGTGCTGCCGGCCGACACCGATGTGCCCGCCCTGCTGAGCCGCCAGATCACCGACCCGGTGCTGTTCACCCCGGCGGTCACCCTCGCCGCGAAGGACGTCGACCTGTTCGTCGAGGTCGGGCCGGGCCGGGTGCTGACCGGGCTGGCGTCCCGGATCACCGACGTACCAGCGGTCGCCCTGGACACCGACGAGGAGTCGATCGCCAGTCTGCTCAAGGTGGTCGGCGCGGCGTACGTGGTTGGTGCGGCACCGGTGGACAGTGGGCTGTTCCACGGCCGGCTGATCCGGCCGCTCCAGATCGGCCAGCGGTTCTCGTTCCTGGCCAGCCCGTGTGAGCAGGCGCCGCCGCTACGGCTGCCGGAGGCCACCGCCGCCGCGGCGCTCACGCCGGCCGCCCGGCCCACCGAGCCGATGGTCGCGGACCTGCTCGGAGAGTCCGCCGAGGAACAGCTGCGCCAGTTGGCCGCCGAGCGGGCGGAACTGCCGTTGGAGACGGTGCAGCCGGACAGCCACCTCCTGGACGACCTGCACCTCAGCTCGATCACCGTCGGCCAGGTGGTCAACGACCTCGCCCAGCGGATGGGTGTGCCGACCGCGGCGCTGCCCACCAACTTCGCCACGGCCACCGTCCGCGAGCTGGCCGAGGCGTTGGACGAGTTGGCCGCTACGGCGGGGCAGGCCGGGTCGGTGACCGAGCCGTTGGTGGCCGGAGCCGCCGCCTGGGCCCGGCCCTGGCGGCTGGACCTGGACGAGGTGCCCACGCCCGCGCGGGTGGCTCCCGAGGAGACCGGCCGGTGGCGGGTGCACGCGGAGCCCGGACACCCCTGGGCCGACCGGTTGGCCACCACCCTGCAGCGGGCGAACCTCGGCGACGGGGTGCTGGTCTGCCTGCCCGACCCCTGCCCGGAGGAGGCGCTCGACCTGGCGCTGACCGGGGCCCGGGAGGTACTGGGCGGCGCCCCTGGCACGAGATTCGTGCTGGTCCAGTACGGTCGCGGCGCGGCCGGCCTGGCCAAGACCCTGCGCCTGGAGGCGCCCCGCGCCCGGGTCACGATCGTCCACCTCTCCGACGACGCGGCCGTGGTGGACCGGGTGGTGACCGAGGTGGCGGGCACCGCCGACTACCGCGAGGTGCACTACGACACCTCCGGCGTACGCCGGGTGCCGACGCTGCGCGCCATGCCGGTGCGGGCCGCCCGGCCCCGTCCCGCGCTCGGCGCGGACGACGTGCTGCTGGTCACCGGCGGCGGCAAGGGCATCACCGCCGAGTGTGCGCTCGCCATGGCCACCGACAGCGGGGCGAGCCTGGCCCTGCTCGGCCGTTCCGACCCGGCGGCCGACACCGAGCTGGCGGCCAACCTGGCCCGGATCGCCGAGGCCGGGGTGACGGTTCGCTACGCCCGCGCCGACATCACCGACGCCGACCAGGTACGTCGTGCCGTCGCCGAACTCACCGCGCAGCTCGGCCCGGTCACCGCGGTCCTGCACGGTGCCGGCCGTAACGAGCCCGCCTCGCTGGCCAGGTTGGACCTGGCGGACTTCCGGGCCACGCTCGCGCCGAAGGTCGACGGACTGCGGGCCACCATGGAGGCGGTCGACCCGGACCGGGTCAAGCTGCTGGTGACCCTGGGCAGCATCATCGGCCGTGCCGGGCTGCGCGGCGAGGCGCACTACGCCACCGCCAACGACTGGCTGGCCGAGACCACCGAGGAGTTCGGCCGGCGGCACCCGGGATGCCGGGCCATCTGCCTGGAGTGGTCGGTCTGGTCGGGTGTCGGCATGGGTGAGCGGCTCTCCGTGATCGAGTCCCTCACCCGCGACGGGGTCACCCCGGTCACGCCGGATCAGGGCATCGCGATCCTGCGCCGGCTCCTGGCCGACCCGGACGTGCCCGGCACTGTGGTGATCAGCGGCCGCACCGAGGGCATCGACACGGTCCGCTACGACCTGCCGGAGCTGCCGCTGCTGCGGTTCGTGGAACGGCCGTTGATCCGGTACCACGGCGTCGAGCTGGTCACCGAGGTCGACCTCAACGTCGGTACCGACCTCTACCTGGCCGACCACCTCCTCGACGGCAACCTGCTCTTCCCGGCGGTGTTCGGCATGGAGGCGATGGCCCAGGTGGCCGGTGCGGTCACCGGCGACGGACGGGTCCCGGTCATCGAGCGCCCCGAGTTCCTCCGGCCGATCATCGTCCCGCCGTACGGTCGCAGCCGGATCCGGGTGGCCGCGACGGTGACCGACGACGACACCGTCCAGGTCGCCATCCGCAGCGAGGAGACGGGCTTCGCCGCCGACCACTTCACCGCGACGATGCGCTTCACCGACACGGTGGTCCCCGACGGCCCACCCGCCCAGGTCTGCGACGAGATCGCCCCCCTGTCGATGTCACCGGCCGACGAGCTGTACGGCGACGTGCTGTTCCAGGGCGACCGGTTCCAGCGGCTGCGCCGCTACCGGCGGGCCGCCGCCCGCCACGTCGACGTCGAGGTGGAGGCACTCGACGACGTCGACTGGTTCGCCCGGTTCGTGCCGGACCGCCTGTTGCTCGGTGACCCCGGCGTGCGGGACGCGCTGATGCACGGCAATCAGGTCTGCGTGCCGGACGCCACGCTGCTGCCGATCGGGGTGGAGCGGATCCACCCGGCGGGGGAGAAGCTGACCGGCCGGGGTGAGCTGCGCTACTGCGCCACCGAACGCAGCCGCGACGGCGACACCTACGTCTACGACGTCGTCCTGCGGACCACCGCCGGTGAGGCCGTGGAGCGCTGGGAGGGCCTGCGACTGCGCGCCGTGCGCAAGCAGGACGGTCGCGGCCCCTGGGTGGCGCCGTTGCTCGGGCCGTATCTGGAGCGGGCGCTGGGCGACGTCCTCGGCGCGCAGGTGGCCGTGGCGGTCGAACCGGACGGCCCGATCGAGCCGAACGATCAGCCGGGCGGGCACCTGGCCGTGCGGCGGGCCCGGTCGCGGATCGCGGCGCGGCGTTCGACCGGTGAGCCGGTCGAGGTGACCTACCGCCCCGACGGCCGCCCGGAGATCGCGGGCGGACGGACGCTGTCCGTGGCCCACGGCGCGGGGCTGACCCTGGCGGTGACCGCGACCGGGGCCCTCGGTTGCGACGTCGAGACGGTGCTGCACCGCGACGACGCGGTGTGGGACGGCCTGCTCGGCGAGCACGCCGGCCTGGCCCGGCTCGTTGCCGCGGACACCGGTGAGGACGCCGACACGGCCGCGACGCGGGTCTGGACGGCGCTGGAGTGTGTGCAGAAGTCCGGCGGCCAGCCCGGCGGACCGTTGACCCTGCTGCCCTCGCCGCGTCCCGGCTGGACGGTGTTCGGGGCCGGCGAGCTGCGGGTGGCGGCCTTCGCCACCGCGGTACGCGGCGTCGACGAGCCGGTGGTGTTCGCGATCCTCACCGAAGGGAGGTGACGACGATGGAGCGCTGGTTCGAGTACCGGCACACGGTCGGGTTCGAAGAGACCAACCTCGTCGGCAACGTCTACTACGTCAACTACCTGCGGTGGCAGGGGCGGTGCCGGGAGATGTTCCTCAAGGAGCGGGCGCCGGCGGTCCTGGCCGACCTGCGGGCGGATCTCAAGCTGTTCACCCTGCGGGTCGATTGCGAGTTCTTCGCCGAGATCACCGCCTTCGACGAGCTGGCCGTCCGGATGCATCTGCGTGAGCTGGCGCAGACCCAGGTCGAGTTCGGCTTCGACTACGTCCGGCTGGACGCCGGCGGCGAACTCCTCGTCGCCCGCGGCTCGCAGCGCGTGGCGTGCATGCGCGGCCCCAACACCCGCACCGTCCCCACCCGGGTGCCCGAGGCGTTGGAGGCCGCGCTCAAGCCGTACGCCGTGGGCGTACGGGCCTGACCGGCGACCTCAGGAGTCACTGTGACTGCTCATCCCCAACCCACCGGCCTGGTGACCGACTCGAAGACACTCCGCTGGGCACTCGCCGCCTTCGCCACCGGCGTCACGGTGGTCACCGTAGGCGGCCCGACCCCGCACGGCATGACGGCCAACTCATTCACCGCGGTCTCCCTGGATCCGCCGCTGGCCCTGGTCTGTGTCGGCCGGGACGCGATGATGCACGGCGCACTGACCGAGGCCGGGAAGTTCGGGGTCTCGGTGCTGGCCGCGGCGCAGGAGCCGGTGGCCCGCTACTTCGCCGACCGGCGCCGGCCGTTGGGCCGGGAGCAGTTCGAGTTCGCCGAGTGGCAGGCCGGGAGCCGGACCGGCTCGCCGCTGCTGGTCGGCGCGATCGCGCACTTCGAGTGCGAGTTGTGGCAGGCGTACGACGGTGGGGACCACAGCATCTTCATCGGCCGGCTGGTGGCGCTGGACCGCAACGCCGACGATGCGCTGGTCTTCGTCGACGGTCAGTTCCGCCAGCTGGAGCGTGAGCGCAGCGGGGCGACGACGTGAGCCTCGCGACGCGGTCCCGCCGGACGCCGCCCGGTCCGCCGCGCCTCGCGGCGCTACGGATGCTGATGGTGATGAATCGCGACCGGCTGGGAATGATGACCTCGGCCGCCCAACGGTACGGCGACGCGGCGCGCCTGCCCGTCGGCCCGAAGAGCCTGTACTTCTTCAACCACCCGGATCACGCCAAGCACGTGCTGGCCGACAACGCGGCCAACTACCACAAGGGCATCGGCCTGGTGCACGCCCGGCGGGCGCTCGGCGACGGGTTGCTCACCAGCGAGGGCGAGCTGTGGCGCAAGCAGCGCAAGGTGATCCAGCCGGCGTTCCAGAGCCGGCGGATCGCCGCCCAGGCCGGTCAGGTGGCCCAGGAGGCCGCAGCGCTGGTCGAGCGCCTCCGCCGCCGGGCCGGCGACGTCGTCGACATGTCGGACGAGATGACCTCGCTGACGCTGGGGGTGCTGGGCCGTACTCTGCTCGACACCGACCTGGGCCGGTTCCCGACCATCGGGGGTGACTTCGCCGCGGTGCAGGACCAGGCGATGTTCGAACTGGCGACGTTGAGCGCCGTGCCGCCGGTGCTTCCGCTGCCCCGGCAGCTGCGGTTCCGGAAGTCCCGGCGGCGGCTGGAGGGCATCGTCGACCAGTTGGTGGCTGAGCGCGGGAGTGCCGACGACGACCGGGCGGACGTGCTGTCCCGGCTGATCGACTCCGCCGGCCGGGAGCGGGATCCGCGCATCGGGCGCGCCCGGCTCCGCGACGAACTGGTCACCCTGCTGCTCGCCGGCCACGAGACGACCGCCAGCACACTGAGCTGGACTCTGTACCTGCTCGACCGGCACCCCGAGGTACGCGAACGGCTGCGCGCCGAGGTGGTCTCGGTGCTCGGTGACCGGCTGCCCACCGTGGACGACCTGGGCCGGCTGCGCTACACCATGATGGTGCTGGAGGAGGTGATGCGCCTCTACCCGCCGGTGTGGCTGCTGCCGCGCAAGGCCCTGGCCGAGGACGAGGTGGGCGGCTACCACGTCCCCGCCGGCGCGGACGTGCTCATCTGCACGTACACCCTGCACCGCAATCCGCAGTTCTGGACCGACCCGGAGCGGTTCGACCCGGAGCGGTTCGACCCGGCCCGCTCCGTCGACCGACCCCGGTACGCGTACATCCCGTTCGGCGCGGGGCCCCGGTTCTGCGTGGGCAATCACCTGGGTCTGATGGAGGCCACCTTCGCCACCGCGTTGCTGGTGCGGGATCTGCGCCTGACCCGTCCGGCGGGTCGTCCGGTGGTGCCCGAGCCGATGCTGTCACTGCGGGTGCGTGGCGGCCTGCACATGAGCGTCGGCCTGCCCGACTGACAATGCTCCGCCGTCGTCCCCGCCCGGTCCTCCGGGTGGGGACGACGCCGTCCACGACTGTTTCCGGTGCGCTTTCCTTCCGAGTCATAACCGTCGTGAGCAGTGGCACTCGCCGCTTTCGAAAAACATTTCTTCATCCGTGCGCCTTTCGCCGAAAACGGCTTCGAGAGCAATTCCTGAGAAGACACCGCGGCGCACCGGACGAAAACATGGCGATGGTTCGTACCGAGACGCCGTGTCCGACCGCACCGCCCGCTGCCGGCCGACCCGTATGTCCCGGCGCCGTCTACCCGAGGGGGACACTTGCCACCGCAATCCGTCGGCATCCTGCGCCGACTCATCCCACCCGTGTTCGTCCTGGTGCTGGTCGCCGGACTGTTCTCGGTGGCCCGGCTGCCCTCGGCCTCTGCCGAGGAGCGCAGCGCGCTGGCCTCCCGATACGCGTTCACCGAACGCCCGATCGCATTGCCGCCCGGTCTGCCGGAGCGCACCGTGCGTCAGGTGAACCCCCGGTACGAGCACATCCGTTCCTGGATCTCGTCGGTCGGCGCCGCAGTGGCGCTCAACGACCTGGACGGCCAGGGTGGCGCGAACGACCTGTGCCTTGTCGACACCCGCAGCGACGCGGCGATTGTCACCCCGGCCCCGGACAGCGGCGCCACCTACGCGCCGTTCGTGCTGGATCCGGCCCCGCTGCCGATGGGTCCGGCGATCGCCCCGATGGGCTGCACCCCCGGCGACTTCAACCTCGACGGCCGGATGGACCTGCTCGTCTACTACTGGGGTCGTACGCCGGTGGTGTTCATGCAGCGCCCCGGGGTGACCTCGTTGAGCCTCGCGGCCTACCACCCGGTCGAGTTGATCCCGCAGCAGAGCACCGACCCCGTCTACCGGGGTCCGTTGTGGAACACCAACGCCGTCGCGGTCGCCGACTTCGACGGTGACGGCCGTCCGGACATCGGGATCTTCAACTATTTCCCGGACAGCCAGGTCCTCGACCCGCAGGGCCTGCCGCACGTGCAGATGAACCACTCGATGTCGCACGCGCACAACGCCGGTGGCGCGTACCTCCTGCGGTGGACCGGCGCTACCACCGGTGACTCACCCTCGGTGAGCTACGAGAGGCAGGTGGGCGGCGACCCGGAATTCTTCACCGGTTGGACCCTCGGCGCCAGCTCCGCGGACCTGGACGGCGATCTGCTTCCGGAGCTGTACCTGGCCAACGACTTCGGACAGGACCGGCTCTTCCACAACCGGTCCAGGCCCGGCCAGATCCGATTCGACCTGGTGGAGGGGAATCGCGACCCGATCACCCCGAAGTCACTCGTGCTCGGACACGACTCGTTCAAGGGCATGTCCATCGACTTCGCCGACCTGGAGGGGCGCGGACGGTTCGACGCGTTCGTCAGCAACATCACCGAGTCCTGGGGTCTGGAGGAGAGCAACTTCCTCTGGCAGAACACGGCCTCGACGCCGGAGCAGGCCCGAAAGATGCTGAGCAGGGGCGAGGCGCCGTTCCGCAACCAGGCCGGCGCCAAGAACATGGCCTGGGTCGGTTGGGGCTGGGATGCCAAGATGGCCGACTTCGACAACAGCGGACGGTTGGCGGTCGTCCAGGCCACCGGCTTCGTGAAGGGCACCATCAACCGGTTCAACTGGTTGCAGGAGCTGGCGATCAGCAACGACCTGCTGCTCTCCGACCCGGACATGTGGCCCAAGGCCGAACCCGGTGACGACCTCGCCGGCGACAACGAGCTCGCGTTCTGGGTACGCGAGGACAACGGCCGGTACGCCAACATCAGCAAGGAACTCGGTCTGGCCCTGCCCGTTCCCACCCGGGGTGTGGCGGTGGCCGACACCAATGGCGACGGCGGCCAGGACTTCGCCGTGGCCCGCCAGTGGGGTCCGCCGGCGTACTACCGCAACGAGAAGCCCGGGAACGGCAACTTCCTGGGGCTGCGGCTGACCCGGCCGGCGCTGTCCGGCGACGGTGCCTCACCGGCGTACGGCGCGCAGGTGCGGGTCACCACCGCCGACGGCCGCACCCAACTCGCCCAGCTCGACGGGGGCGGGGGTCACTCCGGCAAGCGCAGCTTCGACGTGTTCTTCGGCCTCGGCGCCGCCGGGGACCGGCCGGTCAAGGCCGAGCTGTGTTGGCGCGACCTCACCGGGGCCACTCAGCGGCAGACGGTCGACCTGACCGCCGGGTGGCACGACTTCATGCTGACCAGTCGAGCCGAGGAGTTGACCAAGCGATGACGGACGTCAAGCAACCCGAGGCGACCAGGGAGCTGTCCCTCGCCACCCCGGTCGCGCCGTCCGCGACGGCAGCGCAGCCGACGCCCACCACGGACCGGCCCGCCGTACCGCGGGTCGACAGCAAGGACCCGCGCTACATGGCGCTGCGCAACTTCGCCATGTCGATGACGGTCTTCAACATCCTGGGTTACACAGTGCTCGGTTTCGAGCAGCCCTGGCTGTGGCCGATCCTGGCCCTGGCGGTCGGGTACGGCACCGAGATGATCGTCGAGATGGTCTCGGCGCGGGCGCTGAAGCGGCCGGCGGCCTTCACCGGCAACGGCGCGTGGGGGGTCTACACCTTCCTGCTGCCGGCGCACATCACCGCGCTGGCCGCGAACATGCTGCTCTACGCCAACGACAACTTCTGGCCCATCGCGTTCGCGGTGGTCGTGGCGGTCGGTCAGAAGGCGGTGCTCCAGGCGCCGATCAAGGGCCGGATGCGGCACTTCATGAACCCGTCGAACTTCGGCATCACCATCACGCTGCTGGTGTTCTCCTGGGTCAACATCGCCCCGCCGTACCACTTCACGGAGAACGTGCCCGGGGTGATCAGCATTCTGATCCCGGTGATCATCGTGACGGCGGGCACGGTGATCAACGCGATGCTGACCAAGAAGGTGCCGCTGATCGTCGGCTGGCTGGGCGCGTTCGTGATCCAGGCGGTCCTCCGGCACTTCATCTGGGACGTCTCGTTGGTCGCCGCGCTGGTCCCGATGACCGGGGTGGCCTTCGTCCTGTTCACCAACTACATGATCACCGACCCGGGCACGACCCCGGCGGCACCCCGGATGCAGTTCATGTTCGGTGCCAGCGTCGGCATGGTCTACGGCCTGCTGATGGTGTTCAACGTGGTCTACACGCTGTTCTTCGCCGTGACCCTGGTCTGCCTCGCCCGCGGGCTGTTCTGGTGGGGCCGGTGGTTGATGCAGCGCAACCGGCCCGAGGAGAACCTGACACCCGCACCGCCGCCCGCGGCGGTGGCGCTACCGGTCGCCCGTTGACCGTCCGCCGGTCCCGGTCACCGGTCGGCCCGCTCGTCGTGGGTCCGCCGGTGGCCGGGACCGGCCGCTTTCCTGGAGGTGCACCATGAACCTGCTCGTCGTCGGCGCCTCGTACCGGAGCACTCCGGTCGACGTACTGGAACGGCTCGTGGTCGGATCCGCCGAGCTGCCAGGGCTGCTGCGCACGCTGCTCGACCAGCCGGCGGTCGAGGAGGCGGTGGTGCTGTCCACCTGCAACCGGGTGGAGGTGTGGGCGGCGGTCGGCGGCTTCCACGCCGGGCTGCGCGAGATCGCTGCGACGCTCGCCACGCATGCCGACGCGGCGACCGACGTGCTGGCCCGGCACCTGTACGCGCACTACGACGACGCCGCCGTCGCGCACACCTTCACCGTCACCGCCGGTCTGGACTCCATGGTGGTCGGCGAGGCGCAGATCCTCGGGCAGGTGCGCGCCGCGTACCGGGCCGCGGTGGCGCACGGGAGTGCCGGCCGGCTGACCCACGAGCTGGTGCAGCACGCGCTGCGGGTCGGCCGACGGGTCCGGGCCGAGACCGACATCGGGCGCTGCGGCGCCAGCACGGTGACCGCCGCCCTCGACGTGCCGGCGGGACACCTGCCCGGTGGCCTCGCCGGCCGACCCGCCCTGGTGGTCGGTGCCGGGGCGATGGGCGGGATCGCCGTCGCCGCGCTGACCCGCGCCGGCGCCGGACCGATCGCGGTCGTCGGCCGCGGCGTCGAGGGCGTCCGCCGGCTCGCCTCGGCGTACGGCGTGCGGCCCGTGCCCTCGGCGAACCTGATGCCGGCTCTCGCCGCCGCCGATGTCGTGGTGACCGCGACCACCGCACCGGACCCGGTGCTCACCGCTGAGCTGGTCGCGCCGGCGCTACGTCGCCGGCTGACCCGCGGCCCGGACGTGCCGCTGTTCGTGCTGGACCTGGCGATGCCCCGGGACGTGCACCCGGCGGTCGCCCGGCTCGACGGGGTGGTGGTCGTCGACATCGGCGGACTCGGCGCGGTGGCGCGCGACGGTGTCGAGCGCCGGGACCGGGACGCCGCCGAGCGGATCGTGGCCGCCGAGCGCGACGCGCTGGCCGGCCGGCTCCGCGGGGCGGACGCCGGGCTGACCGTGGCCGCGCTGCGCCGCCGGGCCGACCGGACGGTCAGCGCGGAGCTGCGCCGGCTGGCCCAGCGCCGACCTGACCTCAGCGAGGCGCAGCGGGCCGAGGTGGCGCGCACCGTCAACCGGGTGGTTCAACAACTGCTGCACCCCCCGTCGGTACGCGTCCGTCAGCTCGCCGGCGAGCCGGACGGCGAGCGTTACACCGCGGCGCTGCGTCAGCTGTTCGACCTGGAGGTGCCGCACAGCACCCCGGTCGCCGACGTGCCCCGGGTGGCCTGACCGTCCTCGGCGACCCTCGTCCTCAGCGACCGTCGTCGGCGGGCGTCTCGGCGAGGGTCTTGATGCCCTCCAGAGTGGTGAGCATGGCCTCCCGAAGGGCGGCCGAGCGCCGTTCGATGATGATCTCCTCCTGCTCGGGTGCGCGGTCGATGACAAGGCTCAGGCCGGTGCGGCCCGGCCCGATGCGGACCGAGTGGGTCAGTCGGCATCCACCCGCCTCCTCGACGAGCCGGAACTGCCAGGTCGAACCCGGCCGCTCCGGGTCGGCCGGACCGCCCCCGAACCGGCCGGCCTCGTCGACCACCACCCAGCCGAACACCCGTGGCGCGTCGAGGCGCACCACGTGCGAGACGGTCTGCCACTCGCCCAGCAGGGGGTGGTGGTTGTGGCCTTCGAACCGGGCGCCCAGGGTCGGCCTGTCGCAGTCGTCCAGCCATCGCACGTGACGTAACTCCGGGCTGAACCGCGCGGGCAGTTCGATGTCCGTCACCAGGTCCCACACCCGGGCGGGGTCGGCCGCCACATGCAGGTCACACTCGATTGTCGGGCCGTCGGCGTACCGCACGTCACCGCTCCTCTGTTCGTTTCCGACTCGTGCCGGTCCACTACAGCGCATGACATGATCGGAATTCAAGTACGCGAATTCTTGATCGCGTCGGACGGACGCGCTGCTTCGCCACATCGCACGAACAGGCAATGCTCGGGTTGCGGTGTTTTGGGTCGTTCGCCCCCTGGTCCGGAGACCACGGCATTGACACACGCCGACATTCATTCCAAGGTCGTTGGAATCGTCTCTCCGTCGAAGGGGCCGCAGGATGGTCAGCAACGAGCACCGGTACGTCATCGTCGGGGCGGGTCCGGCTGGCGTTCAACTGAGCTACTACCTACAGCAGCACGGTGCCGACTACCTGACGCTCGAAAGCGGAGACGCGCCGGGCGGGTTCTTCCGGCAGTTTCCACGCCATCGCCGGCTGATCTCGCTGAACAAGGTGCACACCGACAGCCCCGATCCGGAGATTCGCCTGCGCTGGGACTGGAATTCGCTGCTCAACGACTCGCCGGACCTGCTGTTTCCCAATTTCAGCCAGGAATACCTGCCGGCGGCCGATGACCTGGTGCGCTACCTCGCCGAGTTCCACCGTGTGCACAAACTCAACATCCGATACGGCACGACGGTCGAGCAGATCACGCGTACGGGCGACGGCTTCACCGTGCGCACCGACCAGGGTGAGGTGCGCGCGCGTTGCCTGGTCGTCGCGACCGGCTGGGGCCAGCCGTTCGTTCCGGCCATCCCGGGCATCGAGCACGCCATCGGGTACGAGGACATGGTCATCGACCCCTCGGCGTACGACGATCAGCGGGTCCTCATCATCGGTAAGGGCAACTCCGCGTTCGAGACCGCGTCGGCCATTCTCGGCCACGCGTCGATGGTGCACCTCGCCAGCCGGCAACCCCTGCGACTGGCGTGGAACACCAAACACCCCGGGGACGTCCGTGGTCAGTACGGCGCGATCCTGGACAGCTACCAGTTCAAGACGCTGCACGCGGTGCTCGACTGCACGATCGACGAGATCCGGCCGGTCGACGGGCGGTTCCAGGTGTCGATCACGTACACCCACGCCCAGGGGGAGACCGCCGTCCTCGACTACCACACGGTGTTGAGGTGCACCGGCTTCCGGATGAACACCGCGATGTTCGACGAGACGTCCCGACCCGACATGGTGCGGGACGGCCGCATGCCGGGGCTGCGCCCCGACTGGCAGTCGAGCAACGTCGACGACCTGTACTTCGCCGGCACCATCGCCCAGGCCCGGGACGTCAAGCACGCGTCATCGCCGTTCATCGACGGCTTCCGGTACAACCTCCGTACGTTCACCCGGATCCTTCGTGAGCGCTACGACGACGTCCCGTTGTCGTACGCGACGACGCCGGCCGACGCCGCGTCGCTGACCAAGCTGATGCTCGACCGCGTCAACTGGTCCTCGGCGCTGTGGACCCAGTTCGAATACCTCTGTGACGTCTTCGTCCGCGACGACGCCAGCGGCGACTTCCACCACTACGAGGACCTGCCGGAGGACTACGCCGTGGAGCGCTTCGGGGCGGCCACGCAGTGGTATACGCTCGCGCTGCGATGGGGCCGTGACGACTACGGCGACGTCTTCGCCATCGAGCGGCATCCGACCCCCGACCGGGCGCGGGAGAGCGCCTTCATCCACCCGGTGATCCGGCGCTACCGCGGTGCCGAGCTGGTGGCCGAGCAGCACCTGCTGGAGGATCTATTGGCCGAGTGGCGGCGCACCGATCGGCACGTCGAGCCCCTGGTCGATTTCCTGACCAGGGACCTCACCAGCGGATCATGACCTCGTCGAGGGGTTTGCGGGTCAGGTCGGGGACGTGGGCGTCCGGCGTGGGATACCCGACGGGCATCACCACGTACGGGCGCTCCTCGGGCGGACGCTCACACACCTCGTTGAGGAATCGCATCGGGCTGGGCGTGTGGGTCAGGGTGACCAGGCCGGCGTGGTGCAGCGCGGTGATCAGCAGGCCGACCGCCATGCCGACGGACTCCTTGACGTAGTACGGCTTCGGGGTGTTCGGCCCCTGGTGCACCTCGAACACGACGATGACGGCCGGTGCGGTCTCCAGGAACGGTTTCCGCCAGTCGGTGCCGAGCCCGGCGATCGCACCGAGCCACTCCTGCGAGGCGCGGCGGTCGTAGAACGCGCGTTCCTCGGCCTCGGCCGCCTCGCGCAGCCGGCGCTTGCGAACCGGGTCGGTCAGTACGACGAACCGCCACGGCTGCACGTTGGCCCCACTGGGCGCGGTCGACGCGGCCCGGATAGCCGCCTCGACCACCCCGTCCGGCACGGGGTCGCTGGCGAAGTCGCGCACGGAACGGCGCCGCGCCATGCGGTCGGCGAACGCCTCCGCCTCCCGCACCATGTCCGCGGGGGACCGACGCTCGAACTGGACGGGAACCCTGGAAAGCAGGTCTGTGTCGTGCACCTGGAACCTCCCCTGATCCGGCGTGCCGGTTTCCGCGGGAGGGTCACCTGCCGCCGGCATCCGGTTCGTTCAGCATTTCGGAGGTCCGACGGCATGTCGTTACGCAGGTGTGCGGTCTTCGCGGGACGGCACGTCGGGCGCGGTCCGGGTGGCGAGGTCGTCGACCACGTCGGTCAGACGTCCACGGAGGGCCGCGGCGGCCCGTTGGCGGGTAGCCCCGTCGCCGCCCACGGCGAGCCGCCTCAGCCATGCCTCCACCCGGTGCCGGTCACCCGCCTCGTCCAGCGCCGGTCGGGCGAGCGCGACCAGCCGTTCGGCGAGGGCCGTCGCGGGCAGCAGCCGGCCCGTGGCGGCGTCGACGCCGTGGCCGCCCATCCCGTCGCGGGCGGCCCGCCAGTACGCCAGTCGCATCAGCTCCGGGACCAGCTCCGGCCCCTCGTCGCCCCGGTCGACGGCATCCCCGCAGACGACCACCAGAGCCCGCACCAGGGCCGCGAGCGCCGCGGATTCGGCGGCGTCGACGGGTACGTCGGCCACCCGTACCTCAAGCGTGGGGTGGTTGGTGGAGAGCCGGAGATCCCAGAAGATGGTGCCCTGGTCGACCAGCGCGCCCGCCTCGAGCAGCATGTCCACGTGGTCGTCGTACTGCTGTGCCGACCGCAGGAAGGGCGGCGGGCCGGCCACCGGCCAGCGCCCCCACGTGACGCTGCGCCAACTCGCGTACCCGGTGTCGCGTTCGGGCCAGTAGGGCGAGTTGGCCGTGAGGGCGAGCAACACCGGCAGGTGCTGGCGCAGGTGGTTGCCGATCAGCACCGCCCGGTCCCGGTCGGGCTGCTCCACGTGGACGTGGACGGCGCAGATCGCCAGTTCGTCGTGCAGCCCCCGGTAGGTCGCGGTGCCCCGGTCCTGGCGAGGCCCCTCGGTGAGGGGCGGCGGCACGGCACGGCCCAGCACCGGCGAGCCGCTGGCGATCACCCGTAGACCCGCCGAGAGGGCTGCGGCCTGGACGGCGGCGCGGCCCTCGGTGAGCTGCGCGTCGATGTCCTCGACGCTGCGGCATGGGTCGGTTCGCGTCTCGACCTGAAACTTGGTGATCTCACCACCCACCCGGGCGCCGAGGGCCGGGCGCGTGCGGTCGACGACGACGGCCGCCTCCGGCACGAGCTCACCCCGGTCGACGTCGACGACGAGGAACTCTTCCTCGACGCCGAGCAGGGGAATGGATGATGCCGCACGCTGTCCCGTAGTCATGCCGACGCCGACCTCTCGCTGCCGGTCGTGCGCCGGCGGTGAGCACGTTACGTTACGGGATCGCGTCGGTGGGTCAAGATCCCGGACGCTCTGTTGTGGACAGAACCTCGACGAGCCCGGCCAGCAGCGCCGTCCGTTCGGGCATCCGGTCGAGGCAGACGTACTCGTCGGCGGCGTGCGCTCCGCCGCCCACCGCGCCCAGGCCGTCCAGGGTCGGCACGCCCAACGCGGCGGTGAAGTTGCCGTCGGACGCGCCGGCCGCGTACGCGCCGACGAGGCCCGGAATGCCGAGTTGACGGGCGACCGACTGAGCCAGCCTCAGCAGCGGTCGCGCGAGTTCCTCGGACATCGGGTAACGGTTGATCCCTCCCTGCACGTCCAGCGTCGCCTCCGGCAGGAACGGCACCAGCGCGCGGATGGCGTGATCGACGCGTTCCAGCTCGTCCCTGGTCCAGGCCCGCACGTCGACGGCCAGACTGGCGCGCTCCGGCACCGTGTTCGTCGTGGTGCCGGCGGAGAGCAGGGTCGGTGTGACGGAGGTGCCGCCGCTGTCCATCGCGCCGAGCGCGCCCAGGGTGAGAACCTGGTGGGCGACCTCGACTGTGGCGTTCACTCCGCGCTGTGGTTCGACGCCCGCGTGGGCGGCGCGCCCCTCGACGACGACGCGGTAGACCGACCCGCCCTTCCTGGCCACCTTCACCTGCCCGTCCGGGGTGGCCGCCTCGCAGACGAGAACCGCACCCGAACGCCGGGCCTCACGTTCGATCAGTGGCCGCGACGTGACGGATCCGCTCTCCTCGTCGCAGGTGAGCAGGACGCCGACGGACGAGGTGTCCTCGATCAGTCGCAGCGCCGTGAACATCTGCACGATCCCGGCCTTCATGTCGCAGACGCCAGGTCCGGTCGCCACGTCCCTGCGTACGGTGAAGGGCCTGGATCGGATCGTGCCGACCGGGAAGACCGTGTCGAAGTGGCCCAGGAGCAGCACGCGCTGATCGACGGCCGGCCACAGCAGGTGCGGCAGGCCGTCGACCACGACCCGACAGGCGGGCCGGCCGAGCGCCTCCTCGCCCCAGCGGGCGAGCAGGTCGGCGCAGGACTCGAGATGGGGTAACGAGCCCGGTGCCGACTCGAGCGTGACGAGCGCGCCCAGCCGGTCGACCATGTCAGCTCGGAGCTGCTTCGTCGCGGGGAGCAGCCGGCGTGCGAGGTCCATCGATCCCTCCAGCGTCACAGGTGCCGGGCATGGCCGGGCCTGTCCGTCGACCATCGCAGAGGGACCGGGCTGTCATCACCCGTGTCTGTGCTCAGGCGGCCGGCTGCTCGCTGATCGCGGCCCCGTAACCAACCTCGACGATCCGGCGTGCGGTCTCGGCGTAGGCGTCCCGACCCTCGGGCGCGAAGGTGCCGAGCCCGTCGACGTAGCGGTTGAACATGCAGAACGCGGCGGCGATCAGGACGGTGTCGTGGATCTCCACGTCGGTGGCGCCCTCGGCGCGGGCGTCGGCGACGAGCTCGGTGGTGACCTCTCGCCCACTGATCTGCACCGCACCGGCGATGCGCAGCAGTGCCCGCAGTTTGGCGGAGATCGGGGCGGTGTCCAGGTCCGCGCGTACCTGGTCGACGAGGGTGTAACCCTCGTCGAGTTGCGCCGCGGCGAATGCCGAGTGCGACGCGCAGCAGAAGTTGCAGTCGTTACGCCCGGAGACGTACGCGGCGATCAGTTCCCGCTCACCGGCGGGAAGCGAGTGAGCGGCACGCAGCAGCACCTCGGCCAGTTCGTTGAGGGGCTTCGCCGTCTCCGGACGGTACCGCATCGGTCCGGAGATGCCGGGAAACTGCTTCTCGTCCAACCCGAGATCGATGTGCGCCATGGTCGTCAAACCCTTCGCTCATGGGTCACGGCCGCGCCAAACCGATATCCACAACAGACAGTGGGGTGCGCGGCCGTGCGGCTGTTGCCGCGCAGCCACGATCCCACTCGGTCCACCGCTCGGATCTCTTCATTCGTGCTCTCTTTCCGTCGAGGTCGCGTCAGCGCACCGTGACCACAGAGGGCGCGGCCAGTCGACCTCGCCCACGGGGTGACCGCTTCCCGGCCAACGCGGTCCTCACGGCATCGGGTTGCGCTTGGCGAACTCCCACATGATCGCGCTGGCGTCCGGCCCGGCATGGTCGGTGTACCTGCCGTCGCCGTCGGGGCCCGGCCAGGCGTGCCCCATGTCCTGGACGCGGTACGCCTCGACGATCGACGAGCCGTCCGGCGCGCTGATCGTCGTCCGGGTGTACGCGTGCCGGTCGGCGGCGCCTGGCACGGAGACGGTCTTCGTGGTCGGGTCGAGGCTGCCGTTGGGCAGCCCGTCGTCGACGAGGTCACTCACCGCGGTCCAGTGGGCGACGAGTCGGGTGCCGACCAGGGGCGGCACGACCTCGTCCTGCTCGCCCTGAATGACCAGCAGCGGCACCCGTCGGGCCCGGTCGCCCATCTGTGCCCAGCCCTGACGCGCCGTGTCCAACGGCGGTGTGGCGTCCGGATTGTCCGGGTCGACCTGGTTGAGCCCGTACTCGCCGCCGGCGACCGAGGTCACCGTGGCGAAGACGTCGGGGTAGGTCACGCCGAGGATGACCGCCGTCCCCGCTCCCGACGAGGCGCCGGCCACGTGCACACGCGCCGGATCCGCGTCGTACGTCCGGACCACCTCGCGGGCGACTCCGGCCAACAGCGCGGGTTCGCCGGTATGCCGTTGCTGATGCCGTGGGTCGGCGGAGTTCCAGCAGGCGATGACGTTGCGGGAGATCAGTTGCGTGGGGTAGACGACGATGAAACCCTCCCGGTCGGCCAGGCTGTTGAACTGGGTCGTCGACTTCATCGAGTTCCACCCGTAGCCGGTCATCGCGCAGCCGTGGATGGCCATGACGACCGGAAGCCGGGCCGTCCCGTCGTGCTGGGGCGGAAGGTGGACCTGGTAGCGCTGCGAACCCGCAGCGCCTTCGTAGACGTGGTTCCGGTCGTTCTCGCCCAGCTGCCAGGGCAGTCCGAGCTGGAGTGCGGCGACGCCGAGGCTGACGGCTGCCACCACGATGGCGAGGGTGCCGGAGACGATCCAGAGCCACCGCCGCCGCGAAGGACGGGTGGGCTCCAGGTCGGTATCCGGCGCGGAAGGCGGGGAGGTCACGCCTGTCTCCTTTCTCGGATCTCTGACCGGTGACGTCGGTCGACGGAAAGGTCCCTTACCGCGTGACAATCGCCGTACGTGAGGTTCAGCCGGTCAACGTCGATGCGGGTGTCCTGGACCTGCACCCATCACAGCAGCGTTCGCGCTCACCCGTCAGTGCAACCACGTCACCGATGCCGGTGACGCTGCGTCACTGGTCGCGGCCGGGTTGCCGACGCGCGGCTGCCAGTCATGCGCTTCGGAACGAGTCAGCTGACCGGCCTACCCGAGCAGCGTCGCCGCCGCGGTCAGTGTTGCCAGCGACAGCGTCGTGGTCACCACCACCGCCCGGTTGGCCACCGCCTCGCCGACGCCGTACTCCTGCCCGTAGATGAAGGTGTTCTGCGCCGTCGGCAGGCCCGCGCACACCACCACGGCCAGCAACTGCGGCGCGGACAGGTGCAGGGCCAGCCCGGCCGCGTACGCGATGATCGGCTGTGCGACGAGCTTCAGCGCGGTGATCACGGCCAGCTCGCCCGGCTCGGCCGGCTCGGCCTGCGGCAGCGCCCTGCGGTGCAGCGACGCGCCGAGCGCGACCAGGGCGGCCGGAACCGCGGCCCCCGACAGCAGGGTGAGCGACGCGCCGACCGCCGACGGCAGATGCAGACCGGTGGCCGAGCACGCGACACCGAGCAGCGACGCCAGGATCACCGGGTTGCGGACCGGCAGGGAGGCGATCCGGCCGACCCGTACCCGCCCGGCCGGGTCGCTGTGCCGGTCCAGGGCGACCAGGATCACGGGCGTCACCACCAGCACCTGCAGCAGCACCACCTCCGCCAGGAAGGACACGTCGCCGAGAACCTGCGTGGCGATCGGGATGCCGAGGTTCGCCGAGTTGACGTACCCGGCAGCCATGCCCCAGATCGGCCGTTCGCCGGGCGTGCGACCGAACAGCCAGCTCGCGCCGACCCACCCGAGCCCGATCACCGTGGCAGTGCTTGTCCCGAAGGCGAGCAGCGGGCGGCCGGCCAACCCCGAGAGCGGCATTCGGGACAGGGCGAGGAACAGGGCGGACGGCATCGCAAGGTGGAACACGAATCGGCCGAGCACCGACGCCGCCGCGTCGCCCAGCAGGCCCCAACGACAGGCCGCGTAGCCGACCGCGGTAAGGATCCAGATCGGCACGAACGCCGCTACCAGGCTCATACGGACACGCGCGTCGATCGAGAAGCCACGTGTTCAGCCTCGCACCCAGCCCGGACGGGGCTGTCCCGCACCTCCGCACCCTCGCGGAGCACCGTCACAGGGTGACGTGCCGGCGGGCGGAACGCCGGTGCGAGCGTCAACCCAGTCGATCCAGCTTCTCGCGAGCGCCGGTGTCGGGCCGAGGCGTGAGGACCACGAGGCGCAGGTCGGTGTTCTGAGTGGTCAGGACGTTGGCGTCGAGTGGGATGGCGCCCACGTCCGGGTGCACGGCGGTCTTGTGCGCGCTCTCGTGACTGGCCACCGCGCCCAGGGCCCAGAGGTGGCGGAACCTGTCGTTAGCGGCCATCCGCGAGATCAGCGCGGCCACGTCGGGGTCGTTCGGATAGCGGGCGCTGGTGGCGCGCAGATCGGCTACCAACGACTGCTCGAAGTAGGCGCGCTCGGTGTCGGTCTGCCGCACTCGGGGGTTGCGGGATTCGAACTGGACGATCAGGGCGTTGCGATCGTCGCCGCTGGCGCCCGCCGGGTCGCCGAAGACGGCCGCGAACAGCCGGTTCCAGTGCAGCAGCCGCCACGCGGCGTCGTAGACGGCCGCGGGGGTGTCGCCGAGGTGGTCGATGACGCGGTGCAGGCTGCCGGGGATCAGGTGGGGTATCCGGTCGGGGGCCGCGGCGAAGCCGGCGAGGCGCATCAGGTGCGCCTCCTCGTCGTCGGAGAGTCGCAGCGCGCGGGCCAGCGAGGTGCACACCTGCGCGGATGGTGTGGCGGCCCGGCCCTGCTCGAGGCGTGCCACGTACTCGGGGGAGATGCCGGCCAGTGCGGCCAGCTCGCCGCGTCGTAGCCCGACGACGCGGCGAGGTGATGCGCTCGTGAGGCCGACCACAGCCGGGTCCGTGCGGTCCCGCCAGGCCCGCAGCGCCGCGCCGAGGTCATTCATGAACACCATGATCCGCCATCGGCGCGCCAACAGCTGGGTGGTACCAGCGGTACGCGGAAGATCTGGGCCTTCCACGGTGGTCGTTGCGCCGTCGAGGATGGGGATCATGAGCAAAGTGACCAGGATGCATCACATCGGAGTGCCGGTCAGCGATCTGGCGCGGTCGGTGCGGTGGTACGAGGACGTGCTCGGCATCGCGCCGACCGGCGTGACGATCTCGGCGGCGAACCCGGCCATCGGTGCGGTCGTCGAGGTCGAGAACGCGTCGATGCGGGCATCGTTCGCACTGGCCGGTGACAACGTCCTTCTGGAACTCATCCAGTACGACAGCCCGCAGCCGAGGCCCTTCACCGGGCGCAACTGTGACGTCGGGGTGATGCACCTGTGTTTCGAGGTCGACGACCTCGACGCGGCGCACCGTGCCCTGGTGGAGCGGGGCGTGCACGTCAACGCCGACCCGGTCGTGCTCCAGGACGGGGACGGCGTCGAAGCGGGCCCGCTGGCCGGGACGAAGATCCTCTATCTGCGCGACCCCGACGGCATCCAGTTGGAACTGTTCGAGTTGCGCTCGTAGGAGCACCGTTTCCAGCCCCGGTGACGGTCGACCCGACCGGGACGCTGCCGTGGATACCATCGATCGACCATGCGTCCGCCGACATTCGGAAGGTGATGACAGCTATCAGGTCGGGATTTTTCGTCGCTCGAGAGACGGAGCTGGGCGAGATCGCCTCGATGACGGACCCCGCGGCGCGAGGCCGTGGCGGGGCGATGCTCGTGCTCGGTGACGCGGGGATCGGCAAGTCGACGCTCATCGGTGTGGCCGCTTCACGGCTCGACGGATGGCAGGTGCTACGGGCCGGTGGTATCGAGTTCGAGAGCGAGCTGCCCTACTCGGCCCTGCACCAGATGTGCGCGCCCGTGCTCGACCGCCGCGCTGCGCTCCCCGCGCCGCAGCGAAGCGCGCTCGAGGCGGTGTTCGGGCTGCACGCCGGGGTCACGCCGACCCCGATGCTGGTCGGCGTGGCCGTCCTGGGCCTGCTCAGTGCCGTGGGCCGTCGCCGACCGGTGCTCTGCGTCGTCGACGACGTGCAGTGGACCGACGCCGGCTCGCGGCAGGTGCTGGCCTTCGTCGCGGCACGCGTGGCGGCGGAGCGCGTCGCCATGGTGTTCGCCGCCCGCGATGCCGCCTCGGTGCCGGAACTCGGTCGCCTACCCGCCCTCCCTCTCACCGGGCTCACCGACTCCGAAGCCCTCACCCTGCTGCGACATCGGGCGCCGTTCGGCCACGAGGCGGCGATCCTGCAGCGGATCCTCGCCGAAGCGGCCGGCAATCCTCTCGCCCTGGTGGAGATCGCCCGCGATACCGGGCCGTTCGGACTACCCGCCGACGGCGGCCACGGCGCGGTGGAGCACCGGTTCGCGAAGCGGTTCCTGCGGCTGCCCGCACCCACGCGCTCGGTTCTGACGCTGGCCGCGGCGGAGCCGACGGGCGATCTCGTACTGCTGCGGCGTGCCATGGCGATCCAGGGACTCGACGCCGCGAACCTGGCCGCGGCCGAGGACAGCGGCCTGTTGGTGATCGGGCCCCGGGTGCACTTCCAGCATCCGTTGGCGCGTTCCGCTGTGTACCGGTCGGCCGGTGCCGAGCCGCGACGGCAGGCGCACGCTGCGCTCGCCGCCGGTACGGACGTCGACGTCGATCCCGACCGGCGCGCCTGGCACCGGGCGAACGCGATCACCGGCCCGGACGAGGGGACAGCGGCGGAGCTGGAGCGTTCGGCCGGCCGGGCACAACGCCGCGGCGGATTCGCGGCCGTGGCCGCGTTCCTCGAAACCGGGGCCCGACTGACACCGAGCCGGTCGGAGCAGGCACGCCGCCTGATGGCCGCGGCCCGGGCACGGCTGAGTTCGGGGGCGCCTTCCGCCGCCCGGGAGCTCGTGAACGAGGCCGAGCGTCTCCAGCCAGATTCGGCCGACCACCGCGCCGCGCGACTGCTGCGCGCGACGATCGACTATCACGTGACCCGCAGTATCCCGGCGACGATCGCCCTCATCGACGCTGCCGACGACGTGGGGTCCGATGAGGCCCGCGAGACCTACCTGGAAGCCTTCGCGTCGCTCATGTTCAGCGTCGACGACCCCGGGAGGCTGCGGCGGCTCGCCCTCCAGATCCGGGAACGGGTGCCACATCGGCAGCCGCCACGTCCGGTCGACCTGCTGCTGCACGCCTTGGTCGAGCAGAACCTCCGCCCGGTGGAGGAGGCGATGCCCCTGATGCGCCGCACTGTCGACGCCTTCCGGGAGTACGCCCGCACACCCGACGCGGATCCGTGGTGGATGGAGCGTGCCTGCGCGTTGAGCGTCGACCTCGGTGACAGCGATGCCATGGAGGAGATCGTCGACCGTCAGGTGGAACTCGCCAGGGCGCAGGGCGCCTACGCGATCCTTCCCCACGCGCTGCGTTTCCAGGCGGTCGCCCGGACAATCGTGGGTCGCTTCGCCGACGCGCAGGTCTGCGTCACCGAGGCGCGTGCTGTCGACGAGGCCGCGGGGACGTCGAACCTCGTCGGGTCCGACCTGATGCTTGCCGCATGGAGCGGAGACGCCGACCGGTTCCGGGAGATCCAGGAGAAGCTGCGCGGCTGGGAAGGGGTGAACCCCACAGCGCTGCCCTACGCGAGCGGCGTGCTGTGCAACGGCAGCGGCGACCACGAGGCCGCGCTGAACGCGTTGCTGCTCGTGCGGGACCAGCATCGGCGTGGCGCGTACGCGGTCACCGCATTCCACCACGAGCTGGTCGAGGCCGCAGCGTGCGTCGGACGTCCCGAAGCGGCCGAGGAGTCAGCGGAGTGGATCGGGGCTGTCGCACGGGTCAATCCGAACGCGTGGACGGCGGGCGCGCATCTGTTGGCGTGTGCGCTGCTGGACCCGGGGCTCGGCGCGCAGGACCGCTACCGCGAGGCGATCAGCCGGTTCGCCGGGAGCAGGATGCGAGTCCACTACGCGCGAGCCCGCCTGCTGCACGGGCAGTGGCTGCGACGGGTCGGCCGCCGCGCCGAGGCGCGGGTGGAGCTGCGCGCCGCACACGACCTGCTCTCCACCATCGGCGCGCGCGGGTTCGCCGCCCGCGCCGCCCGCGAACTGGATGCCATCGGCGAGCCGACCCTGGCCGACCACGCCGATCCGCTGGCGGGGCTGACCGCGCGGGAGCTGCTCGTCGCCCGCAAGGTCGCCTCGGGCGCGGGCACCAAGGAGGTCGCCGCGCTGCTGTTCGTCAGCCCGCGAACGATCGACGCCCACCTGCGCAACCTCTACCGCAAGCTGGGCATCACCTCACGCCGGCAGCTGCGCGAACTCCTGCGCTGACGGGTCCGGGTCGATCGGCCGACGAACGGCCCCGCCGGCACGAGACCGGCGGGGCCGTGAGTCGCGTCAGCGGCGGGCCCGCTCACACTCCCGTTCGGCCCGGGTCTTCAGCTCCGTCAACCATGTCTTCAGACCCTCGCCGAGAGCCACGGTGGAGAATTCCGCGTCCTGCTCCACCTGCTCACCGCGCCACGTCTCCTCGGTACGCACGAGAACCCCGCCGTCGACCTCGGTGAACGTCCACACGTGCACGCCCTCGTCGATGCGCAGCCCGGCACCGATCGCCGGGCCGTCCCACCGAAGGCACCTCTGGTGCTGGAGCTGCCGGACGGTGGACGTGACGACGAGGGTCGTGGCGGGGTTCAACGCGGTCTCGGGCACCGGCGTCGTCCATCGGAACGACGCACCGGGACGCAGTGGACCACGATCGAGCCGCTTGCTGGAGAGGACCGGCTTCTGCCATGACGGCCAGCCTTCGACATCGGTCTGGATCCTCCAGACGGTGCGTAGCGGGGCGTCGATCGTCGTCTCCGTCCGGTAGCGGATCTTCGCCGCGGTGTCGACGGTCTTTCCCGCACACCGCACAGCCGCGCGGTCGGAGCCGCCACCGTGCCGGGCCTCGGCCCGAGCCGGTGCACCCGCGGCGCCCATGACGCCGGCAACGACCACCGCCGTCGCGATGGCAACCATACGGTCCTTCATGAGGCGGTCACCGCCTCGGCGGTGCGCTTGAGCCGATCCAGCCACCCGGCGAGGGTCGTGTCGAGGCCCCCTTGGAACTGCGCAGGGTCGGCATCGACGGGCGGGCCGGCGAAGGACTCCTCGGTCGACACCTCCACCCCGTTGCCGGCCGGAGCGAGCGCCCAGACGTGAACACCGAGAACGCCGTCCGGCCCGTCACCGTATCCCCGCCACACGAGGCGTTCCTGCGGTCGTATCTGAACGATCGTCGACTCGATCTCCATGCCCGCCGCGGACCAGCGGAACACGGAGCCCGGCGCCAGCGGACCGGGTGTTTCCACTCGCGCGTACGGGATCTCCGGCAACCAGGCCGTCCATGCGTCAATGTCCGTGAGGATCCGCCAGACGGTGTCCGCCGAGGCGGTCACCGTGACGCTGTGACGGCTGACCACCGGCGCTGACACGTCAATGCCAGCCTCGTCGTCGTCCGTGATGTTCCTCATCATGAAGCCCTTCCGCGGTCACTGACGATCGGTTCGCCGGGCATGAGTGAGCCGCTGGATCCACACCCGGTAGCAGCGATCGTGTCAAGACGGGAAGCCCTCCCACATCGGCAAGAATCACCTAGTTAGCGGTGGGTGCGGGCGCGTGCGCGTCGAGCGACGGTCCGATCGACCTCGTCAAATACCATGAGCTCATGACGGATCCGGCCGCCGGCTCGTCCCGCTCGACCGGCTGGAGTCTGCGAGTCCTCTTCGGACTGATCGGGTTAGCCGCTCTGGTCCTCGGCTACATCGGCTTCGAACGCCTGCTCCGGGCCCGACCGGACGTCGCCCACGATCCGTACGACCTGCTCTACTACGACCTGCAACTCTTCGTCTTCGGCGCCGAACCGTTCCAGGACGCCGGCCCCTACCCGTGGCAGTTGCAGGTCGCCCGGTTCGCCGCCCCGCTGTTCACGCTCCTCGCCGTCGCCGAGGCCAGCCGGCTGCTGCTGGCCGCCGAGAGTCGTCGCCTGCGCGCCCGACGGGCACGTGGTCACGTCCTGGTCTGCGGGGACTCCCAGTTCGCCCGCATGCTCGCCGACCGACTCTTCGCCGACGGCGAACGGGTGGTGGTGGTGCGCTCGGAACCGTTCGGGCCGCTGGAGTACCGGTGGCGCCGGTACCTCGGCGTGGTCGGCGACCCGACCAGCCCCGAGGTGTTGCGCGGCGCCGGCCTGCCCCGAGCCCACACCATCTACGCCTGCAGCGAGGACGACGACCGCAACCACGCGATCGCCAACACCGCCAACCGGCTCATCCAGGACCGACGGCATCCACCGCGGGTCTACGTCCTGGTGCACGATTCGGAGATGTGTCTGTCCCTGCAGGCACGACGACTCGGTGCCGCCGGGTCCAGCCGGCTGCGGCTGGACTACTTCCACGTCGACGACGTCGCCGCGCGCGCGCTGAATCGGCACCATCCGTTGCCCAGCGGGGGAGACCGACCGACCAGGATCCTCATCGCGGGCACCGGCGCGTTCCGTCGGGCTCTCCTGGTGGAGACCGCCCGGCACTGGCGCGCATCCCGGGCCGACACCCCCGGGGGCCACGCCGTGCCACCCCTGCGGGTGGACGTCGTGGCACCCGATGCCGGGACGGAGATCGCTCTGGCGTCGTCGCGGTACCCGTTCCTGGCCACCGCATGCCGGTTGACCGCGTACGACCTGGATCTCGACGGTGTCGTCGGTCTCGGCCGCGAACGCTACGACCGCATCTACGTCTGCGCACCGGACGAGATCAGCGGCCTGCGGTTCGTGCTGGACACGCCCGCCCTGTGGCAGGGCGCCGGAAGTGCCGTTTTCGTGCCGGTCTACCGGCAGGCGGCGCTCGCTGCGGCCTTCCACGGCGACTCCCGTCACGACCTGCTCGACGAGGTGCGCGGCACGCTGCGCCTCTATCCGGTGCTCACCCACGCCTGCGACGCCCGGCTGATCGCCGAGGACCTCACCGAGCGGCTGGCCCGGCTGATCCACGAGCGGTACGTCCAGGCTCAGCAGCGCGCCGGGGTACGACTCGGCGCTGCCCCGGCGATGGTGGACTGGGCCCGACTGCCCGAGTCGCTGCGGCGGGCCAACCGGGCCCACGTGCAGGACATCGCGGCCAAACTGTTGGACCTCGGTTGCGTCGTGGCCCCCCGCCACGGCGGCACCGGGGACGCCTCGGCCGCCGGGCAGGCCATCGACGACCGGATCGAGGAACTCGCTCGCCTGGAGCACGACCGCTGGTGCCGGGAACGGCGCGGGGACGGCTGGACGTACGGCGACCCGCGTGATGACGTCCAGCGGCGGCATCCTGGCCTGCGGCCGTGGGAGGAGCTGCCGTCCGACGTGCGGGAGCAGAATCGTGAGGGGATCCGGGCACTGCCCGATGTGCTGTCCGACAGCGGGTTCGAGTTGATCCGGCTGGCACCCCCGGTGCCGGCGCAGCGCAGAGAGCCGAGGGATGCCGACTGACCTCGGCCCGGTCCGCGTCGGCGTGACCGGGCACATCAACCTGACCCGGGACACCGAGCTGCTCGTCGCCGACGCGCTCCGCGTCGAGTTGGGCCGGATCAGCGACCGACCCGTGCACGGCGTGACGTGCCTGGCGGCCGGCGCGGACCAGGTGTTCGCCCGGACGATCCTCGATCTGGGCGGCACCTACGAGGTGATCCTGCCAGCCCGCGACTACCGGGTCGCGGTGATCAGGCCGGAGAATCGGCTGGCCTTCGACGAGCTGCTCGATCGGGCGGCAGCGGTCGTCCACACCGGTCGCGATCACTCGGACACCGCCGCCTACGTGGTCGCCAACCGGGAGCTGGTCCGACGGGTGCAGCGACTCGTGGCAGTGTGGGACGGCGAACCTGGCCGTCACCCCGCGTCGACGGACCGGACCATCGACTGGGCGCGGCACCACGGCGTCCCGACCACGATCCTCTGGCCCGTCGGCGCCCACCGAACCCCCGTCGAGCGCTGACGGGCCGTTCCCACCAGGGCCGGAGGTGAGGGAAGGCCGCGAAGCTCGCACGCCCGACGAGCGGCAGCGCGCAAGGCGACGGATACTCACGTGATGACTGGACCCGATCTCGACCCTGACCAGTATCCGCCCATCGACCCGCGCGAACCGGGGCCTGACGACCCGGGGGTCCTTCTGCCTGACACACCGGACGAGTTGCCAGCGGCCCCGGTCGAACCGATGCCGGACGACGGCGGAAACGCCGGTGGCGTGCGCGAGCCGGCATAGCTCAGTCCGTGAACGCCGACGGTCGGCGGCCACGGTCGCCGTGCCGGTGTCGGCCGACGGACAGGAGCAGGCCGGCCGCGGCCAGGGCGATTCCGGCGGCGGCGGTGTATGCGGGGAGTTGGGCGGGGATCCCGAGGTGGACGGTGATGCCGAGGATGCGGGACAGGCCCCAGGGCAGCAGCGCGAGCTGGTCGTTCCACACCGTCAGCGCGCGTTCCAGGCCCACGACCGAGACCAGGGCGGACAGCACGCCGAGGGGCACACCCGCAGCGGTGAGGGTCAGCCCGACGGCGCTTCGGCGGCGTAGGTCGTAGCGGTCGCGCAGGACCACGGCGACGGCCACGAACAGCCAGCAGAACGCCGCGAACGCGACGGTGATATACGCCGCGCGCAGACCCGGCGCGGTCCAGAAGGCGAACCAGTAGCCGCCCGGTCCCCGTCCGGCGAGCGCCGCCAGCAGGAGCACGCTGCGCAGCAGTGCGACGCCGCCGACCACGGCCCACAGGTGGAACGGATCCCGCCGGCCGACGACGAGGCGTACGACGAGGGCGAACAGCGCCCACCCGCCGAGGGTGACCAGCAGGTGCGCCGGCGCGGCGAACCAGGTCAGTGCGAGCCGGCTCGCCACCAGCACCAGGGCCGGGACCAGCCACACCAATACCCGGTCCGCCCGCGTCGTGGGCGTCGGCAGCGCGGCGACCCGCCACGGCCGGAGCGCGCCGAGCAGCAGCCCGCGCGCGGCGGCCCCGCCGAACCCGCGCCCGTACAGGCCGAGCAGCACCACCAGCAGGATCGACCCGAGCAGCGCTCGGGCCGCCCAGGCCATCGCGGGGTCCCGGTCGGCACGCTGCGCCCCGAGGTCGGCGGCGGTGAAGTTGTACGCGGGCAGGTCCAGGTCGGCGGCGTAGCGCTGCCGGTGCGCGTCGCGCGCGTCGTGGTACGCCGCTGCGGCCGCCCGCCACTCGTGGCGGGCGGCCGGGGCACCCGTGTCCAGCCACTGCGCGTGCCGCAGGACCATGGTCCGGTATGCGCTCAGCGTCTCGAACAGGTTGACCTGGTAGTCGAGAGTCGCGGTGAAGCGGCCGTGCAGGTCGGCGTCCCGCCAGGTCGCCGGCTCGGTGGCGGCGACCAGATCGCGCATGCGCCGGGCCAGCGCGACGGCCTGCGTGCCCTCCTCGATCGCCTCGTCGACGCGAGCGCCGGTCACCGCGTAGATGCTGTCCAGGGCGGCGGAGTCACCGGTCGGGATGTCCCACTCGAAGATCCACATCATGGGCGGCGGTTCCAGCCCGAGTGCCCGCACCGACCGGTCGGCGTACGGGCCGATGTAGAGGCCCTTGGTGACCGCCTGCCGGGACAGCGCCATGGCCTGCCCGATCGCGGCGACGGTGTCCGGGTCGCCGGAGAACGTGTGGTACGCCCAGTCGGCCGTGACCCGCGCCGGGTCGGCGGACGGGTCCCAGGCGAGTCGGCCGACGGCGTACGTGTTGAGGTCGTAGAGCTGCCAGAACCCGGCGCGCAGGTACAGCGACATGGGTCCGGCGCGCAACGGCCCGCCGTCCTGGGTCCAGTTCCAGACACCCTCGACGTTCGGGTTGGCCGCGAGGAAGGCGCGCAGCGCCTGGCTGTGCAGCGGGCCAAGATCGTTGGGCAGCGACCCGAACGCCTCGAACTCGCGCCGGGCCTGGAACTCCACCATGCGGCGGTGCCGACCGCCCAGCAGTGTGGTGTTCAGCGGTAGGTGGCTGTAGAAGTCGCCGAGGGTGTACTTGGTGGACACGATCAGGTGCGGATCGTCGAGCCCGCCGAGCACCTGCGCGTACGACGCCGGGTTGGTGTGCAGGTCGCCGACGGCGCCGACGCCCACCGTCCAGGTCCGGAAGATGATCTCCTTGCCAGCTGGGCCCGCGGTGTCCAGCAGGGCTCGCAGCATCGCCCGCACCGACGCTTCCGTGGTGACCGCGAGCCGTGACGAGTAGTCCCAGCCGGTCCCGGCGTACACCTCGCCGCCCTCGCCGACGCGGACCATCAGGCCGTCGACGAACGGCATGTTCTCGAACAGCTCGGCCAGGCCGGCCTGGTAGACCGACCACAGCCGAGGGTCGGCCACGTCGAGGCCGCCGACTGTCCGCGTCAGGTAGGCCTCCAGCGGGGGCGACACCGCGAGCATGTCGGTCAGCAGGAAGACCCGCATCCCCATGTCCTCGGCGTACCGGAATACGGGGCCGAAGGCCGCGACCATCGCCCGAGCCCGGTCGACGTGTGGGTCGCCGGGCGGGTAGACGGCGCGCCCGTCGCCGACCTTCGCGAACGTGACGTACTCCAGGAAGCCGGGTACGACGATGCCGTTGAATCCCTGCGCCGCCGAGTGATCGACGAACTGCCGGAACTGCGTGTCGATGCGGGCCACCGCGCCGGCGTCCACCCACGGCGCGCCCGGCAGCACCGCCGACCCGACCACGTCCGTGTTCAGGCTGTAGTCGTCGCCGGTGGCGAAGACGGTCGGGTCGGGCTCGCGTCCGACTGAGCCCGCGTCGGTCAGCCGCAGGCCGAGCCGGGGGCTGACCACCCGACCCGCGTCCGACGCGGGGAGCGCTTCGGCACCGGATCGGATCCGGTCGGCCAGCCGGTACATCCCGGCCGCCACACCCGCGACGTCGCCGCCCTGGACGGTCAGTTCGGCGCCGTGCACGTCGAGCTTGTACGACTCGGGCGTCCCGCCGAGGGCGGCCAGCATGCCCGCCCGCAGCGTCCGCACCGCTGACAGGTCCAGCGCCGTGCCGGTGTTCGGCGCGACCGTCGCGGACCTGGCCGGGCTCGACGTGGCTGACACGAGCGCCGGCCGGGGCAGGCCGCGGAAGCCGACCGCGTCGGCGACGGCAGCTGCGGCCTTGCGGACGCGTGGCTCGTCGGGCACCACGAGGGACGCCAACGGCGGGACCGGTGCGGGCGTTCGTGCCGGTGCGGCGACAGCGTCCTCGTGCGGCACGGCGGCGGGGGAGTGGCTCAGCCCGAGCGTGTCGCCAACTCCCCAGGCCGTGGCCGCGCCGAGCGCCAGCAGGACCACGGCGGCGACGAGCAGGGGGTACGGCCTGCGGACCTGGGCAACATGAGCCACGCTCGCATGCTAGTGGCCGCACCGGGCTCCGTCAGGCCGGCACGGCTGACAGTTATGACATAGACGGGATTACATGTCCGGGGTGAACTCAGGTATGAAGGCCGAAGGCACGTCTCGGTGCTGATTCCTGAGAAGGAGCGACAGATGAAACATGCCCTGCGCCGCCTGCGATCGGCGGCGGTCGTGCTCGCTGCCTGCACACTGGGGCTGAGCCTCCTGTCGGTGCCCGCCGCCGAGGCGTACTCGGTCGCCCCCCTCGCGCCACGATCCGAGCGGGCGCCGGAATCGAACCAGTTCTCGGCAGAGGGTGTGACGACGATCGGTGAACTCCGCACCGTCGACAGCTCTCTGTCCTACGCCCCCAGCGGGGGGACACAGATCATCCAGCACCCCGGTGCCACCTACGTCAAGGTGCACTTCAGCTCACTGCGACTGGCCGACGGCGACTACGTCACCGTGTCGAGCCGCGACGGCAAGGAGAGCTACCGGTACGACCGTCACCTGAGCCGGGCGACCGGTTCGGACTACACCACCGACGGACAGCCGGGTTTCTGGGCGATGTCGGTGGAGGGTGACACCGCCGTCGTGACACTGCACAGCAGCCGCCCCGCACGGGGCAGCGCCGCAACCATCGACCGGTTCTGGCGCGGGTACGACCGCACGGAGATCGCCGCGCACAACTTCTCCACCCAGTCGGTGTGCAGCACCGACGCCCGCCGGGACGTGGTCTGCTACCAGAACAGCCACCCCACCGAGTACGCCCGCGGCGGGGCGGTGGCACGGCTGCTGATCAGCGGCGGTGGCCTGTGCACCACCTGGCGGATCGGCAGCACCAACCGGATGCTGACGAACAAGCACTGCTTCTCGACCCAGGCGGCCGTGAGCGGCAGCGAGATGCAGTTCAACTACCAGTGCGCCACCTGTGGCGGCGCGAACCCCGGTGCCGGCACCAAGGTCAGCGGCGCCACCCTCTACCGGGTGAGCAGCGGCGGCTCCAGCCAGTTGGACTACGCCCTGTTCTCGGTCAACAACTTCGCCGCCATCCAGGGATTCGGCACGCTGTACCTGGCGACGACCGCCACCAGCAACGGCACCCGGATCTACATCCCCGGGCACGGCGACGGCACCGCGAAGCGGCTGTCGATCTACGAGGACACCCAGAACGGCACGACCTGCGCCGTCCGGAACGCGAACTACAACACCTGGAACATCAGCTACAGCTGTGACACCTCCGGCGGCAACTCGGGTTCGCCCGTGCTGAACGCCAGCCACCGCGTGATCGCCCTGCACCACCTGGGCGGTTGCCCGTCCAACCAGGGTGCCAAGGCGCACCTGATCTACAACGAGATCGCCAGCCTGATCGCCAACGGCTGAGACGGAGGGCCGCCGACGCGCGCCCCTGCGCCTCGGCGGCCCGACGGCTCACCACCGGCCCCCGCGCACTCCGGCCCGGCCGCGCGCCAGAGCCCGCCCGTTCGGCGGACCCTGGCGATCGCGGAGAAGCTCAGCGCAGGGTGTCGATGTCGATGACGAACCGGTACCGCACGTCGGAGGTGAGCACCCGCTCGTACGCGTCGTTGACCGCCTCGGCACCGATGACCTCGACCTCGGCAGCGATGCCGCGCTCGGCGCAGAAGTCCAGCATCTCCTGCGTCTCGGCGATGCTGCCGATGCTGGAGCCGGCGAACGACCGTCGATTGCCGAACAACGCGAAGACGGGCACCGGCAGCGGCTCCGGCGGGGCACCCACGCTGACCAGCGTGCCGTCCAGGCGCAGCAGACCGAGGTAGCTGGCCATGTCGATCGGTGCGCTGACCGTGTTGATGATCAGGTCGAAGCTGTTCTTGAGCACCTCGAACGTCGCCGGGTCCTTGGTGGCGTAGTAGTGCTCGGCTCCGAAGCGCAGGCCGTCGTCCTTCTTGCCCAGCGTCTGGGACAGCACCGTCACCTCGGCCCCCATCGCTGCGGCGATCTTGACAGCCAGGTGGCCCAGACCGCCCAGCCCCACCACCGCGACCTTCCTCCCGGGACCGGCATTCCAGTGCGCCAGCGGAGAGTACGTGGTGATGCCCGCGCACAGCATCGGCGCGGCCGCCTCGTACGGGATGGTCTCCGGCACCCGCAGCACGAAGTCCTCGTTCACGACGATGTGGGTCGAGTAGCCGCCCTGGGTCACGGTGCCGTCGCGGTCGACGCCCGCGTACGTCTGGGTGTTGCCCTTGAGGCAGTACTGCTCGTTTCCGGTGCGGCAGTTCTCGCACTCGCGACACGAGTTGACCATGCAGCCGACACCGGCACGGTCGCCCACCGCGTGGCGGGTGACGTCGGCGCCGACCTCGGTGATCCGGCCGACGATTTCGTGGCCGACGGTGAGCGGGTAGGGAACACTGCCCCAGTCGCCGCGCACGGTGTGGATGTCAGAGTGGCAGATGCCGGCGTAGCGGATCTCGATCAGAACATCGTGCGGGCCCAGGTCCCGCCGTTCGATCGTGGTACGCACGAGAGGTTCGGTGGCGGACGGCGCGGCGATGGCGTTGACGGTGAAGATGGTGTCCTCCGGTGACGTGATGTTGACTCCTGGCGGATCGCGCAGACGTACCTTGCCGTCCCTCGGGCCATGGCGAGACGCCGTGGTGGACGCATGAAACGCCGAACGGCGGCCCGCTGAATCAGTCGGGCCGCCGTTCGCAGAGTGTGGATCAGAGCGGGCGGATGTTCTCCGCCTGCGGGCCCTTCTGGCCCTGGGTGATGTCGAACTCCACCTTCTGATTCTCGTCGAGGCTGCGGAAGCCGCTCGCCGAGATCGCGGAGAAGTGGGCGAAGACGTCCGCGCCACCGTCGTCCGGGCTGATGAAGCCGAAGCCCTTGTCGGCGTTGAACCACTTCACGGTACCTGTAGTCATGTCTGCTCCTCGCAGGCTGTTAGAGACCGCACTGTGCGGACCCTTACGCCGCCGCGTTGATCACCCGCGTCGAAACGACACGAAAACGAAAAGCGCCTGGGTGGGTCCAGATGACCCATCAGGCGCTGAAAAACGTCTACGGAAATCAAAACTGCAACGTGAGTACCGTAGCAGATGATCGTGGTCGATCCCGTAGGGGTAGGTGGCGGCCCAGCGAACAATACTCTGCGCCAGACTTCGGCCCCGTTCGATGATGAGCAGGTGACGCGCACCGAGAGCTACATGCTGGCCGGGTTCGTGGCCGGCTTCCCCTGGAGTCCCGCCGAACAGGACTGGACCGCCGACCTGCCTCGCGCCGTCCCCACTGTCAGCGACTGCCTCGCCGATCTCTTCCCGGCGGAGCGGGGCATCGAGCGGTGGCTACAGCCTCTGATCGAGCCGTGGTATCAATCCTTCCAACAGGCAGCTGATGCCGTCAGGCACCGGCCTTCGGGCTCCCGCAGCGCTCATGTGCTCAGCATGAGCGTGACGGCCACGGTGGCCACTGAGCTGGCGGCCATGATGGAGATGTGGATCGGCGACCTTCCGCATCCAATCCGGATGAACCTTGCGCAACCTGCGGCCGCTCCACCCGGCAGGTCTCTCGGATTCGAGGTACTCGGCTTTGACACCGGCCGCTTCCACAGCTGGCTCTGCTACCGGCTGGATACCCAGGCACGCGACAAGCTCGGCATCCGGACGGGGGATGCCGCGCTGCTGACCACCCTCGACGACGCACAACGAGTCGTCGACATGGCCAACACCAACCATGGCACTCATGACGGCACCCCCGAGGACGTCAGCTGGTTTCCCGCACTCATCACCGAGCACTGACGACGGCGGGCCAGGCGGCGTTGAGCGCGGGGTCGCCAAGAGATTTCGAGAATCTTCTTGGTTGACGGCAACCTGCGGACGGTGGATCGCATGTACCCGGATGTAAGCGATGATCGCCACGATCCATAGGGGCCCGGATATGTCTGCACGTCCTCTTCTGCTGCTGCCCGTTGTCGCCGTCCTCCTTGCACAGACGGCCTGTGGCTCCGCGCCGGCATCTGCTCCCAGCCCAACCGCATCGGCGCCGGCGTCGGCTGCTGCGGGCACCGGCGCCCCCAGCGCATCGCCCGCCGCGGCCACCGACTGTCCCTCGGCTGCGACCCTCCAGACGCTGGTCGAGCTGCCGAAGGGCTTGTCTCTCGCGACGGTGAACTGCGTCAAGGACTGGGCGGCGGCCGACCCGCAGGGCCCGACCGCCGGCGACGGCGTCTACCTGTTCCGCTACGCGACCGGTACGGGCTGGAGGTACTACGACCAGGGCAGCGGGTGGGACTGCAAGGATCTCGGCCTCAGCGAGCCGGCTCCGTTCTGCATCTCGGAGCCGGTGACGACGACCAAACCGGCGACCAGCGCGGCCACGAATGCCACCTGCCCATCGGCGAAGACTCTGGAGGCCCTCGTCGAGCTGCCGAAGGGCTGGACGTTCGGCGGTGTCGAGTGCGTCAAGGACTGGGCGGGAGCTGATCCGCAGGGCCCGAAGGCCGGCGACGGCGTCTACCTGTTCCACTTCGTGGCCGGTACGGGCTGGAAGTACTACGGCGAGGGCAGCGGATACGACTGCAAGGACCTCGGCCTCACCGAGCCGGCGCCGTTCTGCATCTCCTGATGGGTCGACCGCGATCGTTGGCTGTGGCGCACACCGGGTTAGGGTGTGCGCCACTGGCAATCGGCCGCATCGACGCCGCCTCAGGGACGCTGGGTACGTGGGGAGACGAGCGCGGCATGGCGCACTCCGTAGACGATCTTTTCTGTGAGTTCGTGCGGACCCGCTCGCCGGCGTTGCTGCGGACGGCGTTCCTGCTGACCGGCGACCGGCACCTCGCCGAGGACCTGGTGCAGGACGCGCTGGCCCGTACGCACCGGGGCCGGCGCCGGCTCAACGATCCCGGTCACTTCGAGGCGTACACCCGCACAGCCATGTACCACCAGCATGTGAGCTGGTGGCGGCGCCGCAAGGTGGCCGAGTCCCTGCCCGGCGAACTGGCCGACGTGGTCCAGCCCGGCAGCGATCATGCTCGCCGTACCGATCTCAAGCTTGCTCTGCACCAGGCCCTCGCCCAACTCACCCAGCGGCAACGGGCCGTGTTGGTGGCGCGGTTCTTCGAGGACCGCAGCGAGGCCGAGACCGCGGATCTGCTGCAATGCTCAGTCGGCACGATCAAGAGCCAGACCAGCAAGGCCCTGGCCCGCATGCGGGAGATAGCGCCTGAGCTGCTGTCGGCCGTGATGGAGGAGGCCTGATGACCGACAACCTCGGGCCCCTGCGTCAGGCCATGTCCGATCTGAGCGAGCACGGCGGCACGGCCGACATGTACGAGCGCACCCTGCGCAGGTCGCGGCAGTCACAACGGCGGGCAGCGCTCAGCACCGGCGCGGCGGCGGCGACGCTGGTGTTCGCCGTCGGCGGCACGGTCGCCTTCGCCACCCGCCACCGGCCCGACCCACCGGCGCCACCCGGATCCACCCGTACCGGTGACGGACCCCGCGATCTGACCTGCCCGTCGACGCAGACGCTCGGGACCCTGGTCGAGCTGCCAACGGGCTGGTCCTTCGGTCCCAGGGCAGTCGACTGTGTCGAGACCTGGGCGGCGGCCGACGTGCAGCGTCCGGACGCCAGCGGCGTCATCTACCTGTTCCATTACACGGCCGGCACGGGCTGGCGATTCCACGACCAGGGCACCGGATGGGACTGCACGGATCTCGGCCTGACCGTGCCGGCGTCGTTCTGCACGTCCTGACCGCCGGTCTGGGAAATTGTCGCGCTGAGGACGGGCGGCCCCGGCCACCTGTGCGCCCGAGTGGTCGGCGGGGTGGCAGCGCGTCGGTGACGGTCCTTGTGCTCGGCGATGGCCGGCAGGTCTCGTAGGCTCTGTCAGTGCAGAGCAGTCGAGGACGGATCATGACGCAGATGTTGGACGCGGCGGAGAACGCCTCACCGGTCGAGGCGGTCGAGGCGGTCACCCGGGAACTCGGTGCGGCGCTGGGGGCGCGCAGCGTGGCATTCCTGATCGCGGACCTCAGCGGTCGGGCGCTGGTCCGGTTGGCCCATGTGCCGCTCGACGGCGCCGGTGACGGCCGCCGGGACGGTGACGAGGTCGCCACCGTGCTGCCGTTCGATGGCGGCCCCGCCGAGCAGGCGTTGCGCAGCCAGACGGCGCAGGTTTTCGCGCAGCCGGACGGATGGACGGTGCTGGCGCCGGTGACCGACCGTGGTGAGGCTATCGGTCTGCTCGAGATGATCCTGCCGGACGAGCCCGCTCCGGCGACTCTGCGGGAGATCGCCCGCACGGCGCACGTGTTGGGGTTCGTGGTGATCGCCAACCGGCGGTACACCGACCTGTTCGAGTGGGGGCAACGCACGACCCCGTTCACCCTGTCCGGCGAGATCCAGCGCCGTCTGCTGCCCGCCTCGTTCACCTGTGAGAGCAGTGCGTTCACCCTGTCCGGCTGGCTGGAGCCCGCCGCCAGCGTCGGCGGGGACACCTTCGATTACAGCCTCGCCCGCGACGTGCTGCATTTCAGCGTCACCGACGCGATGGGCCACGGGGTGGCCAGCGCGCTGACCGCCACCCTGGGCGTGGGCAGCCTGCGCAACAGCCGCCGCCGCGGCGCGGCTGGTCTGGTGGCACAGGCTGACGCCGCGGATGCCGACGTGGCCGAACACGCCGCCGTGCCGGGCAGTTACATCACCGCGATCCTCGGCCGTCTCGACCTGCGTACCGGGGTGTGCGCGCTGCTCAACGCCGGGCACGTGCCGCCGATGCTGGTGCGCGAAGGGGACGTCCGGACGCTGCCGCTACCGGCCAACTTTCCGCTGGGTATGTTCGCCGGGGCCGGTTACCGCGATGGCGAGATCGCGCTGCGACCCGGCGACCGTCTGGTGGTGCTCACCGATGGGATGCGGGAGCGTAACGCCGCCAAACTGGATCTGCCGAACATGCTGCGGTCGATTGCTGACCTGCACCCGCGTGAGGCTGTCCGGGCCCTGGCCGACGCCGCACTGGAGGTCAGCGGGCCGACCCTGGCCGACGATGCCACGCTGTTCATCCTGGACTGGCACGGCGGGCACAGCGAGGAGCGGCGGAGCAGCGCCGGCGCCGACCAGGCGCGTGCCAGCGCCGCGCTAACTGAATGACTACCGGCCCGTCGCGTCATCCGCGGACGGCACGCTCGCTTCAGCGGCCTGCACGCTGTCATACACGTCGATGACCCGATCCACTGATGTGACCGTCAGCACGTTGCGCACGGCGGGCTGCACCGCGGCGAGGCACAACCGGCCGTCGGCCTCCCGCATCGCCTTGAACATCACCACCAGCGCACCCAGTGCGCTGGAATCCAGGAAGCCCACCCCGGCCAGATCCACCACCACCTGCTGTTCGCCGGCGTCGACCAACCGTTGCAGAGCCTCTCGCAACCGCGGAGACGTCGCCATGTCCAGCTCGCCGCGCACCTCGAGCACGGTGCAATCCCGGCCCGGCCGGTCCGACAACAGCAAGTCCACGACACGCTCCCCACGCCGATGATCCCCGCATACTCTATTCTGCCGGCGGGCGAAGCATCGCCGGCCGTCGTACGTCGAGCCGAGATCCTGATCGTTTCAGCTCAGCAAGCTCGGGTAAGGCTGACAACAACCGGTGCGTTCCGCTTCAGCCCGGCGCGGTTGCGTACGGGCCGAGGAGGAACTTCGCGATGCGCGTGACCATGACGCTGTCACTGCCGCGGCAGCCGACCTCGGTGACCCGTGCCCGCCACACGCTGGTGACCCTGCTGAGCCTCACCGAGGCCACCGAGGAGTCTCGTGGTCACCTCGCCGTGCTGATCACCGAGGCGTGCGCCAACGCGGTGATGCACGCCGACCGCGACAGCACCGTCGACATCACCATCGATATCGATGATCAGGTGTGCCTGCTCGAGGTCGGCAACCGCGGCAGCAGCCCCAACGGCGCTGGTCGTCTCGACGTCGGCCTCCCCGACCCGCTCACCGTCGGCGGCCGCGGGCTGCCCTTGATCGCCGCACTCGCCGACACGGCGGCCTTCGTCGCCGGGCCACCGGATCAGGTGCTGCTCCGCATGACCAAACACCTCGCCGACGCGGGGCCCCAGACGACCCGATGACCGGAAATGCCCCGCCCGGCCCCGCGTCCGTCACCAGTCGGTCGGTGCGATACGACGGCCACAGGGCGGGTCATCAGTTCACTGACGGCTCTCCTTGATCTTCGGCACCAGCGTGCCGTGGTCACAGCGTGCCTTGATCTCGCTCCGGTTGCCCGGGGACAGCAGCACCACCTGGATCTCCTTGGCCGGCCCGGGGTGGTAGTCCTTGAGGCGGTAGCCGGCGGCAGGAGCGACGTCCACGACGCGAGCCTGATCGCCGGTGCAGAGCACCGTCACCACACCACCGACTGCCCGCAGGGCTGTGCCTGGCCTAGGGGAGGTCGGCGGCGGCGCGGCACTGGTCGGGACCGTCGACTGCTCGGCACTGGGTGACGTCGTAGGGCCAGGACGGGCCGATGAGTCGGCGCTGGCGCTCGCCTCGACCGGCCCAGCCGGAGCGGCCACCGTGCGGCTCGGTCGAGATACCGGTGCCGGCTCCGCGGGCGTCCGCCGGGCAGCAGGTGTCTCGGTGGCAGACACATCGAGGGCAGCATCGGGCGGGGCGGCACCCTCACGTGTGGCGATCCCGCCCGATCCGCCGTCGACAGGTACGAACTGGGGGAGCAGAAGCGCAACCGTCCCTGCCGTCGCCAGGAGAACGGGGATCAACACCGCGTTCGGGATGCGGCGACGCCGACCGGAAGAGGGGCCGGCGGTAGGCGGGGCCGACACGGGCGGAACGGACGCCGACTGCGCCGCCTGCTTCACCCGGCGCTCGGCGTCATCGGCGAAACCGTGCAGGGCCGCGGCCACCTCCGCGGCGTCCGGTCGATCCGCCGGCTCCCGGGCGAGGCAACGGTCGAGCAGGCGGTGAACCTCCGGTGACACTCCCTCGACATCCGGCAGCGGTGCCGGATCGACGTACACGTGGGCGGTCAACATCTGCGTGGGGGTCTCCGCCGACCAGGGCAGCGCATTGGTCAGCGTTCGGTACAGCAACAGCCCGAGCGCGTAGACGTCGGAAGCGGGCAGGACGGTGCCACCGGCGAGCCGTTCGGGCGCGAGGTAGGCCGCGGTGCCCAACAGCTGTCCGTCCGCCTCCAGCTCCGGCCGACCGACAGTGGTGGCGATGCCGAAATCGACCACCTTCACACCGGCCGGCGTCAACATCACGTTGGACGGCTTGATGTCCCGGTGCACCAGCTTGCGTTCGTGCGCGGCGGCGAGCGCTTCGGCGACCTGCGCGCACGCCCGCATCGCGGCGGCCGGCGGCAGCGGACCGGCGGCCAGTCGCTCGGACAGGGCCTCGCCGGGCAGCAGTTCCATCACCACGTACGAGACCTGACGGCCGGCCGCGTCGGTGTGCTCGCCGTAGTCGTACACACTCGTCACGTGCGGGTGCCAGAGGCCCGCTGCGGCCCTGGCCTCTGCCTGGACGCGTTGCCGCGCCCCTCGGGCGGCGGCCTGCGCGCCGGCCAGGACCTTGACCGCCACCCCGCGTTCGAGGACGCGGTCCCACGCCCGCCAGACGACCGACATGCCGCCAGCGCCGAGACGGCTCTCGACCTGATACCTGCCGTCCAGCAGATCACCGACCATCACTGGGACAGCTTGCCAGAGTGGACTGTCGGCGGCAGGGCGACCTGGATCCATGCTGGTCAGAGGCGGCCACGCGCAGGGTCCCGTCGCTTGGGGCCACGGGCTGTCCGATCATCCGGGCGCGCTCCGATGGCCAGGCGGGCTGGCCCGGCGCCTCAGGAAGCGGTCGGCTCCCAGAGCAGGATCTCGCGGTGGTGACTGAGGCCGTTGCGCAGGTAGAAATCGACAGCGCGGCGGCTGGAGTGGACGGTCACGTGCAGCAACCCTCGCGCACGGGCCTCGGTCAGGATCGCGGTCACCAGAGCACCACCGATGCCGCGGTTGCGGTACTCCTCGCGGACCTCGACCGACTGGATGTCGCCGTACCGGCGATCCAGCGAGTCGTTGCTGGGTACTCGTTCTGCGACGTGGAGCCAGGCGACGCCGACGACGTGTCCGTCGATCTCGGCGACGAACGGCAGATGTGTGTCCCGGTGGGAGGCCACCCAGCCGGTGTACGCACTGAGTCTGCCCTCGTCGATGCCGCGTAGTTCCGCGAGCGCCGCCACGTCTGCCGCGCTGGCCCTCCGCACGATCACCCAGGGGAGTCTAGGCGAGCCGATCCCTGGCGGTGCCCCCAGTCGGCCCGACCAGCAGATCGGTGTGCGGTGGGGGACAATCGACTCATGTTTGTCATCAAGGAGCGGTTCTTCTCGATCGGCGACGACTTCGACGTGCTCGACGAGCACGGCACCAAGGTCTTCCACGTCGACGGCAAGGTGCTCAGCGTCCGCGACAAGGTCGTCATCGAGGACGCCACCGGCCGTGAGGTCGCCACGCTGCACCGGCACCTGGTGGCGCTGCGTCCCACGTACGAGATCCGTATCGGCGGCGAGAAGGCCGCCGAGGTCCGCAAGAAGCTGCTCACGCCGTTCCGTGACAAGTTCACCATCGACGTGCCGGGGCCCGATGACCTGGAGATGAAGGGTGACCTGCTCGATCACGAGTACGTGATCGAACGCGACGGCACCGAGGTGGCCTCGGTCTCCAAGCGGTGGCTGACGATCCGGGACACCTACGCCGTGCAGGTCACCGCCGGCGTGGACCCCCTGCTCATCATCGGTAGCGTCCTCGCGCTCGACCTGGCCATGACCCGTGACAAGAAGAAGAAGGCCGACGAGGACTGACCTCTGGGCGGCCATTGCGGTGCGCGGGGTCGGGCTCGTGGCCGGGAGTTATGACTGCTTCGCTGACACTCATCGGATATCCGTGGGGTGCTGACCGGCTTCCGCGCCATCGTGTCCGGGACAGATGCGTGGCGGATCACCAGCGGCGGGTGCGGCCCTGCCGTACAAGGGGTCGGACAGGACACCGCGCAGCGGCATCGACGCAGTCCCCGCCCGCATCGAGAACTGCGCGTCTGTCGTGCCGACCACGGTCTCGGTTGGCCGCCTGAGTCCCGAGACGTGGAGGAGTTGCTGGCGAGGCCCCTCCTGACCGGTCAACGGCCCATCAAAATCCGCGCAGCCTCTGCTACAACGACGGCGCACTCGTCGACGGGCGATCCGTGGCGGCGGAGCTGGAGATCGAGAAGCCCGCTCCACGAGATTGCGGAGCGATCGGCGGCCTTGACTCGCGCGGCTACCGCCAATGCAGCTCCCTCGGCTCGTACTGCGGGATCGTCGGCACTCGCGTTTGTCAGCCGGTACAACTTGATGAGGCGGACTGCCGAGGCGACGTCGGCGGCCGCACCGATGAACCGTTGGCGGGCCCTCATCGACTCCAGCGTCTGCCGCAACTCGCCCAACGGAACCTCGTCTGCCGTGAGTAGCCGATCCATCGGCCGCCACAGCTCGTCGACACCGTTCGGAACGAGTGGGCCGAAGATGTGCTCGGCGGCCATCCGGACCACCTCCCAACGGTAGGCCGCCGGCGGATGGGTACGGCTGGCGGTGACGAAGGTGGCCCCCTCGACGAGCTCGATGCAGGAGAACAGCAGACGGGCGCCGAGCAGCCGGCCGTACGCCTGAGACCTGCTGATGGGGGGGCCGGTGGCGTACGCCCCGGTCACGATTCGCAGGGCGAGCACGTCGGAGCTAATCTCGTCCCGCTGCCGCTGGTTATAGTCGCGGTCATCGCCATGGCCCAACAGCAGGTGGCTGACCTCGTGGGCGAGGACAAACACGTTGGCTGCTTGGGTGAGCTCACCCGTGGCCGCACCCTGGGTGGGCGTCGGCAGCGTCCCCTTGGGCGTCGCATGCCGCCGCAGCAGCCGATACTCGGCCAGCAGAAGTTCGAGAATTGCGGCCGCCTCACGCTCGGACTGCGCTGCCGACGCGGTCGTGTCCGGCATCGACACCGCGACGAACAGCTGCACGAGCTCGAAGACCGTCAGAAGCAGTCCGGTGTCGAACTGTATGAGACAGCTGCAGTCGGTGAAGTGCCGGACTCCGGCTGCGAACCCATCTAGGTCAAGCTCCACGATCTGTACCTGGTCGCTCAGCTCTGCCATCCGCTGCGCCATGGGCTCGTTCCCAGCCACCAACTCGAGCAGCCGCGGCCAGAACCGGCGCAACGAATCGGCCAGCCCAAACTCGGCGTATCCGGCTGTGTCGCCGACCAAGTCGGCCTCCTCCGGCCGGAATACCCAGCCTTCGGCGATCCGGGCCGTCAGATACTCGGTGCCACGGCGGGCCGCATCCTCGCCCGGCGAGAATCGCACCCAGGCGCGCCAGTATCGAAGCGCCTCTGACTCCTCGTTGGCCGACACCTTCTGACTGGGCTCCTACAATCACGATCGTGGCCGATTCAGGGTACATCTACGACGTGGCCGTCTCCTTCGCTGGCGAGCAACGCGACTACGTCGAAGCGTTCGTCCGCGAGTGCGAAGGCCGCGGCCTCAGGGTCTTCTACGACGCCGACACAACGATCAACTTCTGGGGTCGCAACCTCATCTTCGAATTCCGCCAGATGTACGGCGGTACGCAGCCGCGCTTCGTCGTACCGTTCATCTCGCAGGAGTATCTGGCCAAGCCGTACCCGATGGACGAGTTCGCCACTGCTGTCGAGCAGGGTCTCCACCGCACCGACGTGTACATCCTTCCGGTCGTCGTCGGCGACGTCAGCGTGCCACCCAAGCTGCTGAATCCGGCGGTTGGCTTCCTCCGGGCTGAAGATCACACGCCTGCCGAGCTCGCGGACAAGATGGTCACCAGGATCGGCCGAGCCCAGCCGCCGGTGGCGTCGCCGACGGTCGGGTCGTTCAGGCCGCCTCGGGTGGCACCCAAGGCCTTCGATGTGAGGGGAATACTTGAGGTGGCGTTGGAAACCGTCGGCACGCGGTTCCAGCAGGCGGCGGCGCCAGCCCTCGAACCGTACGGATTCACCTGTCTCGTCGTGCGGGACGCCGCCGGTGTCGATGTCCGGGTCGAGCACGGCAGCAAACCTGTGTGCGGCCTGAGCCTCTGGTTCGACGGTGACAACGTCTTCGGCGGCCCGCACCGACTGTTGACGAGTTTCGCCTGGCCGACGAACGATCGCCAACGTATGAACGGCTGGGTGTCGGTCGTATGGAACTCGGAGGATCCGTCGGCGGTGCTGAAGTTCGCTGACTTCAGCACGGTCGGCACAGAGCAAGTACTGACGATCGACCAGCTCGTAGCGGCGCTATGGGAAAAAATCATGAACTACATCGAGCAGCAGGTGCGCTGAATAGTCAGCCGGCATCACGCCATGCGATCGCTACGCAAACCGCTGACGATGACTCCGATGTCACGCACGGCACGGCCCCTCGACGCCGTCACCTTCGTCAACAACGCCGCCGCGATCTCGGCTGGAGAGTGCTCCTCGGCACGCAGATAACCGATCGCTGGGTTGAGCAACTCTTTCGGCACGCTGACGTCTCCGACGAGAACCGGAAGAATATAGTCGTCACCGCGCTCGAAGGCTGCGGATATCGCAGCTTCGAAGGCGTCGCGCGGCCGGATCTCGGCCATGTACTCCGTCGAGATGAACGGCACGAAATACAGCGCACTCTGGCCATACACGCGACGACCCTCGGCGATGAAGTTCTTGCCCCACCATTCGTACGTCATGTCCTTGTCGAAGAAGACCCGCAGCTCGAATGCCCGGGCGGCCGATACGACGAGCCGGACGTAGTCTGACTGCTGCTCCGTGCAGGACACCGCTACGTCGTACGCCTCGGTCTTCGCAGACTGTTGGCGTTGCATCGCGACCGCGACCGGCGCCGCGATGTCCTCCGGCATGCCGTCGTATTGCAGCGCGGCGGCGACGGTGCTGGCCTCGATGACCTGCTCAGAACCTGCGGTATCGGCCCAAATCTCGTACATTTCGGTCTGTCGGACCTGTTGCCACAGGCTCTCGGCCTTGGCGTCGAGCCACCGCCGGGCGAACCGGCGCAGCCGTCCCGGGTCAATCGGCGAGACATTGAGCCCCGCGCCGTCGAGCGCGGACCCGAGCGCGGTCAGGAGCTCGTCATCCGAGAACGTCTCACAATGCTGGACCAGGTCGTCAAGCTGCGGCAATGGCCCTCCCTGGCACGTGGTCGTCCAAGTTTATAGGCTGGGGCGATGCTGGAGGCGCAGCGCCGCTACGACCTGCTCGTGCAGCGCGCGACCCCGGACGTCGTCGCGGCGTCGATCGAGCACGCGCAGGCCCTTCACCTTAACGACCAGTCCAATCTCGACATCGCGGCCCAGTTCCAGGCCGCCGCCGAGGCGCTCGCCGAGGACGGCACGAACGCCGCCGGCCTCCGACGAGCCTGGGCGATGCTCCGGCGGCGGGTGCAGGACGACCAGGTGTCCACCCGTCTCGCGCTGATCTCCGATTCGCTCGTCCTGGGCGCCACCAGCGGAGGGGAGGTGTCCGCCGCAACCCTCGCCTTCCCTGACACGTCGTACCTGATCATGATGGACCACGGACTCGGCAACTTGACCTGGCTCATCGCGCAGGTGTATGTCGTCAGTCGACGTACACCGTTGCTGGGATATCCGCCTCCGGCAGACCCGGTTGACCCTACGGTCGCTGCGCAGACGGTCCGGCTGGCCATCTCGCGAATTTCCGGCGGGGGCCGGGCCGGCGTCAATCCTTCGCTGGTCCTCACCGGCGACGAACTGGCGCTGGCCGGAGCCCTTGTCAGCGAGATCGACATCTTCGTCGTCGCGCACGAAGCGGCCCACATTGTGCTGCGGCACTTCGATGACGACCGCGCCCCGCTCGGCGTCGTGGGGGGAGCGAACCGACTGCTGGGTCGTCGGGTGCAGGATGAAGCGGCGGCGGACCTGCTCGCGATCACCATGCAGTTCGACGACATTTTGTCCGCAGGTGAAGGCGACGACCGGATCATCACGCTGCGACTGACTGCGGTACGGCTATTTCTCGCCCTGCTGGAGTTGTACGAGCTGTCAATGTTTGTCGTTCAGCCCACGAGCCACCCACCTGCTGCGGCACGCTGGCAGACCATCGTGTCGCAGCGGCTCGCCCGCTGGTTCGACAACCTTCACGAACTGCAGTCGGCTGGCGGTGAGATGATTATGGCACTCACGGATCTGGACTCGACACCTCGGCTCACCGACGCCTCAGCTGTCCACAGTGGCTTGGGCGACCGGCTCGACCGGAGGCTGTGGAGCTTCTACGACTGGAGCCAGGTGGCAACCCTCGGGCACCGGCTGATTCCTACCCCCTCTGAAGCCCTGGAAGCTCTCGGCCGCTGGTCCGGCTGGGGTAAGGGCGCCGTGCTCGGAGCCGAGATCGGTGAACTCGTCGCCGAGGTCCTCGCCTGCGAAGCAGCACGCGAGATCATGCGAGCAGCGGCAACCGGCAGCGAGGTGGTCAGCCGGCTGGCCGCATCGACCGCTCTGACCGCTCACCTGGACGCCGTCCGCAGCGGCGTGGGTGGCGATACTGAACGCTTCCCCAGTTGGGCAGTCGCGGCACTCGCCCTCACCGCCATTGCGGCGACGATCTCCGATCGGAAGCCGACGATCCCGTAGCGGAGAGGTCATCATCGCCTGCGCGTCTGCGCGGTGCTCGCCGAGCCTCCTCTTGGTGGGTCATCATGGTCGCGTGTCAGACACAGAGGAGGGCTCGCCATACGGTTCCCCTAGCGGATGTGCGAGCCGGGCTCCCCGCGTCTTCGTCTGCTATGCCCACGACACGCCAGGGCACAAACTCAACGTCCGCGGTTTCGCCGAGTTCCTCGTCGCCCATGGCGTCGATGTGCACATGGACGTCTGGTACGAGGGCAAGCGCCGGTTTTGGCAGGACTGGGCTACCCGGCAGATTTCCGAAGCCGATTTCGTCCTGCTGATCGCCTCGCCCCTGTGCCGGCGGATCGGAGACGGGGACTTTCCGGCCCACGAGCGCCGGGGGTTGCGCTCAGAGTTGAACATTCTCAAGGAGCTGTACCATGGCCATCCGGATGTCTGGCCGGAGCGTGTCCTGCCCGTCGTGCTGCCCGGATCGGCGGTCGCTGACCTCCCCATATTCGTGCAGCCGTTTATGGCGGACCATTACCTTATTGACGCCCTCACCATCGAGGGCACAGGAAACCTACTGCGTCACCTGTTCCGGCAGCCGATGGCGGAGCGGCCGCCCTTGGGTCCGGCGCCGCACCTGAGCTCTGAGCCCTCGGTCTATCAGCCGGATCCGCCCGTGCCCGAGCGCTCCGAGGGGTCCGATGCCACCTCGGTGGCCCAGCGCGCGCTTACCGCCTCGGCTCGTCTGCGATCGCGTCTCGAGGCTGAGGAGGTGGCTTACGACATCAAGCGCGCGGACGTCGTGGCGGACGTGCTGGCCGCCCTCGGCCCCGACGGCCGCAGCGAGGCGCGCATCGTGCCGGTACGCGGTGTGCCGGGTGCAGGCAAGACCGTCGTCGTCGGCCAGATCGCCGCTGCCCTCGCCGACCGGCATGACCCGGCCGTGCTGATCGTGGCCTGTGAACTGACATGGGGTACCCCTCGAGACGCCGATGACTTTGATCTGGCGTTCGGTCGCGTACTCGCGGTCGATTCGCCGCTAACCGCAGTGATCGCGGCGATTCGGGCGCAGGACCGGCAGGTGACGCTCATCTTGGACACACTCGACTGTGTCCTCGACTGGGCCACCCGCTCGGCTCTGGTTGAGGTGATGCTCCGGGTCCACCTGGCCGGCGCTGACATCATCTACACCTGCCGGCTGCACGACCACAACGTCTTGCTGAAGACCGACCGGCAGTTGGGTCCTATCGCCCCGTACGTCAGCGCGCCGGTGGACGTCCCCAATCTAACGCCCGACCAGGTGACTGAGCTGACGATCGCCTTCCTTCAGCAGAAGGGCATCGACCCACCCGGAGGGCGAAAGCCGTTCGCCCGGCAGGTAAACCATCTCGCCGCCGGGGAGAAGCGGCTGGCGGAAATCGTGGCGAACCCTCTCCTTCTGGTCATGCTGTGTCAGCTCTTTGCGCCTACCGGTACGGTGCCGCCCGATCTCACGACCGCTCGGCTGTGCGTGGCGTACTGCGAGGAACGGGTTAGTCGAAGCCGAAAGTATCCGGAGGACAAGGCGCTCCTGCGCGGCAAACACCGGATCTGGCAGCTGATGGCGGGCCTGCTCTGGGAGTCCTCCGGAGACCTGCTGACACTCGACGTCCCCCAGTTCGACCTGATCGCCGAGCCCAACGACGACAGAGCTTACGAGGACCTGTGCAGCGAGGGCTTCATCGTGCCCAAGAGCCTCGACGGCGGCCGAGTGGGCCTGCTACACCAGATCATCACCGAATACAGCATCGCCATCTACCTGCGTGATCATGGTGGCAATGCGCTTGAAGCCCTGCTCCGGGAAATGAAGGAGAACCCGGATCGCCGGTTGTGGGCGTGGCAGATCGTGCGACATCTAATAGCCATAGCGGACGGTGCGGGTGCCAGGAAACTGCTGGCCCAGCTAGACCTGCGGCAACTCCCCGCGTACCGCGCGGCGGTGCTCGGTGCCGCCAGCGAATGGCGACCGGGCCTGCTGCTGGAGTTGGCGGACAACCCGGCCTCAGTCGACTATCTCTGCGAGGCGACCCTCTCTGTGCCCGACGAGGCACTCGGCGAGGCTCTGCGTGCCTTGGCTCGGGCGGTGGAGACCAGCCGCGCTGATGCCGCCGGCGCTTTCCGGCAGGCGGGAAAACTTATCGCCCGCAGCCCGGTGCCCATGCCCGACGAGACCGTCGTCCTACTGTCGTTCATCGCCGTCCTGCAGAGGGAGTCCACCGAAGCACGCCGCTTGGCCGATGACTTGATTAGTCACCTGCTCGACCCTCTTGTCGCCCATGCCATCCGGCTTCCTCCGCCGGCGCTCGCCGCCGCGGGCGCATTGGTTGCGAAGGCCGGCGCCAACGCCGCGATGTCGGTCGTCCGTCTGCACGAGGTGCCAGGGACGCCTGCCGAGGCGCAACGAGACCTCTGCGGACGGCTTCTGCTGCACAATCGGGCCGACACCTTCAAGGAGCAAGCCGCGGGCTTCATCGCCCGTGTCGCACCGTGGCGTGCTCAGGACGAGGAGACCACCTACGGCGACCTAGTGCGTTTCCTCGAGGGGAGCAACGCCCGTTCGGGCAAGCTGCGAGCCGCGGCTGTCGCCCTTGCGGCGATGCAGAAGAGTGAGCTCGCCTCCTCTCTGGTCAACGCGCTACTGGACGGCTCGGCCAGCCGGACCGCGGAGCGCCTACTCATCTGCCTGCAGGAGGTGGTCAAGGGCGGAGCGGCCGCCTTCGTGGCCGACGCGTTGACGGCCCGCGATGTGCCGTCCGATCCGGGAGGCCGGGGACGGGCGGTCGGCTTGTCGAAGACGTTCGCGGCACAGCCGCCAGAAGTGCGGACCAAAATCGCCGACTGGTTGCGGCCAGCCTTCGAGGCCGGGGACAGCGGCGCCACCGATGCGTATCTTCGGCTGGTCCGTGACGACGAGCAGTGCCTGCACGCCGCCCTGCCACGCCTGTTGAGCATGCCGGAAACGCAGGCACAGCGGGTTATGGCGAATCTGCTGCGGGAGCTCACCGGTGCCGAGACGGCCACCTTGCACGCCGTGCTGACGCAGGTCAATGGGTCTGAGTCGGCGGCGGGAACATTCCGCGCCCGGCTCGTCGCCAAGATGGCCGAGACCGACGAGCACGCGCGCTTCGAGCTAATCAAGCTGGCGGCGGACCCGTCGCGTTTGACCTCCGCGCAGGCGATCTCGCATCTGCTGATCGCCGCCCGCGCCCGCAAACCGTGGCTGACCGCGCGCCGGCTGGTCTCTTTCGCGAAGAGCGAGCGGGAGTGGTCCTGGCTGGGGATTCTCCAGGTCACCGCGGTCCTCATACGGGCGAGCCGCGACGAACACATCGACGAAGTGGTCGTGGCCTGGCTGGAAGCCGCGCACCGCCAGCACCGGTCGGATCGGCCCGTCCGCCCGGCAAAGGCCGAGTCCCTGCTGGAGCTCGCCCACGCCTACCTGCGCGACGGTGCGGGGCGCGGCGGTGAGGCCCTCGCCGCAGTGTGCGAAGTCGTGGATGACATCCTGCCCGCCGCGTCGCGCGACCCTGCCGTTCTCAAGGGATTGCTGGCTTTGATAAAGACCGGCGCGCGCCACCCAGATCACCGCTTCCGATCATGGTGTGCCGAACGCCTGCTGCGATTGTTAGGGGACGCCGATCTGGCGACGGCCAGCGACGGCCCGGCCTTTGCCCGCGAGGCCCTCGGCTGTCTCATCGACCGCGAACACCTCACGCTCGTCGCCGTGGTCGACGCGGCTCGCCGGTGGCCGGTGGCGAACCTCGTCATGCTGATCGACGTGGTCGTACGTCACGAACTGACCGGTAAGGACTCACCCCTGCTGGCCGAGATCATGAAGTGGTCTCCCGCCGAGGCGGTGAAAGAAGCCGTGTGGAAGTACCGAATGTGAGCAGCTACCCCATCTGAATGACACCCGCCGCCAAGTCAGAAAAGGCTCAGATCACGTACAGCTCATTTCACGGAGCCACCCACGAATCTCATCCGCAAGCGAAACAGCTTGAGGAGGCACCGAGATGAGCATTACGAACGTCGACTTGTCCTGGCTTGAGGCCGCAGTCGCGCTGGTAGGCGCGTTCACCACGGTTGTGCGGTGCTGGCTGGTACAGCGGGCCGCGGTGCAGCAGGAGGCTGAGCGGACCCGCCGTGTCAAGCTGATCCTGGCGGCGCTGGCACCGGAGAAGGCCGAGGCGCTCCTGCACGCAGAGTTGGGCGGGGACCCGTGACCGAACGGGGGGTCCGTCAGTGCCCCGGCTCACCAACCCTCCGGCGCATCTCCAAGGCCTGCGGGGCGTTGAGCGCCTCGTACCCGGTCAAGGCCACAGCCCAGTGTTCCTTGGCCGTTGGATAGTCCCCGACGGCCGCAGCCAAGGCGCCTAGCCCTCGGTGTGCGCGTGCCTGCTCGAAACGGCTGCCACACCGCGTGCTCATCGCCAGTGCTCGCTCGAACGCCTGCTGTGCGGACAACGGTTCCGGCATGCGGGCGAATGCCTCACCGAGACCATTGAAGGTCATCGCCAGGTCGAGCTCCAGCCCGAGGTCGCTGAAGATCTGCTGTACCTGCAGGAGATGGGCGACCGCATCGGCATACTGTCCTAGCTCAATCTCACCGAGGGCGATCCCGCGCAAGGTGATCGCGGCGTTGCGGATCGAACCCTGTTCCTGGTAGAAGGCGTGAGCGGTGCGCAGATCGACGAGGAACTCGTCGTAGCGGCCCTGGTCAAACGCGATCCACGCGAGGTTCGCCAGGGTAGTGTGCTCGCCATGCCGGTCATCAACCGCCCGGAAGATGGCAAGCGCCGCCTGGTAGTGGGCCGCGGCGGTCTCGGACTGCCCCTGCTCGATGGCGGCCAGTCCCAGGTTGTTCTCAATGTGCGCCTGAGCGGCGCGGTCGTGCAGCCGCCGGGTGGCGGCGAGCGCTAACTCATGGGTACGCAGCCATGGCTCCCACCGTTTTGTGAGGAAGTAATAGCCCCGCAGGGTGTAGGCGAGCTGCCAACAGTGTACGTCGAGACCGATGTGGGCGGCCGTGCGGCAGATGTCGGTGAGCGTGGGCTCGTGCAGGAACAGCCACGCCAGGGCCGCCTGCGGTCGCGAGACTTCGGGGACGCGGACCGGGACGCTGGCTACGTCCAACCGGATCCGGTAGCGATGCGGAGTGATCGCGCGGTCGGCCAGGTCGGCGACGTGGAGATAGTAGTCGGCAAGCCGGTGCTGGGCCGCCGACCGATCCGTAGCGGTCCGCTCTAACACCGCCGGATCCTCCCGCAGAAACGCCGCGACCAGATCGTGAAGCCTGAACCGCTGACCCGGCCGCCGTTCCAGCAGGGACCGGGCGGCCAGACCGGTGAGCGCCCGGCGGATCTCGGCGATCGAGGCACCCGCAATGGCAGCCGCGGTGAACTCGTCCATCTCGTTGCCCGGATGAACGCCCAGCAAGCCGAAGACGTGCTGCAACCGCGACGGCAGGCTCGCGTACGACACTGCGAGTGACGCCGCCACACTGCGATCGCCGTCATCGAGTTCGCTCAGCCGGGCCCTTTCATCAGCCAGCCGTGCCGCGAATTCGTCGAGGCGCTCCAGATTCTCGCTTCGGCAGCGGGCCGCGACCACCCGGATCGCCAAGGGCAACCCTGCACAGGCTGCCACGACGTGGCGTACTGCTGATTCACCATGGGCATCGGCGTAGCCTGCTCCCGCAATGGACCGAAAGAGCTTAATTCCTTCTTCATCGGGCAGAAGGCCAAGTCTCACCGGCTCTGCCTCGTCCAGGGCGGCCAATGCGGTGCGGCTCGTCACGAGCGCCCGGCAGGCACCCGAGCCGGGCAGTAAGGGTGCCACCTGGGCCGCATCCCGGGCGTTGTCGAGCACGATCAGCACCCGCAGGGGCGCGAGCCACCTGCGGAAAAGGGCTGCACGGTCGTCGACATGGTGTGGAATTTCAGCGCTCCCGGCGCCCAGCTTACGCAGGAAGCGGTCGAGTACATCGGCCGGTTGCTCCGGAACCGTGCCCGCCGTGTATCCCCGCAGGTCGGCGTAGAGCACGCCGTCAGGGAACGCCTCCTGGAGCCGGTGCGCGATCCGCACGGCGAGAGCTGTCTTGCCGACACCGGGCATACCGCTGATGACACACACGTTCCTGGCCCGACCGGGCGCGCGCATCAGGGACAGCGCGAAGCTGAGTTCCGCCTGCCGGTCGGTGAAGATGCGGGTCGGCTGGGGTAGCGTGGCGATCGCGCCGAGGTGCCCCGCGGCCGGACCTGTCGGTGCCGGCGACGAGCGCAGAGCCTCCCGGTACGCCGCGACGAGATCCTCACTCGGATCCAACCCCAACCGATCCGCGATGATGTCCCGGGTACTACGGAAGAACGCAGTGGCCTCCTCACGCCGGCCCGACGCGACCAGGGCGCGGATCATTAGCGCCGCGAGATCCTCCCGGCACGGGTCCTCGCGCGCCGGATCACCCAGCAACTCGACCACCCGGTCGGGTGCCTTCCGTTCCCACTCCACCCGAGCCAGCCGAACTGTCGCAGCCGTGTATGCCGCCTCCAACTCCCGACGCTCACCGGCCAATCGATCGCCGACCTCCGCCAGCATCGGGCCGACCCGCAACGCCTTGGCCTCGTACAGCAGACGAGCCGCCTCATCAAGGTGCCCGGCCTCCTCGGCGTGCCGCGCCTCGGTCACCAGGGATCGGAAACGCCGCCAGTCGACCCGGCCGTCCTCCGTCAGCAGCGTGTACCTGCCGGCATGCAGCCGAAGGTCGGCGTCGGATTCGGCGTGGGCCAGCCGTTTGCGAAGCTCACTGATGTAGTGATAGACGCTGTCCCGGCTGGCACCGTCGATTCCCCACACCGTGCTCACGAGGTCGTCGGCGCTGGTGCCCGTGCGTCCACGTAGCAACAGCACGGCCAGGACTGCCCGTGCGGTCCGGCCGCCGAGGGCCACCCGCCGTCCGTCCTCCGATGTAGCCACGACCGGACCGAGCAGTTGGAACATCGTGCGCACCATGGTCACGGTCACCGCTTTCGCCGTCAGCCGCCCGGACTACGATTCTGCCACTCACATAGCCGGTTCACACGCCCCGTGATCTGACCAGCTCTCTACGTATTCCTGCAGGGGTCGCGTCGGTACGATTGCGCAGGCGAGTAAGACAGGAGGCCGAAGCGGTAGCTGGGTTCCTGCAATCGATGGGAAACGGTGCACGCAGGACTGTCGACATCTTCGAAGGGCAATGCGTGGACTACGGCCAACTCGCCGGTTTTCTGAGCAAGACCACGGTGGCCTTGTCGGCGCAGTCCGCCCGACGTGGCCACGGGTCTGGCCCGCGCGACCGCTCAAGAGCGGTGGGGTCGGGGTGCAGCAGCACCCCGACCCCACCGGCCCGCTCCGTCGGCGCGGGAGAAGGGATCTCTCCGGTCACCCGCAGCGGTGACCGTTGAGGTTGAAGGCGGTCGGCACCGGATTCGTGCCGCTCCAGGTGCCGTTGAAGCCGATGCTGGTGGACGCGCCGGGGGCGAGTCTGCCGTTCCAACTCATGCTGTCCGCGGTGACGCTCGTTCCGCTCTGCTTCCAGCTGGCCGACCAGCCTTGGCTGACCTTCTGGCTGGTGCTGGGGAAGTCGAAGGCGAGTTTCCAGCCGTCGACAGCGGTGCTGCCGGTGTTCTTGATCGTCACGGTCGCGGTGAAGCCGCCCGGCCAACTGTTCGCCGAGTAGGCGACCGTGCAGCCGCCGGTCGGGGCGGTGGGCGCGGTCCGCACGGTCAGGCCGGGCGAGGCCGCCGAGACGTTGCCCGCCGCGTCGCGGGCGGTCACCACGAAGGTGTACGGGGTGTCCGGTGTCAACCCGGTCACGGTGTACGCGGTGCCGGTGGCGCTGCCCACCTTCACGGAGCCGGCGGTGTCGACCCGGTGCACGTCGTAGCCGGTGACGGCGGTGTCGTCGGTGGACGGTGCCCAGGTCAGCGCGACGCTGTCACCGGTGATCGTGCCGGCGGTCGGCTTGCCCGGGGCGGTCGGCGCCTGGGTGTCGCCGGGGGTGGTGCCGCGCGGCAGCACCAGGTGGGTGATCGAGTTGGCCGGGAAGGTGGCCGTGAGGCCGCCCGCGGTCACCGGAAGGTCGGCTTCCCGGACGACGCCGGCGAGGTTCGCCCCGCTGTAGCGGTAGACCTGGGCGGTGCTGGCGGAGGCGCCGGTGAGGGCCACCGGGCTGGTCAGGTCGTCGCCGGTCTTGTTCACGACGACCACGGTGAGCGCCTTGTCGGCGCTGCGCTCGGCGGCGTACACGGCCAATGTGCCCTGGTCGGCGCTCGTCGCCCGGACGGACGTCTCGCCGAACGCGCCGCCCTTGCCGTCGTAGTTGCGGTAGACCCGGAAGGCGTTGGCCACCGGCTGGTCGGTCGTGGGCGCGGTCCAGAGGGTGGCCAGGTCGAGCCCTTCACGGCCGAAGATGCCGAGGACGTCAGCCTGGGCGAGGGCGCCGTTGAGAGACCCGAAGCCACCCCAGTTGTACTCGGTCATCGCGACCTTCGTGCCCGGGTAGTGCTGGTCGACAAGCTCGCGCAGGCGCGGAATGAACCGGACCGGGCTGTTGATCCAGCTTTCGTCCACGTAGGTCGGGTCCCAGAGTTGGCGGGTCGAGCGCAGCCGCAGCGCCTGGGTGGTGGCGTCACCGGCCGCGTCGCCGAGCACCCCGGACTGCTGCGGGTAGAGGTGCACGTCGAAGTAGTCGAGGATGCGGGTGCCGTGCTGCTGCTCGTACTCGCGCATCCGGTCCAGGTACCACGGGCCGAGGTCCTGGCCGCCGTGCGCGGCCTTGTCCGGTGGGTTCGACCAGCATCCGGTGCGCGAGCAGGTGTCCTGGTCGAGGCCCGAGAAGATGATCGAGTTCAGCCCCCAGCCGACCGGGCCGAGCGTCTTCGCACCGGGGTCGGCAGCCTTGATCGCGGCGGCGTACTCGTAGGTGCGGTCGCGTAGCTCGTCGTAGCCCATCCCGGTCGGGCGGACGTCGCGGTGGGTGGATTGCCACAGGTCCGGCTCGTTGTCCAGGTTGTAGAACTGGACCCCGCCGTCGGTGGCGGCGCCGAACTGACCCTTGAGGTGGTTGACGAAGTCGGTGACGTACTCCGGACCGACGGCGACGCTGGTGTCCGTCGGATCGTTGCCGGTGACCAGCGACCCGTCCGGCTTCTTGCCGTTGCCGCAGTCCGGTGCCCACTGGTCGGTGGACTCCTGCGGGCCGTACTTGGCGACGCTGAAGCCACAGGCTCGCGACCGGTCCTTGGCGATCCAGCCGAGCATCGGCACCGTCATGACCGTGGCGGCGCCGGTGGTCTTGTTCTGCTGCACGAACCGATCGCTCTCCGAGCCCTCCGGGAGGTCGCCCGGACTCGGGTTGTCGTTGGGAATGTTCTCGAAGTACCAGTCCGACGCGCGGTTGGTGGTGTCGGCACGGAAGTTGTAGCGGGTGGTGGCGTTGCCGCCGTAGCGGTGCACCGGCAGCCGCAGGTCGCTGGCGAGGGCCTGGTCGGCGAAGTTCATGCCGTAGATGTACGGGCTGATCTGGTGGCGGGCGGCAGTGGTGTCCACGGCCAGCGCCGGGCCGACCGCGGCCAGGGCGGGCGCCGGCAGGGCCAGGCCGCCGAGGGCCGTGGCGAGCACGACCGGGAGTAGAGCGGTGGTGGGACGCACGAGCATTCCTTTCGCATAGGAGCTCGACGATGGGAGCGCTTCCACAGCGTCATGCCTTCCCGGCTCCGAGTCAACGCCCAACTCGCGGGGCGGTTGGAGAGGGGCGGGTCGGGTTCACTTATAATGACGCTCATCAATGCGTCCACCGCTGATGCGATGCCGGAACGGCTCGGATCGCCGCAGCGCGGAGGGCACCACGCCGCAGCGGTGCGAGCGGGTGCACCTCAGCGTCGCATGACCGCAACGTTCCTGCTGGCCCGGCCCCGGTGGTGGGGACCAGCCGTCCTGGAGGATGACAGTGCGCAGATTTTTCGCGGTGTTCAGCGCCGCCCTGATCCTCGGCGCCGCCGTCGGTAGCGTCCCAGCCGGGGCATCGGGGGCCTCCCGGCCCTCGTGCCCCCGTGGCCTGCTCTTCTGTGAGGACTTCGAGCGACTGCCTCCCGGAGGGCCCAGCACCGTGAACTGGGGCGTCGACACCCGCCACGGCACGCTCACCGTCGAACGTACCCGTCGTGGCAACCAGGCACTGCACGTCCACACCGTTGACAACGGACGGGCCTTCCTGCGCGTCGACGACTTCGCCGCGCCGGGTAACCGCTTCTACGGCCGGATGCGTCTGCGGGTCGACGCCTTCCCCACGGCCCCCGACTGGGCGCACTTCACGCTGGTGGAAGCGACCGGCACCGGCAGCGCGGAGGTCGTCCGTCCGATCGGTGGGCAGTACGCGCCCACGGTCCCCGGAACCTTCTGGGGGATCGGCGCGGACGGCGGTCCGACCGGCGACTGGACCAACTGGCGGGAGTCCGCCCCGGTCGTCGAGGACACCTGGCAGTGCTTCGAGTGGAAGATCGACTCGGCGGACAACCGCGTCGCGGTGTGGATCGATGGCGTGGCGAACCCGGAGCTGACGGCCTCCACGACCGACCACGGCGGAAACGACGTTCCCTTTGTCCTGCCGACGGTCGACACGGTGAAGATCGGTTGGCAGCTTTACCAGGGCGGCACGACACCGGGCGAGTTCGACCTCTGGATCGACGACATCGCCCTGTCGAGCAAGCGGCTCGGCTGCTGACCTGACGCTCGGGTGCCTCGGAGGCTCTCTGCCGGCGTGCGGCCTCGCTGCCGCACCCCGGCGGATGGTCGGTCGTCGAGGACGAGGCCGCGCACATCGTTCGCCGCAGGCACGTCTCTCCGTACGGACGCGGAGCGGACTCCATGGCGATCATCGACATCTCCCGCTACGATCCGACATCGATGGACTACTGAGCGTTGATGTGTTCTGTCCGCAAGCCCTGGACGCTGGCAATCCGGCGCCGCTACGAACGTGGTGCCGACCTGAGGATCCACGCCGTCTCGACGAAGGGAACCCGGATGACGGAGAGCGCGCAGACCACCGAGAGTCGAAGCGTCCCGCCCGCGCGGCCGTACCCGTTCAGCGTGCCCGACCGCCTGGTCGTCGATCCGACCTACGGCGAGCTGCGCGAGAACGAACCGATGACCCGGGTGAAGCTTCCCTACGGCGAGGAGGCGTGGCTCGCCACCCGGTACGAGGACGTGCGTACGGTCCTCGGCGACGTGCGGTTCGGCCGTGCCCCGGCCGTTCAGCGCGACGAGCCCCGGCTCACCGCGCGCCAGCAGTACAGCGGGATGCTGACCATGGACCCGCCCGATCACACCCGGCTGCGCCGGCTGGTGGCGAAGGCGTTCACGGCACGTCGGGTGGAGGCGCTGCGACCCCGCACCCAGGAGATCGCCGACGCGCTGGTCGACGACATGGTCCAGCTCGGTCCGCCGGCCGACCTGGTGGAGCACGTCGCCACGCCGCTGCCGATCCAGGTGATCTGCGAGCTGCTCGGAGTTCCGTACGCCGACCGCGACCGCTTCCACATCTGGTCGGAGGCGATCGTCTCGACCACCTCCCTGCCCGGGGAGACGATCCAGGAATACCTGAACAATCTCTGGGGCTACATCGGTGCTCTGGTCGCCGAGCGCCGCCGCGAGCCCGGAATCGACGACCTGCTCGGCGCGCTGGTGCGGGCCCGCGACGAGAACCAGGATCGGCTCAGCGAAACCGAGCTGGTGGAGCTGGCCGCGGGGCTGCTGGCGGCCGGCCACGAGACCACCGTGACCCAGATCCCCAACTTCGTGTACGTCCTGCTGCACAACCCGGACCAGCTCGCCCGGCTGCGGGCCGACCCGTCGCTGGTGCCGGCCGCGGTCGAGGAACTGCTGCGGTACGTGCCGCTCGGCGTCGGCTCCTCGTTCGCCCGGTACGCCAAGGAGGACGTCGAGGTCGGCGGGGTGCTGGTCCGGGCAGGTGAGCCGGTTCTCGGCTCACTGTCGTCGGCGAACCGGGACGGTACCGTCTTCGCCGACCCGGACCGGCTGGATTTCGCGCGCCAGCAGAACCCGCACCTGGGCTTCGGGCACGGCGTGCACCACTGCGTCGGCGCACAGCTGGCCCGCATGGAACTACAGGTCGCCGTCGCCACCCTCGTGACCCGCCTGCCCGGGCTGCGGCTCGCCGTGCCGGAAGCCGATCTGCGGTGGAAACGGGGCATGTTGGTGCGGGGCCTGCTCGGCATGCCGGTGGCCTGGTGAGCACCACCTGGCGAATCGGGGTGGACTCGGGCCGCTGCATCGGCACGAGCATCTGCGCCGGCACCGCGCCCGAACACTTCCGCCTGGTCGACGGCCTGTCCACGCCGCTGGCTGACGTCGTCGCCCCGGCCGACGTCATCCTCGACGCCGCCGACTCGTGCCCGGTGGAGGCGATCACGATCCACGACGCCGACGACCGGCTGATCGCGCCGCAGGAGTGAGCTGACATCGAGCCGGGCCGTCCGCACCCACTGCGAGAGCTTCGGTAGACCAGCGACGACGCGGTCGCGGTCGCCGGTCAGGGGCCACACGGCTCACCGTGCCCCTCTACTCTGGACCCACGCGGCTCAGCGGGGGGTTGAGATGCCGGACAAAGAACGCAGGTCCAATCAGCCGTACAAGGACGCCAAAGGTAATTGGCAGAACGTTCCGCCCCACGTCCTGGAGCCCAGCGAGGCCGTTCCAGCCAATCGGGACGACGGCCCCTCCCTGTTCGGCCCGCTGGTGGGCTTGACCATCATCGGTCTGTGCCTGTGGGGCGTCGTGAAGGTCGCAAACTTCCTCCAGGAGTGGACCTGTCCCGTGGTGTTGCTCCTGCTCGTCGTGGCGGTGGCAGCCATCGTGCGGCGGCGGCGGAGGCGGCGGCGCTGACCAGTGCCGCCCCGGCACAGTCGAGCGAAGTCCTGCTGGGGGGGTCCGAGCGACTGGGATTCTGATCGTGGCGGACAGCTCTCCGTCGCGCGGCGGCGGCGATACTGTGGGCGTGGAGTACGTGTCCAGAGTGCCGCGACCGCCGCTGGACGGGCTGATCGACGACCTCTACTACCTGGAGGGTTCGCCGCCGTACGCCCGGCTGACGCTGCCGGCGAGTCCGGCGGCGTTCCTCATCGTCAACCTCGGCGTACCGTTCCGCATCCGCGCCGGCACCGATGTCGAGGCGGCCGAGTACGCCGACGGCTGCGTCGTCACCACGCCCACCCGCGCGTTCGAGTTCGGTTACCCACCCCGGACCCGGTCCGTCGGCGTGCACTTCAAGCCGTGGGGGCTGGCACCGTTCCTGCCGATGCCCGCGGTGGAGCTATGTGACCGGCCGGCGACGGTGGAGCAGGTGTGGGGCCGACCCGCCATCGCTGAGCTGCGAGACCGGCTGGCCACGGCCGAGGGGCCGCACGAGATGCTGACGCTGCTTGAGGACGAGCTGATGCGGCGGCTGGGCGACGCGGCCGGCCTGGGGCTGGTCCGCCGTGCGAGCCGCATCATCGCCGCGACCGGTGGGGCGGTGGCGATCGACGACCTGAGGGTTTCCGCCGGTGTCAGCAACACTCACCTCGCGCAGCGGTTCAAGGAACTGGTCGGCGTCACACCGAAACGGTTCGCCCGCAGCTACCGCTTCGCCGCCACCGTGCTCTCGATCAACCCCGCCGAACCGATCGACTGGGCCGACCTCGCCGCTGGCGCCGGCTACTTCGACCAGGCGCACTTCGGCCACGAGTTCCGGGCCTTCACCGGGCTCACACCCACCCGGTACGTCGAGGTCCGGCGGCGGTTCCTGCGCGAACATCCTGGCCACGTGCTGGACGGCTGGCCGCTACCGACCGATTGATTCCTTACAAGAGCGACAGCTCACGGAACTCTAGCCTGAGAGCATCCCCAGCAGAGGAGCGCGCCGATGGGCGACGTGGTCATGTACAGCTCGGTGTCGGTGGACGGCTTCATCGCGGACGAGAACGACCAGCCCGGACCATTGTTCGACTGGTTGACCAGCGGTGACGTCCCGTTGGACGAGAGCGGCGCGCTGAAGGTGTCACAGGCGTCCCACGACTACGTCCGGCCGTACTGGGACCAGATCGGGGTGACGATCGTCGGCCGGCACGTCTTCGACATGACCGACGGCTGGGACGGGACGCCACCGAGCGGGATCGACCACGTGGTCGTCGTGACGCACCGGCCGAAGCCGGAGGGCTGGGATCCCGAAGCACCCTTCCACTTCGTCGACGGCGTCGCGGCTGCCGTGGCCAAGGCGCGGGAGCTCGCGGGTGACCGCGTCGTCGAGGTCGCCGCTGGCGACGTCGGCGGCCAGGTGCTTGCCGCGGGCCTGGTCGACGAGGTGCGCATGGACGTCGTACCGGTGGTGTTCGGGTCCGGCAAGCGCTACTTCGGGTCCGTCGACGCGCAGCACCTGTTGGGGGATGCTGATGTCGTGATCCAGGGCAGCCGGGTGCTGCACCTGCGCTATCGGGTGCGCCGTTGACGGTCTGAGCGAGCCGGCTGGCCCCGTCCGCTCAGGCTGCGCCGTCGACCAGCGGGTCGTGGACCCGGCCGAGGAACAGCGGTACGCCGGTGAGCCGGTCGTGGATGACGTACAGGAATGGTCGGTTGACGAAGAACTGCGGGCCTTGCGGGATCGACGGCGGCCGGACGATGACGGCCGACGCGGCCGCGGCCTCGGTACCCTTCTCGTCCACCGCGATGAACGTCTCGTGCACCACGTCGTCGATGGACAGGGCCGGTTCGGTGCTCATGCCGGTGAAGTCGGCCTGTGACGTGAATGCGGTGGGCATGCCGAGGCTGCTCAGCGCGGCGCGTAGTTCGGCCGGCAGGCGGAACGTCCAGCGGGGCAGGCGCAGTTCGACGTCGGTGATCTGGAACCCGGTCAGCAACGCGCCCAGCCAGGTCGCATCGAGGCTCGCCTCGACGGCGGCGAGATCGTCCCGGGTGGGCATGACGATGGCCATGGCCAGCCCGTCGCCCGCGTACGGCACGTCGACCGCCCGCCAGCCGTCTCCTTCGAGGTAGCCCATCCGGTCGAACGGCCCGCGCATGATCGGGACGTCGACGACGGTCCCGTCATCTCGGGTGAATGCTCCCGTCGCGGTGGCCGCGGCGGTGAACGGGTACTTCCAGGCCGCCTTGAGGTAGAGCGTGTTTGTCAGGATCAGGCTGGTGTCGGGGCTCACGGCGTCGGACTGCAACAGCTCTGGGATCTTCGCGTTGGTCCGGTCGGACACCCAGCTGTTGATCTCCTGGCGGGCCACCTCGGGCGCGCCGCGGAAGTCGACGAGTCGTGGCGTGGCACCGTAGTAGCCGTCCAGGGTGTCCCGGAACCTGGGTCGCAGGGCCAGATCGAGCCGTGTCCACAGCGCGTTGGCGGTGGTCAGCCGGGGTTGCTTGACTCCGTCGCCGTCCTGGTAACGGCCGGCGAGTGTCTGCTCGACGGTGTTGAGCCCGCGGTCGAGCGCGCGGGGGCGCGGACACGGCGCGTGCAGCACCGTGTCCATCTCGTCCGCGGTGGTCGAGCGGGCGCCCGCCCTGGTCATCGCCAGCGCCAGCCCGACCGAGTACGGCGCGCACACCACGTTGCCGCCTGCCCGGGTCGCCGCCACCGTGCGGTAGAGCTCGGCCGTGAAGCCGCGAACGGCGGTGGCGGTGGCCTGCATCGTGGCCGGGTCGGGTGGTATGCGGTCCGTATCCGCCGAGGTGGACGGCGGGCCGGGCCAACGAAGATCACCCGGGGCGGCGGTGAGGGCAGCTGCGGCGAGCGGGACCGCCCGCAGAACGGATCGACGCGAGACCATATATCGAGGTTAGGGCAGTCCCACGGAAGCCCACCAGGCCCGAACCCGAATTCATCGAAACTCGACGATGTCCGTCGCTCGTGCCGGCGCTTCGGTTCGGCCGTCTCGGCCGGCGGCCTTGCCCCAATCATCTTAGTCATTAAGATAATACCGTGACCATATCGACAGGCTTCTCAGTGGCGATCGCCGGTGCCGGCCTATCCGGCCTCTGTCTCGCCCAGTACCTGATGCGCGCCGGCATCGATGTGCACGTCTACGAGCGGGATCCGGGCCCCTTCGTCCGGCGGCAGGGCTATCGGATCATCCTCGACCGGTACGGCCTGGAAGCGCTGCGTGAGAGCCTGCCGCGCTCGCTCTACAACCTGGCTCTGACCACCGGCGACGAGCCCGGCGGGCACCTACGCTTCACCGACAGCCGGCTGCGGGACGCCTTCACCATCACCTTCAGGGACGAGCCGCACGCGACCCGTCAGGTCGACCGGCTGACCCTGCGCTCGATCCTGCAGTCCGGGCTGCACGGGCGCATCCACTACGGCAAGGACGCCGTCGGCGTGGACAGCGGTGACCCGGCACGGCCGCGCCTGCTGTTCTCCGACGGCACAGCCGCAGCGGCAAGCGTCGTCGTGGGTGCCGACGGTGTCGGCTCGGCGCTGCGCGCGCAGATCATGCCGGACGCGCACCCGGAGAACACCCCGATGGCGGGCATCTACGGCCGGTCGCCCCTGTGGCGCAACGGCGCGAGCATCATCCCGGAAGCGCTGCACAGCAGCGGGGTCCTGTCCATCGCCGACCGGCCGGGCCGCGCCTTCTTCTTCACCTCCATGCGGTTCGGCGAGAGCCCGTCGGAGGCGTTCGCGCGCCTGGCCCCGGGCAGCTATGCGCCCACCGGCGACGACTACGTCATGTGGGGACTGCTGCTGCGGCAGGAGGAGGTGCCCATGGGCATCCGAGGTGACCTGCTGACGCTGTGGAGACTGGCCTCCGGGATGAGCATGGACTTCCACCCCGTCATCCGGCGGCTGGTCGGCACGGCCGAGCTGGACGCCACGGTGCTCAACCTCTTCGCCGCCGGCCAGCGCCCGCGCCGGTGGGCGGTGCCCCGGGCAACGATGATGGGCGACGCCGTGCACGTCATGCCGCCGTTCGGCGCGCACGGCGGCAACACGGCGCTGCGTGACGCCGCCCTGCTCGGCCACAAGCTGGTCGAGGCGCGGGCCTCCGGCGCGTCGGTGGAGGAGGCGATCGCCAGCTACCAGGACGAGATGGTGCGCTACGCCTTCCGGGCCGTCGACACCGCAGCCCGGCTGATGCGCCGCCTCACCGGGGGAGCGGCCGCGCCCCACTGGGTGCTGACCCGCGTGCTACCTCGGCTGCACCGGGTCACCGTACCGGAGGGATGATTGCCGGCATGTCCCACGAGCCGGCCCGCGCGTCATCGATCACCGACCTGATGCGCGCCGGGCGGGAGACGTCGCGGCTGTCCATGGTGTTCCGGTACGCCGTGGCGGAGCGGCTGGGCCTCACCGTGAGCGACCTGGAGTGCCTGGACTACCTGGCGGACGTCGGATCCGCCACCGCGGGGCAGGTCGCCGAGCGGACCAACCTCACCACCGGGGCGGTGACCAGCATGCTCCGCCGGCTCCAGCAGGCGGGCTACCTGACGGCCGAGCGCGATCCGGCGGACCGGCGGCGGTTGATCGTCGCGCTGCGGCCGGAGCGGGCCGCCGAGTTGGAGCGACCGTACGAGCGGTTCGCCGAGCGGGCGGAGCGGCTCATCGAGGGCTACAGCGTCGAGGAGGTCGGGCTGCTGGTCCGGCACCACGACCGCATGCAGGCGATGTACCTCGCCGAGTTGGACCGCCTGCGCGGCGGCGAGACCGCGCAGGGGTCTGTGTGAGGTCGGTGAGCTAGCGGGAGTCGGGGCGTTCACGCCCCACCGGTGCCGCCAGTTCCAGCTTCTGCAGCTCGGCCCGCACCTCGTCGGCCGCGCTGTGGCCGATCTGCTCGAGCGAGACGACCGCATCCTCCAGCGCCTCCCGCGCGCCGTCGCTGTCGCCGATGGCGGTGAGGCTCTCCGCGAGGTGCCGCAGGATGTCCGCCTCGTTGAAGTGGTCGTCGAAGCGGCGGATCAGCGCCCGCGCCCGGCGATAGCAGTCGATGGCCTGCTCGTACTCGCCCAGGTGATGGTGGGCGTAGCCCATGGTGTCCCAGGTGCCCGCTTCGGCGTGTTCGTCGCCGATCTCCTGGTTGAGGGCCGTCGCCTGCGCGCCGAAGCGCAACGTCTGCCGATGGTCGCCGAGCATGCTGTACAGCCAGCCCACGTTGTTCAACGCCGCCGCCTGCCCCGTCCGGTCACCGAGCCGGCGGTAGAGCTCCAGCGCCCGTTCGTTGTGGCCGAGCGCGCCCGGCCAATCGCCCTGGTTGTGGCACACCCACCCCAGGCCCCGGTGGGTGTCGGCCTGTTTCGCGTGGTCGTCCAGCTCGGCGAAGATCTGCAGTGCGTGCTGGTGTTGCTCGTAGCCCACGTCCAGACGCCCCAGTTGGGTGTGGGCTACGCCCAGACTGCGATGGGCCTGCGCCTGCCGGTGCCGGTCTCCCATCCGCCGCGCCGCGGCGAGCGCCAGGTGCTGGGTGTCGATCCAGTCGTTCCAGTGCCCCTTGTAGTCGAAGAAGGTCTCCAGCGTCCGTGCCAACTGCCACACGTGGAGGTCACGGCCGTGCTCCGCCGCGTACGCCAGGATGCCCAGCAACATCTGGTGTTCGGTGACGAACCAGGCGAGGGCCTCGGCGTGGTCGGCCAGCGAGTCGACGCCCATCGGCGCGGCGGTCCCGGCCGGGACGTCCGGCTCGGCCCCGTCGCGGTTGGGCTCGACGAGCCGGGCCGCCCGGCCGGCGGTGTGCAGGAGGAAGTCCAGCAGCCGGTCCAGCGCGTCGTTGCGGGCCTGTGCCGGCTGGTCGTCGTCCACCCGATGCCGGGCATAGAGGCGCACCAGATCGTGCATCCGGTAGCGGGCCTGTCGCGGCATCTGGACCAGATGCGAGTCGCGCAACTCCGTCAACAACAGCCGACTGCGGTCGCGGGGGCGCCCGACGAGGCTGGCCGCGGCGGCCAGCCCGATCTCCGGTGCGGGCACGAGTGAGAGCAGGACGAACAGCCGGGCCGCCTCGGCGCTGAGCGCGTGGTGCGAGGCGGCGAACACGGCGCGGATGTCGCCGTGCAGATCGCCCACGGTCAGGGCGTCGAGCCGGGTCGCTTCCTCCCGAAGCTCCTCGCTGACCACGCTCAGCGGCAGGTCGGGCTGCATCGCCGCTCGGGCCGCCACGATGCTCAGGGCCAGGGGAAGGCCGGCGCACCGGGACGCGATGTCCCGTACGCTCTGCGGCTCGACCGCCGCCCCGTGCCGGTTGAGCAGGTGGATCAACAGGTTGCGGGCCTCCGGCTCCGTCAACACCTCCAGGTCGACCGGCCGGGCGCCGTACGCGGCGACGAGCCCGCCGAGGCGGGCCCGGCTGGTCACCAGCACCGTGCAGTGCTGCCCACCGGGAAGCAGTGGAATCACCTGGGTCACGTCGCGGGCGTTGTCGAGCACGATCAGCATGCGTTTGTCAGCCACCAGGCTGCGATAGAGGGCGGTCTGCGCGTCCAGGTCCACCGGGACCGTCTCGGCGGGCACGTGCAGCGCGTCCAGCAACCCGCGCAGCACGACCTCGGGTGACACCGGAGCGGCAACCTCGAAGCCGCGCAGGTTCACGTACAACTGACCGTCCGGAAATCGCTTCAGGTTGTCGTACGCCCAGTGCAGCGCGAGCCAGGTCTTGCCGACGCCCCCGGGACCACCGATGGTGGCCACCCCGCCGCCGTCGGCGCCGGAGGCGGCCGACAGCGCGGCGAGTTCGTCGGCCCGGCCGACGAAGCCCGCGGGTGGCGCGGGCAGTTGGCGGGGTACGTCACCGCGGGCGACGACGGTCTCCGGGCTGGGCGCGGCGAGCGTCGGGTCGCCGCTGATCATCCGTAGGTGCAGGCGTTGCAACTCCGGCATGGGATCGACGCCGAGTGAGTCCGCCAGTCGCCGGCGTAGGGCCAGGTAATGGTCGAGCGCGTCGGCCTGCCTCCCGGACCGACACAGCGCCAGCATGAGCTGACCGATCAGCCGTTCGTCGAACTGGTGCTCCGCCACGGCGCGCAGGAGTTGCGGCACCAGGGCGGCGTGCTGGCCGCAGCGCAGCGCGACATCGGTGCGGTCCCGGTCGGCGGCGACCCGCTCCCGATCGGCGGCCGTCCGCACCTCATCGAGCCACGGTGTGTCGAGCTGGCCCAGCGGAGTGCCTCGCCACAACCCCAGGGCCTCGTCGAAAATCCGCAACGCCCGTCCGGCATCCTCGGTGGTCCGGGCCACAGCGAGCAGTTCGCGGAACCGGTGCAGGTCGATCGCCCACGGATCCACCTGGAGCAGGTAGCCGCCGGACTGCCGCCGGATCGACACGTCGGTGGCCCCACCGAGACTGCGCCGCAGTCGTGACAGATAGCTGTAGAGCGAACTCGACGCCGACTGCGGTCGCAGATCACCCCAGGCCCGGCTGATCAACTGATCGGTGCGGACCAGCTGATTGGCGCCGATGAGCAGGACCGCCAGCACCCCCCGCTGTCGAAGATGCCCCAGGTCGATCGACCGGCCTGCGACGCGAGCCTCGACCTCACCCAGCAGTCTGAACTCGACAGTCATCGCCGCGACCCCATTCGTCCCGGCGCGCCCCCGCACGCTCAACCGTCATAAGGTTGCTCACGATGGTTCCAGGTGGACGGCGACGCCGCCGCCCCCCTTCCACAGTCTGGAAGTGCCCGGACCGCACCGGGCCGGCCCGCCACCGCCTGACTAGCGGATTCAAGGTACGTACAAGGTTCGCGGCAGTGCTTCGACAAATACTCGGCCGATGTCACTCCATCCGTTGTTCAGAGGCGCCCTGACGCTGGCGCTCCTGTTGCCGTTGACACTGGTCGCGGCGGAGAAGATCCCTGGTGCCACGCCGGCCGCTCAGGCGAGCGGTCGCGGGCTCGAAGCCGCCTGGGCGAAGGCGGCCAAGGCCGGCGCGCCCGTCGAAGTCCCCGATCGCTTCACCGAGACGATGAAGGTGTGGGCCGATCCGGACGGCAAGCACCTGCGTGCTCAGCTGCACACCCGCCCCGTCCAACTCAAGAACCCGGGCACCGGCGTGTGGGAGCCCATCGACACCACCATCGTCGCTCGCGACGGGGTGCTGCAGACGGTCCGTACGAAGGTTCCGCTGAGCCTCGGCGGGCGCGGCAGCAAGAGCCTGGTCTCGGCAGCCGGTAGCAACGGCACGGTCAACCTGCGAGTGAAGCAGGCGCTGCCGGAGCCGAAGATCTCCGGCAACACGGTCACCTACCCCGACGCGGTGTCCAGGGGAGTTGACCTCATGGTGCGGGCCGAATCCGACGGGTTCGTCTCGCAGGTCGTCTTCCGGCAACGGCCGACCGGCCCGGTGACGGTGCGGATGCCGCTCACGCTGCCCAAGGGAACCACCTTCGGCAAGACGCCGCAGGGACTACCCCAGCTGAAGGACGGCAAGGGCGCGGCGAAAGCCGCACCGGTCGTGCTGACCGCGACCGACGCCAAGCTCGGCAAGACCTCTCCGGTCGCGGCGCGCGTGGAGAAGTCGGAGCTGGTCTTCTCGCCGGACCCGAAATTCCTCGCCGACCCGGCGGTGGCCTATCCGGTGACGGTCGCCGCCGCCTCGGAGTGGTTCGGCGGCGGCGTGCCGCAGGATGCCTGGGTCAGCAAGAACGACCCCTACAACAACCATGCCGCCGAGGGATGGTTGCGCGCCGGCACCACCCAGACCAGCGCCGACATCGCTCGGGTCTACCTGAGGTTCAACACCGACGCACCGGAGTTGGCGGGGGCATCGGTCGTCCAGGCAGACCTGATCATGTGGAACTACAAGTCCGGCGGCCCCAACGGAGCCCTCTGCGGTGACCCGTTGGGCGCGGGCATCGTCGCCGCGCGCCTCGGCTCCTCGTGGAGTCCATCTACATTGGACTGGTACAACCAGCCCTCGACAACCGGCAGCGCCGAAGGCCTGAACCGGGCGGGCTACAACTACGACGCCGTCAACACCTGGTGTGCCAAGGACGAGGAGGTCTGGCACCGGGTCACCGGCATGGCCCGGGCCTGGATCGAGCAGGACGCGCCCAACCACGGGCTGGTGCTGCGGGCGGCCAGCGAGACCGCCGCGACCAACTGGCGCCAGTACTACGCCAGCGAGTTCGGTGGCGGCGACCCGTATCCGGGCTACCGTCACCCGCCCGCGCTCATGGTCGAATACACGCCGCCACCCACCCGTACCGAGTGGGTGAAGTTCGAGTCGGACGCCGATCTGACCGAGTTCCCCAGCTACGAAGAGGCCAAGGCGATGGCCGCCCAGCCGCTCGACGACGCCAGCTGGGGGCTCACCAACGACGAGGCCGACGCGTTCGAGAGGCTCGGCGTGGGCGTGCCCAGCGAGGTCGACTCCCGGCGACTTCGACCCATGCCGAGTGACGAGGAGATCGACCCGGCCGACATCGAGCCCGACGAGGTGCCGTCCGGAGACCTTCCGGTCGACGAGACCAAGCCCACGGTCACCGGCGTGCAGCCGGTCGCCGGCAGCACCAACGTCCCGGTCGACACCACCGTCACCGTGACGTTCGGCGAGAAGGTCTGGAACCCGAAGATCATCGTTAAGGACCCCAGCGGGACCGCAGCGCCGGGCACGACGACCTCGGACGCCACCGGGCAGATCGTCACCTTCACTCCGTCGCAGCCGCTGAAGGCCAGCACCGCGTACAGCGCGGAGGCCCGTGAGGCGCACGACGAGGACGGCAACGAACAGGACCCGCACGGCTGGCAGTTCACCACCGAGAACGACACGAAGGCCCCGGCCGTCTCCGCGGTGACCCCGGCGGCCCAGGCGACCGACGTTGCGGTGGCCACGGCAGTCACAGCGAAGTTCACCGAGCCGGTCGACGGCGCCCAGCTCACGCTGAAGAACCCCGCTGGCACGTCGATCACTGGAACATCCGCCATGGACGTCGCAAAGCGGGTGCTCACCTTCACCCCGGCGGGGCCGCTGGCCGAGACCACCGCGTACACCGCCGAGGTTTCAGGGGCCACGGACGGCGCGGGCAACGCGATGTCCTCCGCGCACACGTGGTCGTTCACCACCGGTGTGAAACCGCCGACCGGGCTCGTGGCCGCCTATGGGATGAACGAGGGGACCGGGACGAGAGTGGGTGACTCGTCCGGCCAGAACAATGCCGGTACGGCCACCAACACGACGTGGAACGCCACCGGCAAGTACGGCAAGGCGTTGTCGTTCAACGGCACCAGCAGCCTGGTCACCGTCGCCGACGCGCCCTCGCTGCGGCTCACCGGCGGGCTGACCCTGTCGGCGTGGGTGCGGCCCTCCTCGGTCGTGAGTTGGCGCAGCGTGGTCGCCAAGAACCTCGCCACCGGGGAAGGCGCGTCCTACGTGCTGTACGGCTCGAACGGCGACGCGCCGTCGGGCTGGCTGCAGCGCGGCGGCCAGTCGTACCAGGTGAGCGCTGGCACGCCGCTGGCCGTCAACGCCTGGAGCCATCTGACGGTCACCTATGACGGCGCCAACGCCCGGCTGTACGTCAACGGAACCCAGGCTGCCCGGACACCGCTCACGGGGGCGCTCGACGTCGACGGCGGGAAGCTGACGATCGGTGGCAACACGGTCTGGGGCGAGTACTTCAGCGGCCTGGTCGACGAGGTACGCGTCTACAACCGCGCCCTCGACGCGACCCAGATCCAGGCCGACATGACCACTCCGGTCGGCGCCACCGGCCCCACCCCCACACCGACTCCGACGCCAACGCCCACTCCCACCCCGTCGCCCACCGACCCGTCGGACCCGGTGCCCGGACTGGTCGCGGCCTACAACATGAACCAGGGCTCCGGCACCACGGTCTCCGACTCGTCCGGGCAGGCCAACAGCGGAGCGGCCCACGACACGACCTGGGCCACCAACGGCAAGTACGGCAAGGCGTTGTCGTTCAACGGCAGCAGCAGCCTGGTCACTGTCGCGCACGCGCCATCGTTGCGACTGACCACCGCGCTGACCCTGTCCGCCTGGGTCCGACCGGACGAGCAGTCCGACTGGCACACGGTGGTCATGAAGAACCTGGCATCCGGAATCAACGCCTCGTACGGCCTGTACGCCTCCGACCGGGACGGCCCCGCGGGGTGGCTCACCACCAACGGTGAGCCGGTCACTCCCCAGGGTCCCACCGCCCTGCCGGACGCCACCTGGAGCAATGTGGCGCTCACCTACGACGGCAGCAGGGCCACCCTCTACGTCAACGGCACAAAGGCCGGCGAGGTCGCCGTCACCGGCACCATCGACGACGACGGGGGCACGCTCACCATCGGTGGCAACGAGATCTGGGGCGAGTACTTCAGCGGCCTGATCGACGAGGTACGCGTCTACAACCGCGCGCTCACCGCGGCGCAGATCCAGAGCGACATGAACACGCCGATCGGTGCCGCCCCGGCGGCGCAGCGCGCCACGTCCTCCAGCAGCACCTCGGAGATCGCGAAGCTCGCGATCTCCGATGGCGAGGGGACCACGCCGGCGTTCACCACCTGGCTGTCGCGTCCAGCGAACCAGCCGGCGAAGGTGCAGGTCGAGGTGGCCGCACTGCCGGAGAAGTCCCCGACGGGCAAGGCGGCGGTCGACGCGAAACCGATCTGGTCGGGCGCGATGACCAGCGCGGGCGGCGCGGCGCGCCACACGCTGCGGATGCCATCCGGCAAGCTCACCAAGGGCCAGTGGGTGCGGTGGCGCGCTCGCACGACGGCGCCCGACGGAACCAGCGCGTGGTCGAAGTGGCAGACGTTCCAGGTCGGCGACGCCCACTCGGCCGGAAAGCTCCCCCCGCACGGCACGTTCGAGGCGGCCGACGAGAACACGGGGGCGCCGTTCGACTACGAGCGGATCGACCGCCCGGGCTGCAACGCCGCACGTCTGAGCTCGCCCCGACCCAACCACGCGTTCGGCTGGACCGTCCTGCGCCCCTATTCGGCCTGCCACAGCAAGATCCTGGGTTGGGTCGACTTCGAGGTGAATCAGTACACCGGCCTGCCGACGTCCCGGTGCCCGAAGTCCAAGGGCGTGATGATGACCGTCAACACGATCGTGTTCACCAACCTGGGCACCTCGAACGGCAAACCGGTTGTCGACGCCCCCGCGAACTCGACCCTCACCGCCAGGGACATCAGCCTCTGGACCAGCATCACCAACATCAAGACCGAGGCCGCCAACTGCACGCCCACGAACGCGTTCGACGGCGACACGCTTCGGCTCCGGATCGACGCGAAAGGATCCGACAACTCCGATTGCGAGATGATCGAGGGAGCCAACCGGGACGCGACCATCGGCGCCTTCAAGCGCGACGGTGAAGACGCTTTCGTCTTCCAGTCGAAGACGAAGGCCTGGGGGAACTGCACCCTGCGGCCCAAGCTGTTCAACGCCGACAGCTTCCTGTTCGTCGATCCGACGCCCTTCCGACTGTGGCAGTATCTCGTCACCGAGAACGGACCCCCGACCAGGCGGGGCGATCTTCCCTTCGTCGCCCGCTGCGACAGCGAGCGCATCAGGTACCGCACGTTGATCGGGGGAGAGCTGAAGTGGGTCGGCAACACCGGAGGGTGCCGGTTCCTGGGTGCCGACCGGGTCTACACCATGTACTCCCAGGACCCCGACCGGTGGGAGGTGGCGCAGCACATCCAGTTCGCCTTCCAGAACCCGCAGGGCACCGAGCCGAAGGTCAACCTGCAGGGTGCGCCCATCACCAAGAGGTTCCCCGGCAACTACGACGCCTGCGGGGCGACGCCGTGCGCGAAGATACCCCTCACCAAGCGGGCGAACACCGCCCGGGTACCCCAGCCCGACGGGGCGCTCTACACCTCGAAGAACAAGTATTTTCGCGACAAGTACCGGGTGAACCTTCCCGGATTCGGTCCGGGTAGGCAGTGCGACGAGTACCCGTTCGCATCTACCGACCAAGCGCTCGGTGTCGAGGGACAGATGGTCAACAACGTCTGGACTCCGACCCACAACGCGTCACTACGCATGGTGACCACCGCCCAGAACGCGGCTGCCGGACGTGACCTCGGGGCCTTCTACGCCCGATATCGAGTGTTCACCAGCCCGCAGCTCGAAGGAGGACTGCAGAACAGGCCATCCAACGCCTTCTTCGTTCGGATCAAGCCGGGCCTTCCACCGGCCTCGTAGCGACCGGCCTCGTAGCGACTGGTTTCGTAGCGACTGGTTGAGGAGGGGAGCCCGTCCGGGCTCCCCTCCGACCCGGTGATTCTCAACCCTGCGCGGGTTGCCGCTACGGTTCCCCGCCGCCCGCTGACGCCGCGGGGACGGCCGGGGCGGCCAGCTTGACCCTGGGGCGGTCGGCGTCGGGATGGCGCAGCTCGTCGAAGATCGTCAGCGCCTCTCGCCACGCCCGGCGCGCGGCATCGAGGTCACCCGCGGCCCGCAGGCTGTCGCCCAGGTTGTCCAGCACCTCCGCCTCGTCGTAGCGGTCGCCGAGTTCCCGGTGCAACTCCAGGGCCCGCCGGTAGCAGTCCGCGGCCCGGTCGTGGTCGCCGAGGCCGTGGTGGACGAAGCCGAGGCTGTCCCAGGTCAGCGCCGCCCCGTGCCGGTCGCCGGTCTCCTCGTGCAGCCGCAGGGCCGCCTGGCAGCAGTGCAGCGCCGGCCCTGGCTCGCCGAGCCGGGCGTGCATCCAGCCCAGATTGTTGAGCGCCTTGGCCTGTCCGACCCGGTAGTCGGCGGTCCGGTAGAGGTCGAGGGCCAGCCGGGTCTCGTCGAGAGCCGCCGGCAGCCGACCCTGCCGTGCGAGCACCCAGCTCACCCCGAGGTGCGTGTGCGCCCGTCCGGTGTCGTCGCCCAACTCGCGGTACAGCTCCAGGTCGCGCCGGTAGTGCCGGTGCGCCGCCTCGTGATCGCCCGACCAGGTGCAGGCGATGGCGAGGCCCCGGTGCGCCTGGGCCTGACCGGCCAGGTCACCCCGGCGCAGCGCCGCCGCCAGGGCGGTCCGCTGCGCGGTGGCCAGCTCGGGCCAGTGCCCGCTGCGATCGAGGTACGTGGTGAGGGCCGCCGCCAGCGTCCACGCGTGCCGGTCCAGGCCGCCGCCCGCCGCCTGCTCCACACACGCCAGCAGAACGTGGTGCTCGGCGGCGAACCACGCGGTCGCCCACGCGTGCTCCGGGCGGTCGCCAACCGTCACACCCGGCTCGGGGGCGGGCAGCGCGGCCGGCCGCGCCAACCGGTACGGGTCGAGCAGGTGGTCCGCCGCGTGCGAGGCGTGCAGGTAGTGGTCGAACAGGCGGCGTCGGGCGGTCTTCCGCTCCTCCTCGGGGTCGGTGCCGTGACACAGCTCCGAGGCGTACGCGCGAAGCAGGTCGTGCATCGCGTACCGGCCGGGGGTGCGCTCGGTGAGCAGGTTCGCCCGGGTGAGGTCGGCCAGCAGCGGTTCGACCCGAGCCGGCGGCAGGCCGGCGAGGCTGGCCACCGCCGTCCGCTCGGCATCGGGGCCGGGATGCAGCCCGAGCAGCCGGAACAACCGGGCCGGGTCGGCGTCCAACGCCCGGTACGACCAGGAGAAGACCGCCCGTACGTCGGTCGTGGGATCGCCGGTGGACAGTGCGGTGAGCCGAACCGGGTCGGTGTCCCGCAGTTCGGTGGCGAACGCCCCCAGCGGTACGTCGGGCTGCCCGACGGCACGGGCCGCGACGACGGCCAGGGCCAACGGCAGGCCGGCGCAGCGGCGCACGATCTCGTCCAGCGCCGCCGCCTCGCGCCCGACACGGCGGCGACCGAGCCGATGGGCCAGCAGCTCCCGGGCCTCGGCCGGCCGGAGCACGTCGAGGGTCACCGGGTGGGCCCCGGCGTTGACCACCAGGCCGGTGAGCCGATTGCGGCTGGTCACCACGACCAGGCTTTCCGGGGATCCGGGCAGCAGGGGTCGCACCTGCTCTTCGTCGCGGGCGTTGTCGAGCAGCACCAGAACGCGGCGGTCGGCCAGCAGGGTCCGGAACAGGGCGGCCTGCCGGGGCAGGTCGGTGGGCATCCGCTGGGGCGGCACGTGCAGCGCCTCCAGGAAGCCGCGCAGCGCCTCGCCCGGCGACACGGCCCGGCCGTCGAGGTCGAACCCGCGCAGGTTGACGTAGAGCTGCCCATCCGGATACCGGTGCGCGACCCGGTAGGCCCAGTGCACCGCGAGGGTGGTCTTGCCGACCCCGGCGGTGCCGGCGATGGCGGAGATGACCACCGCCCGGCCCGGATCGCCCTCGCCGCCGCCCGGGGCGGCTCCCGCCAGTTCGGCGGGCAGCAGCGCGTCCAGCTGCCGCAGCGCCGACGTACGGCCGGTGAACCAGGCGGGGGCGCCGGGAAGCTGCGCCGGAGACGGGCCGTGGGGCTCGACAGGTGCGGGCTCGGCCGGCATCCGCCCCCGCAGCACCCGCAGGTGGGCCTCGCTCAACTCGGGGCCGGGCTCCACGCCCAACTCGTCGACGAGGTGGCGGCGGGTCTCGGTGTAGAGCCGCAGCGCGGCTGCCCGCTGACCGCAGCCGGCCAGGGCCAGCAGATATCCGGCCACCAGCGACTCCCGCAGCGGATGCTCGGCCACCAGGGGGCGTAGGGCACGCGCCGTCGCGGCGAACCGGCCGAGGTCGAGTTCCACGGCGGCGAGCCGCTCGTACGCGAGCAGGCGTTGCTCGTCGAGGCCGGTGGCGGCAGCGTCGACGAAGGCTCCGGTCGCTCCGGCCAGCGCCGGCCCCCGCCACAGCGCCAGGCCGTCGCGGAGCAGTCGCGCCGCCTCTGCCCGCCGGCCGGCTGTCTCCTCGGCGCGGGCCCGCTCGACCGCCACGGTGAACTCGGCGAGGTCCAGCTCGCCCATGGGTACGGTGAGGCGGTAGCCGCTGCCCTGGGTCGTCAGCAGGTCGGCCGCTGCCACCTCGCGCAGGGCCGACCGGATTCGGGAGACGCAGACCTGCACCTGGGTCCGGGCGCTGGCTGGTGGTTCTTCGGCCCAGAGCGCCGACACGATCTGCCCGAGGGGCACCAACCGGTCGGCGTTGAGGAGCAGTAGCGCGAGCACCGCGCGTTGCTGAGGGCGGTCGATCGGAAGGACCCGCCCCCCGGCGGTCACCTGGACGGGGCCGAGGAGGGACCACCGCATGGCTTTCCTGTTCGGTCGTGTTCGGACGTCCACAGTCTAGGGACGGCGGGGCCCGGCACGGCGGCGCCAAGCGGTCGGATAGCGGACGACAAGCGGGCCCGCCCAGGCTCTTCTCAGCCGTCGGATCCGTGGTCCGGCGGGAGGCGGGCTGGCACGGCGTCGGCCGAGGCGGACAGGGAGAGCGACATGCGAGTAACCAAGGGACGGGGCGCGCTGGCGGCCGTTGTGTCGACGGCTGCCGTGGTGGCCGGCTTGGGCTGGGCGGCACCGGCCTCGGCGGAACCGGCGGGGCTGGAGACGGTGACCCAGTCGGCGGCCGAGAGCAGCCTGGACAAGTCGGCGTTCGCGTCCTGCCCGACCGGCAAGGTGGTCACCGGGGGCGGCGGCTTCCTCGTCTCCGGCTCGTCGGCCAATGGACGGGTCGGGCTGGACCGGTTGGAGCCGCTGGCGAACGGCAGCGGTTTCTTCGTGACCATGCGCGAGGTGGGCCCGGTCAATTTCGCCGGCGACTGGGCTCTGCAGGCCCTGGCCCAGTGTGCCACCGCGCCAGCCGGGTACCAGGTCGTGGCCACGACCGGGGCGGTCGGCACGGAGTACGTCACGGCGAGCTGTGGCACGAAGAAGGTCATCGGCATGGGTGGGCGGATCAACAGCGGCCTGGGCGATCTCGTGCTCGACCAGGTGGTGCCGTCGTCCGACCTGACGTCGGTGACCGTCCGGGCGGTCCCGGTGCAGGGCACCTCGCCGTCCGGCTGGAGCGCCACCTCGATCGCCGTCTGCGCCAACGGGCCCGCCGGGCTGGAGCGGATCGTGGGGACGGCGCCGAGCGCGAGCGATTCGGCCGACACCCGCGTCAAGACGTGCCCGGCCGGCAAGGGCCTCTACAGCGCGGGCGCGGACATCAACGCCGGCAATGGTCAGGTGCTGCTGACGGCGGTCAACATCACCGGAGGGACCACCGCGCGGGTGCGGGCGGAGGAGGACGCCGACGGTTTCGCCGGCTCGTGGAGCCTCAACGCATACGGCATCTGCGGGAGCTGATCCGGGCCGGGGCCGCCGCTGGCGGCCCCGGCCGACTCCGACCCGTCAGACCGTTGGCCACACCGGATCCGGGCAGGCACAATGCGGCGGTGTCAGATTTCGCCGAACCGCTCGGCTACCGCCTCAACCGGGCCTGATGACGCCGAGTTCTGCCAGCGCGTGAGCGTCCTTCTCGACCAGGGCTATCAGCTGCACGGGTCGCCGGCGCTCACCTTCGACGGCGAACGCGTGATCGCCGCTCAGGCGTTGGTGCTGCCGCACTCCATCGGCTCCGTGCGACCGTCAGCGGAAGGTGTCGACGTCGCGCGCGGCGCAGGCGGCGAAGGGACGTGCTAGGCCACCGCTGACACCAGCACCGTGTCACCGCCCGGACGATCTCCGCGCCTTCGTCGTGCGGCTATTCCGATGCGGGGGGGGGGGGGCTGGGTGCCATGGCACGACCCGCGCCTGGGCGGTGCTGGAATCCGACTCGCGCCGGCCGGGTGGGCCGGCCCGGCGTCCGGCCGGGCGAGACCAGCGGCGCTAGAGTCACTCAGTGCGAGCACGAAAGATACTCTACGTCATCGCGGGAGTCGCGCTCCTCGCGGCATGTGCCGTCCTGGCTCGCGACCCGCAGAATCTCGACCTCGCCGACAAGTACGCCAGCGTCCTGAGTCTCTTCATCGCAGGCACCGCCCTCTATCTGGGACGACGTACCAGGCCGCCGGTCGGCACAGACGATGACGAGATGGCGCGGAAGCTGGCTGAGCACGTCAAATGGCAGTGGCAGCAGGAGATCGGACTTCGCCTTCTGCAACACCCGAGGCCGCTGCGTCTGCGCTGGTCGCCATCTGAGCCCACGGCTGCGGGAGTACCACAGGCACAGCCCGGCCAGCTCGACCGTGACGGGCACGCCACGCGGCAACTGGTCGCTCTGGTCGGCCGCACCCGTCCTCGGCACCTCGTTGTCCTGGGCGAACCGGGATCCGGAAAATCAAGCCTGATGGCCCTGTTCGTGGTCGATGCCATTGATCTGCGGGAGGCCGCCGATCCGGTTCCGGTCCTGTTGGCGCTGCCAACGTGGGACGTGGGCGAACCTCTGGACGAGTGGATCGCTCGGCGCGTCGACGAGGACTACCCCGGCCGGGCCGGGCACCTGGTGCGTGAGCAGCGAATCCTCCCCGTCCTCGATGGTCTGGACGAACTCTCGAGGACAGCGCTGCACAAGGCGTTCGACGAACTGAACCGGGTCGGTCCGACCCTTCCCGGTCTGGTCGTGACCTCTCGGCCCGCTGAGTACGACGACGTGGTCAGCGGTCGGGGCCCACTGTCCACCGCTGCCGTGGTCCGGATCGAACACGTCTCTCCGGATGACGCTATCGCCTTCCTTACCGAAAGCGATCTGCAGGGCAGCACCCGGTGGAAGCCCGTCGCCGAACACCTGCGCCGTGACCAGCGCGGCGATCTCGCGAAAACCTTCACCAATCCGTTGATGATCTCCCTGGCCCGGTCCGTCTACCGATCCCCCAGGAGCGACCCGCAGCGATTGCTGACAATGGACGCGGACGCCCTTGAACGGCACCTGCTCGAGGAGTTCCTCACCAACGCCTATCCGGGAGACGAGCCCCGCCGCTGGCTCGCCGCCCTCGCCGCCACCGCCCGACTGCGTTGGTGGACCATGGCCGCTCAGGTGCACCCGGCCGTCATAGTCGGCACCGTCGGCCTGGTCGTCGCGGCTCTCGGAGCGGCCGCTGGTGCCGGGTTCGCAGCGCTGAGCGGCTATCGCCCGGGCGTCGCGACCGCCTACGCGGCGGTGACCGGTCTGGCTGTCGGTGTCCTCGCTGGCCGTCGTGCCGCCCGAGTGCACCAGCCACCCGGCATGTTCGCGGTCATCGCCGCTGCCCTACGCGACGGTTTGATCAGCGGCGTGATCTTCGCGGCTGGCGCGACGGCCGTGTTGATGAACGCCACCTCGGAGCCGGCAGTCCAGTTTTTCGGTCCGTTCGGTGTGGTCGGTGTGGTCGGCGGTTCCATGCTCGGGATCATCAGTAATGGCCTGGCGGCGGGACGCCGGATGGTGCCCCAACGGTTCGGCCGCCGCCTCGGTGCCCTGCCCCGGCGAATGGCCGGAGGTTGCCTGACCGCCGCGCCGTTCACCATGGCGGTGGCTACAGTGATCGCCGCGCTCAACGCCGTCGACCGGTGGGATCCCGCGCGCAATTGGCTCATCGTGATGCCGCAGGCCCTGCTGGACACGCTGATCATCGGTGCCGCCGCGGCCCTGGTGATCGGTGTTCCGATCGGTGTCGGCCAGTGGCTCAGCGTTCCCGACGAGGCCGACGAGCATGCGGGCAGCACCGCGACGTTCCGTTCGTCGCTGCGTGCCGAACGCGAGACGCTGCTGGTCAGCGTGGCCGGTGCCGCGCTCGCGGTGGGCGCGGTGACCGCCGCGGTGGTGGGGTTGGCCGGTGCCGGACTGGCCGGCCTCGGTGGTGGGAGCCCGGCGGTGGCGGCCGCGGTGGCGGCCGCGCTCGCGGCGACGGTGGTGGCGGTGCTTGCCGCGTTCGGTTCCGGCGCGCCATGGGTCGCGTACACGATCGCCCGGCTGTGGCTGGCGGCACGCGGTCGGCTGCCCTGGGACCTGACGGGCTTCCTGGAGGCCGCGCACCGTCACGAGGTCCTCCGCCAGGACGGTCCGGCCTATCGTTTCCGGCACGAGCGCCTACGCTCCCACCTTGCCGGTGCCCCGCCGCTGACGCCCAGGCGGGACCGGTTCGCCGTACAGCGCCGAAGCACCGTTGTCACCGCGCTCGCCGGCGTGGTCCTGATGCTGGTCACCGGCGTGACCGTGGTGCCCGACGCGCTCGAGACCGTGGCTTCGAAGCTGGCCGCCACCGCCTGCCGTGTCTCGATCACGGTCGCCGTCACCCCTGACCACCAGTCGAGGTTGGCCTCGGCCGTCAGCCATTTCAACCAGAGCCGTAGCGCTGTCTGCCAGCCGGTCCAGCTGATCACCGGCCCCCGTGACCTGCTGGCCACGCCCGATCCGGAAAAGGTCCAGGTGTGGATCCCCGCTTCGTCGGCCGTGGTCGACCTGATGCGAAGCCGCCACCCCAGGGCGGTCACCGGCGGTGAGGTCGAGCGTCTCGCCTATGACCCCCTCGTCCTGGCCGTCCCCGAACCGCTCGTCCAGAGATTCGATGGCGCGGACTGGCCGGCGATCGCCCGCTATTTGTGGCAACCGGCCCCGCCTCCGCGGGTCGTGGTGCCGAACCCCGCACGGTCGATCAGCGGGCTGAACGCCGTCCACGGAATCAGCAAGGAGCTTGGCGACACCGTCTCCGGCGCGGCCTCGGCCGAGATCACCTCCCCCAAGGTCATGCGCGACGTCGCCGCCCTGTTCGCCGAGGCCACGATCACCGAGGACGAGACCAGATTCCTCTGCGCCGGCGGGAGTGCCGCCGACGCAGCCGACACAGTAGTGATCACCAGGCAGGTCATCGTCGACGACGCCAACCAGGGCCAGCCGTGCCCGTTCGGTAGGCCCCCATTCCGTTGGGCCACGGTCCCGCTCGACGACAGCATGCTGCCGGCGGACATGCCCTACGTGGTGTTCTCCTCGGCGAGTAGGGCACAGGGCATCCTCGCTGACGCTCTCAGAAAGTTCCTCCGAGACAACATCGCTCACAGGTGGCCTCACCCACCCCGATCAGGCGCGGCCACCGGCTCAGGGCTCGCCCCCGGGCTGCTTCCAGGGCTCGTCGCACTGTGGGAGACGGCCCGCCCGCCGGTCACTGCGGTTCTCCTGGTCGACACCTCAGGATCGATGAGGGGATACGACGCATATCTGATGCTGAAGGCGGTACGGGAAGGCGTGATCCGGCTCAGACCTGCCGACCGGATGGCACTGTGGACATTCTCCAAACGCGCCGGCGGCGTCGGTTCGGGGGTCCGGGCGCATGTGCCGACCGGCCGCGCCGCCGACGTCCGCGATCGGGTGCGAGACGAGCTCGACCGACAGTTGATCGAGGGTGCTGATTCGGACCTCAACGCGTCCATCCTTGCGGTGTGGCAACACATCCGGGAGACCGAGTCGTCGACCCGGCCGGTGAACCTGATCGTCGTGACGGACGGATCCAACACCAGTCAGCCCCGCTTGAGGGGCGGCGTTGACGCGGTGCGCCGGCAGGACGGCGCCATCGTCCGGGTCATCGGCATCACCCAGGACAGCGCCGATCCGGTCATCATCGAGGGCCTGACCGAGATCGGTGAGGCAAGCGGTGGCAGCACCTTCACCGTCGCTACATCCGAAGAGGTCGCTGAGGCGTTGCAATTGGCGTTCACCCTCTATTGAGGGTGACCGACCGGTTGGCACAACCGCCGCAGCGGGGCTTGTTGGTCCCGGCCGTCGACCCCGGTGGCGACGGAGGGCGAAACGTCGGCATTGGCGCGTGGTGAACGACGGGTATCCCGGACGGGGTTTCTGCGTCGATCATTGCCCGAGGATAGATGCGAGTCACTCTCACCTCCTGGCGGAACGCCCGGGCGCGGAGGACGAGACGTCGGCACCGGAGCCGGGCGTGACCGAACGGCCCGACTCCGCGTCCCCGGAGGATCGCCATGCCCCGTCCCGCTCTCCGTAACCGGCTCGCGGCGTTCACCGCCGCAGTCCTGACCGCGAGCGTCCTGACGGTGACTCCGCCGTCACCGGCGCTGGCCGCCACGACGTTCGCCGCCAACGACTACTGCCTCGGCCAGTGCGCCGACATCCTGCCCCCCGGGCAGAACGGCAACGCGACGCTGGTCGCCATCCTGGCGCACCAGGCGCTCGGCACCCGCCCGGCGCACTCCAGCGACCAACTCGACGAGTACGCGAACCTGGTCTACAACTACGCCGGGCTGACCGACGAGCAGATCGCCCACTTCTACAACGACGCCTCGTTCGGCGTTCCGGCCGCACAGGTGGAGAGCACCGTCTCGCCGCGGTCGGACGTCACCATCGTGCGGGACAAGGCCACCGGCGTCCCGCACGTCACCGGCACCACCCGCGCCGGCACCATGTTCGGCGCCGGTTACGCCGGAGCCCAGGACCGGCTCTGGGTGATGGATCTGCTGCGGCACGTCGGCCGTGGAAACGTCACCTCGTTCGCCGGCGGCGCGCCGGGCAACCGGGAGCTGGAGCAGAGCGTCTGGGCCAACTCGCCCTACACCGAGGCGGACCTCCAGGCCCAGGTGAACGCGCTGCGCACCAAGGGCGCCCGGGGCCAGCAGCTCTACACCGACGTGGTCGACTACATCGCCGGCATCAACGCCTACATCGACAAGTCGATCGCCGACGACAACTACCCGGGCGAGTACGTGCTCGCGGGCGCGGGCAAGCCGAAGCACTTCACGATGACCGACCTGATCGCCACCGCCGGTGTGATCGGCGGGCTCTTCGGCGGGGGCGGGGGCAGCGAGATGCAGTCCGCGCTGGTCCGGGTGGCGGCCCGCGCCAAGTACGGGGCGACCGAGGGCGACCGGGTGTGGGCGGCGTTCCGCTCGCAGAACGACCCGGAGACCGTGCTCACCCTGCGCGACGGACAGAGCTTCCCGTACGGGGCGACGCCACCGGGCGCGACGAGCGCGGTGCTCCCCGACGCGGGCTCGGTGGTCGCCGAACCCCTCGCGTACGACGCCACCGGCGGGGCCGCCGCCCGCACCGGCGCCAGCACCGCCACGAAGGAGCTGCTCGGCGGCCTGTCCAACCTGCGCGCGCACGGCATGTCCAACGCGGTGGTGGTCTCCGGACGGCACACCACCACGGGCAATCCGATTGCCGTGTTCGGGCCGCAGACCGGCTACTTCGCGCCGCAGTTGCTCATGCTCCAGGAGTTGCAGGGTCCGGGCATCAGCGCGCGTGGCGCGGCGTTCGCCGGGCTGAACCTCTACGTGCTGCTCGGCCGGGGCCAGGACTACGCGTGGAGCGCCACCTCCGCGTCCCAGGATCTCACCGACACGTACGCGGTGCCGCTGTGCACCACCGACGGCACTGCCCCGACGCTGCGCACCAACCGCTACCTCTACCACGGGCAGTGCCTCGCCATGGAGGCGCTGGAGCAGCGCAACTCCTGGACCCCGACGTTGGCCGACTCCACCCCGGCCGGCTCGTACACACTGCGCGCGTTGCGCACCAAGTACGGGCTGGTCTCCTATCGGGGCCTGGTGAACGGGCAGCCGACGGCGTTCACCAAACTACGCTCGACCTACCGGCACGAGGCGGACTCGGCGATCGGCTTCCAGGCCTTCAACGACCCGTCGGCGATGGGCAGCGCGGCGGCTTTCCAGGCGTCCGCAGCCGACGTGGGTTACGCGTTCAACTGGTTCTACGTCAACTCGACCGAGGCGGCGTACCTCAACTCCGGCGCGAACCCGGTCCGTCCGGCCACCGCCGATGCGAACCTGCCCACGAAGGCCGAGCCGGCGTACGAGTGGGCCGGCTGGAATCCGGACACCAACGACGCCACCTACACCCCGGCGTCGGCGCATCCGCAGTCGGTCAACCAGGACTACTACGTCAGCTGGAACAACAAGCAGGCGCGGGACTTCGGGGCGGCGGACGGCAACTTCAGCTTCGGCTCCGTACACCGGGCTCAGCTGCTCGACGGCCCGGTGCGGGCGGCGATCGCGCAGCGCAAGCTCGGCCGCGCCGACGTCGTGAAGATCGTGGCGGACGCGGCGGTGACCGACCTGCGCGGCCAGCAGGTCCTCGGTGACCTGCTGCGGGTGCTGGACAGCACGCCGATCACCGATCCGGCGCTGGCCGACGCGGTGGGCAAGCTGCGCGCCTGGCAGCAGGCCGGAGTCCGCCGGGTGGAGACGTCCCCCGGCTCCAAGGTCTACCAGCACGCCGACGCCATCCGGATCTTCGACGCCTGGTGGCCGCTGGTGGCCTCGGCGCAGTTCCGCCCCGGCCTCGGGCCGGACCTCTACGCCGCGCTGGTCGACGCCATCCAGGTGAACGAGGCCCCGTCGGGCGGCCAGAACGGCGGGCGCGACGGCGCCGCGAACTGGGCGTTGCAGGGCCAGGCGCACAAGGGCTCGTCATTCCAACACGGCTGGTGGGGGTACGTCGACAAGGATCTGCGCACCGTGCTCGGCGACCCGGTGGCCGGAGGGCTGGGCCGCGCGTACTGCGGCAACGGCAACCTCGGCGCCTGCCGGCAGGCCTTGCTCGACGCGCTCGGCCAGGCCGCCGCGGTGCCGGCCACCACCGTCTACCCGGGTGACAAGTCGTGCGGGGCCGGCGACCAGTGGTGCGCCGACGCGATCGTCCACTCCGGGCTCGGCGGCATCACCCACCCGGTGATCGCCTGGCAGAACCGTCCCACCTACCAGCAGGTCGTCTCGTTCCCGGCGCGCCGGGGCGACGACGTCACCAACCTGGCGCAGGGCCGTCCGGCGACCGCGTCGAGCACCCAGTTCCTGACCGGTCACACGCCGGACAAGGCGGTCGACGGCAGCCTCGGCAGCCGGTGGGCGAGCAGCTACAACGACAACCAGTGGCTCCGAGTTGACCTCGGGGCGGCCCGCACCGTCAGCCGGGTCGTGCTGCGGTGGGAGGCCGCGCACGCCACCTCGTACCGGATCGAGGTCTCCGCCGACGGCAGCTCCTGGTCGCCGGTGTTCGCCACCACGACCGGCAACGGCGGCGTCGACAACGCCACCTTCGCCCCGGTCACCGCCCGCTACGTTCGGGTGTACGGGGCCAAACGCGCCACCTCGTACGGGTTCTCGCTCTACGAATTCGAGCTGTACGGCACGTGAGCCTGCCCGGAGGGGGCGGCGGAATCGCCCGCCGCCCCCTCCGGTGCGCGCCATCACTGCCGACCGGTGTGTTGTCGGGTCAACAGCACGCGCTCACGTCGGGGCCGCTGGTGTTCCGTCGGTGGCGGGCCCGATCAGCGAGGGGGCGCAACGAGGAACGATCTGATGTGGTCGAGCGCCATGTCCAGGGCGACTTCCATGGGTGCGACGTCGTGCGCGGTGTTCGCCAACAGGTAGCCGCCCTGCAGAGCGGCCATCAATCCCGTGGCCAACTTCTCCGGGTCGGCATCCTGGCGCAGCAGGCCACTGTCGCGCATCCGGTGCAGACCATCACTGATCAGCTTCTGCCAGGCCGCGAATGTCTCCGACAGGGACGATCGCGCCTGCTCGTCCTGATCAGACAGTTCGAGGGCCATTGACCCGAGGCCGCACCCGTATCGGCCGTTGTTCAGCGAGTTGGCCTGGACCAGCGCGTTACGCCACCGGATCAGCCCTGAGAACGATCTCAGTCGTTCGAGCCCGGCGCTTTCCCGCTGAAGCACGAGCGCGCCCCGATAGGTAACCAGGGCGCGCACCAGTTCCTGCTTGTCGGCGAAGTGGTGGTAGAGCTGGGACTTGCTCGTCTGGCTTGCCTCGCGGATGTCGTCGAGGGTGGTCGCGTTCACTCCGCGCACGAGCGTCAGCCGGTTCGCTGCATCGAGGATCCGCTCTCGCGTCGCGATGCCCCGCTGACTGATCCGCCGCCTGTTCGTCGGCGCAGTCACCTGCTCGTCGCTCATCAATCGAGTGTATCCAGCAGAATTTGGACTTCGGAGTCCAGCGGGTGGAGGTGCATTCCGCTCCCTTGACGAGCTGCGACCATTACCAGAGTCATCGTTGGTACGGGATTACCGGGGACCATCCGGTCCCAGAGCGCGCGCGGGCCGGCGCGCGGACCGGGGTCCGCGCGCCGGAGGTGTCAGGCCGATGCCCGCTTCGGGAGCTTCCACCCGGGGCGGGGGAAGTGGCAGGTGTACCCGTTCGGGTAGGTCTGCAGGTAGTTCTGGTGCTCCGGCTCGGCCTCCCAGAAGTCACCCGCCGCGGTGACCTCGGTGACGACCTTGCCGGGCCACAGGCCCGAGGCGTCGACGTCGGCGATGGTGTCCTCGGCGACCCGCTTCTGCCCGTCGTTGGTGTAGAAGATCGCCGAGCGGTAGCTGAGGCCGATGTCGTTGCCCTGGCGGTTCTTCGTCGACGGGTCGTGGATCTGGAAGAAGAACTCGAGCAGCGCGCGGAAGTCGGTCTGGTCGGTGTCGTAGACGACCTCGATGGACTCCGCGTGGGTGCCGTGGTTGCGGTAGGTGGCGTTCGGCACGTCGCCGCCGCTGTAGCCGACGCGCGTGGACACGACGCCGGGCTGGCGGCGGAACAACTCCTCCATGCCCCAGAAGCAGCCGCCGGCGAGGATTGCCTTTTCGGTGTTCACGTCGTCTCCTTGCCTGTCGTCGTGCCAGCCCACCTGGACACGCAGGTACAGACGCTCGCCGGGTCGGTGGTATTCCCGCAGTCTCCACCTTACCTGGACTCCAGAGTCCACGAGCGCGGGTCTCACCGACGTCGGGCCGCTGCGCCGCGATGATTCTGAACTGGCACTTGAGCCTGACCACAGGAGTAACCAGATGAAACAGAAGTGGACTTGACAGACCAGTTTTACCGTGGCTAGGTTCGGGACGCTCGACCGGGTGGCTCGGGGAGCGATGGGTGCCTGACCTGCCCGTCTGCGTCGAGTCGACACACGCCCCGCCACCCTCGGCGGCATCCGCGCGCCCCAACCGCTGCCGACCTGCTGCGGCACGGCGCCGAGGCGTGCAGCCGGCAATGCTGGGAAACGGAACTGCGCTCCTCGTGCCAGCGCAGACGAGGGCTGGATACAGGGAGGTGTCTGATGAAGGCGATCGTGGTGACGGACGAGGCTGCGGGAACGGCCGGGATGACGCTGGTCGAGCGGCCTGAGCCGGAACCGGCCCTCAACGACGTCGTCGTCCAGGTTCACGCGTCGGGGTTCGTCCCGACCGAGTTGACGTGGCCCTCGACCTGGACCGATCGCCTCGGCCGTGACCGGACGCCGTCGACACCCGGGCACGAGCTGGCCGGAGTGGTCAGCGCTCTCGGGTACGGCACGACGGGACTGTCGGTGGGACAGCGGGTGTTCGGGCTCACCGACTGGACCCGCGACGGCACCCTGGCGGAGTACGTGGCCGTCGAGGCCCGCAACCTCGCCCCGCTGCCCGGCGACGTCGACTTCACTGTGGGAGCGAGCCTGCCGATCTCTGGCCTGACCGCCTGGCAGGGGTTGTTCGAGCACGGCCGCCTTCGGGCGGGGCAGAGCGTCCTCGTGCACGGCGCGGCCGGCGCAGTCGGGTCGATGGTGACGCAGCTCGCGCGTGAGTTCGGCGCCCACGTCATCGGCACCGGGCGCGCTGCCGACCGTGACCGGGCGCTGGACTTCGGCGCACACGAGTTCGTCGACCTCGGCAGCGAGGCCGTGGAAGACGTCGGTGGAGTCGATCTCGTCTTCGACGTCATCGGCGGTGAGATCGGGAAGCGTTCGGCAGGCCTCATCCGAGCCGGAGGATCACTGGTCTCCGTTGTCGGGCCGTCCGAGGCGCGGCCCGCGGGCGTTCTGGCGACAGATTTCGTGGTGATGCCGGATCGTGCGCAACTGGGGGAAATCGTCCAGCGGGTACGGGATGGGCGGCTGCGGACGAACATCGGCACCGTCGCAGACCTCGACGACGCCGTCGCCGCTCTCAACCCGACCGAGCGGATCACCGGAAAAACGATCATCCGCACTCGCTCCCCGCGCTGAAGTCGACGAGCCGCTGCACGGGTGTGTTCGCTACGACGTCAGGACGATTCGTCCGAAGACCTCGCCAGCGTCCATCTTCTGGTGCGCCACCATCGCCTTCTCCAGCGGCAGAACCTCGTGCACCACGGTCTGGAGCTTCCCGCGGGCGGCGGCGGCGAACTGCTCCGTGCGCACGGTCTGCCGGTCGGCCGCCGTCACCGTCGCGGCGCTGAAGGTGGCGAACGACATCGACTTCTGGAACGCGGTCATCAACCTCGTCCCGAAGTCCGCGGGCGGTTGGCCGCCCACCGCCCCGACGGCCACGAGCCGGCCGTTGGGGTTGAGTCGGTCGAAGAACGCGGGCAGGTCCCGGCCCGCGACAACGTCGATGATGACGTCGTAGCCGGTGGGATCGTCCGAACCCCCTGCCCCGGAGCGGTCCAGCACGTGGGTCGCACCAAGGCGGCGCAGTCGGCGGCCGCGCTCCGGCGACGAGGTCGTGACCGCGACGGCACTGGCACCACCGCCGACCGCGAGCTGCACCGCCATGATTCCGATGCTGCCGGCCGCACCGCGGACCAGGACCGACTCACCTGGCGAGAAGTGCGCGTGAGCGAGGCCGAAGTGAGCCACGACCCCGGAGCTGCCGAGCGCCAGGGCGTCGACCGCGGAGAGGCCCGCCGGCAGGGACAGAACCTCGGCGATCGGGGCGACCACCTGCTCGGCATAGCCGCCGCCCGTACCCGTGAAGGCCCAGACGCGTTGCCCGATCCAGGCGGGGTCCACGCCGTCACCCACCGCCGTGACCGTGCCGGCAACCTCGCCGCCGGGGATGTGACCCTCGCGGAAGCCGTACGCGGCGAGAGCGCCGCTTCGGATCAGGACGTCGGCGCCTGCCACGCCGACCGCCTCAGTGGTGATCAACGCCTCCCCGGGAGCGGGCACCGGGGCGGGGAGGTCGACGACCGCCAGCCCACGGGGATCGCCGAACTCCTTGATCATTACTGCCTTCACGGTTCGTCACCCTTCCCACGCCAGTCCCGCGGACGCCCGAACGGTAGTGGACGCATGCGTCCGTTTAGCTAGAGTGAGAGAGTGGGAGGCCAGTTGACTCAGAACCTGCGGTCGGACGCGCTGGACAACCGTGAGCGCATCCTCGACACCGCCCGCGCGGTCTTCGCCGCCGAAGGCATGGACGTGCCGATGCGTGAGATAGCCCGACGAGCCGGAGTCGGCCCCGCCACTCTCTACCGCCGATTTCCCACCAAGCAGGCGTTGGCCACGGAGGCGTTCGCGGATCAGATGAACGCGTGCGTCGCCGTCGTCGACGAAGGGCTCACCGACCCGGACCCCTGGCACGGCCTGTGCCTCGTGATCGAGCAGCTCTGTGAGCTGCAAGCCCGGAACCGAGGCTTCACCGCGGCGTTCACCTCGGCATTTCCCCACGCCGTGGACCTCGCCGCGAAGCGCGAAGCCGCCCTCGCCTCGCTCGCCGAACTGATGCGCCGGGCCAAGGGCGCCGGCCACCTACGGGCGGATGTGGGCCTGGACGACCTCGTTCTCATGCTGATGGCCAACGGTGGCCTGTACGCCATCTCGACGAACGCCCGGGTTGCCGCCGCTCGGCGCTTCGCCGCGCTCACGATCGAGGCGTTTCGCGGCTGATCGGCAACCGGCCGGCGGCACGCGGACAATGGGGCGATGAAGCGTGACGTGAATCTGATGCGGTGGACCGGAACGCGTGCCGACGGCGCGGTGGCGACGGGCGCGGCGGCTACCGGCGCGCGGGCTGCGGGCGCGGCGTCGGTCGGTGCCCTCGCCGTGGGGGCGCTGGCCGTCGGGGCCGTCGCTGTCGGGGCGCTGGTCATCGGACGGCTGGCGATCCGCCGGGCGGTCGTGCGGGAGTTGCGCGTCGGCCGGTTGGAGATCGACGAGTTGGTGGTGCACAGCCGACCCACTGCTGAGGAATGACCCACGCGACACCGTTCGGCCCGCGCTTACGCCACCCGGGGCGGGGTGGACAGCCTGTCGGTCTGCCCACCCCGCTGACAAGGGTTCAGTAGCGACGCAGGACGTGCTTGTCCGCGTTCAGGTGGCGGTCGAGTTTGATCACGATGAACTCGTTGTCGTCCGCCTGGCCGGCCGTCCGACCCGCCGACGACGGGAAGTTGTTGTCATTCAGGACGGCGAGCGTGCGGTCGTCGAGGATCACCACGTCCTCGATCGTCTGGAACGGGAACGTGAACGGGTCACCGAAACCGCCGACGTGCCGAGGGTTGGCGATTGCCATCAGGTCGGCGACCAGCGTCTTGTCGAGCACCCCGTCGCGGTTACGGTCGCGCTTGTCCGCAAGGTAGATCTTCTTGACCTTGGCCGTCTCGCCCTGACCGTTGTCCCGCTCGATGATCAGGAAGCGGTCGCGATCCACCATGACGGCGTCACCGATCGCGTTTGTGGGAGAGTCGAGCGCGTAGCTCCAGCGCCGTCCGGTGTAGGCGTTGGTCCCGATGTCGAACTCGCTCAGCCGGAGGGTGCCGGCCGGATCACCCGTGATCGTGCCCTCAAGCAGCGGGTAGAGCGTGCGACCGTCCGGCGACTGGGCCGTGCCCTCGAAACCCTTGCTGCTGCCAAGGTTGGCCGGGGTCGCACCGCGGCCCGGGTTCTCGGGGGCGAAAACCCCGGGCAACGGCACCGGCGCCTGCAGCAAGCGGCCTGCCCGGTCGAAATGCAGCAGGTACGGGCCGAACTCGTCACCGATCCAGTACGTGCCATCCGCCGTCCGGGTGATCGACTCGACGTCGAAGTCCGCCCCGGTGAGCACGCGGTCGGCACGAGTGAGCGGGAAGGGCACCTTGCCGTACGGGTCGGTCAGGTTGATGCCACCGAGCACGTCCACGGCGCCGCTGCCGAAGTCGGGCGCGACCCGCTGCACACGCAGCACGAAATCGGCACTGTTGGCCTTGTTGCCGAAGCCGTTGTCGGACAGCACGTCGAAGGTGCCGTCGGCGTTGCGCAGGACGCCGCTGAACCCCTGGATCGGTTGGTCGGCGAACGGCGGGGTGATTCCATTGATGGGGGCACTGCCGAGCGACGAGCCGGACGGTTCGCTGCCGGGAACGAAGGTTGCCGCCGGCAGCGCGGCGAACCTCAACAACTCGGCCTGGTCCCACGTGTTCCGCTCCGCCGCCGCCGCGGTCGCGGTGCCCGGCAGCGTCAGGGTCAGCGCGACCGCCGCAGCGGTCAGGCCCATCCGCTTACTTACTGCCATCGATCCTCATCTCTCCAGGTGCCAGCAGGACGTCTTCGGTCCGCTGGCACCGTAGAGCGATGCGGTGAACTCGAACTGGCCACAGGGGAATGCCCGCCCAAACCGCCGGCGGATGCCGCACGGCTGTCAGCCGCGCCGGGCCTCCCGCCTGCCTGTACGTACGGCAGGCGGGAGGCCCGGTGTCGGTCAGCCGTCAGCGGCCCTGCAGGCGCTTCACGTTGTCGCCGAAGGTCCACCCCTTCGACCCGTCCCAGTTCGCCGACCAGGTCATCAGACCCTTGAGACCGGGTACGGAGTTCCACGCCTGCGTGACCAACGACGTCGACAGGTGGCCGCCGCCGGCCCCGATCTGCGCGGGCAGGCCCGGGACCTGCTTGTCGTACGGCACCCGGATGGTGGTGCCCTGGATGGTGAGCCCGTTGTTCAGGCACTGCGTCTGCACGGTGAAGCCCTGCACGGTGCCCGCCGGGTACGAGTCGCCGGCGCAGCCGTACATGCTGCCGTTGTAGTACTGCATGTTGAGCCACCAGAGCCGGCCGTTGTCCACGTACTTCTTGATGATCGGCAGGTACGAGCCCCAGATCGAGCCGTAGACCACGCTGCCGCCGGTGACGTAGGCCGTCTCCGGCGCCATGGTCAGGCCGAAGTTCGACGGCATCCGGGCCAGCACGCCGTCGATGATCCGGATCAGGTTGGCCTGCGACGTGGACAGGGTGTTGATGTTGCCGCTGCCGGTCAGGCCGGTCTCGATGTCGATGTCGATGCCGTCGAAGTGGTAGGCCGTCAGGATCGGCACGATCGTCGCGATGAACCGGTCGGCGACGGCGGTCGAGCTCAGGTCGATGCCCGCGGCGGCTCCGCCGATCGACATCAGGATGGTGGCGCCGGCCGCCTTGGCCTGGCACATCTCGGCTGGGGTGGCCACCTTCACGCCGGCGTCCATGCCGTTCTCCCAGAGGACCGTGCCGTCCGAGCGGATCACCGGGAACGCCGCGTTGATCACGTTGTATCCGTGCTGGTTGAGCCGGCTGTCGGTGATCGGGATCCAGCCGAGGCCGGGGTGCACGCCGTTGGAGGCCCCGTCCCAGTTCTCCCAGTAGCCCTGCAGCACCTTGCCGGTGGGCCGCGACTTCACCGCGCAGGTCCCACCGGTCGGTGGTGGCGTGGTGGGAGGAGGAGTGGTCGGCGGTGGGGTGGTGGGTGGTGGCGTCGTCGGTGGTGGCGTGGTGGGTGGCGGGGTGGTCCCCGAGCACGCGCCGAGGTCACGCCAGAGCGATGGAGTCGAGGCGGGGTTCCAGCCGGCGCCGGGGTGCGCGGTGTGGGTCACCAGCGCCTGGTAGAGCCGCCCGCCGTAGGTGACCTGCGCGCCCGCCTGGTAGGTGGGTCCTTCGGCCCAGCCGGGCGCGGCACAGGCGACCATCGGAACGGCGTTGGCCGAGGGTACGGCCGCCATGCTGCTGGGGACGAAGGCGACGGCGGCCGTGAGGGTCATCGCCGCCCCGGCCACCGCTGCGAAAATCCGATGTCTTCTCATGGCTCACTCCCCAGGCTTCGACGACCCGCGACCTCCACATATTGACGTTCGTGACGTCTAATATCAAGGGTTGTTTACAGATAACGGGAAGTGGGGGAGCGGTCGGTGCGAGGGGGGTCGAGAACCTGTTTGATGGCGTGTCCTCCGGCCAGGTGAAAGTTGAGTTATTTTCCTCTTCTGTCCTGAGATGCGCGGTTGGCGTGAATACGGTGAGGTTGGGCGATCAGGCGCGTCATCGCGGCAGCTCGGCGGTGCTCTCGACCGGTACGGCGTGGGCCGGGTCGCGGTGGCGGCTGCGCACATCTGCCCGCGTTCGGAAACCACTGACCAACGAGGGAGAAGAGACATGCTCGGTATCTCGCTACGTCGGCCGAAGACCATCGCCGCAACGCTCGCCGCCGCCACGCTGGTGACGGTGCTCGGCTCAGCCGCCCCAGGCGTGTCCGCGGACGGCGGCCCGCGACCAACCCCGGACGAGGGGCATCGCAGCAGACCAACCATCGTCCTGGTGCATGGCGCCTGGGCGGACGGCTCCAGTTGGAGTGGGGAGGTCAAGAGACTCCAGGCCCGCGGTTTCGATGTCCAGGTCGCGCCGCAACCCAACCGGGGGCCGACGATCGACAGCGGCTACCTGAAGGACTTCCTGTCCACCATCGAGGGTCCCATCGTGATCGCCGCCCACTCCTACGGCGGTTTCGTGACGAGCGACGCCGCGACCGGCAACAAGAACGTCAAGGCACTCGTCTTCGTCGACGCCTTCGCCCCGGACAAGGGGGAGACCGTCGAAGAGCTCACCGCGGGCTCCGGCTCGATTCTCGAACCGGCCCTGACCGACCCCACGAGCGTCTTCAAGCTCGTACCGTTCCCCGGCGCCCCGGAGGGCGCGGCCGACGCGTACGTCCTGCCGAAGGTGTTCATCCCCGGCTTCGCCAACGGTCTGCCCCGGCGGCAGGCGGAGGTGCTCGCCGTGACCCAGACCGCCCTGGCCACGAACGCGCTGGGGGTGCCGGCGACCGAGCCGGCGTGGAAGACGATCCCGGTGTGGGCGGTCATCGGCACCGAGGACCGGGTCATCCCGCCGGCCAGCCAGGAGGCGATGATGAAGCGGGCGGGAGCCGACATCACCCGGATCGACGCCGGCCACCTGGGCCTGATCTCGCATCCCGGCGAGGTCACCGAGGTCATCCTGGAGGCGGCCCGGACGACCGCCTGACCGTCTCCTGACCTCGGCGGCAACGGGAGCCGGGTTTGCGAAAGGCCGGCCGTGGGGGGGGGGGGGGGGGGGGGGCCGGGGGGGGGGGGGGGGGGGGGCGGGTGGGGGGGGGGGGGGGGCCCCGCAGGGGCCGGGAAGAGGGACCCGCCCAACCCGCCCCCGCAGGCCCGC
>NZ_JBVJGQ010000002.1:351072-988298 GCF_055587245.1 Micromonospora sp. NPDC047756
GCCCCCCGGTGCCCGTGCGGCGCCGGCCGCCTCCCCGCCGGCGGCAACCGCGGGCCGCGGCCGTTCGGGCCCGCGGGGGGGGGGGGGGGGCCCCGCCCCCCCCCCCCCCCCCCCCCCCACGGCCGGCCGTCGTGTCAGTCGTGCCGTCGGGTCAGTCGGTCGCCTTGGCGGCGGCCTCGATCTGGTTGGTGACCACGCCCGCGTCGGTGACCATGGACAGGTGAGGCGCGTTGATCTCGGTCGTGTGCGCCTTGGCCCTCCTGGACATGGCGATCTGCTGGGCGGCGGGGATGACGGCGTCCTGCTTGCCGACCACCGACCACGAGGGGATGGTCAGCCAGGCGGGCTCCTTGGACTCCTCGACCAGGGCACCGAAGGCCAGCGGACGCTGCCGGGAGGCCAGCACCGCCACGTCCTTGGCGGAAATGCTCTTGTCGGCGAACGCCTTGCCGAAGATCGACGGCTTCACGTAGAGGTTCACGTTGTGCGGGTCGTCACCGGGGATCGCGACCTGGTCGAAGACGGTGGACACGTCGGCGGCGAAGATCGAGCCCGGCACGGCCGAGGTCAGCGACAGCACGGTGTCGTGCTCGTCCGGGATGTACGCGTCGACGTAGACCAGGGCCTTGACCTGCTCGTCGCCCCGGGCGGCGTTCGTGATGACCATGCCGCCGTACGAGTGCCCGACGAGGACGATCGGTCCGGTGATGGTGTCCAGGTAGGCGCGCAGGTTGGCGGCGTCGTTCTCCACGCCGGACAGCAGATTCGGCGGCGTGACCACCCGGTAGCCGTCGTGCTGGAGCTTGGCCGCCACCTTGTCCCAGCTCGACCCGTCCGCCCACGCCCCGTGCACGAGCACGACTGTCGGCTTGGCCGTTGCGGGCCGTGAGTGCAGGGTGTGAGCCGTCGAGGCCTGTGCGGTGCCGATACCGGCACCACCCAGGGTGAGCGCGCCGATGACCACGCCCACGGAGATGAGACGCCGCCGGGAAAACAATTTCACGGTGTTTCCTTTCACTTACTTCGCGCAGAAGTCGAGCAGGGCGGCGTTGACCTGATCGCTGTGGGTCCAGGCAATGGCGTGCGGCCCGCCCTCGATGACGAGCAGGCGCGAATCCGCGATGAAGGCGGACAGTCGCTGGCCGGTGACCCCGATGGGTAGGACCCGGTCCTGGTCGCCCTGGATCACGAGGACCGGCACGTCGATCTTGGGCAGGTCGGCGCGGAAATCGGTGAGCCACGTCGGGATGCAGGCCACCGCGGCGACGGGGGATCCGGCCACCGCCACGTTCACACTCGCCTGGAACGCCTCCTCGCTCACCAGCGAACCGCCGTAGACGTCGACGTTGTAGAAGTTCTCCAGGAACTGCTTGAGCCATCCGTTCCGGTCCGCCCGCGCGGCCTGGATGAACCCGTCGAACAACGACTGCGGTGCGCCTTCGGGGTTGTCGTCGGTCTTGAGGAGAAACGGTGGGATCGGCGACATCAGCACAGCCTTCGCGACCCGGTCGGTGCCGTGACGACCCAGGTAGCGGGCAACGTCGCCGGTCCCCATCGAGTGACCCACGAGGATCGCGTCGCGTACGTCCAGTTGCGTGAGCAGCGCGTTCAGGTCGTCGGCGAACGTGTCGACGTCGTATCCACCGTCGGGCTGGCTGGAATTGCCCCAACCCCGCCGGTCATACGTGATGGCCCGGTAACCGGCCGCGACCAGTGCGGAGACCTGCTTTTCCAGGCCTGCCCACTCAGCGGGTAGCCGTGGCTGAGTACCACCGGCCTACCGGCACCGTGATCCTCGTAGTAGATCTCGATCGGGTCGGCTCCCTCTGAGCCAACTGTGACATGGGGCATGCGCACTCCTTGGGCTTGCGTTCCGCGTTGGAACCATGCCGAAGGTACGGAGATGGCACTGTTTCCCGAATCACCCGAACCACGTAGTCCCCGTTTCGGCGACCGACTCGACGGACAACGAGAAATGGGCGATGCGGTGGCGCCGCGGCGAATCGCAGGCTGGGCCGAAAAGCGAAGCCGCTGCCCTTCCATCCCTAGGATGTCAATCGTGACGACGCCCGACCGCAGGCCCCCGGACGCGCCGCGGTCCCGCTGCGAGTTCAAGGTCTTCGGCGGTCTCGGCTGTCGGCGGGACGGCTCGGATGTCGATCTCGGCCCGGTGCGCCAGCGGATCATCCTGGCCAAGCTCCTTGCCGCCGGCGGTGACGCGGTCAGCCTCGACGCCATCATCGACGGCGTATGGGACGAACAGCCGCCGCCCAGCGCCGCCAACCAGGTCCACCGGCACGTCGGGCAGATCCGGCGGATCTTCGAACCGGATTTGGACGTCCGCGAAACCGGTCGCTACCTCCTACCGGCCGGTACGGGTTACCGATTGGTCCTTGCGACCGAGGACTCCGATCTGGCCATGTATCGCGAGTTGGTTCGACGGGCCCGCGCAGCGCTCGCCGGCGGTGACGTCATGGCCGGCGTCCGGGCGTACCTGACCGCTCTGGAGCTTGGCCGCAGCCCCGCGTTCACCGACCTCCCCGCCAGTGCGTCGAGTTCGCCGGAGTTCGTCGCCATCGAACGGGAGCGTGTCGCGGTGGCGATCGCCGCCAGCGAGGCGGCGATCGCCAACGGCATGGCCGACACCGTGTTGACCCCACTGCTGAGCGTGGCCGCCGCGGTGCCGCTGGACGAGGCGCTACAGGCGTGCCTGATGCGCGCGTACGTGGCCACCGGTCACCGGGCGGAGGGGGTGCGGGTCTTCGAGCGGACCCGTCAACGTCTCGCCGAGGAGCTGGGGGTCGACCCGGGGCCGGAGCTGCGCGAGGCGTACCGGGAGCTGCTCGCCAGCGGCTGGACTCTGCAGGAGGAACTGCGCCCGCCCGAGGCTCTCCGGCCCGCGCAGCTGCCGCCGCAGGTCGCGGGCTTCGTGCGCCGAAGCGACGTGGCCGCCGTGCTCGACGAGCAACTGTCCGACGGTTTCGGCGACGCGGCCGTCGTGATCACCGTGCTCGGCGGCATGGGTGGCATCGGAAAGACCGCGCTCGCCGTGCACTGGGCCCACCAGATCGCCAGCGACTTCCCCGACGGCCAGTTGTTTCTGAACCTGCGGGGTCTCGATCCGGACGGGCGCGTCATGTCACCGGAGGAGGCGCTCGCCACGTTGCTGGCGTCCCTGGGCGAGCCCGCGGTCTCGTCACCGCAGGAGACCGTCGACGCGCAGGCAGCCCGTTACCGCAGCCGCCTCTTCGGTCGTCGACTCCTGATCCTCCTGGACAACGCGCGCGACTCCGCCCAGGTCCGCCCGCTGCTGCCGGCCACCCGGGGCTGCCTGGTCATCGTGACGAGCCGCAACCGGATGGCCAGCCTGGCGACCCGGGAGGGCGCACGGTACCTGCACGTCGATCGGCTGACCGGGGCCGAGTCCCGACAGCTTCTGATCAACCGCCTCGGGGCCCGTCGCGCCACAGCGAATCCGGAGGCCCTGGACAGGGTCGTCACGCTCTGCGCCGGGCTGCCGCTCGCACTGGCGATCGTCGCGGCCCGCGTGGCCCTCAACCCGGCCCTGCCGTTGAGCGCGGCCGTCGACGACGTCTCCGCGCCCTCCGCCCGACTCGACGCGTTGTCCAGCGTGGACTCATCCGACGATGTCCGATCGGTGTTCTCGTGGTCGTACCGGGCCCTTGATCCCGCCACGGCGCAGGCGTTCCGTGCTCTCGCCGTCCACCCGGGGCCGGGGATCCCGCTGGAGTCGGCGGCCAGCGTCGCCGGAGTCGGTCGCGCACAGGCGCGCGCACTGCTCATGGACCTGGTGACCGCGAATCTGCTCGACGAGTCCCAGGCCGGGCGGTACGTGCTGCACGACCTGTTGCGGGCCTACGCGGGCGAACTCCTCGACGAGGATCAGGAACGACCGGAGTGCGAGCGGCGGCTCATCACGCATTACCTGCACTCGGCCCGCGCCGCGTACGCGAGACACCACCGACAGCCGATCGGCGACGTCGGCGAGCCGCCGTCAGAGGTGACACCTGAGTCGTTCGACAGCGTGCCACAGGCTGCCGCCTGGTACGCGCGGGAACGCGCCGCGCTGTGGGCGACCATCGACCTGGCCCTCGCGCACGGCCTGGGGCGTGACGCGGCGGCCATGGTCCTCGCCGCCTCGGCACCGGGCAGCAACTCCATACCCCCGGGCCGGACACCGACCGTACTCGCGATCCTCGATCTGGTCAGCGTGCTCGGTGAGCCGCTGGTGGAGGCCGAACTTCTGCGTACCGTCGGTGAGGTTCTCGCCCCGCTGCCGCAGGCCGACGACCACCTGCGTCGAGCCCTGTCCATCTTCGAGGGCGCCGGAGAGTTGACCGGACAGGCCGAGGTCCTGCGTAACCTCGCCGTGCTGTCGTTGTCGCGTGGCGACCACGACGCCGCCACCGCGTACGGCGACCGCTCGGTGGCTCTTGCCCGCCGGACGGGGCACCAGGAACTGCTGGCCGTCTCGCTGCTGACACTCACGAGGGCGCTCCTGGGGTCCGACCGGTTCGAGACCGGCACCCGGCTCGCCGACGAAGGACTGGCCATAGCCGTGGCGCAGCACCTCGATCACCTGAAGATCTACTACGCACAGCTCGTCGCCGAGTCGTCCTGGAAACTCGGCCGCCTCGACCAGGCGGTGAAGGTGTCGGAGTGGGGACTGACGGAAGGCGTCTGTGAGTCGGACGGTCCCCGGTGTGCCGTCGCGGCGATCCTCGCGCGGGCCGCGTTCGATCTGGGTGACCTGGTGCGTGCGGAACGGGGGTGCCAGCAGTTCGAGAACCTGATCGCGGACAACGGCTTCCGGGAACTGATCGAGTTCGCCGGCATGGAGCAGGCCGAGACATACCGGACAATGGTCGCGTATGTCCGGGCCCGCCTGAGCTTGATGAGGGGCGCGTCCTGAGCGCGTAGGGCGAGCACTCAGTCTGCACTCGTCGTGCACCACGGCGCGATCGGATGGTCGTCGAGACCCCGAACCTCGCCCGAGGAGCACCATGCGCCGTGTCGTAGCCGAGCCTGCCCGAGTCCGTCCCGACGCGGTACTGACCCCGCGGCAGGAACAGATCGCCCTCCTGGTGGCGGCCGGCTCCACGAACGTCGAGGTCGCGACGGACCTGGTCATCAGCACTCACACCGTCAAACATCACCTCCGCGGAGTGTTCCACCGGCTCGGCGTCGCATCCCGCCGCGAACTACGCAGCAGGCTGGCCGGCCACGACACGACCAACCACCTCACCCAGAGCCGCTGCCTGACCAGCCAGGAGCGGGACATCGCCCGGCGGGTCTCGAACGGCGCCTCCAACCGTGAGGTGGCGGCCCAGATGTTCATCAGCCCGAGCACTGTGGACTATCACCTGCGCAAGATTTTTCGCAAGCTCGGCATCACCTCGCGCCGCGAGCTGGCGGGACGGGACGCACCTGCCGTACCCCGATCGGACGGCGCACCGCCGGTCGTGGCGAGGCCGTTGCGGTGTGAGGCGTAACGAGGTGTTCGTCTGACCGACGACTCGGCTTGACGTCTCCGTCAGAACTATCTACATCAATATGATGATGACGGAACAGCACCCACACCACTGCCATCACGACCACGGATCCGACGACGACGCGCCGTACGGTCAGGTCGAGCTCCCCGCGGGCTTCGGCCGACGGGCGCTTCTGGCCGGCGCTGGCGGCACGCTGATGCTGGCCGCGCTGCCGACCGCCGCCAGAGCGGCCACCACGACGATGGCCGGCGGCCCGACCGCGGCGGACGGCGCCAGCCGGTCGTCCCGGATCACGCAGGGCACGACGTTGGTCCACGCGGACATGCACAACCACACGGTCATGTCCGACGGTGACGGCAGCGCCCAAGCCGCGTTCGCGTCGATGCGCGAGGCCGGTCTGGACGTCGCGGCCCTGACCGATCACGCCACTCTCTTCGCCATCGACGGGCTCAGCTCGTCCGAGTGGCGGACCACCGGCGACCTGGCCAACGCCGCCAACGACCCGGGTCAGTTCACCGCCGTCCGCGGGTTCGAGTGGTCGCACCCGTTGCAGGGGCACATCAACGTCTGGAACACCTCCGACTTCGCCGACCTGTTGCGGGCCAGCAGCCCCGGCAGCCTGTACGACTGGCTCGCCGGCCGACCCGGGGGCCTGGCGAGCTTCAACCACCCCGGCCGGGAGGCGGGCCGGTTCAACAACTTCTCCTTCAACGCCTCGGCCCGGAATCAACTCGTGGGGCTGGAGATGTTCAACCGGACCGACGACTTTCTCTTCGAGGGTTGGTCGTCGGGCGCGACGTCACCGCTGGTGGCCTGCCTGAACGCCGGTTGGCGGCCGGCTCTGACCGGCGTCACCGACGAGCACGGCACCAGTTGGGGCTTCCACGAGGGTAAGGGCCGCAGCGGACTGTGGGTCGCCGAGAACACCCGGGCCGCGGTGTTCGAGGCGATGGCCGCCCGCCGCTCCTTCGCCACGCGCGTCTCGGGCCTACGGGTGGACGCCACCGCCAACGGCGTACGCATGGGTGGGGTGCTGAACGTGACCTCTGGCGACGTCCGGTTCCTGCTGGATCTGGACCGCGGCCCGGCCTGGGACGGTAAGCCCCTGCGGATCCAGGTCCTCCGTCCCGGCACCTCGGTGCCGACCGTCGTCGACGTCATCGACACCGTCAACGGTCAGGTCACCGACTTCACAGTGCCCCTCGACGCCACCGACGGCGACTGGGTGGTGCTCCGGATCTCCGACCCGTCGGCGCCCAACGCCACCCCCGGCCCGGTCGGCCACCCGTGTAACGACTTCGCGGTGGCCTACACCAGCCCCTGGTGGCTCCAGCCCTGACCGGCATCCCGATCGGGATGCCGGGCAGCGTGACGGGGAGGTGGCTCTCGCCTCGGTCTGTCTACGATCGGCGACAGCACGGTCGGTATTCTGCACCCGTCATCCGACAACCTCCCCTGCGCGTGTTCGTGCTCGGTGACCTGAGCGCCCAGGGATGCGGCCCCTGAGAGGACCCGGCGATGAGCCTGTCGTTCCCGTTGCACCAGAATCCGAGCCCGGCGAGCGCGCAGCGGCGAGCCGAGATCATGGCCAATCCGGGGTTCGGCACGTACTTCACCGACCACATGGCACGGGCGGTGTGGAGGCCCGACGGCGGCTGGCAGGACTCCGAGATCATCCCCTTCGGTCCGATCCTCATGCACCCGGCGGCGGCCGTACTGCACTACGCCCAGGAGGTCTTCGAGGGGATGAAGGCTTACCGGCACCGTGACGGCTCGATCTGGTCGTTCCGGCCGCATGCCAACGCGGAGCGCTTCGCGCGGTCCGCCCGGCGACTGGCACTGCCCGAGCTGCCGGTGCCGGACTTCATGGCCTCGGTCGAAGGGCTGGTCCGCGCGGATCAGGTGTGGGTGCCGAACGAGGACGAGTACAGCGTCTACCTGCGGCCCTTCATGTTCGGCTCCGAGCCGTTCCTGGGGGTTCGGCCGGCGAAGGAGATCACCTACATGGTGATCGCCTGCCCGGTCGGCGCGTACTTCTCCGGTGGCGTCAAGCCGGTCTCCATCTGGCTCTCCACCGAGTACACCCGGGCGGCGCGGGGCGGCACGGGCGAGGCGAAGTGCGGCGGCAACTACGCCTCCAGCCTGGCGCCGATGGTCGAGGCCGCCGAGCACGGCTGTGAGCAGGTCTGTTTCCTGGACGCCGCCGAGGGTCGCTACGTGGAGGAGCTCGGCGGCATGAACCTCTACTTCATCACCGCCGACGGACGGATCGTCACCCCGGCACTCGGCACCATCCTCGAAGGCGTCACCCGGGCGTCGATCCTCATCCTCGCCAAGGATCTGGGCCTGGAGGTCGAGGAGCGCCCGGTGGAGATCCGGGAATGGCAGGAGGGTGTGGCCTCCGGCGCGATCACCGAGGTCTTCGCGTGTGGCACCGGCGCGGTGGTCACGCCGGTCGGACGCCTGGTCTGGGAGGGCGGCGAGGTGACGGCCCCGAACGCCGGCGCGGAGGACTCGGTGACCATGCGGCTGCGCAGCCACCTGCTCGACATCCAGTACGGTCGGGCCGCCGACCCGTACGGGTGGATGACCCGCCTCGTCTGACGGGGAACGCCCGGCCCCATCCCGACGGCCGCTCGGGCCAGCCGCTGCTGCCCGCTGTGGCTCCACCGGCGGGCGTACGCCTCACGGCGTGCGGTAATGGCCGGTGAGCCGGCCGAGCTTCATGGCCAGGTGCAGGCACAGCCGTTCGTTGCCGTCCTTGAGGTCGGTCCCGGCGAGCTGTTCCACCCGTTGCAGCCGGTAGTAGAGGGTCGTCCGGTGCAGGCGGAGCTTCTCGGCGGTGGCGTGCGCGTTGCCCGCCAGGTCCAGGTAGGCCTCCAGGGTCTCCAGCAGCACCTGGTGGGCATCGTCGCGCAGCAACCGCTCCAGCCCGGGGTGGACGCCCGCGACGGTGAGGTGCCGACTGTCCAGTTGGGACAGCACCCGGTAGATGCCGAGGCCGGCCCAGGAGACCACGCCGCCCAGCGCGGGCAGTTGCGTGCCGACCCGGGCGGCCTGCGCGCCCTCCTGGTAGGACTCCAGAGCGTCGGACAGCCCGCCACGGGGCTGGCCGATTCCGGTCACCGTCCGTTCCACCGAGGCCAGGCCGCGGGTCGCGGTGCCCAGCGCGTCGTTGAGGTGCGCGGCGGAGGCTTCCGGCGAGGGTCGGCCGGCGACCCGGTCGCCGCAGACCAGCAGCACCCCGTGGTCGTGCCAGACCAGGTGCAACGTCTCCCGCACGCCGATCCAGCGGCGGGTGTTGACCAGGGCCTGTTCCAGGGCGATCCGGGCCACCTCGTCGGGCTGCCGCCCGGCCGCCGGCACGAGCTGGGCGACGAGCGCGACCGTCGGCCCGTCGGCGACCACCACGCCCTCCTCCAGCAGCGCCCGCGCCGCGTGCTCGCGCGCCTGCCGGCTCTCCACCAGCAGGGTGCGGGTGGCCTCGGTCTCCCGCTGGGAGGCGAGCTCACCGAGCAGGTTCTCCCGGTACAGGGCCAGCGACAGGTCGGCGAACGGGCCGGTCGCGGTGGCGATGTCGGCATCGGTCATCGAACCGTCCGCGTCGATGAACCAGACGAACCCGAGCAGCAGGTCGTCGTGCCGGATCGGCACACACACCCTGGCCAGCAGGTCCAGTTCGGCGCAGGCGGGGGTACGGATCGGCGCGTGGGCCGTGAGCACGCCCATGCCCCGGAACCAGGCGATCACCTCCGGCGTCGTCTGCCGGCGCAGGATCGACGTGCGCCGGACGTCGTCCATCGGACCGTCGTGCTCGCTGTAGGCGACCACCCGCTGCCGGCGATCCTCGATGAGGGCGGGTCGCCCCACCCGGGCGGCGACGGCGTCGACGATTCGCTGGAGCTCACCGTGCATAAAACTCCCCTGGTTGCGCTGCGTGACAGGGATCGCGCGACCGCCAGTCCTTACCCTCCGGTGCCGATGGGTCATCGCGCAAGGTCCACTGTCGAAGTCACGACAAAAAGACGGGCGATGACGCGGCTGTTCCGGCATCTGTCCGAAGACCGCGGCGACGGGCGTTCCTAGGGTTCCGGTACGGATCACGTCGGCGCGCCACACCTGGCGGCGCCGGCGGAGAGGGGGCTTGCGAGTGGAAACTGGTAGGCCCTGGCGGGGCGTGTTGGTCTCCATCACCACGCCGTTCCGCGCCGACCTGTCGGTCGATGTCGACAAGCTCCAGGAACACGTGCGCTGGCTCGCTGCCGAGGGGTGCCACGGGGTCGTGCCGTGCGCGTCGGTGGGGGAGTACCGGGCGCTCACCGACGACGAGCGGGCCGCCGTGGTTCAGGCGACGGTGCAGGCCGCGCCGCCCGGCTGCGCGGTGGTGCCCGGCGTCGGTGGCTACGGCAGCAGGCAGGCCCGCCGCTGGACCCAGCAGGCCGCCGAGGCCGGTGCCCACGGCGTGCTGGCGCGGCCACCCGAGGGGCCCGCTGCCCGCGCCGCCGACGTGGTCGCCCACTATCGGGAGGTGGCGGCGGTCGGCCTGCCGGTGGTCGCGCACAACGATCCGTACGACACCCGGTTGGACCTCACGCCGGACCTGCTGGCGACCGTCGCCGAGATCGACGGGATCGTCGCGGTCAAGGAGGTCACCGGCGACGTCCGCAGGTTGCATCGCCTGCGGGACCTCTGCCCCCACGTCGACGTGCTGGTCGGCGCCGACGACGTGGTGCTCGAACTGATGCTGTGCGGCGCCACCGGATGGGTCGCCACCCTGCCCAACGCGCTGCCCCGCCAGGCCGTGCGCCTCTACGAGCTGTGCGTCGCCCGCGACCTGGGCCGGGCGCTGCCGCTCTACGCCGAACTGCACCCCATCCTCGGTTGGTCCTCCCGGCCCGAGTCGGTGCAGGCCGTCAAGCTCGCCATGGAGTGCGCCGGACGCTTCGGAGGGCGGTGCCGCCCACCGCGCGGACCCCTGTCCGAGGCCGCCCTCGACCGGGTACGCCGCGACGTGCGGCGGGCCCTGGCGGCGAGCACCGAACCGGTTCCCGGAGCCTCCCCTGGCGCAGCCGTCGGGGCGTCGGTCCTTCAGGTGTCGGAAGTGGCCGGCTCACCTGCCGACATCTGCACGGTGACCGGCACCGACCCGCCCTCCTAGATTCGCTGCGCGGCTTGCTGACAGGCGCTCCGCGAAAGCCCCCACCGGGGCGCCGGCACCGCGTTTCCTCCGACGAGAGGTGATTTCGTGCACCGTACCCCCAACCGAGCCCGGCTGAGGCGGGCCGTGCTGGCCGCCGCCGTGGCGACCACGCTCGTGGCGACCGGGGCGGCGCAGGCCGCCGCGGCCCCGGCCAACCCGGCCGGCGGCACCGCGCCGTTCCAGGTCCTCGATCCGCAGGCCTGGCAGAACCCGGACACGATGACCTGGAACGACTACAAGGCCGTGCCCGGCAAGAACTGGGCCGACCCGAGCGTGTCCGGCTCGGTCCGCAACTTCAAGATCGCTTTGGTGGCGCTCGACTATCCGGACGAGACGTTCGCGGTCTCCCAGCGGGCCCGATCGACGGTCTTCGGCAACCCCCAGTCCGTCGCGACCAACATTCCCCGGGCGGACGTGCCGACGTTCTACCAGGACTTCCTGAACACCCCGAACACCCTCAACAAGGGTCACACCCTGCACGAGTACTGGATGCAGGACTCCAACGGCCGCTACGGCGTCGACCTCACCGGGTTCGGGCCGTACCAGATGCCGGCCAAGTCCTACCAGTACGGTCTGGACAACGGGTTCAACCCGGGCGCCTGCCCGAGCGGGGACGTCTGCGGCAAGAACATCCGCACCGACGGCCTGGGCGCCTGGCGGGCGGCTGTCGGCGAGGAGGTCGCCAACCAGTACGAGTTGGTGTTCATCCTCAGCGCCGGCCAGGACGAGTCGTCGACCTGGCAGGAGTTCGGTCAGATGATCTTCCAGAACAAGGAGGACGTGCCGGACGCCTGGGGCCCGCCGGACCCGAACCTGCCGAACTGGGCGAAGACCCGCTACGTGGACTGGACCTCGTGGAAAGCGGCGGCGACACTGTGGCCGAACGCCGGCGGCGGCTCCTCGACGCAGGGGGAGAGCTCCGGCATGGGCGTCTACGCCCACGAGCTGACCCATCTGCTGGGCATCGGCGACAACTACAACAACCCGTACGGCGAGCCGCTGCGCAGGGCGTACACCGGGATCTGGAGCATGATGTCGCGCGGGTCGTTCAATGGCCCGGGCGGTCCGCACACCCGCTGGCAGATCCCACCGACCAACGGCGGTTCGATGGGCTCACTGCACACCGTGCGGGACAAGCTCAAGATCGGCCTGCTCGGTGAGGAGCACGTGCTGCGGTTGTCGCGGGAGTCGTTGGCCTCCTCGGGTCTGGTGGTCGCACAGGTCACGGCTCGGGCGGTCGACGCCGGTCCGAAGGGTCTGACCGGCGTGAACATCGCCCTGAACAAGGACCTGTCGCCGACGTGCGGTGTCACCACCGACCCGTTGTGCGACGGTGGCAACTTCAACAACTACACCGTCGAGGTCGTCGACCGGATGGGCGCGGACTCGTTCACCCCGGACAGCGGTGTGCTGCTCAGCAAGACGAAGAACGCCGACAGCGCGCCGTTCCAGTGGGTGGTGGACGCCAACCCGCAGGACATCGACATGATCGACTTCTACCGGCCCGACGGCACCCCGCAGAAGATCACCATGGGGGACTACCGGCAGCTCTCCGACGCGCTGTTCCACGCCGGCGCGGACACCGGCAGCCAGTACGAGTACGTCGACGAGGCCAACCGGCTGCACTTCTACATCATCGACCTCAAGCGGGACTCGGCCGGCTCGCTGACCTACACCGTGGCGGTGCGTTCGCTCGACGGCACCGGCGGGCCGAGCAGCCACGGCGTGACGCTGGGCAAGGGCGAGGCGACCGGTGCCGGAAAGCCGACCAACCGCGGCGTGACCTGCTCGTTCGAGCTGACCAACACCGGCTCGTACTCGGCCGGCGGGCAGCAGCACCCGGAGAACGTCAGCGCGTACCTGAAGTCGGACGTCTACCGCCTGTCGGCGGAGGTCGCCGGCAAGGGCTGGCGGACCTGGCTGCCCAACCAACTCGCCACCGCGCAGTTCGGTAAGGCCACCACCGTCAAGGTGTCGGTGGGCGCCACCGCCGCCGCCGCGAACACCGGCTTCGTGAAGCTCACCGCGACCTCGGAGAGCGACCCGACGAAGACGGAGACCAAGCAGTGCCGGGTCGAGAAGTCCTGACCGACGCCCACGGATGACCCCGCTCCTGCCGGGTCCGCGACGGCCTGCCGCCGCGGACCCGGCAGGCGGACGGAAGGAGGATGACGTGCGGCGAAGCACCATGGCTCTGCTGCCCCTGCTGCTGGTCGGCGCGACCGGCTGCGGTGCCGTCGGCGCTGCCGAGGAGGCGGTCTCCCCGACGACCGTCCGGGTCCTTGTTCGCGACATCAACATCCGGGCCGCGGGCGTGGACTGCGCCGGTACCGGCCCCTACCAGCACTTCCACAACCGGGCATCGTTCCGGGTGCTCGCCCCCGACGGAGCGGCGCTGGCCAGCGGGCGGCTGCCGGCGGGGACCGCCGTGGCCGCCTTCGCCGAGGACCTGGGGGTCGAGCGCCTACCCACCTACTGCGAGTTCGCCGTCGGTGTGCGCGTGCCGCAGCGGGACTCCTACCGGCTGGAGGTGGACGGCCAGCCGGCGCTCGACCTGACGCCGGACACCAGCGAGGGCCCGGCGCTGGTGGCGGTGGTCCCCTCATGAGGCGGGCACTCCTGCCGCTGGTGCTCGCGGCGGCGCTGCTGGGCGGATGCAGCACGCCCGAGCCAAAGCCCGCGCCGACGCCCGTCGGCGGCGCGGCGGCGCTGCCCGGGCCGGTCCCCGCCGACCTGGCGCTGCGCCCGGTGCCCGGCACCGCCCCGGCCGCCCCGGCATTCACCGGCGCGCTGACCGACGGCACACCGTTCGCCGCCGCCGAGCTGTGGGCCCAGCGCCCCGTCGTGCTCACCTTCTTCAGCTCCTGGTGCACCACCTGCGCCAGCAACCAGGCCGCCCTCAGTGAGCTGGCCCGCAGCTACCGGGACCGGGTGGTCTTCGTCGGCGTGGCCGGCGCGGACCAGGCCGACGAGGTCCAGGACTACCTCCGCGCCCACCGGGTGGAGTATCCGATCGTCGTGGACGACCAGCAGACGATCTGGCGTTCGTACGCGGTGCGGGAGCCACCCGCCGTCGTGCTGGTGGCCAAGGGCGGCGCCCTGCTCCGCGGCTGGCCGGGCGGTCTGGACGCCCCCACCCTCGACCGACGGCTGCGGGAGCTGGTGCTGGCCGACCAGCCGTAGTCCCGTCCCCCAGCACCTCGGTGCGGCGCCGACCCGGCACCGGTCGGCGCCGCACCGAGGCACGTGCGTACCCCGAGCGCCGCTGCCCGGCGACGACGGCCGCGCCCCGTCGAACCACATCCGGTGAACTTCCTACACGTGCAGGTGGTGGCACGAGGCCGTCGGCTCGTAGCGTACGCAGCCTCGGACACATCAAGGAGATTGCATGCCTACAGTGGGAACGCGCTGGCGCACCGGCGTGGCCGTACTGTCCGCGACCGTGCTCGCCGCCGCCCTCGGCGCGGCGCCGCAGGCGCAGGCGGCGGACGGCCCGCCGTCGATCGTCGTCCAGGACGGTGTCACCCAGCCGGTGTTCGGCTACGCCGACGCCATTCGGGAACGCCTGTTCATCGACTCCACCTTCGACAGCGACAACGACGGTCTGCGCGACATCATCGCGTTCGACCTGATGCGGCCGGCGGCCACCGCGCAGGGGCTCAAGGCCCCCGTGGTGATGGACGCCAGCCCGTACTACTCGACGGTCTGCCGAGGCAACGAGTCCGAGTGCAAGGCGGACCTCGACGGCGACGGGCTGCTCGACAAGTGGCCGCTGTTCTACGACAACTACTTCGTGCCGCGCGGCTACGCGGTCATCCTGCTGGACATGGTCGGCACCAACAACTCCACCGGCTGCCCGACCACCAACGCCAACCAGGACAACCTCAGCGCCAAGCAGGCCATCAACTGGCTCAACGGTCGGGCCACCGCCCGTAACGCCGCCGGTGAGGTCGTGAAGGCCGACTGGCACAACGGCAGGACGGGGATGATCGGCAAGTCGTACGACGGCTCGCTGGCCATGGCCACGGCGGTGACCGGCGTGAAGGGCCTGACCACCGTCGTGCCCATCAGCGGACCGACCGAGTACTACGACTACGTGCGCAGCAACGGCGTGGTCACCCGTGGCAACAGCTACGTGTCGTCGCTGGCCAACACGGTCACCAACCCCGAGCGACGGGAGTACTGCAAGCCGGTGCGCGACGCGATCGGCGCCGCCGACGGCGACGAGCACGGCGACTACACGGCCTTCTGGAACGAGCGCAGCTACGTCAAGAAGGTCCCCAACGTCACCGCGAGTGTGCTGCTCTACCACGGTCTCAACGACGACAACGTCCGGCCGGACCACTTCAGCAAGTTCTGGTACGCGCTGGCGGAGAACAACGTGCCGCGCAAGCTGTGGCTGTCGCAGGAGGGCCACGTCGACCCGTTCGACTCGCGCCGCGCGGTGTGGGTGTCGACGCTGCACCGCTGGTTCGACTTCTGGTTGCAGGGTGTCGCCAACGGCATCATGGACGAGCCACGGGTGGACCTGGAGCGCTCCGCCGACGTGTGGGAGACCCACGCCGACTGGCCGATCCCCGGCAAGGCGGACACGGAGGTGTTCCTACAGCCCGGCACCACCGGCGCGGGCGGTCTCGGGCTGGTGCCCACCGCCAAGCCGGCGACCGGGGCGTTCCAGGACAGTCGCACGCAGAGCCAGAACACCATGATCCTCAACCCGGACGTGGTGCAGCCCAACCGGCTGGCCTTCCTCTCCGCGCCACTGACCGCGCCGCTGCACATCTCCGGCACGCCCACGGTGCAACTGCGGGCCTCCGCCGATCAGACCGACACCAACCTCGGGGCAATCCTGGTCGACTACGGCACCGACGAGCGGGTCGCGCACCGGGCCTCCGGCGAAGGGATCATCACCCTGGACACATCGGACTGCTGGGGCGAGAGCAGCCCGACCGACGACGGCTGCTACAAGCAGACCGCGAAGCGGGTGGCCACCGCCGACTACGAGCTGGTCACCAAGGGCATCATGGACGCCCAGAACCGGCAGTCGATCCGCGTCGCCGTGCCGCTGGTGCCGGGGGAGTCGTACAACTTCAGCTTCCCGCTGCTGCCCGAGGACTACGTCTTCAAGCCCGGCCACCGGATCGGCGTGATCATCGTGGCCAGCTACCCGCAGTACTCCAGCCAGGCGGACACCACCGCCGCGAACCTGCAGGTCTCCCTGAAGAGCAGCAACATCGTCCTGCCCGTGGTCGGCGGAACCGCCGCCGCGCACGCCGCCGGCCTCTGACCGGCTGATCGACGGGCCGGCGCGGCTCGTCACCGGGGCGGCCCGGCGATCAGTCCTCCCGCGAGGGCGGACGATCGCCGGGCCGTCCCGCTGGCCACACCTGGCTGCCGCGCGTTGCGCCTCGACGAACACTGGGTACGCGGCCGCCGGAGGAACCCCGTACGCTGGCGTGGTGATCGACTTCCGCGCGGCAGTTGAAGCACGCGATCCCGATGCCATGACGGCGGCCCTCGCCGACGACGTGGTCTTCCGCAGTCCGGTGGCGTTCAAGCCCTACCCGGGAAAGGCCATCACCGCGGCGATCCTGCGCGGCGTGCTACGGGTATTCGAGGACTTCCGCTACACCCGTGAGCTGAGCGGTGACGGGGGTCGCGATCACGCGCTGGTGTTCGAGGCGAGGATCGGCGACGTCGCCGTCGAAGGCTGCGACTTCCTGCACCTGGACGAGGCCGGCCTGATCGACGAGTTCACGGTCATGGTTCGCCCACTGTCCGCCGCGCAGACGCTGGCCGCCGCGATGGCCGCCCAGTTCGCGCAGATCCAGCGGGAGGCGAGCGCCGGTCGCTCGTCGGAAACCTCCGTCTGACCCACACCTCCCAGGTCGATGATCCACCGCGAGCGCCGGTCCACCACCGCGCCGGCGGCAGCGCGAGTGCCACCGCCGGCGCGGAGCGGCGTCACAGCCGGGAGGTGAAGGTGGCCAGGAACCTGTGCGGAGTCACCGCGCCGGTGTTGTCGAAGCAGATCACGTCGACGTCGGCGTTGGTGGTGTACGGCCAGGGTTGGGTGAGGTGGCAGTAGTTGCTGCCGGCGCCCTGCGCCACCACCTGGGCGTGCGTCTCCTTGATGCCGATCTGCGGGAAGGTCGCCAGGTAGCGACCGGAGGGCGCCAGCGGCGCCACGGTGTTCGCGCCGACGCCGAGCACCGAGTTGTCGTTGGTCGGCCCGCCGACGGCGGTACCCAGGTAGCCGAAGTACGAGGGTGGGCCGAGAGAGCCGATCACCGGCCGCCGGCGGTGGTACGAGAGGGCGAAGTCGGTGTTGACGAACGCGCCTGCCTGGTCGTAACAGAAGACGTACACCTGCACGCCGGTGCCGACCGCGTTCCAGGAGTAGACCTTGCAGCGGCGGGGACCGGCGTTCGGCTGCACGGCGGTGACCTGCACGTTGCCGGCCAGCAGATCGGCCAGTCCCACCCCGGGCAGCCGCACCAGGTACTGCCCGACGCCCAGCGGCCCGACCGTGTTCACGCCGCCGGTGGAGTTGTACGACTGCGCCACCAGGCCGCTGCTCCACTGCACGTACGCGTGGGAGGTGCCGGCCGGCAGTACGCCCGAGCTGGTCGTCCAGAGCACTGTGAACGGAGTGTCTTCGCGCGTGCCGCCCGGCCGGTGGCACTGCACGTCGACGATCTCGTCGGTGCCGGACTGGAACCAGCGGACCACCTCGCAGTAGTGACCGGTCCGGTTCACCGGGGTCACGTGCGGTACGCCACGTGAGCTGGCACCGATCTGTGGGAAACGGACCTGGAACCGGCCGGGTGCGAGCTTGATGCCGTCGGCCCAGGCGGCGGGGAAGGCGGTCTTCCAGCTGCCCCACTGCCGGCTGGTGTCCAGCACGGTCCAGACCGGCACGGTGGGGTCCTTGACGTACGCGAAGCCCCAGCGGTCGGCGGTGGCCGCCGCGGCCGGCGTGGGCGGCGCGAGTGCGCCGGCGGCCAGGACGGCCGCCAGTGCCGTGGTGACGAACGATCGGAGACGCATCTGTTCCTCCAGTCGACGGGAACATGTCGGAGAGGAGTGTGCGCGCAGTGATTCGATGGTCACAGTCGGCAACATCGCGCTCCGGTGTCGGCTGTGAGACCAACGCGGAGCAGCCGGCGCGCGACCGCCTGCTCAGCGGAGTTGGTCGGCCAGGTCGCGCACCGCGTCAGTGAACGCCTTCTCGGATTCGCACGGCCGGTGTCCTTTGATCGCTGGCGGGAAGATGTCGCCGGACGGAGGTGTGACGGCGTACGGGTCGCGTAGCCGCCGGTCCACTGTTGCCTCCCGGTCGAACGCCGCGGATGCCTTGTCGGGGCCGTGCGGTGCAAAGACGCGACCCCCGATGGGGTCGGTTTCCCGCCACAGATTCACCCACCGCCAGTCCACCCGGTCGGCGATCTCGTGGATCACCTCGTCACTGACGTACGCGGGAAAGAGGCGGGCGTACAACCGTCGCAGGGGCGACCCGTGGGTCAGCAGCCCGACCCGGTCGGTGACCCGCGGCGGCAGTTGGAGCAGTGTCGCGGCGAGCAGGACGGAGCCGTGGCTGTGCCCGGTGAGCACCACCGCGTTGCCGGAGTCGACGAGGTGGGTGATCCGGCAGGTCAGTTCGGGAACGGCACGTTCGGCGTAGCACGGCGGCGCGAACGGGTGCGCGGCTCTGGGCCAGAACGTGCCCAGGTCCCACAGCACGCCGACGTACCGGCGGAACCCGGGGGTGCGATGGGCGAAGATTCCACCGACGACCAGGCCGAGGATGAGGGCGGCGATCAGATAGCTGCCGACACCGATGACGAAGTAGACGAAGCTGACCGGCAACCCGACGTAGCGCTGGACCAGTTCGCCGGGAGGCGTCGGCAGCAGGCCGAGCGCGACCGCTGCCATACCGATCCCGGCGAGGCAGGCGTAGAGCACCGCAAGCGGCAACAGCCGCTCGGTGAACCGGGCCCGGGCCAGGGTTTTGCGCACCTGCCGCAGTCGCGGTGTGGCATCGGCCGGCGCGTCCGGAAAGTCACGAGCAACGCTGGCGGACGCGGCCCGGAACCGTCCCGGTCGTGACGCCACGGACACCACGCCGGCGACGGCCAGCGTCACCAGCACCGCCAGCGAGAAGCCGAGAATCGCCCAGACGCAGGCACGGGGCGGGCTGGTTATCAACGCCTCGGCGGTGGGCGCGCCCCTGTTCAGAAAATCGGAGACCCGATAGACCAGCTCAGCGGAGAACGTGATCGCCAGACTGATCGCGGCTACGGAGCTCGCCAGGGCGCCGAACCCGAGCGTGGGCGCGACATCGGGATCTCGACCCCGGTGCCAGAACAGCACCACCCCCAGGGCGGCCAGCAGCACTGCCTGACCGATGAACAGCCCGACGATGGTCAGGTTGTATCCGGGCAGCCCGTTCCGCTCCGGCCAGGAGTCCGAGCTGGTCAGGACGAGGATCCAGACCAGCACTGTCAGAGCGAGGGCGATCGTGCGGAGCGCGCCGACCAATCGGTCGAGCCGCAACTCCGTGGGCATGGTCAGGGGCGGGGTGCAGAGCAGAACCGCGCAGGTGATCAGCAGAAGCCCGGCGGCTGCCGTCAGCGCGACGGTGACGATCGACAGACCCTGTGCGGAGCGGGCTCCGAGCAGGCTGAGGTCCAGCGCGGCAAACGCCGCCGCGACGTGAATCGAGCGCAGTCGACCGACCAGCGGCTCGTTGTCCCACCGGCCGACGGCGGTGAGCCGGTCCGCCGCACGAGGCTGGTCGGCCGCGCGGAAGACGTCAGCGGGAAGCGCCGGGCGGGCGCTGAGCCCCCACACCAGGCTGATGGCCGCGGCCGGTGCCAGTGCGAGCACCGCCAGGCGTAGTCCGGCAGGACGCCCTCCGAGCCAGGAGAGCCAACTACGGCCGGCCAGGCACTCCGGTGAGGACATGCACTTCCACGCGACCACGTCCAGCGCTACCCCCACGATGCTCAGCACGTACATCAAGGTCAGGGTGAGCGCCAACAACCGGCACAGGGCCTTGATCACTGGGTCGGAGCCGGCTCCGGTGGGACGCATCCAGATGGCGAGGTTGATCAGCATGAAGGGCAACAGGATCACCATCGACAGCGTTCGCAGCGCGTTGCCGGCGGGCAGGTTGTTCCAGCGGTAGGCCTCGAGCGTCACCGCGCCCGCCTCGCCGTCCTCGCGGTTCTCCGGCCGCGGCCGGTAGAAGCCGCCCCGGTGGTCACCCGCCACCTGCTGCACGTGCGGTCGATCCAGCAGGTCATCCGGGCCGGTGGCGGACACCCCGTGCACCCGCAGTTCCACCAAGCCGTCGGCCCCGGCGCGCCCGCCCCCGTCTCGATGATCCATCCGGTAGCGGCCCCCCGGCGTGTACGAGGCTCACACCGACCCGCTCGGGTGATCCGACGGCGCCCGTGTGGCCCAACGGGCGTACCCCGCGAAGGAAGATGCAACCCCGTGCCCGGGCCGCGAGGTCGACATCCGGGCGGCGATTTCGCCGGGCATTCTTCGGATATCGACCCGACGGCCTGCCCGGCGTGGTACCAATTACCCCGAAGGGCGAAGCCGGCAGGAATGGGCGGCCCATGTCGACAAGGGCAGCAGCGCTGCTTCGGAAACCGGGGCAACCGCAGCGACCAAGCCTTCTGGAACTCTTCTTCGACCTGGTATTCGTCTTCGCTCTCAATCGCGTCTCACAGCAGATCGTCGAGGAGCTGACCGAGCGGCGGATCGTGCTCGTCGACGCCGGCCAGATGCTCCTGTTGCTGCTGGCCTTCATGGTGCTGTGGTTCGTCACGGCATGGGTCACCGACCTCTACGATCCGCAGCGGCCCCAGCTTCAGGTGCTGGTCTACACGGCCATGCTCGGCGCGATGATGATGGCAGTCGCGGTGCCGGAGGCGTTCGCTGACCGCGGTCTGGCCTTCGCTGGTGCGTACGTCGCGGTCCACGTCATCCGTGGTCTGGTCATCGTGCCGATACTGCGCGGCCACGAAGCTCAGCGCCGAGCAGCTGGAGTGTTCTTCTGGTTCACGGTGTCGGCCGTGCCGTGGATCGCCGGCGCGATCATGACGGACACGGTCCGCGGCGTGCTCTGGACGCTCGCGATCGCCATCGACGGCACGGCACTGCTGCTGTTCTATCCCGCGCCCTGGTCCCGCCCCACCCCACGGCAGTGGCCGGTCCTGGCCGAATACCTGTCCGAGCGCTACCAGCAGTTCTTCATCATCGCGCTCGGCGAGCTGATTCTGACGACCGGCTCGGCCTACAGCGACACCTCGTTCCGGGGCGGCGGAGCCGCAGCCGCCTTCGCGGTCGCATTCATCACGACCGTGCTGCTGTTTCGCGTCTACATTTTCAGAGCAGGCCAACTGTTACCCGAAGCCATCAGGGCTGCCAAAGAGCCCGCGCACCTGATTCGGGAGGCTTTCCTCGCCCACGTACTCATGGTCGTCGGGATCGTCGTCGTCGCCGTCGGATACGAAATCGTGATCGAACATCCGTTCGGGGAGAACCACGCGGCCTGGATCCTCGTTGTTCTCGGCGGACCGATGCTTTTCCTGATCGGGCGAGCCCTGGTGGAACATGCCGTGTTCAGCCGGGTGTCCCGCTCCCGCATCATCGGCGCTCTGGCGCTCGCCGCCGCCTCGCCGTTCATGATCCCACTACCGCCGCTGGCCGTGGGCGTCACCGCCGTCGCCGTCCTCGCCGGCATCGCCGCCTCCGACGCCGTCCACGCCAGGGGGAAACCGCCCGAGGGACCGCACCCGCGCAATCCCAGACAGTGAGTGGCGACAAGCCGGTGCCGGGTGAGGAAACGGGTCGGACACCGTCCGGCTGTCTGCTCATGACCCCGTGGTTTCCGCTCGCTGTCCACCCCCGGGGCATTCTTCGGGCGGGGCGTAGGCACGAATGGTGCCGTTGTGCCGCGCAACCCCACCGTCAGCGGTGAGGGGGACGAGGCGTTTACAGACGGGGCACCGGCCCAGTTGGTGCTGCGGGCGCTGAATCACGGGGCCTCCCAGGTACGTCGTGCGCTCATCCGCGGAGCCGTGTCGCCCATCGTCGCCGATCGAGGCTCGCCGGCGCGCTGAGCGCGGTAGGCGCCGGCCACTCTCGGGCGGCCTGGCGCGCAGGCGCCGCTAAGGTCGCGGCAGCACGCTGATGGCCGCGACGGCGCTGTTGATGACGGTGGCCGTCACGGTGCGGGTCACGGCCGCCGCCGCTGCGTCGGCGCCCCAGTCGCCACGCTCGAGTTCCTTGGCCCGTGTGATGACCGGCGACGTCCACGGGATCTCGCGGTGGAACTGCGGGAGCGTTCCGCTCGCCGAGAGCAGCGCCGCGAGCGCGGCGACACGCGCCTGCGGCTGCGCACCGTCCACCAGGACCTGCCGGACGTCGGCGAGCAGGCGGGCCCGTCGTTCGGTTCTGCCCTCCCGTAGGGCCGTCGTCCGGAACAGGCCGAGCACCTTACGGGGCTCCTCGTCGATGTCGCCCCGACCGATGAGCCGCTCCAACACCGGCTTGCGCAGGCCGGGACCGACCGCGGCCAGGGCTGTCTGCACCCCTCTCGGTTTCTTGGCGAGGTAGTCCCACGCCGGCCGTAGGAGGTCAACCGAGGGTGGGCGACCTGCCACGCTGCTGACCCGACCCCGGCCCTCGGCGCTCAGGTGACCGCCGAGGGCGAGGTCCGCGAGAACCGCCCCGCCGAGGACGTAGTAGAGGGTGTTCTCGCCCGCGATGGTTCCGGAGTCGGGTTGGAACAGGAGCAGCAGAAGATCTTCCGCGACTGTCGGCGTTGCCGGCCGGGCTTCGGTGGTCATCGGCGGGGCTCCCAGCGGAAGAGTCGGGTGGCCAGGGCGACGGCGACGACTACCCAGCCGAGAGTGGGCGCGAACAGGGCAAGCGAATCGGTGACGGCGATGCCGCCGTTCCAGGCGTTCATGGTCAGTTCGGTGGCCGCGCCGCCGGGCAGCAGCCGCTTGAGCCCGGCGAGATTCTCGGTGCCGGTGATGCCGACCCAACTGGCCACGGCGATCACGCCGAGGGTGACCGGCAGGGTGGTGACCTGAGCGTGTTCGGGTGAGTTCGTCAGCCCGGCCGTGGCCAACGCCAGGGCGATCATCATGGCCAGGGTGGCGATGGTCGCGACCACGAGCAGGGCGATGTTCGCCGGTGCGCCGGCGACCACAGCCAGGGCGGTCAGGATCGCGGTCACCTGGATCATGGCGAGGACGACGACGGGCAGGAGCAGGCCGGCGAGGATGCTGGTGTCGCTTGCCGCGGTGGAGCGTAGGCGTTTGAGGAAGAGGTTCTGGCGTCGGGATGCCAGGGTGGTGACGGCGGTGGTGTAGAGCCCGAAGGCGGTGATCGTGAACAGGATGATCGCGGCGATGTAGCCGAGGCTGCCGAGATCGGCGAAGGTGTCGTGTTGGCGCACGAAGTACGCGCTGACGACGACGGGGATGATGAGGCTGGTGATCAGGACCAGTCGGTTGCGGAAGATCTGGATCAGTTCGCTGGCGGCGATGGGCAACACGGTGGCGCTCCTGTCGAGACGGGGGGTCAGTTGTTGATGGCGCGGAAGACGTCGTCGAGGCGGGTCGGCCCGGCTTCCAGGCCCTGCAGTTCGACGGTGTGGTCCTGCGCCCACCGGAGCAGGAGGTGCAGGTCGTTCTGCAGGTCGAAGGTCTCGACCACGACTTTCCCGTCCACGTCGGCGGCGGCCTGCACCGGCAGCGCCGGGGCCCCCGAGGGAAGGGTGAAGCGGATGACCGCGGGCAGGGTACGGGTCAGTTCGGCCACGGTGCCCTCGCGGTGCAGAGTGCCGTGGTGCATCAGTCCGATGCGGTCGGCGCGTTGTTGTGCTTCTTCCAGATAGTGGGTGGTGAGCACGATGGTGGCGCCGTTTTCGCGGAGCCGGTCGACGATCGTCCAGACGGCGTCGCGGGACTGGATGTCCAGGCCGGTGGTTGGTTCGTCGAGGATGATCAGCTCTGGGGTGCCGTAGACAGCGGTGGCGAAGTCGAGTCGGCGCTTCTCACCGCCGGACAACTGCGCCACCCTGCGGCGGGATCGGTCGGTGAGGTCGACGAGGTCGAGCACCCGGTCGACGTCGTCGGTACGTCCGCTGAGCCGTCCGATCAGGCCCACGGACTCCCGGACGGTGAGGTCGGGGGAGAATCCGCTCTCCTGGAGCATGACGCCCAGTCGGGGACGTACCGCCTGACGGTCGTCGGGGCTGTTCCCGAAGACACGCACCGTGCCGGAGGTCGACCTGCGGTGACCCTCGATGACTTCCAGGGTCGAGGTCTTCCCGGCTCCGTTGGTGCCCAGCAGCGCGTAGAGCTCTCCCGGTCGTACCTCGAAGGAGAGGTCCTTGACGGCGTGGAAATCGCCGTAGGTGAGATTCAGCCGGTCAACGTCGATGACGGGTGTGGTGGACATGCACCTATGACAGCGCGGGCGCGGCCGAACCGTCAGTGGCACCACGTCATCACCGCAAGTGACGTGGTGTCACTGGTCCTCGCCCCTGGCTGCCGGATACTGACCTGGTGACCGCGAGAGCGCCGCGCTTCACCCAGTCGACGCAGGGTAGGCTGCGCCGGCTCAACCTCGCGACATCACTGCCGCCGGTGGTGTTCGCCGCGGTGATCCTGCTCTACAACGACGCCCGCGCCTGGTGGCACTTCGTCGTCCTGGCGCCCGGTGCCGTGGCGGCCGTGGTGGCCTTCGAACGGTGGACAGCAAACGACCTCGCCCGGTTCGCGCTGCCCTGCGTGGTCGTGGCGGCGGCGGTCTGGCCGCTCGGGGTCCTGGTGACCGGCAGCCCCAACGCCTACTGGGGTGTCTGCGCCGTGGGTTCGCTGTCCCTGCGCGAGGTGCGACGGCACCGGGCTCTGACAATCGCCGGACTGTTCACCTACGTCGCCGTGGTCGGCGTGGCGCGGCTGCTGGTGCAGCGGGACGACATCGTGGGCGTCCTGGTCACCTACGTTCTCATCCCGACCGCTCTCACCGTCCTCGTGACGGTCTTCACCGTCGTGGGCGAGCGGTTCTACGACCTCATCCGGGAGCTCGAACAGACTCGGGAACGCGAGGCGGAGCTGGCGGTGGTCCGGGAGCGGGTGCGGTTCGCCAGCGACCTGCACGACATCCAGGGTCACACCCTGCACGTGGTCAAGCTGAAGATCGCCCTGGCCCAGCGGCTGCTGCTGCGCGACACCGATCGGGTGGAGAAGGAGCTGCGGGAGACGTACACGCTGGTCAGCGACACCATCGCGCAGACGAAGGAACTCGCCTACGCGCAGCGGCGACTCAACCTCACCGCGGAGATCGAGAACGCGAAGAACCTGTTCGAGGCCGCCGGCATCCGGGTCCGGGTGACCCGGGAGGCCGAGGTCGACGCCCGCGCCAGCGAACTGCTCGGGCAGGTGCTGCGGGAGACCACCACGAACATCCTGCGGCACGCGCAGGCCACCCAGGTGCAGATCACGCTCGCCGCATCGGGCATCACCATCGTCAACGACGGCGTGACCGCCAGCGCGCCCCCGCAGCTCCGGGGCCTGGCGGCGCTGAGGCAACGGGTGGCGGGCGACGGAGGTGAGCTGTCCGTCGAACAGAGCGACGGGCAGTTCCTGACCGCGGCGACCTTCCCACCCGTCGCAGCCGATGCGGGCCCGACGGCTACCGGGAAGGACGACCGATGACCACCATCGTGCTCGCCGACGACGAGGCGCTGCTGCGCACGGCCCTGGCCGCTTTGCTGCCGCTGGAGGGCGACATCACCGTTCTCGCCGAGGCGCAGGACGGCCGGACGGCGATCGCCGCCACCCTGCGGCACCGGCCCGACGTGCTGGTCATCGACCTGGAGATGCCGGGCGTGGACGGCCTGGGCGCGGTCGCCGAGATTCGCCGCGAACGACCGGAGCAGGTGATCCTCATGCTGACCCGGCATGCGCGCCCCGGCGTGCTGCGCAAGGCGCTGAAGCTCGGCGTCCAGGGCTTCGTCAGCAAGTCCGCCGAGCCAGCCCACATCACCTCGGTCATCGCCACCCTGCACGCGGGGAAACGCTGGATCGACCCGGACGTGTCCGTGCTCGCCGTCACCGAGGACTCCCCCCTCACCGAGCGTGAAGCCGACGTCCTGCGGGTCACCGGCGAGGGCTACTCGGTCGCCGACATCGCCACTCGGCTCCACCTGGCTCCGGGCACCGTCCGCAACTACCTCTCCAACGCGATGCGCAAGACGCAGACCCGGACCCGCCACGAAGCGGCCCGCTACGCCCGCGAACACGACTGGCTGTAGGTGCGTCAACCTCGCCGACCGTGTCCGTGGGGCGTGACTGTTCGACGAAATGTCACGGTGCCGTGGTGACGCGGTGGCACTGACGGCGAAGCGCCACGAGCGCTGCAATGGGAGCTTCACGCCGTCGAGAGGAAGCTCCCCGATGAACGCCCCCAGAGCCGCGCGACCCTGGACAGGGACGAGCCCTTCTGATGGGGGAGGCTCGCGCCCCCAGACGCCGGAGCATCCCCGGCCGGCCGTCGACACCTCCCGGCCGTTCGGTGCCCACCTTCGGATGAGCTGGTGGAAGCCGTTGGTGGTCATCGGCGTGCCGCCGCTGACGATGGTGGTGCTACAGGTTCTGCTCTACCAGCTCGTGGGCGTCGTCGAGGGCAGCGACGAACCGATGTCAGCCACCCTCACGCCGTTGAAGTTCCTGGCCGTCAACCTCAGCATCGGCACGGCGGGCGCCCTGGCGATCCTGCTCCTGGTCTGGATCGCCAGGGTGCCGTGGCGCAGCCTGATCAGTGCACCCCGAGCCTTCGACGCTCGCCGCCTGACGTACTACCTGACCGCGGCGGCGCTGCTGGTGGGTGCCGGGATCGGTGTCGTGGCGCTGGTCGCGCCCGACGCACCGGGCTGGACCGCCTTCGGTGTCACCGGCACGACGACCGGCATGCTGGCGATCATCGTGCTGAGCACCCCGGCGCAGGCCGTCGGGGAGGAGTTGATGTTCCGCAGTGCGGTGCTGCCCGCCGCCGCGTCCTGGGTGCGTGCGGTGCGCCCCGCCCTGGTCGTCGGGCTCGTCGTGTCCGGCCTGGGCTTCGCCGTGGTCCACGGGTCGGCTGATCCCTGGTTGTTCGGTTACTACACCGCGATCGGGGTCAGCACTGGCCTGATGGCCATCATCAGCCGTGGCTTCGAGGCACCGGTTGCCTTCCACGTCGCCAACAACGTCCTGTTCACGACCGTCAACACGGTGATGGCAGACGGCGAGGCATTCGCGATCGACCGGTCCACCGACTCCGGTGACGCGTCCCTGCTGATCCTCGGCGTCGTCAACGTCGCCATGGTGGTGCTGGTCTGGCTGCGCGAGCGGCGAGCCCGGCCGCGGGCCGTCAGTAGTCGGTGAAGGCGTTCACCCAGACGGGCAGCTGCTCGGACGGGAGGAACGTCTTGAGGTCGCCGACCGTATCTCAGTGGCGCACCCGTGCTCCCGCACCTCGCTCTCCTGGGTGAGTGGAACCGCCCGAGGGAGGGAGGCGTCACGCTGTCGGCGAGGCGAGGGTGTTGGTATGCCCACTTTCAGTAGTCGTCGCTGGGCGTACGGCGCCGTGGCTTGGTTGATCGTCTTTGTGGTGTCCCACGTGATCCTGGTGTTCTTCCCTGGTCGCGATCCAACCGGCGACGGACCGTGGGGCATGAGGGCCTATGTGATCTTCAACGTGGTGCTCATCTCGATGTCGGCGCTCGGAGCAGCCGTCGTTCTGGCCACTGTCCGCCCGCCGGCGCGACATCTTCCCCGGTGGCTACTTCTGACCCCTCTGGTGTTCGGCAGCGTGCTGCTCGTCATCCGGGGTGTGCCAGGAATGGCCGAGAACTTTGTGATGGTCAGCGGTGTCCGTCGCGGTGGTTTCGTGGGGGTGGCGGACGTCTCCACTGGCGAGTTCTGGGCCGGCATCGCCATCAACACCTACTTCTTCGCCGGAGCGGCGTTGCTGGTCGGGACAACCGTTTCCTACGGCCGGCGATCAGCGAAGTCGTCTCGCTGAGGCGTACCGGCGTCCGCGCGGCCAACACTCCTGCCGCAACAGCGCCGCCTCGTCGTCGCGGTCGCAGAGCAGCAGCACCTTGAACTCTGGTTGGCCGAACGGCCTGGTCCAGTGGTCTACGGCCCGCGACAGGATCCGCTCTACCAGCTGCTCATCAGACGATGACCAGGTTGGCCATGTCGACGACCGGCCGAAAGCCGAGGGCGGCGTAGATCTTGTTCGACGTCGGGTTGGCCTGGTCGGTGAAGAGGCAGACCTGCGTACCCTCGGCCTGGATTCGGCGGGAGACCTCGGCGACCGCGTTGCTGGCCCAACCGCGCCCCCGTTGGGCCGGCGGCGTGTAGACCGGGCCCAGTCGGGCCACCCCGAACGACGGTGGGTTGGCACCGGTGAGGTGCACCGGCTCCCCGGTCTCGTCGAGCCAGAACCACAGTCGTCCGGCGTGGATCCGGCGCAGCACCTCCGCATGGTCGGGCGCTTCGTGTGCGCTGGCACCGCGCGGGCGGCCCGCCTGTTCGTCGGCGTCGCCCATGAACGCGGCGAGCCACTCGGTGGCCAGTCGCGCGTCGCCCACGGTCGCGGTCACCAGGCTGCCGGGCGCTGGCGGCGGCGGTGTCAGCTCGCCGAGCTGGTGCAGCCGGGTGTGCCGGTTGACCCGGACTTCACCCCCGCCGCGCTGGGCCAACGCGGCGGCGCACAGATCGACCGCGGGCAGGGCGCCGTTGACCGCGAGGACCTCCTCGCCGCGCTCGTGCAGCGCGTGAGCCAGCGCGACGGCCGCCTCGTCGGGCATGGGCAGCAGGAACGGCGGATAGGGGGCGTACGGCGCCGAGCGCATCCCGGCGCCGACCACCGCGCCGGAGTCGTCGCTGACCACCAGCCACCAGTCACGGTCGGGCTGTGGGATCCCCTCGGCCCGCTGCGACAACTGCCGGTGCGCGATGGTGGTCACGACCGTGCTGACGACCGGATCGGCGCCCAGGTGGTGACCCGCGACGGCCAGGAACTCGCCCGGGTCGCTGAGGAAGCGCAGCCGCAAGCCGGTCCTCGGGACGATGCTCATTTGCGTACGCTAGCCACCACCCACCAGAGATCGACACCGGATTTTCCGCATCAACAGTGCGGCGGGCCCACGGTTGGTCTCGGTCGGGCGGGGTACACCGCCGCGAGTGGCGCGGGGGCTGGGTTCACCCGGTGTGCCACCGAAGGTGCTTCGGAGGGGCCGATGTCGGGTGCATCAGCGCGGCCGAGCGGGCCCCGGGCGTCCGATGACGTGGTGGAGCTGCGGGTCCACGGTGCCGCCAACGCCAGCGCCGCTGAGGTGTTGAACGCGGCGCAGGTCGAGCAGGTCGCGGGTGACCGCAATGGAGGCTTCTACCGACCCCACCGCCCATGTTCGTGTGGCAGCGGCGAACGGGTGACGGAGGCGTACCGCTGGGGTGACCTGCCCGCGGGAAGCGTGGTCCGAACACTGTCGCTGGTGTTCCTCCTGCCGTTCATGCTGGCCAACCTGGCGATCTGGATGCGACCGGCGAGCCCCGGCTCCGATGCGATGGTCAGATCGCTGTGCCGGTTGCTGGCGCTCACTCTCACCGCGCTGTATGTGCTGGCCTTCGTCGGCGTCACGCTGGACCTGATCGCGTGGAAGTGCATGGGCTCGCCACGTTGCCTGGACGGGCGCACCTGGTTGTCCTGGTTGGGTGGGCAACCGGTGGGCCTGCGCCTCGCCGTACTCGCGGTGGTTCCGGCCGGCGCCGTCGGCCTGCTCTGGCGGGCCAGCACCCGGCCGGGAAGAATGTTCGAGGCGTTTCGCGCTCCGGCGGACGAGGTCTCCGAGCATCGCCTCGGCGGGATCGGTCAGTGGGACGCCGGGCCGCTGGTGGGTCGGCTGCGCTCGGTTCACGTGGCTGCGGCGTTCGCGACACTGGACGTCGCTCTGCTGGCCGCCCGAGCCGCGAACGGCGCTTCGGCCAGCACCATCGCGTTGGCCGTGGCTACCGGGGCAGTGCTGGCCAGCTGCGTGGTCCTGCTCTGCCTGCCCCCGCTGCTCGACCGGGCCGCCTCGGACCAGCGGCTGGACCGCATCACGAGTGCGGTGCGGACGGTGGCCGTGGCCCTGACCGTCGTGGTGACGGCCCACGTCGTCGCCAGCCCGGCGCCGTGGCGCGAGGGGGGCGGCCTACCCGGCTACGGCCCGGTTCTCACCTCGCTCTTCGTCGCCCAGACGACTGTGCTGACCGCCCTCGGCGCGGTGCTGCTCTGGCGCCGGGTTCGCCAGCGGGATGCCGTCCCGCTGCTCGGGCTGGGCGCACTGGTGATGGCGGCCAGCGCGGTCAGTCTGGCGGTGGCGGTGTCCGCCGAGTTCGTCTACCGGGTGGCGGATTTCCTGGATCGTGACGCACCGACCGGAGAGGGCCTGGCCTCCGGTCTGCCGCCCGCGTTCACCTGGGCGATCTTCGGCTTTCTCCGGACCGTGCTGTTCACGGTGGTGGTGGCGGTTCCGGTCATCCTCATCTCTCGCCGCCGTCGACTCCATGCTGCGGCGGTGATTGTCGACTGCGACTACCCGGAGCGCCCGCCCTCGGCCGCGACCCGACTGCGGCAGGTGCGCAAGGCGATAGCCAGGGCCCGCTTCACGGAGAGACTGATTCCGTTGGCGGTGGTCTACGCCTGCCTGGCCGGGATCGGCACGGCCACCACCACCCTCGGTCTGCTGGACCTGCTGCCGAGCGAGTCCGTGCAGCGGTACGCACGGGTGCCCGGTGATCTGATCACCTTCTCCATCGCGTTCGGAAGCTGGGGGATTGCCGCGATCATTCTCGGCCTGACCATCGGCGGGATCTTCGCCTACCGGACGGTCGAGTTCAGGCGCCATGTCGGCGTCCTGTGGGACCTGGGCACGTTCTGGCCCCGGGCCGCCCACCCGTTCGCGCCACCCTGCTACGCCGAACGCGCCGTGCCGGAGTTGACCCGACGCATCATCCACCTCGTCGGACGCGGCAACCTCGTGCTGCTCACCGCGCACAGCCACGGTTCGGTCCTGGCCGCCGCGACAGTGCTCCAGTTACCGCCCCAGGTCAGCAGCCGAGTCGCCCTGCTCACCCACGGGTCACCACTGAGCCGACTCTACGCGCGGCTCTTCCCCGCCTTCGTCGACGACGAGGTGCTGCACGAGATCGGCGCTCGGGTGGACTGGCGGTGGGTCAACCTGTGGCGCGACACCGACTCGATCGGCGGCTGGATATTCACCGCCCACCGGGCAACCGCGCCGGTGACCGTCGGCGGGACGGCGGCGACGGTGGACCGCCGGCTACGGGATCCCGCCGACGTGGTGCCGCTCCCCGGCGACAGCGTCCCGCCGCCGATCCAGGGACACCGGCCCAGCGGATCGGAGCGGCGGTACGCCGAGGCGGCCCGCGAGTTGATCGAGCGCCTTCGCCACCCGGCGGCTTCGGTGCCGATTCCCGAGGAGCCGCCGAGCGGGGCAGCGGCGGATTCGCGGCAGTGACGCGGGGTGCGACTGTCGGCGCGGTCGGCTCACAGCGTGTCGAACCCCTGCCGCCAGGACGGATGGGCCGGGCTCCAGCCGAGGTGCGTACGGGCGTAGTGATTGCTCGCTCCCCGCGCCCAGCCGTGCCGCTCACCACCGGTCGCCGCTGGCGCCGGCACACCGGCCGCCGTGCAGAACGCGGGCACCCACTGTGCGGCGGGGGCTGGCTCGTCGTCGCAGACGTTGACGACGCCCACCGGCCATCGCAGAGCCGCGACCGCGGCGGCGACGGCGTCATCGATGTGCAGCAGGCTGCTCACGTCCGCGTCGGCGGGCACCTTGCCGGCGGCGGCGAACTGTGCCATCAGACCGTCGCGGGCGTACCAGGTACCCGGACCGTAGAGGGTGCCGTACCTCAACACCACCCACTCGGGCGCCTCCTGAACGGCGGATTCGAGCGCGGCGGCACCGGCCACGCTGGTCTGGCGTGGCTCCGCCGCGCCGAGGTCGAGCGGGGTCTCCTCGGTCGCGGGCTCGTCGCCCGGCTCGTACGCCCAGGCGATGCTCTGCGCCACGATCCGGCGTACCCCGGTGGCGAGCGCCGCGTCGACCAGGTTGCGCGTCCCGGTCCGGCGCAGCCGCGAATTGGCGGCGAAGTCGCCAGTGCTCAGGCTGGTCAGCTGGTGCATCACCACGTCGGGCCGGGCGTCGCGGACGGCAGCCGCGACCGCGTCCCGGTCGAGCACGTCGACGGCGACCGGGCCGTTTCGGGCCAACCCGATGACCTCATGGCCCTGGGCGGTGAGGATGGGCTCGAGTCGACGGCCGATGACGCCCGTCGAACCGGCGAGAAGAATACGCATGACGTGCCTCTCCGTCAGTTCGGCCGGGTCGAGCGGCGGTCCTTGCGCTGTTCGAGCTCGTCGGGGCTCACCAGCACCAGCATTTCCTGGTCGGGCGCGCACACCATCACGACCAGGAACTTCGTCACCCGATCGGACAGGTTGTTGGCGGACCGGTAGTGGATGACGTCGCCGCCCGGCTCCCAGAACGCCTCACCGGCCTTGATCACCCGTTCGGGCTCGCCCTCCAGCTCGAAGATCATCTCGCCTTCGAGCAGGTAGCCGAAGACCGGGCCGGAATGCCGGTGCGGCGGCGTGCCCGGATCGCCCGGTGGCAGTTCGATCGTCGCTGTCATCACATGGGAGCCCTCCGGCAGCTCCGGCGGCATCGCCGTGCCCAGCAGCACGATCTCGTTGTTTCCGATTGTCATGGTCTGCATGGACCGAACGTATCCCCGACCGGACCAGCCGGTTGGACCAGTTGGCGACCGCTCTGATGGACCAGTTGGCAGAGTGCGGACAGCGCCTCCTGCCAGGCATGAGCCGGCGGCGCCGCGTACCCGAGGACCAGCGCTGCGGCCTGCCGCTCGTCCGCGGGATCGTGCCAGTAGCCGTTGCTGTGCAATCCGATCAGGTGCAGTCCCTCGCGGCGTCCGGCCTGGATCAGCCAGCGCTCCTGCGCCACCGAGGCCAGCGGGAGCAGCGCGTGCACGCCGGCAGCGATGCCCTCCAGGGCGGTGGTGGTCACCTCGGCCAGGCGGCCGGCCAGCTCGGTCCGTCGACGCCGGTAGGTCAGGCGCATGCGGCGGATGTGCCGGTCGTAGTCGCCGTGCGTGAGCAGGTCGGCCATGGTGAGCTGGTCGATCGCGGAGACTGCGGCAGCGGCCTCCACGATCGTCGTCGTCAGTTCGCGACGCAGTGGCTCGGGGACGACGAACCAGCCCAGGCGGACTCCTGGCGCCAGTGACTTGCTGGTGCTGCCGGCGTACACGATCCGCTCTGGTGCCAGCGCCCGCATGGCGCCCACCGGCCGCTGGTCGTAGCGGAACTCGCCGTCGTAGTCGTCCTCGATCAGAAACGCGTCGTGCTTCCGGGCCCAGTCGATGAGCCGGTAGCGGTGCCGTGGGGCGAGCACCACGCCGGTCGGATGCTGGTGCGCCGGGGTGAGTAGCGCGGCCTGACCCGCCGCGTCGTCCGGGTCGGCCCCGCCGGGACCGACGGTGAGCGGGGTGACTGTCAGGCCCGCGGCACGCAGCACCATGCGGTGGTGGGCCAGACCGGGGTTCTCGGTGGCGATGGCGCGGACGCCGCGCCGGTACAGCGTCCGCGCGAGAAGGGAGAGGCCCTGGGTGAAGCCCGCCGTGATCACCACCGCACCCGGGTCGCAAAGCACTCCACGAGTGCGCGCGAGATAGCCGGCCACCGCCGCCCGCAATGCGGGTAGCCCGGTCGGTTCGGAGTAGTCCAGCGTGTCGCGCGACGCCGTTGTCAGCGCCCGGCGGACACTGTCCGCCCAGGCCGTACGGGGGAACGACGCGAGGTCGGGAATCCCCGGCCGCAACTCGATCGATGGCCTGGCGGGAGGCGACGGCCGCGGTTGCCCGCGCGAGCCGGGCGGGTCATGACGGACGTCCGCGACCCGGGTGCCTGAGCCGGGTGCCGCCAGCAGCCACCCCTCCGCCACCAGTTGCGCGTACGCCTGCACGACAGTGCCGCGGGCCAAGCCCAGGTCGGCGGCGAGGCTCCGGCTGCCCGGTAGGCGCGACCCGGCCCGCAGCCGGCCGGTCCGGATGCTCTCCCGTAACGCGCCCTCCAGCGAGCGACCCGGGAAACCCGCGCTCCGATCGAACTCCAGATGCAGGTCGAGCGACTTCGTCACGCAGCAACGATCCCACTCGCACGGGTAGCGCCGGCAGGTTCGCCGACTCAGGTGCCAGGCACCGCAGATCGTCGCAGGTGAGGGCTCTCTGGGGTAGTTTGGTCAGTTTTCGCCGCAGTGGGAAGTCCCGAAGAGGTAGAACCAGCAGTGACACCACAGCTGTCGAACTCTGTCACCCCGGTCCGGGTGACGCACTCCTGCGGCGTGACGGCGAGGCGGATCGGGAGGTAGCTCAGTGCGAGTCGGGGTAGCTGGCCGGACCGGCGGACTCGGACGTCCCGGCCAGCGGCTGGCCGGCCCGCAGACGCGGAACACCGCCGGGCGGACCCGATGAACGACGACGGCAGGTCACCCGCCCCGGCCGTACGGCAGGCACGGTCACCAGGTGGGCGGGACACCGTGCTGACCGCGTTGATTCGGATCGCCCTGGCCGTCCTCTTCCTCGACGAACTCGTTGTCGGGTTCTGGAACCAGGTCTTTCCCGAAAGCTTCTACGACAACTTCCCGACCGTCAGCCTCACCCCGCCGTTCAGTGAGCACTACGCGCGTGACTTCGGCGGCGCCACCCTCGGCCTGGCCGTCGTCCTCGGCACCGCGCTCGTGGTACCTCGGGCGGCGTTCACCATCCCGGCGGCGGCGGCCTTCTCCACCTTCGCCATACCCCACTTCTTCTTCCACCTGACCCACCTGCACCACGCCACTCCCGGCGAGAAGGTGTTCCTGACAACCGCCAACGCCGTCGTCGCCCTGCTCGGCCTTCTCGTCATCGCCCTGACGCTCGTCCGGGACGCCGGGCGTCGTCGCCGTCCGGGCACGTGAAGCGGGCGGACCCGGCGTCGCGCCGGGTCCGCCCGTTTCAGTCGTGCTGGATCTCGCCCTGTCGCTGGTCGACCCGCACACCCTCGAACAGGTGCTGCGCGGAGTCGGCCGTGATCAACGTGCGAGGGCGGCGAGCCGGAACTGCTGGTTGGTCTGGCCGTGGCAGTCGTAGAGCTGGATCTGGGCGCCGTTGGCGGTGCTCCAGACGTCCAGGCATCGCCCGGACTGGACGTTGCTGATGGTGCCGTTGGAGTTGACGTTCCACTGCTGGTTGGTCTGGCTGTGGCAGCTGTAGATCTGCACCGCCGCGCCGTTGCCGGTGCCGGCCGCGTCGAGGCACATGTTTCCGTACACCTGGAGTTGTTTGTTCGAGGTGTAGGTCCAGGCCTGGTTGGTCTGCTTGTTGCAGTTGTAGAGCTGGACCCGGGTGCCGTTGTTTCGGGAGGCGTTGGGCACGTCGACGCACCGGCCGGACTGGGTGCCGACGATCTCACTGGCGGAGCCCGGCGGGTTGGTCGGCGGGTCGGTGGGCGGGTCGGTGGGCGGATCGGTCGGGGTCGGCGTCGAGGGCAGCAACGGGCAGGTGCTGCGGTAGGTGACCACGCCGCTGGAGTCCAGCAGGGGGCAGAGGAACTGGCTGTACCGGGTGTCGTTGTCGATGAACATCTTGACGAACGGCAGCATGGTCCGGACCATCACCGGGTTCGACCGCCCGACCATGAAGCCATGATCCGCGCCGGCGACCTCCACGTAGACGCTTTCCGTCGTGGCCGGGAGGCTGTTGTACAGGCCGGTGGCGTAGGACGGGGTGACCACCGTGTCCGCCTGACCGGCGAAGATCATGGTGGGGACCCGGTCGTTGGCCAGGTTCGACGACGGCGAGTACGGCGCGATGCCGACCACTGCCTTCAACGACGGGCGTCGGGTGGCTGCGCTCAGCGCGCCGCCGCCGCCCATCGAGTGACCGGCGACCGCCAACCGGTTGGGGTCGACCCGGTCGCGTACGGGGCTCTGCTGCGTGAGGTAATCCAGTGCGGCGAGCAACTGGGTGCCGCGGGCCGTGTCGAAGTCGTTGCGGCTGTTGGTCTCGATGCCGATCACGACGAAACCGTGGGACGCCAGCCACGGTCCCATCCAGGCCAGCTCGGCGGAGAACAGCGCCGTGTAACCCGGCGAGATCGCGATGGCCCCGAAGGTTCCCTGGCTGGTGTCGGTCGGGTAGTAGATCCGGCCGCCGTTGAAGCCGTACCCGGTCGGGACGCTGACTGAGGTGTTGGCAAAGGGGCCGTTCACGGCGGTGACGCTGGTCCGGGTGGGGTCCGGGCCCCGCTGGTACGGGTTGTCGGCGGCCGACGCCGACCCGGTCGCCAGGGTGATGGTGAGCAACCCGACCGCGGCGGCGATCCCGGCCGCGGCGAGCTTGAACAGTCGGCCCCTCACACCGGTCGACACTCGGTCGGCCTCGGTGTTCCCCGTGGGCGGAGGGTGGTCTGCGGGTCCTCGCACTGTCGGTACCTCCTGGTGGTGGGGGAGCGAGAAGGCGGGCGGGCTCGTCGTGTGCCGAGCCCGCCCGCCCCCGGTGATGTCCGGTCGTCAGCGTTGCAGGGTCAGCAGACCCGGTCGGTACGGCAGGAGGCCGTAGTCACCGCCGGAGCTGGGCGAACGACCCTGGTAGAGCAGTTGCAGGTTGCAGGCGTCGACCGTCATGGTCTGGTCGGCGTTGGTGCGCAGCAGCTCACCGTGGCTGATGTCGTTGGTCCAGGTGGCACCGCTGTTGGCCTTACCCGCGAACGGGTTGCTCTCGCTGGTGGCCTGCGGGGTCCACGACCCACCCAGGCTGCTGGCGGTGAACGAACGGAAGTAGCGCCCGTTCGCGCCGATCGCCTCGACGATCATCAGGTACTTGTTCAGGCCCTGGAGCTTGTAGACCTGCACGGCTTCGAAGAGGTTGTTCGTCGAGTCGGTCATGATGGTCGTGTAGTTGGCGCCGAAGCTGCCGGGGAAGTTCCCGATCGGCATGCTGGCCCGGTAGATCCGGCCGTTGTCACCGGCGAAGAACAGGTACATGTTCTGGTCGTCACCGATGAGGGCCTGGTCGATCGGGCCGGTGTTCGAGTTGGAGATGCTGCCGGTGAACAGCGTCTGCGCCGACGACCAGCCGTTCGGGTTGGTCGGGTCGCTGGAGGTCCGGTACGAGAACGCCGTGCCACCCCACTGGTAGGCCAGCACCCAGATGTTGCGCGGCGCGAAGTAGAACAGCGACGGCGCGACGGTCGCCGAGTTCATCGCGTTCTGGCTGGCCGAGCCCATCTGGGAGTAGTTGTTGAAGAGCCCGAAGTTCATCGAGCCCCACGTGGTGCCGGTGTCGTGGGTGGTGGCGTAGACCAGTTGCTGGCCGTTGTACGGCGCGACGGTGAAGTCCTTCAGCGAGACCCAGCCCGACCTCGGCTGCGCCAGCACGCCCGAGGACGACCAGCGGTACGACGACGGAAGGTCACACGTGCTGGTCGGCGGCGGCGTCGTCGTGGGCGGCGTCGTGGGCGTCGGGGTGGTACCGCCGAGGGCGGCGAGCCGGAACTGCTGGTTGGTCTGGCCGTGGCAGTCGTAGAGCTGGATCTGGGCGCCGTTGGCGGTGCTCCAGACGTCCAGGCAGCGCCCGGACTGCACGCCGCTGATGGTGCCGTTGGAGTTGACGTTCCACTGCTGGTTGGTCTGGCTGTGGCAGCTGTAGATCTGCACGGCCGCGCCGTTGCCGGAGCCGGCGGCGTCGAGGCACATGTTTCCGTACACCTGGAGTTGTTTGTTCGACGTGTAGGTCCAGGCCTGGTTGGTCTGCTTGTTGCAGTCGTAGAGCTGGACCCGGGTGCCGTTGGTGGTTGCCGCGTTCGGCACGTCCACGCACCGGCCGGACTGCGTGCCGACTATCTCGTTGGCGGAGCCCCCCGGCGGGTTGGTCGGCGGGTTGGTCGGCGGGTCGGTGGGCGGGTTGGTGGGGCCCGCGCTGTTCAGCGCCTCCAGGGTGGCCGTGTAGGCGGCCTTCTTGGTGCCGTTGCACTCGAAGAGCAGCGGGGTGCCGCCGGAGCGCCACGAGTCACAGTCCCGCACGCCCCACACGGTGAGCCCGTTGCAGCGAGCCACGGCGAGGCAGTCGTTGACGACACTGCGGTAGGTGTTGGCCTGCGTGGTGCCGGACCCCTCGATGTCCAACTCGGTGACCTGCACGTCCACCCCGAGGGCGGCGAAGCTGGACAGCGTGGTGCGGTAGTTGCTGTTGTACGGCGAGTTGGCGTTGAAGTGCGACTGGAAGCCGACGCAGTCGATCGGAACGCCACGAGACTTGAAGTCACGCACCATGTTGTAGACGGCCTGCGTCTTGGCCCAGGTCCAGTTGTCGGTGTTGTAGTCGTTGTAGCAGAGCTTCGCGTTCGGGTCCGCCGCGTCGGCGGCACGGAACGCGGCCTCGATCCAGTCGTTTCCGGTGCGCTGCAGGTTCGAGTTGCGGCGGGCGCCACTGTTGCCGTCCTCGAACGCCTCGTTCACCACGTCCCACGAGTCGATCTTGCCCCGGTAGTAGCTGGCCACCCGGGTGACATGGTTCAGCATCGCGTTGCGCAGCGCGGTGCCCTCCATGCTCTGCATCCAGCCCGGCTGCTGCGAGTACCAGGCCAGGGTGTGGCCCCGAACCTTCCAACCCCGGGAGATGGCGTGGTTCACGATCCGGTCCGCGTTGCCGAAGGTGAAGTTGTTCTGCTGCGGCTCGGTCGCGTCGATCTTCATCTCGTTCTCGGGAGTGATGCTGTTGAACTCCCGGTTCAGGATCGTCGTGTAGGCGCTGTCGTTGAGCTTGTTGGCGGCGACGGCGGCACCGAAGTACCGGCCGGACTGGGCTGCGGCGGCACCGAGGGTCGTCTCGGCGGCCTGGGCCAGATTGGGCAGCAGCGACACGACCAGGGCCAGAATTATCGCGGCCATTCCGGAAAGAGTGAGTGTTCGTAGTCGGGTGCGCCCGATGGGACGGGTACGGGAAACCATGCTGATCCCTCCAGTGGTGGGGTACGGGATTCGTGTCGCTGGTGCAGCGGGAGGCCCCGCTCGGACGCGGCGGACGCGATGGTGAGCTCGCCCGAGCGAAGGCGGAACTCATCTCGGGTGCCCGCCCGGACCTGAGTGGGCTCGGGCTGTCTGGCCAGCGGATAAAGGGTGGTGACAGGTAGGCCCGGTCGCCCGTGGGGGAGCGGTTGCGGGCGTCGGGCTCGTTCGGTGGTGGACGTGCTCACCTGGCAGGTGGGTGGACCCGACGGTCGCGTGGAGCGCCTCCAGTGCTAACTGATCTTGTTAACGTTCACACTTGTCGATGGCTCTCAGGCTGGCAGAAAATTCCAGAGTTTTCAACCGGTAGTTTCGGACCTGTTACGGATCCGGGCGGAAGGGGTGGAGTCCGCACGCGAAGTGGCTGGTCGACAGCCGTCCGGCGTGGGCCAGGTCGGAGGCGACAGGCTGGACGTCCGCGTCGGCGGGCTCCACCGCCCGGTGGCGGGTCGCGGAACATGCCGGGTGTCCGGCGCGGAGCGCGCGAGTCCGTCGACCTAACCTCCTAGGATGCTCTACGGATTGTGCCTCGACCGACGGCGTCACCCGTTGGCCCGGGGGGAGCCAGACGTTCCAGCTGCTCGAACCGCCTGTGGCGACGCTTCTGGCCGGCGGAGTGTGACGCTACGGAGGTGCCCGCACACGCACGGGAACGCGGCGTTCCGCCGCCACGGGCGGCTGAAAATTCGTGTCGAAATCCGGTAACCAAATCGGCGTGCCAACCCGTCAGGTCAGTGACGGATCGCCACCGCGGGCGGTCGGCCGAGGAGGAACAAGGACATGGGCGACGTGCGTGGGAGTTTCAGGGACGACCTGGACCGACACCCCGCCCCGCCATTGGGTGACCTGGTCCAACAGTCGATGGTGCAGGGCCGCCGACTGCGCCGACAGCGTCGCCTGGCGCAGTTCGGTGCCGGCGGTTCGGCGTTGGCGATGCTGCTCGTGATCGGGCTGGCCGCCGGTCCGCTCGGCAGCGGAGCGGATGACACCGGTCAGCCCGGCGGGCCGAACCTGGTTTTGCCGGGCACCTCGGTCGCCACCGGCACGCCGTCCCCGACCGATTCCCCAACTGACGCCCCGGGCGGTTTCGAGCCGGGCACCGAAGAGAACCCCGCTCGGTCGGTGCCGCCGACTCCCTTCACCACAGTGATCGACACCGTGAGAATCGGGGCGGGGCCGGACGGTGACCTGGTGACCACCACCCCCGAGGGCGCCCTGGAACTGCTGACCCGGCTGCTGCCCACCGGGAAGACCAGCGGTTACGTGGGTCTTGAGAGCAGCGGAGCTGGCCCTGGCATGCCGTACGTCCAGCTCTACCTGGACCGTGGCGATGGACCGGGCATGCTGCGGCTCTCCATCTACCGGGACCGCCTCGGCGGCAACCCTGTCCCGGGGACGGTGGAGCTGACCGAGGTACCCGGCAACTGCGTGCAGACCCAGATGATCACCGTGCATCACGACGCCGGCCTCCAGGTCGATCTCATGATCGCTACCTGTCTGGTCTGGGGCCCCAAGGGAACCGTTCCGGCACCGGCCGTCCTCTCCCTGGAGGAGGCGATCGAGATCGCCGCCAACCCGGCCTGGGGGACGAAACTGCCGGCCGAGTACGTCATCAACGGCGCCAAGAGGTTCCCCAGGTTGGCCCGGTCGAATGGCTGACGAAGACTTCGTGGAGTTCGCGCAGGCGGCCGCCGGCCGGCTGCGCGACGCCGCGTTCCTGATGTGCCGCGACTGGCATCTCGCCCAGGACCTCACCCAGACGACGCTGGCCAAGGTGTACGCCAACTGGAGGCGGGTCCGCCGGGCCGACGATCCCCACGCGTACGCCCGCAAGATACTGCTGCGCTGCATGCTCGACCAGCAGCGACGGCGCTCCAGCCGCGAATTGGCGATGTCGGCGCCGCCGGAGCGGGGCGAGGAACATCCGGCCGAGCTGCGCATGACGTTGCTGGACGCGGTCGCCACCCTGCCGTTGCGGGACCGGGCGATCATCGTCCTGCGGTACTGGGACGACCTGAGCGTGGAGACGACCGCCGAGGTGGTGGGCGTCTCCATCGCCGTCGTCAAGAGCCAGAGCATGCGCTCCCTCAACCGGCTGCGCGAGCTGCTCGGCGAGACCCGTTCCGAGCTGTTCGCCGAGGAACGCCATTGACAGGTCCCGCCTGCGAGCGGGGTGTGCGCAGCCCGGTGGGGCTGGACCGTCGGCCGGCACATCGCCGCGGCGGCGACCAAGGGGCCGCCACGCGTCGTCGGCCGAAGCGCCACGTGTGGTGGCAGATATCTGCGTTTGGGGAGGTTTTCGGTGTCCGTATGGAGCAACCGGACGAGCCGAGGCCGGATTCGCGGCAGGGGCCGCGGTTCGGTGGCGCTCGTGCCGGTGGTCCTGACGGCGTTGGCGGTCATGGTCGCGGGGTGCCATCGGGGGGAGCCCGGTGTCGGCCCCGACGAGCCGCGCAGCGTGAACGCGGAACGGGGCGACCCACGTCTGCTGCTGGGGGCGGGCGATCTGGGAGCGGACTGGCATGCGGACGACGCGCGAGTCGGTCTGGCGTCCTGGCCGTGGGAGCAGGACAGCTGTCCCAACTACCGGAGCAGCGACTACCTGGCCAAGTCGCATCGGCGTGCTGCCGTGCAGCGCTACTACCGGCCGTCCGGCGGCTCGTCGCCGGCCCACCACGTCGTGGAGACGTACGAACCCGGATGGGCCGAGCGGAACGTCGACGACGTCCGTCGGGTCCTCCTGCGGTGTGCGAGCTACCCGGTCCTCGGATCGCAGGTCTCGTTCGACGTCGTGGACCCGCAATATCTGGAGGGCACCGGGATGCTCATTCGAGGTCGTATCGCGCACACGGACACCCCGGACACCGTCACGTACTTCGTGGTGGTGAGACGGGGTGAGACGGTCTCGACGGTCCGCCTGCCCGATCCGGGCAGCCAGGCCGTGGTGGACTCGATCGCCGCGAGGGTGGTGGCCCGCCTTGGCTGAGCGGACAGGGCGGCAGCTGTCGCGACGCTGGGTCCTCTCCGCGGCCACCGTGTCGCTGGCCGGCGTTGCGACGGCCGCCTACGGTGCCACGCGCGGCCGCGACGGTGACGAGGCCGGACCATCGCACGGTTCCTCCCCGACCAGTCCGATCCCCACGACGCCGGCCATCGACTGGATCGGCCAGGCGAGAACGCGCATCGAGGCTTACGTGGAGCGCTACGACGGCCACCTCGCGATCGCGGCACTGGATCGACAAGGGACGGCGTCGGTGACGGTCGGCGCCAAACGCTTCGAGACCGCCAGCATCGTCAAGGTCAACATCCTCGCGGCTCTCCTGCTGCGGCAGAACCCGGCGGGCAAGGCCCTGAGTGCTGGCACCCGACGGTTGGCCGAGGCCATGATCGTGTCCAGTGACAACGATGCGGCGGTGGCCCTGTGGCAGCGGATCGAGGGCTCGCGCGGCCTCACGGCCGCGAATCGCGAACTCGGTCTGCGTGAGACGAAGCCCAACTCGCACTGGGGGCTCACCACGACCACGGTCGCCGACCAGCTCCGCCTGCTGACCGCGCTGACGTCGCCGACGGGACCGCTGACCCCGCAGGACCGCACCTTCATCATGGGTCTCATGAAGAAGGTGACCCCCGAGCAGCGGTGGGGGGTCACCGCCGCGCGGCAGCCGGGCGGTCGTTCCGAGTACGTCAAGAACGGCTGGGACACCGCCGACGTCGACGGGGGCCGCTGGCTGGTCAACAGCATCGGGCGGATCGTCGACGCCGATCATGACTGGCTGATCGCCGTGCTCTCCGACCATCACGTGAGCCAGAAGGCGGGCATCCGCGTCGTCGAGAAGGCCGCCACCTACGTGCTCAAGGAGCTGCGCGCCGCCACCGCGCACGACGGGCTGTCGCCGGGGTAGGCCCCCGGTCCGCTCAGGCCCACAGTGGGTCGGTCGACCGGCCCGGCGGGCGCTTGTCATCGCCGGCAGCACACAATTCCCGATCTTGTACCCATCCGTCTGCGGGTCGGCCTCGAATGCCTCATGACAGCAGCAATCGAGTACAAGCATCTGAGGAGTTCGTATGAAGCGGCGCCTGTTTGCCACGGTCGGCGTGATCGCCGTGCTGGCCCTGTCCGCCTGCGGCGGAACCGACAGCGAGGACACCGCCGGCGGCACACCGAGTACGTCGGCCAGCGCGCCGATGGCCTCGGCGTCGCCGTCGATGATGATGTCGGGTCAGTTCGGCTCGGGGTGCGCGGCCGTGCCGACCGATTCGTCCAACCCGGGCAGTTTCGAGGCGATGGCGAAGGTGCCGGTGGCCACCGCCGCGTCCGGCAACCCACTGTTGTCGACGCTGGTCACGGCGGTGAAGCAGGCCAACCTGGTGGACTCGCTCAACGGCGCGCAGGGCGTGACGGTGTTCGCGCCGACCAACGACGCGTTCGCCAAGATCCCGAAGGCCGACCTGGACAAGGTCCTGGCCGACGACGCCATGCTGAAGAAGATCCTCACCTACCACGTGGTGCCGACCCAGTTGTCCCCGGACACCCTGGCCGGCACCCACAAGACGATGCAGGGCGACGACGTCACGGTGACCGGTAGTGGCACGTCGTTCACCGTCAACGGCACCTCGATGGTGGTCTGCGGGAACGTCTCGACGGCCAACGCCACGGTGTACATCGTTGACAGCGTCCTGATGCCCAAGAGCTGAGGGTGTCCACCCCCGTCGAGCCCCGGCCGGCGAACCGCCGGCCGGGGCCGTCCCGAAGCATGACAGCCATCCGCGGCCTCGTCGTCGGCGTGGTCAGCGCCGGGGTCGCCCTGGGCGTGGCCCACCTCGTCGCGGCGCTGGTCGATCCGGCCGCCGACCCGGTGCTGACGGTCGGTGGTGCCGCTGTGGATCTGGCACCACAACCGGTCAAGGCATTCGCCATCCGTACCTTCGGCACCAACGACAAGGCCGCCCTCCTGGCCGGCGTCTACACAGTGCTGGCGCTGAGCGCGGTTCTGCTCGGCGCGGCGACGTTACGACGCCGCCGGTACGGTCTGGCGGGCCTTGCCGTGTTCGCTGCCGTCGGTGTCGCCGCCGCCCTGTCCCGCCCGACGGCGACACTCGTGGACGTCCTGCCGGTACTGGCGGGGGCCGGCATCGGAATGGCCGCGATGCTGGTGGTGGCACACGCCGCTCGGACGCTCCCGGTTCCTGGCCCGGGTCGGCCGCGGCTGCTCAACCGCCGCCAGTTCCTGGCCACGGCGGCGGGAGCAGCGCTCACCGCCGCCGCCACGGCGACCATCGGCCAGACTGTCGGTCGCGGCAGAGCCGCAGGCGCCCGTTCCCGCGCGGCCGTCCGCATACCGCCGCCGACGCAACCCGCGCCGCCGCTGCCCGGCGGCGTCTCCGCTGGCGTGGACGGTGTCTCGGCGTTCCTCACCCCCAACCGGGACTTCTACCGGGTCGACACCGCCCTCACCGTCCCGCAGGTCGACGCGGAAACCTGGCGGCTGACCCTGGGTGGAGCGGTCGATCGGCCCCGTACCTGGACATTCGACGAGCTCCTCGCCCGCGGCGTGGTGGAGCGCGACATCACCCTCAACTGCGTCTCCAACGAGGTCGGCGGCCCCTACATCGGCACCGCCCGTTGGACGGGGATCCCCCTGGCGCCGCTGCTTCGCGAGGCCGGCATCCGCCCCGGGCAGGATCAGCTCGTCAGCCGTTCCGTGGAGGGCATGACCATCGGCACCCCGCTTCAGGCGATCCTCGACGGTCGCGACGCGCTGTTGGCCGTGGCCATGAACGGCGAACCCCTGCCCCTGGAGCACGGCTTTCCCGTCCGTATGCTCGTCCCCGGGCTCTACGGCTACGTCGGCGCCTGCAAGTGGCTCACCTCCCTGCAGGTGACCACCTTCGACGCGTTCGATCCCTACTGGGTGCAGCGCGGGTGGGCCGCCGAGGCGCCCGTCAAGACCGCGTCCCGCATCGACACCCCGAAACCCTTCGCCCAACGGCGCGCCGGCCCCGTGATGATCGCCGGTGTCGCCTGGGCGCAACGTCGCGGGATCACCGCCGTCGAGGTGCAGATCGACGACGGGCCGTGGCGGCAGGCCCGCCTCGCCGACGGCCCCTCAGCGGACCTGTGGCGGCAGTGGGCCTACCGCTGGGACGCCGGCCCCGGCAGCCACACCCTGCGTGTACGGGCCACCGATGCCACCGGCGCGACCCAGACCGATCAACGGGCCGCGCCCTTCCCGGACGGCGCGACCGGCTGGCACAGCACCACAGTGACCATCACCTGAGCTGGTGCGGACCGGAAAAAAGCCGGGCCGGGACCAATCCGCCGGACCGGAGGCGACGAATCCCTTCCGACAGCACCCGAGCATCGACGCCGTACCCAGGCGGAGACGGAGATTTGTTGTGAGATTGTCCCGAGCCCTGCTCACCGTGCCCGCAGCCGCACTGGTCCTCGCGTTTCCGGGGGTCGCGCACGCCGACGAGAGCGTGCAGGTCCAGTTGCAGGACCTCAACGAGACCGGTGCCACCGGAACCGCCACGTTGACCGCGACGAGCGGCGGTGACCTGAAGGTCATGATCCGGTCGAAGGGCATGACGCCGAACTCGCCGCACGCCCAGCACGTGCACGGCGCGGCGAACGGCATGGACTTCCACTGCCCGGACAAGTCCGCCGACGCCAACGGCAACGGCTTCGTCAGCACCGAGGAGGGCCTGAAGATGTACGGGGACATCTTCATCTCGCTGACCACCACCGGCGACACGACCAAGGCCAGCGGCTTGGCGGTGGACCGGATGCCGAAGGCCGACGCGAACGGCAACCTCCGTTACGAGCGCACCATCCCGGCTGCCGAACTGCCCAAGGGGACCATCGAGCACCTGAAGGACCTGCACCTCGTGCAGCACGGCATCGACGCCAACAAGAACGGCACGTACGACATGGAAGCGCTCGGCGAGTCGACGTTCGCCAAGTCCATCGGCGTCAACGGCATCCCCGCCGAGGCCACCGACCCCGCGACGTGCGGCATGGTCAGCGGCGCGGCCGCCGGCTCCGTACCCGCGGGGGGTGTCGCCACCGGAGATGGCAGCACCTCCGGCGGATCGCCGATGATGATCTACGCGGTGGGTGGTCTCGCGTTGCTGGGCGCTGCCGGTGCGGTCGTCGCGCGACGACGGCTCGCCGGCGAGCGCTGAGCCGGCGGCGATCGTGACGGACACCGGCGACGCACCAGTGCCGGCCGGCCGTCGCCGGGGGCGTCACGCGCTCCTGGCGGCGGCCGGCATCCTCACCGTGACGGCGGTCCTGACGATCGGTGTCGCAGTCGCCAGGCGGGGCGGCGACCCGCCCGGACCCGACAGGTCCGCTGCGGCACCAGCCGCGAACGCGTCGCCTGTCCCGGCGAGCGGGCCGGGCGAGTTGACCTCGGGACCGCTGATGGCCGGTTCACCACCGACGCGGGTGTCGATCCCGTCGCTGAAGGCCACCGCCGCCATCGTCGCGCTCGGTCTGCAGGCGGACGGCGCGATGCAGGTTCCGGACAGCGCCACCGATGTGGGCTGGTTCACCAAGGCGCCGACGCCCGGCGCTCTCGGGCCGGCCGTGCTGGCCGGGCACGTCAACTGGAAGGGCCGCCGCGGGACGTTCTTCGACCTGGGCAAGCTGCCTGTCGGCGCCGGGATCACCGTCGATCGTCAGGATGGCAGCACCGCGATGTTCACCGTCACCAGGGTCGAGCAGCATCCCAAGGACCGCTTCCCCACCACCGAGGTGTACGGGGCGACCGACCATGCGGCGTTACGCCTGATCACCTGCGGCGGCGAGTTCGACGACACCACCCAGCACTACCGCGACAATGTCATCGTCTACGCGCGCCTCGCCCAGGCCCGTCCCGCCTAGACACGAGTGCGGCGGCACACCGGGCCGTCGACAGCACAGGGAGAGGACATGCCGAGAATGAGCGGCGACCCGGAACAGGGGCGGCGGTTGCGAGCGGTGCCGCCGGACACCGCGACCCCACCGAACGCCGACGACTTGCTGACGCGGGTGGCGCGGGGCGACGAGGCGGCGTTCGCCATGCTGTACGACGCCGTGGCGGGCAGGGTCCTCGGGCTGGCCCGGCGGGTCGTGCGCGATCCGGCGCAGGCGGAGGAGGTGACGCAGGAGGTGATGGTCGAGGTGTGGCGCACCGCCGGCCGCTTCGACGCCGGCCGGGGATCCGCGTCGGCGTGGATCCTCACCATGGCGCACCGCCGCGCGGTGGACCGGGTGCGCTCCGAACAGGCCCACACCGACCGTGCTCTGCGGGTCGCCGCGACCGAGACACACGTTCCCTACGACGAGGTGGTCGAGGATGTCAGCGCCCGGTTGGAGCGGGAGCAGGTCCGCCGGTGCCTGGGCCGGCTGACGCCGGTGCAGCGGGAGTCGGTGACCCTGGCCTACTACGGCGGTCACACCTACCGAGAGGTCGCCGAGAAGTTGCAGACGCCGCTGCCGACGGTGAAGACGCGGATGCGCGACGGACTCATCCGGATGCGCGACTGCCTGGGCATCGAGATGGAGGGACGGGCATGAGCGCCGATGTGCACACCCTCGCTGGTGCGTACGTCCTGGACGCGGTCGACGACGTTGAGCGGGCTGCGTTCGAGCGGCACCTGGCCGAGTGCGAGCCGTGCCGCGTCGAGGTGGCCGAGTTGCGGGAGACCGTCGCCCGCCTCGCCGATGACGCCGTCATCGAGGCGACCCCGCCGGGTCTGCGGGAGCGGACCCTCGCTCAGGTGGCCCGGACCCCGCAACTGCGGGTCAGCGCCCCGGGTGCCAGCGGCGGACTGCGGGCAGGCAGGTGGCGACAGCTCGCGGTGGCCGCCGCCGCGGCCGTCCTCGTCGCCGGTGGCGCGAGCGCGGTCACCTGGACCGTCAGCAACGATCGGATCAGCGACGAGCAGGCCGGCAGCGACCAGGACCGGCAGATCGCCGCCGTCCTGAACGCCCCGGACGCCCGGGTGTTCGAGCGGTCGCTGCCGCCCGGTGGTGCGGCCACAGTGGTGGTCTCCCGTGACCGCGACCGCGGTGTGGTGCTGCTGCGCGACCTGCCCGCGCCCGGTGCCGGGCGGATCTACGAGCTCTGGCTCATCCGGGGGAGTGAGCCCCGCAAGGTGGGACAACTCGCCGAGGGGGACAGGGCGTCGACCACTGTCATCGGCCCGGTCGCCGAGGCGGGCACGTTCGGGGTGTCCAACGAGCCCGTCGGTGGTTCCGTCGCCCCCACTCAGATCCTGGGTACGGTGGCGCTGAGCTGAGGTCACCCCACCCATCCGGACGGTGGACCGCTCCGAATCACCCACATGGATGACGAGCTGCTCGCCGGCCGGTACCGCAGGCTTCTGCTGATCGGGGACACCGCGACCTCGGGACGCGTCTGGCTGGCACGCGACGAGGTGCTTGATCGGCACGTCGCGCTCAAGCAGATCACCCTCCCGGGTTGGGTGAGCGACGCGGAGCGGTCCCGGCTGCGGAACAGAACGCTCGGGGAGGTACGCGGCCTGGCCGGGCTGGATCATCCGGGCGTGGTCGCGATGTGGGACGTGCTGAGCACCGACGGATATCTGTGGCTCGTCATGGAGCACGTGCCCTCCCGGTCCCTGTCCGAGGTGGTTGTCGGCGACGGTCCGCTGGCGCCGGCCGAGGTGGCGCGGGTCGGCCTGCACCTGATCGCGGCACTGGGTGCCGCCCACGCGAGGGGAGTCACGCATCGGGAGGTCCGGCCGCAGAACGTGCTGTTCGCCGACGACGGACGGGTCATGCTCGGTGGGTTCGGTCTGTCGATCTTCGACTCCCGGGATCCCACGACCGTCACCGCGGGGAGCCTGTCGACGGTCCAGTACACCGCACCGGAGCGTGCCCGCGACGGCAGGGCCACTCCCGCGACCGACCTGTGGGCCCTCGGTGCGACGCTCTACCTGGCTGCGGAGGGCCGTCCGCCATGGAGCCGGCCATCGACCCTGGCCATGCTTGCCGCCCTGGCCACCGAGGCGCCGGACCGGATGACCGTCCTGCCGCTCGAACCCGCGATCACCGGTCTCCTGCTGCGCAACCCCCGCCAACGCCTCTCCGCGCAGGAGGCCCGCGACCAGCTGGAGCAGGTGGCCGCGGCGACGCCCGTGCCGGTGGCGCGGGCGGGCCGATGGGCGCGGGTGCGCGCCACGTCGCGCCGGCGAACCCGGGCCGTCACGCCGACGGCGTCGACCGCCGCGGACGCGATCACCACAATGGTCATTCCGGTCGTGACCCCCACCACCCGCGATCGGACGACCGGCTGGGCGTTCGCCGGTGCCGTGGTGGGCCTGCTGGCGGTCGCGGCCGTCGTCGTCACGGCAACCGGTGCGGTGATCGGCGGCTGGCGCGGCCAGGACAGCCTTCCGGCGGCCGAACCAGGCGGTGCGGCCGCCGGCGTGGTGGAATCGACTGCGCCGGCACCGCCGGCCCACCCCTGCCTGGGGGACGCCGACTCCAACGAGGCCGAGCCGCTGCGAGCGCCCGGCGCACCGCTGCCGTACGCCCTGCCGAACGGGTGGGCGTGGCACCAGGACCCGGCCGGTTTCCTGTTGGCGGTGCCCGAGGGATGGAGCCGGCACACCGAGGGTGCACTGGTGTGCTTCCGCGATCCCGCCGAGGTCCGAGCCATCGCCGTCGACCCCGCCGCGACAGCTTCCGCCGTACCGTCGAAGCGGTGGGAGGCCGCCGAGCGCGACGCGCTGACCACCGGAGCGCTCGCCGGCTACCAGAGGATCAGTATCGGGCCGGTCATCCGCCCGGGCGGCGCGGCGGAGTGGGAGTACACCTGCGACCAGGCCGGCGGCACGCGGCTGCACGCCCGCCGGCTGCTGATCAACGAGAGCAAGGCCCGCGCTTACAGCTTGTCCTGGATCACTCAGGACAGCCGGTGGAACGAGACCGAGCCGCTCCAACGACTGGCGCTGGCAAGCATCCGCCTCGACTGACGCGGCGGTTGCCGGTGTGCGCCTGAGGGTGGACGCGTGTGGGAGGGGTGCGGCCCGACACCCCACCCGATGGTCACTGCCGCAGGAGCAGGGCGAGGTCGAGGACCACGTGCCCGTTGAACACGCCTGTCGTCTGAGCCGCGCCGGTGAGGAGGTCGACCCGGTACAGCCGGGAGCCGCCGATGCCGTTGAGGACGGCGTAGGCGTTGTTGGCCACCGCGCGGTCTCCACTCAGCGGGCTGTGGATGTCGAAGCCTGCGTGGAGGTTCGCGTTCACCCCCAGTGCGCCGGTGGCGGCCAGTTGCCCCGAGTTCGCGGGGGATTGCAGGACAACCTGGTCGAGGGTGGTGTCGATGTCGAACAGGGTGGTAGCGGTGGCGGGGTTCAGGTCGTTGTTGGTGTAAGCCGCAGCGGTGACGCCGACGGCGGCGGTGCTGGGCGGGTAGGTGAGAGGGCCGTCGACAAGGGTCGTGCCGCCGGGGTTGATGTTGTGGCGTAGGTTCTGCCCGGTGTCGCTGATGATCCGGAGTCGGTCGGCGGCGGGGTTGAAGTCGACGCCGAACGACGTGCCGCTCAGTGCGACGGTCAGCTGGCTGATCTTCGTGGCCGCCGCGGTGCGCGTGTTCAGCGCGTAGATGCCGCCGTTGTTGCCGACGCCGTAGAGCCGTCCGTCCTGGACGCGAAAGTCGATGCCGATGAGCGCTTCGCTGCCGGGCAGGTCGACCGGGCCGATGGTGCAGGCCAGAGCGGGGCGGTTGGCGGCGAACTTGATCAGGCGCTGACCGTCGGTGAGACCGATGGCGACGAGCCCGTTCCGGCCTCCGGCGTTCAGCAGGTCCCACAGCAGGGTGCAGGTCCCAGTGCCCAACGAGGGCAGGCCGCGAGCCGGGATGCTCGCTGCGGTGCGGTGGCTTGGTGGGGCGGCGGTGACGGGCGTCGCGGTGATCGGGATGCTGACGACGATGAGTGTGGCGGCTGCGAGCAGCCCCCGGCGAAGCGTACGGTGCATGAGAGGCACTTCCTTGATCAGATGCACCGTCGGACTCCTCGGCGGAATCCGACGCCGTTGTCCGGCGACGGTGCAGGGATGAATTCCCTGCTCAGAGCCTATGTAGAGGCGATCCGCAGCATCTGTCGGGATTCGGCCTTTCCTTCAACTTTCGCACCTTCTGCACGGTGCAGTCGACGTGCGGCGACCAACCACACCCGACAGGGTCGGAAAAGCAATCCGGCTCAGGGCGTTGGCGCCCTGAGCCGGATCAACTCTTGCCGATCAGGTGACGTTGATGTCGCTGCACCACATGTAGGTCTGGTCCAGGTGCGACGCCCGCCAGAGCACGAACAGGATGTGGTTTCCGCTGCGGGACGGGAGCGAGACGTTGAACGAGATGTTCTGCGCCGGCGCGTAGCGCCCAGTCGTCGTGATCAGGTCGAGGTTGCCCCACCCGAGCTTCTGGGTGGATGGGTTGAACCCCTGCTTGGTGACGTAGACCTGGAAGTAGTCAGCGCCGTGGCTGGCCTGGTCGTACAGCTGGACCGTGAGGTTGCGGCTGACGGTGGTCGTCCTCCACGCCCCTGGCTGGTTCACGCTGTCGTTCCTGGACAGAGCGTTGCTGCACAGCTGGCCGTCCGGGGTGCGGGCCTGGTACTGGCCGCCGAGCCCGTCCCGCAACTGGCTCATCCAGTTCCACATGGTGTCGGGGTTGGCCTGGAACGCCCGCCAACACATCGGGTCCTGCTGCTGCATGGCGGGGTTCATGTGCTGGTTGCCCCACGCCTTCCAGCACTGGTAGGCGCGGCTCATCGGGTTGATGATCGTGCCGTGGGCCTGGGCCGCCCCGGTGAAGGGCAGCATGCCGGCCACGATGGCGAACACCATGACGAATGCTCGCAGGGACCGACGGACTGGTGACCGGGATCGTCCGCCGGATCGATCGGACTTGAGTGAACGCACTGTTCATCCTCCGCTCTTCGGGACTGCAACTCAGAATGGGAACGCTCCCAAGCCAACTGTTGCATCTATCGACTTAGATATCAATGCTTATCTATCTATGGTCGGATGTGGATCGAGCTGACCGGGGTGTCCGCAGCCGCCCGGTTCGCAGCCGGGTGCGGGAGCGACCATGCCACCGGCCGCCCGGCGTGATCAGAGACCGGCTGCGGTGTCGTAGCGGCGCCGAAGGTCGATCATCTCCGACTCGGTCAGTGCTTCCCTGGTCGCCGGCTCGGCGTACTTCGGTGGGAACATCTGCCGCAGTCGGTCGATGAACATGACGTCGGCGGTCGCCTCGACCACCTGGATGCCCGGAGGTGTGGTGGACACGTCCATGATCACCGGGCCGGCCAGCTTGACCGCCACGTCCCAGGGGCGCTGCTTCTCGGCGACCCCGCAGAGGTGGAAGCCGTAGACCGTCTGCACGTCGGCGAGCGCGGTGGCCTCGGTCGGCTCGTAACCGTAGACGCGGACCCCGCAGATCACGGCCGCCTTCTCCGCGGCGGCCGCCGCCTGGGCCCCGTGGCCGGCGTGGTTGTGCTGCCCCGGATCCGCCTTCTCCAGCGTGGTGCGCATCCGAGCGACGATCTGCGACTGCAGATCCGCCGGCTTCGCCTCCGGGCCGGTCCGGTTGACCAGGACGACGGTGCCGGCCGACACCACCAGCAGGATCACCGCTACCCACACGAAGCGGTTGCGGTACCAACCCGCGAAGTTCTCTCGGGAAATCATTGTTGCTTCTCACCTCGTCGCCGGTTCTGGTGCTGGCAGGCCGAATCGGACGCGCCCGGCGGGTCAGGCGTCGAGCGCGTCAACCGTGGGGACACGTGCCGGGGGGGGGGGTTACCTACGGCGGGCGAGGATGATTGCCCGGCAAAGCGCCCGTCGCCGTAGAGGTGGCCCGGCGATCCGCCAGGCGAGCGTCCGCCGAGGCGGCGCGCTGCCGGCGCTGCGATGCTCCCGTGCTGGCCGTTCCCAGCGCGGTTGCCCCCGCGCTGCGGCGATATGAGCCATTCCAACACGTCTGGATCGGCTTCGCAACATCGACGAACATCAGCGAGAGTTCGGCCGGCCACCCGCACCCTCCTCGCCTGGGCGCTCAGCGCCGGCATCGGTGCCGGGTCTTCCGGAACGAGAACCGCGGCGGGCGCAACGGGGATTGGCTATGGTCGGTATAACCCGATTAGCCGCCTTCAAGGGGAAACATGAGTCGCCTGCCGTACGTGAACCCCGCCGACGCCCCGGCGCCGGTCCGCGAGACGTTGCAGGCCGCGCTTCCGCTGGGCTTCTTCCGCGTCATGGCCCACGCCGAGACGGCGTTTCCAGACTGGATGCGCTGGGGCGGCGCGCTGCTCAAGGACCTGGCCCTCGACCCGCTGCTCCGCGAAATCGCGATCCTGCGAGTCGCGCAGTTGAGCGACGTGACATACGAGTGGGTTCAGCACGAGCCGATCGCCCGCTCCGTCGGCGCCACGGACGAGATGATCCACGCGCTCGGCCGCGACGAGATCGGGGACGACTGTTTCACGGCGGAGCAACGGATCGTCCTGCGCTTCACGACCGACGTCGTCCGTGACGTCCGCCCGCCCGACGCCACCGTCACCGCGCTGACCGGGCTGCTCTCCCCGCGCGAGGTGGTCGAGCTGCTGATGGTGATCGGGCAGTACATGATGATCGCCCGGGTCGCCGCGGTGGCGGACCTCGACGTCGACAAGCCGATGGGCGCCGCCGTCTATGGTGCGCGGGCCTGACTAATGTCATGAGTGCCTGTGCGCACCGCATCGAAGGTCGTGACTAAGCGCACTGGAGCCCGCCACGTCCCGTCGATGAGACTCGATTCGACGCCGGAACAACAGCCGGCCGAGTTCGAGAGGCGGCGAGACGGTGGACGAACGCTACGACAGCTACTGCGCCGCGGATCGGTTGTTCTACGACTCGCTCGGCAGCGCCGTCGCGCAGCCCGTCTTCCCGGCCGCCGAACGACCGGTTCCGACCGGCTGGCGTCGTGAGCCGCTCGACGACTGGCTGATCTACGCGCCGGACGGCGGTTCGCTGCCGCAGCAGGGGTGGAAGATTCATGTGTCGGCGGGTCTGGCGAACGCCGAGCGGGTGCTGGACGCGGTCTGGAACTACTGCGTCCCCCGTGGCCTGTCCTTCAAGTTCCTGCGCGGGCCGCGCACGCTGCTGCTGCGCAACTCCAAGTACGCCGCCCGGGCCGCCAGCGGCAAGTTCGTCACCGTCTATCCGCGCGACGACGCGGAGCTGGAGCTGGCCTGCAAGGAACTCGACGAGCTGCTCACCGGCGAGACCGGGCCGTACATCCTCAGTGACCTCCGCTACGGCGCCGGCCCCGTCCACGTGCGCTACGGCGGCTTCGCCGCCCGCTACTGCCACTCGCCCGACGGCCAGGTGGTGCCGGCGATCGAGGACGACTCCGGCACGCTGGTGCCGGACCGCCGCGAGCCCGTCTTCCACGTACCCGCCTGGGTCACGTTGCCCGACTTCCTCGGACCGCACCTGGCCGCCCGCAACGACACCAGTACCAACGAGGTGCCGTACCGGATCGAACGGGTGATCCACTTCTCGAACGGCGGCGGGCTGTACGTGGGCAGGGACCTGCGCACCGACACCGAGGTGGTGCTCAAGGAGGCCCGACCGCATGCCGGCCTGGACGCCGACGGCACCGACGCCGTCGCCCGGCTGGCCGGCGAGGCGCAGGCCCTGCGGAAACTCGCCGACCTGCCGCAGGTGCCTCGGGTGCACGACGAGTTCGCCATCGGCGAGCACCGGTTCCTCGCGCTCGAGTTCATCGAGGGCCGACCGCTGAACAAGGTGCTGGTCGACCGGTACCCGCTGATCGACGCCGACGCGACCGACGGCGACCGGGCGGAGTACGCCCGGTGGGCCCGCCACACCTACGAACAGGTCGAATCCGTCGTGGCGGCGATCCACGAACGCGGTCTGGTCTACGGGGACCTGCACCTGTTCAACATCATGATCCGACCGGACGACCGGGTCGCCCTGGTCGACTTCGAGGTGGCCGCCCCGATCGCCGGGCACCGCCGACCCGGGCTGCGCAACCAGGGCTTCGCGGCCCCGAGGGACCGCAGCGGACCGGCGGTCGACCGGTACGCCCTGGCGTGCCTGCGGTTGGCGCTGTTCCTGCCACTGACCCAGCTCGTCCGGCTGGCCCCGGCGAAGGTGACTCACCTGGCCGACATCATCGCCGCGAACTTCCCGGTGCCGAGGTCCTTCCTCGATCCGGCGGTCGAGGAGATCACCGGTGAGCCGCGTGTCACCGCGGAACCGCAAGGGAATCCCGGCGTCGACGACTGGCGCCCGTCGCGGGACGGGTTGGCGACCGCGATCCTGGCCAGCGCCACCCCCGAGCGCGACGACCGGCTCTTTCCCGGTGACATCGAACAGTTCCGCAGCGGCGGTCTCAACCTCGCCCACGGGGCGGCGGGAGTGCTGCACGCGCTCGACAAGAGCGGCGCCGGACGGTGGCCCGAGCACGAAGAGTGGCTGGTGCGGCGGGCGACAGCGCCACCGTCCGGCACCCGCTGCGGCTTCTACGACGGGCTGCACGGCGTCGCCTACGCCCTCGCTCACCTCGGACGCCGCCAGGACGCGCTGGACGTTGTCGACATCTGCCTGCGGGAACCCCTCGACGGGCTCGACCACAGCCTGGCCAGCGGACTGTCCGGGATCGCGCTCAACCTGGCCGAGATGGCCGCGCGTACCGGTGAGGTGTCGCTGCACGACGCCGCATGGCGGGCCGCCGAGCGTGTGATCGGGCAACTGTCCGACGACCCGGGCCCGGACGTCAGCGGCGGACGAAACCCGTACGCCGGGCTGCTGCGCGGCCGGACCGGACCGGCGTTGATGCTGTTGCGGCTCTACGAGCTCAGCGGCGACGCCGAGTTGCTGGGGCACGCCGCCACGGCGCTGCGCCAGGATCTACGCCGGTGTGTGCTGCGCCCGGACGGTGCCCTGGAGGTCAACGAGGGCTGGCGCACCATGCCCTACCTGGCGCACGGCAGTGTCGGGATCGGGCTGGTCCTCGACCAGTACCTGCGTCACCGGGCCGACGAGCGGTTCGCCGAGGCGAGCGCAGGGGTCCGCCGAGCGGCGCGCTCACCGTTCTACGCGCAGTCCGGGCTGTTCGCCGGTCGGGCCGGCATCATCGCCTACCTCGCCGCCTCGACCGACCCCGCCGACCGCCTCGAACTCCGCGCGCAGGTGGACCGGCTGGCCTGGCACGCGCTGCCGTACCGGGAAGGGACCGCCTTCCCCGGTGAGCAGTTGTTGCGCCTCTCCATGGACTTCGGCACCGGCACCGCCGGCGTGCTGTACGCGCTGGCCAGCGCGCGGCACGACCAGCCGCCGGCGCTGCCCTTTCTCGCGCCCCTGCCGGGCGCGGACAGACTCCCTCGCGACAGCGGGGGCGACCCGATCGGCGAACGGATGGAAGGGAGGTGAACGACATGGCACTTCTGGACCTCCAGGGCCTGGAGATGGCTCCGGCCGACCGTACCGGTGGCGGTAGCCGGGCGAGCCTGCTGCTCTGCGGCGACAGCTCGCTCTCCGTCACGACCTGCAACTGATCCACGCACACGTGGGGCCCTGGGTGGGTAGACGTGCCCACCCAGGGCATCCGTGTTCCAACGGGAGGACCGATGCCGACGTTCGCCGCGGGGGACAGGCTGCTGCGGCAGACGGTCCTGGCGGGCGGCGGCTGGACGGCTGCACTCGCGGCGGTCGCGCTGCTCGGCGCGGCCGCCGAGCTGTTGCTCCCCGCGGTCCTCGGGCGCGCCGTCGACGCCGCCCTCGACGGCGGCTCCGCCGGGTGGGCGGTGTCCGCCGGCGCCCTTGTCGTCGTCCTCATCTGCGTCGACACCCTGACGGACCTGGCCAGCGGGTACGGTGCGGCGCGCGCCACCGCCGGGCTGCGCCGGAGTCTCCTGCGTCACCTGTTCGCCGTGGACGTCCGGGCCACCCGCCGGTACCCGGTGGGTGACCTCGTCGGCCGACTGGTCGGCCAGGCCGCCGACGCGGGACAAGCCGGCAACGCGGTGGTCCTGGCCATCGTGGCGGTGCTTCCGCCGCTCGGCAGCGTCGTCGCGCTCGCCATCATGGAACCGGTCCTCGGAGTCACCCTGCTCGCCGGTCTCGGTCTGCTCGCCGTCCTCATGCGCGCCTTCGTGGCCGACGCCTCGACCGCGACCGCCGGCTACCAACGGGTCCTCGGCGACATCGCCGGCCGGCTGTTGGAGTCGCTCAGCGGTGCCCGGACCATCGCCGCCGCCGGCACCACCCGCCGCGAGGAGGACCGGGTGCTGGCGGCCCTACCGGAGCTGGACCGGCACGGCCGGCGGACCTGGGGACTGCTGGCCCGGGCGAGTGCGCGCACCTCGGCCGTGGCGCCGCTGCTGAATCTGAGCGTCATCGCGGTCGGCGGGTACGCCCTGACCGCAGGCTGGCTCACACCGGGTGAGCTGGTCGCCGCGGTCCGGTACGCGGCCATGGGCGCCGGGCTCGGTGCGGTGCTCGCCACCCTGAACCACCTGGTCCGCAGCCGCGCGGGAGCGCACCGCGTCGCCGAGCTGCTGACACAGCCCTCCACGCCGGTGGGCGATCGGCCCCTTCCACCCGGCGGCGGCGCCCTGCGACTGCGTGGGGTGTGCGTGCACGCCGACGACGGGCGACCCGTCCTGGACGGCGTCGACCTGGACGTGCCGGCCGGCGCGACAGTGGCCGTCGTCGGGGCGTCCGGTGCCGGCAAGTCGACCCTGGCGGCCGTGGCGGGACGCCTGTACGACCCCGACCGCGGTGAGGTGTGCCTCGACGGGGTGCCGCTGCGGGACCTCGACGCGATGGCGCTGCGTCGGGCCGTCGGCTACGCCTTCGACCGGCCGGTGCTGATCGGCGTGACCGTCCACGACGCGATCGGCTTGGCGCTGCCGGTCGACTCGGCGGTGCCGCCGGCCGACGGAAGCCCGGCCACGCCAGCGGTTCTGCGGGCGGCCCGGATGGCGGCGGTCGCCGACGTGATCGAGCGTCTGCCCGGCGGTTACCGCACCCCACTGGTGGACACACCGCTCTCCGGGGGCGAGACCCAACGCCTCGGCCTGGCCCGCGCGTTCGCCGCCGAACGGCTGCTCATCCTCGACGACGCCATGTCCAGTCTCGACACCGCCACCGAACACCGCATCACCGAGGCGGTTCTCGGGCGCGCCGGGGGGCGTACCCGACTGGTGGTCACCCACCGGACCGCGGCGGCCGCGGCCGCCGACCTGGTCGCCTGGCTCGACGGCGGTCGGCTGCGCGGCCTGGCGCCGCACCGGCAACTGTGGGCCGACCCGGACTACCGTGCCGTCTTCCAGCCGGCCGGCGGTGGGTCGTGAGCCGTCCCGGCGTACGCCGGGTGACCTGGCGGGCGCTGCGGGCCCGCCGGTGGGAACTCGCCGGGCTCGGCGGCTGGTCGGTTGTCGAGTCGCTGCCCGCGCTGCTCGCCGGCTATCTGGTCGCCCGCGCCGTCGACGAGGGTTTCCTGGCCGGACGTCTCCTCACCGGCCTGGCCTGGCTGGGGGTCCTCGCCGTGGCCGTGCTGGTCGGCGCGGCAGCCACCGGCCGGACGTACCGGAGCCTCGGCGCGGTGGTCGAGCCGTTCCGCGACGAGGTGGCCGCCCAGGTGATCCGGGGCGCGCTCCGCGACGCCACCAGGGCGGGTGGCCGCCCGGACAGCGCCGCGGTGACCCGGCTGACCCACCAGATGGAGATCGTCCGCGACACCTTCGCCGGTCTGCTGATGGTGACCCGCGGCTTCCTCTTCTCCGCCGGCGCGGCCCTGCTCGGCCTGCTCGCGCTGGCGCCGGTGGTGGCGGCGCTGGCATTCGCCCCGCTGGTCGTCGGTCTGGTCGTGTTCCTCGCCGCGCTGCCGTCGATGGTCACGCACCAGCGCGCCTACGTCCGGGCCGGTGAACAGCTCGGCCAGTCCGCGGCGACCGCCCTGGCCGCTCACCGTGACGTGCTGGCCTGCGGCGCCCAGGCACGCGTGTCGGCGGAGGTGGAACGCTGGGTGTCGGCGCAGGCCGCCGCCGAAGGCATGCTCGCCCGGATGGCGGCGATCCGCAGCCTCAGCCTCGGCATCGGCGGCTGGCTGCCACTGCTGGTGCTGATGGTGACCGCCCCGTGGCTGGTCGAGCGTGGTCTCACCGCCGGCGCGGTGCTGGGCGCGCTGATCTACGTCTCCACCGGGCTGCAACCCGCCCTGCACACCCTGGTGCAGGGCCTCGGCGGAGGCGGGCTGCGCTACGCGGTCACCCTGGAGAACATCCTGCGCGCTCATCCGGCCGCCGACGACCCGCTCCCGTCAGCCCTCACCACCCGGGCGCCCCGCTGCCGGCCACCCGCCGGCCCTGCCGATCGGCCGGCGGCCGTCGAGATCCGGGGACTGACCTTCAGCTACGGCCCGCGCGCCCGGCCCGTCCTGCGGAACTTCTCGCTGACACTGGCCGACCGGGACCATCTCGCCGTTGTCGGCCCGAGCGGTGCGGGCAAGTCCACACTGGCCTCCCTGATGGCCGGCATCGTGCCGTCGCAGGCAGGCACGGTCCACCTGGCCGGCACGGGGGTCACCGAGATCGAGCCGGCCGACCTCGCCCGGATGCGAGTGCTGGTGCCCCAGGAGGCGTACGTCTTCACCGGCAGACTCGCCGACAACCTCCGCTACCTCCGGCCGGACGCCGACGACGACACGCTGGAGGCCGCCCTCGACCTGCTCGGCGCGCGTCCCCTGGCGACCCGCCTGGGCGGCCTGGACGCGCCGGTCACGCCGGCCCTGCTCTCCGCCGGCGAGCGGCAGCTCGTCGCGGCGGTCCGGGCCTGGCTGGCACCCGCCCCGCTGGCGGTCCTCGACGAGGCGACCTGCCACCTGGACCCGGCGCTGGAAGCGACGGTCGAGGCCGCCTTCGCCCGGCGGCCCGGCACCCTCGTGGTGATCGCGCACCGGATCAGTTCCGCGTTGCGGGCCGGACGGGTGCTGGTCCTCGACGGCGACGAGCCCGTCCTGGGGACGCACGAACAGTTGATGGCCCGCTCGGCCACCTACCGGGTGCTCGTCGGCTGCTGGGACGACCCGGTGGTGCCGTCCCCGGCGGCGGCGCGGCAGAGCTGAACCCCGCGCGGCGGCGCCGGTCAGATCCAGCCCGCCTCGCCGGCCATCCGCACGGCCTCCACCCGGGTACGCGCGCCCACCTTGCGGGCGATCCGACCGAGATGGTTGCGGACGGTGCCACGGGTGAGCCCGAGCGACTCCGCCACCTCCGCGACCGGCGCACCCGCGGCCGTCAGCCGCAACACCTCCGTCTCGCGGCTGGTCAGTGGGCCGTCCGAGTGCAGCGCGGCCACCACGAGATCCGCGTCGAGCACGGGCTCCCGGCGGGCGAGCCGGCGGATCCCGTCGATGACCCGCTGGGGGGCGGCGTCACTGCGCAGGATGCCCACCGCCCGGGTCGGGCACAACATGCCTCGCAGGCGTCGGGCCCGATGCGGGTGTGCCAGCACCAGGACGGGACACCGGCCGAGACGGTCGGGATCGACTCCCTCGACGAAGTCGAGGTCGGCCACCACCACGTCGGGGCTCTGCGCGCGGACGGCCGCGGAGACCTCGTCGCCGCGATCCACCTCCGCCACGACACGAATGTCGTCCTCGGCGGCGAGGACGAGCGACAGCGCGCCCAGAACCAGGGCGCCGTCCAAGGCCAGCAGGGTACGGATCACGACGAACCTTCCCGCACTCCGACAATGATCACGTTACGTCAATATTCAAACACGCATCCGGTGGGGTCGCACGGCGACGGGTGGGCTCGGACATCGCCTCCGAACCCACCCCCGACGGCTACAACCAGCCGTTACGCCGCGCGTGCGACACCGCCTCCAACCGGTTGCGCGCCCCGGTCTTGCGCAGAATCACCGACAGGTGATTGCGCACCGTTCCGTGTGCCAGATAGAGGCGGACGGCGATCTCCTTCAGGGGCAGACCGTCGGCCGCCAACCGCAGCACGTCCATCTCCCGAGGCGTCAACGGCATCTCCGGAGGGCTCAGCGCCGCGATCGCCGCGGCGGGGTCGATCGCGCGCTCCCCGACCGCGAGCGCGCGGATCGCGCGCACCAACTCGTCCAGCGAGCTGTCCTTCCCGACCAGACCGCGCGCGCCGGCTGCCAGTGCGGCCTCCACCAGCGCCGGGCTCCAGCGGGGGCTCATCGCCAGCACGGCGGCGTGCGGCGCCTCGACGTCGATGCGGGCGACCACCTCCACCGGGTCGGGCAGCTCCGGTGTCAGTGCCAGCACCACCACCTGCGGTCGGCACCGCCGGACCGCCGTCAACAGCTCACCGACACCCTCGACGTCGGCGACCACCTCCATGTCCTCCTCACGTGACAGCGCGGCGCAGAGCGCCCCGCGGAGCAAACCCATGTCCTCGGCGACGACAACGTGGATCACCACGTCTTCTCCGATCTCCGGTACGCGTCACGACGGCCACCGACCCCGGAACGTCCACGGGTCGTCGGGACGGTCGTGCGCTACAGACAGGTAGGCGTCGGCCCACGGCACCGTCACGGCGGACGGGCGCGGACACGAATCGACCGACCAGCGGGGAAGCAGGCGCTGCGGGCACCAGTCACCGGGGTCGGTCGGCAGGCCTCAGCCGGGGCGGGTGATCGGGGAGAGGTTTCGGCTATCGACCAGGAGCGGCACGAGATCGGCGGGCGGCCCAGCATCGACGTGCGACTGCCTCTCGAGCGGCCGGGCCAGCCCGGGCCCGGGTGTCGAGCCATTGTCGACGCAGGCGACATCCTCGTCGGCGGGCGTGACCGGTTGGCCAGGGAGCACAGCCTGCGGGGCCAGCGGTTTGGGGCGTGCGGCGAGCTGCCCCGTCGGGACCGCGGCACGCGCGGCGTCAACGGCAGACATCGGCGGTGGCGCGGCCGGCGTCGGCGGCACTGCGGCGCGTACCGGGGCCGCCGCCGGACTGACCGGCGTCGGACCGGCCGGTGGCGTCGGCGCTGGCGGTGCGGGCGCCGTCTCGGTCACCGGGACGCCGCCCGGCCCGGGTGCCGGGGGACCGGGCAGTGCGGGTCTCGTCGACGGGACGGTCACCTCGCCGAGAGCCGGTGGTAGAACGGCGTCGGCGACCCGGAGGAGTGTCATGACGACGGGCCTGATCGGCACTCTGCTCACGACGTCGACGACGTACGGCAGTGCGGCGGTGATCGGGCCCACCACCGGTGATTCGCCTGGCAAGTGCAGCGCGGGCGGCGAGGGTGCGGCGGTGGCTGGCTTCCGTGGTGGATCCGCGGCCGGCTGCGACAGCCCGACGCGGTGAGCTGGACGATGAGCCGTGCGAGCGACGGCGGCCGGCCGGAGCTTCTCGCGCTCCGCCGCCGCGCGGGGTGGGACGGGTGCGTCGCGCCTCGACGTGCCCGTCAATCCGCGAGGCTGCGTCGCGGGTGGTTTCTCCCGGGGGGCGGCGGCGTCGCCGGTGGGCCCGGCCAGTGGGGTGCGGACCTCGTCGCGCCGACTGTCGTCGGCAAGTCGAGTGTCGTCGGCAACCGGCGCCAGGTGGCTGCCCTGGTGGGGGCGCTCGGTGACCGTGAGCCGCGCGACCGACTCGACCAGAACGCCGACCGTCCGATGAGGCTCGTCACCGGACCCGCTGCGCATTCCGTCGGCGGCGGCCGGGCCCTGGAACAGGACGGCCACGACGAAACCGGCCCCGGCGGCAGCCGCGATCAGCACCAGCAGCCGGGCGAGCCTGCGCAGCCGGCTGGTCGTGAGCGGCGCGGATCGGCCCGGCGCAGACGCCGACGCGGTCTCGGTGACGGGACTTCGCACGCGGGCACGCCCCCTTCCCTGTGGATTGCTGACCCATAGTAGCGATGTGCTCACGTAGCCGCATCCGGTGGGAGTGCACAGCTTGGCGGATCCGGGCGCGCATCAGGTCCGCAGTGGAGGCCGCCTGCTGACCGTCGTCTGGACCGACGCCCGCCCAGTCGGCTTCAGGCCTGCGCTTGCTCGTGGTCGTCGCAGGGCTCGCCGGCCGCCGTCATCGCGACGGAACCTGATCTCAGAAGCTGCTGACCAGCTTCACGAACGCCTCATCGATCTTGGTGGGATCGGTGGCGTCGAAGGCCTTGCCCGACGACGCCTTGGCGATCCGGTCCAGGGTGGCGAAGTCCGACTCCCGGTCGAAGGCGATGCAGAACACCTTCACCGGCCGCTTCGGGTCGAGGGCGACCTCGGCGAGCAATCCGGCCAGGTCGTTGTCCCTGATGTACTCGTTCTTGCCGTCGGTCAGCACCACGATCGCGTTGATCCGCTGCGGGTCGTACCGGTCGAGCAGTTCTCTGTGCGCGGCCCGGATCGTCGCGTAGAGCGCGGTGCCGCCCGCGACCTGCAGTCCGGCGATCTTGCTGTTGATCCGCTTCTGATCGAACCCGCCGAGAGGGACCTCCTGCCGGTACGGGCTCTTCGGCTGCTGCTGCGTCTCCGAGGAGAACGACCAGAGCCCCACCCGGTCTTCGGTGTTGAGCAGGGCGAGGCCCTTGCCCGCCGCCGCCGAGGCCACCTGGAAACGGGTCCGTGTGCCGACCTTCGCCAGCATGGACCCCGAGGTGTCCAGGGCGATCAGGATGTTCGCCTTCTTGCGGAGCGTGCGCCAGCCGTCCAGCATCGCGCTCACCACCTGCGGGTCCGGTGGCTCGAAGTAGTTCAACCCGCCGGTGGGCTCGGCGCCGACACTGGTCAGCAACTCCGCCGAGGCGCGGCGCTCGTGGTCCCGGAAGCCGAGGCGGGTGAACCTCTGCTGCTGGGTGTCCTCGGTCAGGAACTGCTGGAAGTCGGCTGCCGCCGCGCGCTGCCGCTCGTCAGCGGAGGGCAACACCACGAACGGGTGGTCCAGGTTGAACGTGCCCTCCTTCGGGTGGATGGCGACCAGCGGGACGTTCGGCCGGCGGCCCCGCTCCTGCCCTTCCAGCCGAGGGCTCAGCGCGCCCGTGTTGTAGAGGTCCACCAACTCCTCCTGGAGGACGACGGCGCTCATGTCGTCCGTGCTGCCCGCGCCGCCGGTCAGGTCAGCCTCGGCGAGGCTGCGCAGCAGGTCCACCGAATCGTCGCTGTAGTGCGACACGTTCGCCTCGATCCGGCGGACGAACTGGGTGACCGCCGGGTTGGCCAGGTCGGACTCGGTCAGGTCACTGGCCCGTTGTACGGCCGCGTAGTAGGTGGCGATGGTTGCCGCCAACCCGGAGGTGGACAGGTTCGGGTTGTCCTTGCCGAAGGTGAAGCGACCCCACTCCGGCTTGCCGAAGTCGGCCCAGCCGTCCCGCCCGGAGAGGCCCAGGATCTCGCCCCAGCCCAGCGATCCGCGCTCGCGTACCAGTTCGGCCTTGGGTTGCGGCATCGCGATCACCAGCGGGCTGTTGGCGATCGACGGGTAGTGGTCCGGAGTCTGCAACTCCCGCCCGGCGGCTTCGTCGAGCAGCCGGAGCTGGCCGGTCCACAGGCTCGACGTCGGCAGCCAGACCTGGGGTTGCGGCAGGCCGGTATGGGTCCAGCCGGTGGCCAGCGCCTCGGTGGCCTTGCCCGAGTTCAACGCGCTGACGTGCACCTGGGCGCAGCCACCGCCCTTGATCGACCGGTCGCTGCGGTTGTATTGCTCGGCCAGGTCGACCAGCAGCGCCGCCTTCTCCGTCGAGGAGTTGACCTGGAGGATGGTGGCGCAGTCGTTGCCCGCTTCGCGCTGTCGGACGAACACGAACGCTCCGGCGATGACCACCAGCCCGGCGGTGACGGCGGCGGTGTAGGGCAACCACTGCCGCGAACGCGTAGCGGGTGGGACCATCGGGACGTCCTCCTCGGCGGGTGGCTGGTGGCAGTCAACCTATCGATCGGACGCCAGTCGGGGACCTCGACCCCGGTGCACCCGTCACCCGCGGTCGGAGCGTCCCCCGACTGCCGTCGCGACCAGCAGCCGAACCAGGTAGACCACGACGAAGGCCGCCGCCCCGGTCGCGGCGGCCGGGCCGACCGCGCTCGACGCGACGTAGCCGGCGGCGGCGCCGACCGAACCGAGGAAGAGCGCGGTGGAGATCCCCCAGGCGTCCGGGGCCTCACGACGCAGCCGCCTCATCGCGCCGTCACTTCCCGCATCAACGCCGGGCCCCGTCGACGTAAGGTGCGCCGGTCGGGTCTGCGTCGGCACCGTCGGCTGGGCCGGTCGCTGCGGCTGCGTCGCCCCCGGTTGCGGTGCCGTCGGCGTGACCTGGGGGAGCGCGTGATCCGGCGTCGGTGCGCCGGCGGTCTCGTTGCCGACCTCGAGCAGGCTCTCCCGACGTAGCGGCGCGGTGACCCTGCCGTCCTGCCGGAGCAACCGCACCAACACGCGCTCGGCAACCGGCCGGTCCGCTGGATCCTTGGCCAGGCACTCCCGGATCAGCTCGTCCAGGACGGGAGGCAACGCCGGCAGGTCAGGCGGATCGTGCAGCACCCGGTGCATCACGGCGAAGAGCGAGTCGTTGCCGAAAGGCGGCCGACCACCGGCGGCGAAGGCGATCGTGGCCGCCCAGGCGAAGACGTCGCAGGGTGGACCGATCGCGTCGTTGCGGAACCGCTCCGGCGCCATGTACGCGGTGGTCCCCATGACCCGGCTGGAGGCGGTCTCGGTGTTGCCCAACGCCCGCGCGATACCGAAGTCGATCACCCGAGGACCGTCCTCGCCCAGCACCACGTTGTCCGGCTTCAGATCGCAGTGCACCACCCCGGCACTGTGAATCGCCGCGAGCGCCGTGACGGTGCCGACCGCGAGCCGGTGCAGGGCGTTGCCGGTCACCGGACCACGCTCGCGGACGTGCCGGTGCAGCGTCAGACCCTCGATGAACTCACTGACCACGTACGGTCGCTCGCCGTCCACCTCCGCGAAGAGCACCTGCGCGGTGCAGAACGGAGCGACCCGGCGGGCGGCGGCGATCTCCTTGACGAACTGCGACCGCGCCCGTGGATCACTCAGATCGACGTTGACCATCTTGACGGCGACCCGGTCACCGGCGTCGTCCTCGCCGAGATAGACGACCCCCTGCCCGCCCGCGCCCAACCGCCCGACCAGGCGATACGGCCCGGCGGTGACCGGGTCGTGCGTCCACAGTTTCGCCAACCCTGGCACCGGCGGGCCGGCCAGCTCCGACATCGAGACTCCATCAGTGTCGCGCCCGGCCACCGGCGGCGCAGGACACGGCCATCGTGCCACGTCGGCGGCCGGCGACCGAGGACGTTCGAGCGGCGGACAGTTTCGCCCATCCGCCGGGTACCGCCCCGGTCCGACACGGGAGGAATGCGCTTGTGTTCGTCGGTCCAATCTGGAGTGTGAGCGGTGTACCGTCGCCGCATGACGGTGCTGCAGGAGTTTGTCGCCGCTCTTTCCAGCGGCCGGATCCAGGTTGTCGACCTCACCGCCCCGCTCTCGGACCAGACCCCGATCCTGGGTCTGCCCGAGCAGTTCGGCCAGACCTGGCCGTTTCAACTCAGCGAGATCAGCCGGTACGACGACAGCGGTCCGGCCTGGTACTGGAACAACTTCTCCACCGGCGAGCACACCGGCACCCACTTCGACGCCCCGGTGCACTGGGTCACCGGTCAACAGGGCGCCGACGTGTCGCAGGTTCCGGTGAGCCAGTTGATCGCCCCGGCGGTGGTGATCGACCACTCCGCCGACGCCGCCGAGAATCCCGACTTCCTGCTCGAGGTCGAGCACGTCCAGGCGTGGGAGGCGGAGCACGGTGCCCTGCCCCGGGGTGGCTGGCTGCTCTACCGCACCGGGTGGGACGCGTACGGCGACGACCCGGAGCGGTACGCCAACGCCGGGCGTACCCCGGGTATCTCCGTGGAGTGCGCCCGCTGGCTGGCCGAGGAGTCACCGATCCAGGGCGTCGGGGTGGAGACGGTCGGGACCGACGCGGGCGCCGCGCACTCGTTCGACCCGCCCTTCCCGTGCCACTCGTTCCTGCTCGGTCAGGACAAGTACGGCCTGACCCAGCTCCGCAACCTGGCGCAGTTGCCGGCGACCGGCGCGGTGGTGATCGCCGGGCCGCTGCCCATCGTCTCCGGGTCGGGCAGCCCGTGCCGGGTCCTCGCGCTGGTCGAACGGTAGGCCGGAGCACCGATGCGGGTAGCCGAGGTGGTCGGGCGGGTCCTGTACGGACACGGCGCGCGGCACGTCTTCGGGGTGGTCGGCAGTGGCAACTTCCATGTCACGAACGCGCTCGTCGCGGCCGGCGCCCGGTTCGTGGCGGCGGCCCACGAGGGCGGCGCGGCGAGCATGGCCGACGGGTACGCCCGCACCGCCGCGACGGTGGGGCTGCTCTCGGTGCACCAGGGCCCCGGCGTCACCAACGCGCTGACCGGCCTCACCGAGGCGGCGAAGAGCCGTACCCCGATGGTGGTCCTGGCCCCGGAGGCGACCGCGCCGCGGTCGAACTTCTTCATCGACCTGCCGGCACTCGCCGCCGCGGTCGGGGCCGACTTCCACCGGATACGCGCGATGCACGCGGCGGAGGACGCGGGCGCGGCGTACCGGGCCGCCGCCCGGGGCGCGACGGTGCTGCTGGGCCTCCCGTTGGATCTGCAGCAAGCCGTGACCGGACCCTGGTCCGGCCCGGTCCCCGCGACCGTGCCGACTCCGGTCGCCGCCCCGGACGTCGAGCCGTTGCTGGCCGCGCTCCGGGCCGCCCGTCGACCGGTCTTCATCGCCGGTCGGGGTGCCCGGTCGGCCCGGGAACCGCTGATCCGGCTCGCCGACGCGTCCGGCGCGTTGCTGGCGGTCTCCGCGGCGGCGAAGGGGCTGTTCGCCGGGGACCCGTGGAACCTCGACGTGGCCGGCGGCTTCGCCACCCCGCTCACGGCCGAGCTGATCGGCGGGGCGGATCTGGTGGTCGCCTGGGGCAGCACGCTGAACATGTGGACGACCCGGCACGGCGAACTGATCCCGCCCGCCGCGGTCGTCGTCCAGGTCGACCACGACCCGAGCGCGTTCGGGGTGAACCGTCCGGTCGACCTGACGGTGGCCGGCGCGGTGTCGACCGTCGCCGAGGCGCTGCTCGCTCGGCTGAGCGTCGACGCCGCCGGGCCCGTGGGCGACGGGACCGGCGGGTGGCGTACGCCGGAGCTGGCACAGCGGATCCGCGACCACGGCCGGTGGCGGACCGTCCCGTACCAGGACGAGAGTGCGCCGGCACGTCCCGGCACACCGGCGACGATCGACCCGAGGACGCTCTCGACCGCCCTGGACGACCTGCTGCCGGCCGACCGGACGGTGGTGGTCGACTCCGGCAACTTCATGGGCTACCCGTCGATGTGGCTCGACGTGCCGGACGTGGCCGGATTCTGTTTCACCCAGGCGTTCCAGTCGGTCGGGCTCGGGCTGGCCAGCGCGCTCGGCGCGGCGGTCGCCCGCCCGGACCGGCTCACCGTCGCCGCGGTCGGCGACGGTGGCTTCGTCATGTCCGCCACCGAACTGGTCACCGCCGTCCGGTTGGCGCTACCCCTGCTCGTGGTGATCTACGACGACGCGGCGTACGGGGCGGAGGTGCACCACTTCGGCCCGGACGGGCACCCGTTGCAGACGGTCACCTTCCCCGAGACCGACCTGGCCGCGATCGCCGGCGGCTACGGCTGCGACGGGCTGACCGTCCGGACCGTCGACGACCTGGAACCGGTACGCCACTGGCTCGCTGGTCCCCGTACCCGGCCGCTGGTGATCGACGCCAAGGTCAGCGCCGCGCGCGGCTCGTGGTGGTTGGAGGAGGCGTTTCGTGGCCACTGAGCCACCGTCGTACCCGCACCGACGCGGCCGCCCGGCCGGCTGCTGACACGGTGGTCACCACTCGAGTACGTTGGCCCGGTGGCGACTCTCTGGACCCTGGGATGCGACGCCGACGATCCCCAACGGATCGCTGCCTTCTGGGCGTTGGCCCTCGGCTATGTCAGGGAGCCCGGTTTCGACGAGCCCGACAACGCCTCGATCGTCGACCCGGACGGCCGGGGCCCGGCCATCGGCTTTCTCAAGGTCCCCGAGGGCAAGTCCGCCAAGAACCGCATGCACATCGACATCCGGGTGGCCGGGCCCGACCCCGGCGACATGGTCGAGCGCGCCCGGCTGATCCGGCAGCGGGTGCCCGAACTGGTTGCCGCCGGCGCGACAGTGGTCCGCGAGGAGTGCTACGGCGACGTCCTCGGGCACGTCGTCATGCTCGACCCCGAAGGTAACGAGTTCTGCGTCGCCTGACGCCGCGCTCAGGCGTTTGCGGGTGGAGCCGGAGGGTCCGGTGGCGGGTGGCAGACTCATCGGCGTGGACGACGTGGCCGCATCGACGGTGGATGGTGAGCTGGAGAGCGTCAGCCTGGTGGACCTCGCCGTCTCTCGGCTGACCCGGGAAATCCTCAGCGGCAAGAGCGATCCAGGTGAGCGCCTGGTGGAGGAGCAGTTGACCCGGCGGCTGGGGATCAGCCGGGCTCCGTTGCGGGAGGCGCTGCGGCTGCTGGCCCAGCAGGGGCTCGTCGAGCACGTGCCCCGGCGTGGTGTTCGGGTCGCCACCCTGTCGGACCGCGACGTGCGGGAGCTGTACGAGCTGCGTGACGTGCTGGAACGCTTCTCGGTACGGGCGGGGATCCCGGTCGCCAGGGAGAGTGACCTCGCCGGGCTGCGGGCGACGCTGGACCAGTTGCGGGAGGCGACCCGGGCCGGCGACCGGATGGCGGTCGCCGAGTCGCATCGGGAGTTCCACGTCGCGCTTGTGGCGCTCGCCGGTAACCGTCAGCTTTCCGCCGTGTACGGCTCGATCCTGGTGAAGCTCCAGCTCTACATGGCTATCAACCTGCGCCGGGAGGCGGAGCTGGCGCAGCCGCTGGACGGTGTCCACCGGCATGAGCGGCTGTTCGAGGCGGTCGCCGGGGGAGACCGGGAAGAGGTGCTCACCGTGCTCTCCGGGCACGGCGCCCGCTCGTATCTGGGCTAGCTCGACGTCGGCCGTGCTCCGGCGGGTCGGGGCCACGCGCCGTCATGGTGTCGTTACGTGAGGCGCGGTTTCCCGTAACAGAACAGTCGACAATCGACAGTATGCCAGAGCGAGTGGGATCCATTTCGGAGCTTCGGTCGGCGTACCGTGAGGGCAGCCTTTCCCCGACGGACCAGGCCGAACGAGTCCTGGATGGGCTCGCCGGGCACGACGACGGACCGGTCTGGATCAGCACCGTGCCGGCTGATCGCCTGCGTGAGCGCGCCGAGTCGCTGAGCCGCTGCGGCGATCCCGAGCTGCCGCTGTACGGGATCCCGTTCGCGGTGAAGGACAACATCGACGTGGCCGGCATGGTCACCACTGCCGGCTGTCCCGACTTCGGTTACGAGGCTGTCGAGGATGCGCCCGTGGTGCGGCGACTCCTCGACGCCGGCGCGATGCTTGTCGGCAAGACCAACCTCGACCAGTTCGCCACCGGTCTGACCGGCGCCCGCTCGCCCTACGGCAGTTGCCAGAGCGTGTTCGGCGGCGGCCTCATCTCCGGGGGTTCCAGCTCCGGCTCAGCGGTGGCGGTAGCCGCGGGCCAGGTCAGCTTCGCCCTGGGTACGGACACCGCCGGCTCGGGTCGGGTGCCGGCGGCGCTCAACGGGATCGTCGGCCTCAAACCCACCCGGGGGCTGCTCAGTACGGCTGGCGTGGTGCCCGCCTGCCGCTCACTGGACTGCGTGTCGGTCTTCACCCCCGACGTGGCCGGTGCCCTCGACGTGCTGCACGCCGCCCGGGCGGTCACTTCGGCCGACCCCTGGGGGCGTCCGTTCCCGGCCGAGCGGGTGGTTCCTCGCCTGCCGGGGACGCTGCGCCTCGGGGTGCCCCGGCCGGAGGACCTGGAGTTCTTCGGCGACAGCGGGCAGCAGACCCGGTTCGCGGCGGGGGTGGAGCGGCTGCACAGCTTCGTCGGGTCCCGGCGGTCGGTACCGCTCGGTGCCTTCTTCGAGGCGGGCGACCTGCTCTACCGGGGGCCCTGGGTGGCCGAGCGGCTCGTCGCCCTGGACGGCTTCCTGCGGTCGCACCCCGAGTCGGTCTTCGAGGTGACCCGTGCCGTGCTGGAGACCGGGCGTCGCTACGACGCCATCGACGCCTTCCGCGGTCAGCACCGCCTACGGGAACTGCGCGCCCAGGTCGACCAGCTCTGGCAGGACGTCGACGTGCTGGTGGTGCCCACCGTCGGCACCACCTTCACGCTCGACGAGATCGCCGAGGACCCGATCGGGCGCAACGCGATGCTCGGCCGCTACACCCAGTTCGCGAATCTGCTCGACCTGGCCGCGGTGACCGTACCCAACGGGTTCACCAGCACCGGCCGCCCGGCGAGCCTGACCCTGGTCGGCCCGGCGTTCAGCGACACCACCCTGGCCCGGCTGGCCGCCGTGGTCACCGAGGGCGGGGCGTCGACCCCGGTGGTCGAGGCGAGCCCGCCGCCGCCCCAGCGCTCGGCCGAACTGCTCGTCGCCGTGGTCGGCCGGCACCTGACCGGCGAATCCCGCAACGGTGAGCTGCTCGGGCGCGGCGCGGTCCTCGCCGGTACCGCCCACACCGCGCCGCTCTACCGGCTGTACCGGATGGACACCCCCGATGGCGAAGGGCTGCCCGGCCTGGTCCGGATCGGCCCGGACGGGGCGAACGGACACCCGATCGAGGTCGAGCTGTGGCGGCTGCCCAGCGCGGCTCTCGGCGGGTTGCTGGCCGGAGTGCCAGCACCTCTCTCGCTCGGCTGGGTTCAGCTGCACGACGGGCGTGAGGTGCTCGGTTTCCTCTGCGAAGCGTACGCGGCGGGCCCGCCGGCCGAGGACATCAGCGCCAGCGGCGGGTGGCGGGCGTACCGCCGAACCGCCGCCCGGCGCTGACCCGCCAGCACCAGCGATCACGACAGGAGGCGAGAGGATGGGCAGCATCGGGCCGGTAACGGCCAACCCCTACCCGTGGCCCTACGACGGCGTGGTGGACACCGCGCGTACCGCACTGCTCTGCATCGACTGGCAGACCGACTTCTGCGGACCGGGCGGCTACGTCGACGCGATGGGTTACGACATCGGCCTCACCCGGGCCGGCCTGCCGGCCACTGCCCGGCTGCTCGAGCACGCGCGATCGCTCGGGATGCTTGTCGTGCACACCCGGGAGGGACACGACCCGCACTTGTCCGACCTGCCGGCGAACAAGCTGTGGCGTTCGGCGCGCATCGGCGCCGAGATCGGCGCGCCCGGCCCGGCCGGCCGGATCCTGGTCCGGGGCGAGCCGGGCTGGGAAATCGTGCCGGAAGTGGCCCCGGTGGCCGGCGAAGTGATCATCGACAAGCCCGGCAAGGGTGCCTTCTACGCGACAAACCTCGACCTGGTGCTCCGCAGCAGGGGCATCACCCACCTGATCCTCACCGGCATCACCACCGACGTCTGCGTGCACACCACGATGCGCGAGGCGAACGACCGGGGGTACGAGTGCCTGATCCTCTCCGACTGCACCGGCGCCACCGACAAGGCCAACCACGACGCCGCACTGCACATGGTCACCATGCAGGGCGGCGTCTTCGGCTGCGTCACCACATCCGACGACGTCATCGCCGCCACGGCCGAGTGAGGTGCCCATGGTGACCATCGCGGCGGCGCGGCCCGGCCCGTACGCCTTCGACATCTCGACCACGGCGCTGCTCGTCATCGACATGCAGCGCGACTTTCTGGAGCCCGGCGGGTTCGGTGAGAGCCTGGGCAACGACGTCGGCCAGTTGCGCCGCACCATCGCCCCGCTCGCGGCCCTGCTGGCCGTCGCCCGCGCGGTCGGCCTGTGCGTCGTGCACACCCGCGAGGGGCACCTGCCCGACCTGTCCGACTGCCCGCCGGCCAAGCTCAGCCGCGGTGCGCCGAGCAGGCGGATCGGTGATCCCGGACCCAAGGGTCGCATCCTGGTCCGCGGCGAGTACGGCCACGACATCATCGACGAGCTGAGGCCGCTGCCCGACGAGCCGGTCATCGACAAGCCCGGCAAGGGCGCCTTCCACGCCACCGACCTGAACGCCCTGCTGGCCGAGCGGGGTGTCCGTAGCCTCCTGGTCACCGGGGTCACCACCGAGGTCTGCGTGCACACCACCGTCCGGGAAGCCAACGACCGCGGGTACGAGTGCCTCGTGCTCGCCGACTGCGTCGGGTCCTACTTCCCGGAATTCCACCGGGTCGGGCTCGACATGATCGCCGCCCAGGGCGGCATCTTCGGCTGGGTCGCCGACTCGGCGCAGGTACGCGCCGCGCTACCCACCACCCCCGTGTTGCAGCCCTCCTCCTGACCGGGAGCAGTCATGGTCTCGACCACACCCACACGTGTCGCGCTGCCGTACTGGGTCCGCGGCGACACCAACGCGTTCTTCGGATTCGGCGTCAACGTCCTGGTCAACGTGCTCACCCTGACCGGGCTCTGCCTCGCCGTGGTCAACCTCCCCGAGGGGGAGGTGTTCGGCACCATCCTGCCGGCACTGGGCATCGCCCTGGTCGCCGGGAACATCTACTACACCTACCTGGCCCGCCGGCTGGCGCGACGCGAGAACCGCACCGACGTGACGGCTCTGCCGTACGGGCCGAGCGTGCCGCACATGTTCATCGTCATCTTCGTCATCATGCTCCCCATCTACCTGCGCACCCAGGATCCTGTCCGGGCCTGGGAGGCCGGGCTGGCGTGGGCCTTCATCATCGGCGTGATCGTGCTGATCGGCGCGTTCGTCGGGCCCTACATCCGTCGGTACGCGCCGCGGGCCGCGCTGCTCGGCACCCTTGCGGGAATCTCCATCACGTTCATCTCGATGAACCCCGCCGGGCAGATGTGGCGGATGGCCTGGGTCGCCCTGCCGGTCCTCGCGCTGCTGCTGATCGGGTTGTTGACCGACGTGAAGTTGCCGTTCAACTTCCCGATCGGGCTCGCCGCGCTGTTGCTCGGTACCGCGATCGGTTGGGCCGGCGGCGCGATGTCGGTGCCGGACGTCACGGCCGCCGCCCGGGACATCGCGATCGCCGTACCCTCGTTCAAGCTGGACCTGCTCTTCGCCGGGCTGGCCGACATGGCGCCGCTGCTGGCGACGGCGATCCCCCTCGGTGTCTACAACTTCACCGAGGGAATGACGAACGTGGAGAGCGCGGCCACCGCGGGGGACAACTACAACCTGCGTAGCGTGCTGCTGGCCGATGGTGCGGGTGCGGTGATCGGGGCCGCGCTCGGCTCGCCGTTCCCACCGGCCGTCTATGTCGGTCACCCGGGTTGGAAGGCCGCTGGTGGACGCAGCGGTTACTCGATGGCGACCGGCGTGGTGATCGCGTTGCTGTGCTTCCTCGGCATGTTCGGGCTGCTCGGCGCGATCTTCCCGACGGCGGCGATCGTGCCGATTCTGCTCTACATCGGGTTGCTGATCGGGGCGCAGGCGTTCCAGGCGACCCCCAGGGCGCACGCCGCCGCAGTGGTCGCCGCGCTGATTCCGAACATCGCCGCCTGGGCGACCGGGCAGATCGACAACGCTCTGGCGGCGGCGGGCACCACCGCCGCGGCGGTCGGCGACGAAGCGCTCAACGGTGCCGGCGTGATCTACGACGGGCTTCTGGTGCTGGGCCAGGGTGCGATCCTCGCCGGCCTGGTGCTCGGCGCGGTGGTGGTCTTCATCATCGACAAGCGGTTCGTCCGGGCCGCGATCTTCGCCGGCTCCGGTGCGCTGTTGTCGTTCATCGGGCTGATCCACGGCGAACGGATCGAGTGGAACGCCAACGGCCAGGTGGCGCTCGGCTACCTCTTCGTCGCGGTGATCTGTGTGGTCTTCGCACTGGGCCGCCCCACGCCCCGCGAGCCCGGCCCGGAGGAGGTCGAGCCGGACGTGGAACCGGGTCGGGTCGGGCCGGTCACCGATCGGTCAGCGGAGGAGCAGCGGACGTCGGCCCTGAGCGGGTGAGCCGGCGGGCACGGTCGGGGGCGTCACGGTTCCCGACCGGCCCGGGAAGTTCCTGACCGAGCGGATCGAAGGGACGTACCGCATGGAGATCGACCGGACGGACGTGGCCGCCGAGGTGGCGGCGGTCTTCACCGCCTACGAACAGGCGCTGGCGGCTGGCGACGCCGACCTGATCTGCGGGTACTTCTGGGATTCCGAGAGGACCGTACGGTTCGGCCTCGCCGACCACCAGTACGGGCTCGACGAGCAGCGCAAGTGGCGCGCGGCGCAGCCACCGTTGCCGGCCGGTCGCCGGCTGGTCGACCCGATTATCACCACGTTCGGCCCGGACCTGGCGGTCGTGACCACGCGGTTCGGGTACGACGGCACGGCCACCACCGGGCGGCAGACCCAGACCTGGGTACGCCTGCCCGTCGGCTGGCGGATCGTCACCGCGCACGTCTCCGTCTCGGCTGCGGCCACCGACTGACGCCGTACGCGCCGCCCGGGTCCTGCTCCGGGCGGCGCGTACTCCAAACTGGCTAGGTGCGCCTGCTCCACTGCTGGTTGGCGCCGCCGTGGCAGGCCCAGAGGTGAAGTTGTGTCCCGTTGGCCGTACCCGATGCGATGGCGTCGAGGCACAGCCCCGACTGGACGCCGGTGATGGTGCCGTTGGCGTTCAGGTTCCACTGCTGGTTGGCCTGGCCGTTGCAGTCCCAGATGATGACCGCGGTGCCGTTGCTGCTGCCCGCTCCGCTGGCGTCCAGGCACTTGTTGCCGTACACGGTCAGCGTGCGGTTGGCGGTGTAGGTCCAACGCTGGTTGGTGCCGCCGTGACAGTCCCACAGTTGCGGACGGGCACCGTTGGTCGTGCTCGAATTGGGAATGTCGATGCACCGGTTGGCCGGGCTGCTGGCGATCAGCACGTTCTGCTGGCCGGGCGGCGGGGTCGACGGCGGGGGAGTGGTGGGTGGCACGGTGGACCCGAACTGGGCGAAGAAGTTCCACACCTCCTGCTTGACCCAGCTCCGTGCGCCGCTCTCACAGCCGGCGCAACCGTCCACCGGCCCCTGCTGGTGGCCACCGTCGAAGGCGGCCCAGAGCACCGGGTATCCGGGCTGGCAGGAGTACGCGGTGGTGATGTGGGTCAGGCTGCCAGCCCTCGGCTCGGGCGGGCTCTGTGCGGCGCATCCGTTGTTGCGGACGAACCGGTCGCGCAGCGACCGTCCGCTGGGGATGTTGTCGTTGATGCCGTGGATCCCCAGGTACGCGACCGGTCCGGTGCCGCCGCTGCATCCGCTGATCGCCCCCGGGGCCGCGATGGCCGCGACCGCCCGGAACACCGTCGGTCGGGAGCACGCCAACGAGTAGCTCATCGCGCCGCCGTAGCTGAACCCGACCGAGAAGCGTTGGGTGGTGTCGACGCAGAGCGCGTTGTCGATCATGCGGATCATGTCGTCGGTGAAGGTGACGTCTTCACCGTTGGAGTTGCCCCAGCCGTTGTTGAGGCCCTGTGGGGCGACGAAGATGGTGCTGTTGTTCGCCTGCGACTGCATGCCGTAGTAGGCCCACGCCGCACCGTCGCTTCCACCCGAGGCCACCTGACTGGCGGTGCCGCCCAGCCAGTGGAACCCGAAGGCCAGCCGGTGGGCGTAGGCGTTGTTGTAGCTGTCCGGCAGCCGGAGGATGAAACTACGGGTCTTTCCGCTGCTCTGAATGGTGTGGGTGCCACTGTTCAGCCCGGGCGCCTTGCCGCAGCCGGCGGTGGTGGCCGCCGCCGCCGGTGCGACGGTCGTGAGAACGTACATTCCGACGGCGATCAGGACCAGGACCGCCATGGCTGCGCCCAGCCAGGGGCTGGAGAGTTTGCGAAGCGGCACGGTCGCGCCTCCCTGCGGGTTGTCGAACATCCGTTGGACCGGTCCCCGCTGCGGGAACCTCGTCGGGCTCAACTCCGGCTCCAGCGTTGGTTGGCCGCGCCGGTGCAGTCGGAGATCTGCACGCGCGTGCCGTTGGCCGTGCCGTTGCCGACCATGGTGAGGCAGCGGCCCGAACCAACTCCGGTGATCGAGCCGTCGGTGTTGAACCGCCACTTCTGGTTGGACTGGCCGTTGCAGTCCCAAATGATCACCGAGCTGCCGTTCGCGGTGCTGGCGCCGTTGACGTCGAGGCATTTGCCGCCAAAGACGCGCAGTTCCTGTGCGGCGGTCGAGGTCCAGCTCTGGTTGCTCTGACCGTGGCAGTCCCAGATGATCGCCGCCGCGCCGTTGGCCTGCGAGCCGCCGTTGACGTCGAGGCACCGTCCGGAGGACGTGCTGCGCAGGGCCGACGTGTCGCTCGACGGCGGCGGGGTGGTCGGTGGCGGGGTGGTCGGCGGCGACGTGGGATCGGTGCCACCGAACTGGGTGAAGAACCTCCACACCTCGCCCTTGGTCCAGGTCCTGGCGCCGCTGTCTCCGCCGCCGTCCACCGGGCCGGGGGTGTGCCCGCCGTCGAAGGCTGCCCAGACCACCGGATAGCCGGACCGGCAGCCGGAGTAGGTGGTGGTGATGTGGGTCAGGCTGCCGGCCCTCGGTTCGGGTGGGCTCTGGGCGGTGCACCCGTTGTTCTGGACGAACCTGTCACGCAGGGACCGTCCGGCGGAGATGTTGAGCACCGAGTCCCCGAGGCCGTGGATTCCCATGTACGCGACCGGCTGGGTCCCGCCGCTGCACCCGCTGAGCTGCCCACCCGAGTAGACCGCGACAGCGCGGAAGACACCCGGCCGGGAACACGCCAGCGAGTAGCTCATGCCCCCGCCGTAGCTGAAACCGAGCGCGAAACGCTGGGTGGTCTCGACACACAGATCGGCCTCGATCAGGCTGATCATGTTGTCGACGAAGGTGACGTCCTGACTGCCGGGGTTGGCCCAGCCGTTCCCGTTGCCCTGGGGAGCGACGAAGATGGTGCTGTTGTTCGCCTGCTGCCGCAGCCCGTAGTAGGACCAGGCCGCCCCGTCGGCCCCGCCGCCGTCGACATCGTTCGCGGTGCCGCCGTTCCAGTGGAACCCGAAGATCAACCGGTAGGGGTGGTTCCTGTCGTAGTTGTCGGGGATCCTGAGGATGAAGCTGCGGTTCTGGCCGTTGCTCTGAATGGTCCGCTGGCCACTGGTCAACGTGGGCGCCTTGCCGCACCCGGCCGTCGCCGCGGCCGCTCCGATGTCCGCGGCCGACGCGGTGGTGCTCAGGCCACCGGCCAGTGCCCCTGCGCTCACGGTCACGACGACGGCCGCCGCCGTCGCGAGCAATCCAAGGATGGGTCTACGTCTTGTCATGAAGGGGCTCCCGCCATTCGGCACGAACTGGTTAAAAGGGGTCCACGGCCGACCGGCTCATCGACGCAGGTTTCCGCCGCTGGTCTCGCCGCCCACGCGGGACCACCCGGCGATCGATTCGACAGTGGTCACCTCGTGCGCCCAAACATCACGAGACCGTTCGACCGACGGTGCCGGAGCACCTGGCTCGGCGTCGAATCGATTCGTCCCGACGCTAGATCGGCCAGTGAAAGATGTCAATGCCGTGTCCGGCAGGTTGCGACCCGGTCGGGTCGGTCAGGCGCTCGTGAGATCAGCCGCGCCGAAGGAGACCGCGAACCGCTTGCACCAGATGGAGACGCTCCGGAAGTCACCTGGATCCACCGATGCCGGCAGCTCGTACACCTGGTTGCCCTTGTTGCCCTTGAGCTTGGCCAGCTCGACCCATTCGCCGTCGTCGAACACCCGCCAGCCGGCCGTGCCCCGGATGACCGGTTGGTCGGTCAGCCACACTCGCAGGTCCGGGCCGTTCGACGTGTTCAGGTCGCGGATGACGAGCTGGTGGCGCCCGTCGGCGAGCCGGTGGATCTCGGCGCTGCCGGTCGTCCGGTGCTCATGCGTGACGAACTCGCCGGCGGTCAGGATCTCGTTCGCCGCCGGGGTGGATGTCGACGCCGCAGGGGCCGGAGTGGCTGCCGATGCCGCTGATGCCGGGCTCGCGGACGACGGGGTCGGGGTGACAGATGTCGTCGCGACGCCGGGAACAGCCTCGTCGACGTAGGTGTCGGTGACGAGCTTCCACGGCTGAAACCAGTACAGGGCCAGCGTCGACACCACGACAGCGCAGGCGAGACCGGCTCGGACCACCGGCGACCGGAACATCCGTTTTCCCATCACCGCAGCGTACGGCCGCAGCCGTCGTCGAACTGTTCGCGAACCATTTCGGAACTCTTACGACGGTCACGCCAGCGCCTGTTCGCACCGGCACCCTTCCCGGCCCTCCGGCAACGTCCGCACCGCGTCGCCGAGCAGGAGGCGCAGGCGCTCGATGTTCCGGGCGAAGACCGCGAACACCTCCTGCTGAGTCACGCCCTGACCGACCTCGACGCCCGAGTCGAGGTCGGTCACCAGGGAGAGCGCTGTGTAACACAGTGCCAGTTCGCGGGCCAGCACCGCCTCCGGGTGACCGGTCATGCCGACGACCGACCAGCCCTGCCGGCCGTGCCACAGCGACTCGGCACGGGTGGAGAACCGGGGCCCCTCGATGACGACCATCGTTGCCCCGTCGACCGGCTGCCAACCGGCGGATCGGGCGGCGTCGAGGACCCTGGCTCGTCCGACCGGACAGTAGGGATCGGCGAAGGGAACGTGAACGACCGGGGAGGGCTCCCCGTCCGCGCGCGGCTGTCCGTCGTAGTAGGTCTGCTCCCGGCCGCTGGTCCGGTCGACCAGTTGGTCCGGTACGACGAGGGTCCCCGGGCCCAGATCCGGTCGCAGGCCGCCCACGGCACCCGGTGCGAGCACCTGGCGGACGCCGAGCGCGCGCAGCGCCCACAGGTTGGCCCGGTAGTTGATCCGGTGTGGGGGGAGGGTGTGCCGGCGTCCGTGGCGGGGCAGGAACACCACCGGGCGCCCGCCGACACTGCCGACGGACAGCGCGTCGCTCGGCGGCCCGTACGGTGTGTCGACGGTGACCTCGTCGACGTCGTCGAGGAACTCGTAGAACCCGGATCCGCCGATCACGCCGACCGGCGGGCGACCGGTGGTGCTGATGTCTCCCGCTGACATGTTTACCCCTCCTGGACGAACAGTGAAGAACGACTGGGCCGGCTCAGCGACGGTCGGCTCGTCGGCCCGCGGCACGTCTGTCGACGGTGGTGGCGACGACCAGGACGACCACGATCACGGCCCAGACCACCGCCAGCCCGACAGCGAGCCCCAGCGGGTAGTCCCGGTCCGGTAGGCCCGGGTTCGGCGGCGCCGAGGGTGGCCGCCACAGCAGGGGCACCGCGATCAGCAGCAACGTGGCGCTGGCCAGCAGACCCGCGACGATCCAGGCCAGGCGTAGGCGGTTGCTCACCAGTCGGCCCAGCCCCAGCCCGACCAGTCCGACCAGCGGCGCCACCAGGACGTCGTGCAGCACCGGGCCGCCGATCAGCCACGGCAGGGCGGTGTCGAGCTGGGGGCGGAGCAACCAACCGCCGTACGCGGTGACCGCGGCACCGACCACGAACAGGATCAGCCGGACGGTTCTCACCGCAACACCTCCAGCCGTGCCACCCACTTGGTCTGCAGGACGCCCGGCCGGCTCGGTGCGATGAGTCGGCAGGGGTAACCGTGGTCGGGCGACAGTTGCTCGCCGTTGATCCGCAGAGCGAGCAGGGTCAGCGGGTCGCGGGCGTGGGCCGCGGGCAGTGTGCTGGCCGCGTACAGGCCCTCGGTCTCCAGGGAGGTGACCCGAACCGGTCGGCCGGTCGGTGCGCCGGCCCGGCGCAGCAACTCGACGACGGGCACACCGGTCCAGCGGGCCGAGGCGCTCCAGCCCTCGACACAGGCGATCGGCAGTTCCGCCGTCAGTTGCGGCAGGGCCGCCAGGTCCGCCAGGGACAGGCTGCCCCGCCCGCCCGGCCAGACGATCTCCAGTCGCCAGTCCGGGGGAACGGCGATGTGCGCGGCAGCGGCCGTGCGGTTGATCGGTACGCCCTGCGGCCCGGACGCGGAACGCCACGCCAGCGGTGACACCCGACGTAGCCACGGCACGGTGACCCCGGCGGTGGCCAGCACGGCGATGCCGGCGACGCCCGCCGAGGTACGCAGGAACGCCCGTCGCTCGGACGAGTCCCGGTCGTCAGCCCCCGGTGTCGCAGCCCGCAGCGCTCTGCTGCGCCCCAGTGGGGTGCCCAGCGCCGCGCGAGCGATCGGGAGCTTCACCGCGATGTGCAGCAGCATCGCGCCCGCCACCAGCCAGGCGACCGCGTAGTGCGCCGTCGGGAAGAAGAACCCCCACGGGTACGACTGGGCGACGTTGAACAGGCCCGTGACCAGTTCGAAGAAGGCCGCGCAGACCAGCACCAGGACGGATATCCGTTCGAGGGCGTGGGCGGTCAACCGGATCGGCTGACGTAGCGGCGGGCGCACGAACAACCGGGGGTAGACGCTCCACAGCTTGGCCAGCAGCAACGGGATCGCGGCGACACCGGAGAGCACGTGAACGCCCTGGGTGACGCGGTACAGGTCGACCGGTCGGGTCGGCCAGGTGAACCAGCCTGGCGGGTGCTGGATGTAGTGACTCAGCAGGCCGGTGCCGAAACACAGCCCGAACGCCACCCCGAGCCAGAGACCGAGCCGCGCGGCGACCAGCGGTGAGTGCGAGGGTGCGGTGAAGTCCTCGGGTACGGGGACGCGGGGCCGGCGGATCATGAGCGCGCCAACTCGGCGAACCAGCGTGGACCGAACCGGAAACGGTCGACGACCCGCAGGCCGGCAGCGGCGGCGGCCACTGCCACCGCCTCCGAACCGACCCGCGCCCAGGCAAACACCGGTCCGCGCGGTTCCCGATCGCCGGACGACCCGGACACGACGTACGCCTGCCCCTGCCACAGCCCGACCCCCGGGGGTTCCACCTCGACCACCAGCGTTCCGTCGGCAGCGATCAGGGTGCCGCACCGGCGCAGCAGGCGGACCGGGTCGCCACCGATGCCGATGTTGCCGTCGATGAGCAGGGCGTGCGCCCACCTTCCCTCCCCGGGGAGGGGTTCGAAGACGTCGCGTCGCAGGGCGACCACCCCTCGGCCCTGGGTCAGACGTACCGCCTCGGCGGAGATGTCCACCCCCAGTGCGACGAGGCCGCGGCGAGCGAGCGCCATGGTCACGCGCCCGGGGCCGCAGCCGAGATCGATCGTGGGCCCGGTGCAGCGTGCGGCGACGGAGTCGATGGCCGGCTCGGGCGGCCCGTGCCAGCGCCGCACCGGCAACAGGTCGCGTCGCCCGTCGGTGTGCACCAGCCAGTGGTCGGGTTGGGTGGCACGCCTCGGGCCGACCGGTCTGCCACAGGCGTCGTCGTCGGCGGACCAGCCGCCGAGTCTGCCCAGCACCACGTCGAAACCGTCGAGACTGACAGTCGAACTCACCGGGATTGTCCGTTCAGCAGTTGGCTGCCCACCGACGCGACGGCATCCGCGAACCGGGTGCCGGGTAGGTCGGCCGCGACCGCCAGCGCCGTCGACCAGTCGTCGACGTCCCGCTGCACGGGCAGGATCGCCGGCTGCACACCGTGCTCGCGCAGCGCGGCGAGGGTGCGGCGCCCGGTGTCGCCGGTCGACATGGGTACCTCGCGTACCGCGCTCGCGTACCTCGGATCGCGTAACCCGAGCGCCCACCAGCCGCCGTCCAGCGCCGGCCCGAACACCGCCTCGTGTTCGGCGAGCCGGTCCAGCGCGGCGCTGAGCAGGGCCGGCCCGATCTGCGGGGTGTCCATGCCGATCTGCAGCACCGGCCGGCCGGGAAACGCCGCGGCGGTGTCGGCGTGGGCGTTCGCGAGGCGGTCGGCGAACGTGTCGCCGCGTTGCGGAAGCAGGTGCCAACCCGCCAGCGCGGCAGTCAGCTCCGCGCTGTACTCGGCATCGGCGAACCGACCGGTGTGGGCCAACACGGGAATGGTCGAGGCGGTGGCGCGCACCGCCGCGAGGGTGTCCAACAGCGACGCCGCAGCGATCCGGGCCGCCTGGGTGGGATCGGCGGGCGGGCAGAGGCGCGTCTTGGCCTTCCCGGGGACCGGTGCCTTCGCGACCAGCAGCAGGACGTTCACCGGCCACCACCGGCGGCGTCGGCGCGCAGCACTCCGGCGAAGTCCCGGGTCGCCCGCAACGTGCCCCGGACCGACCCGGAGACCTTCGACGTGGTGCCGGCGGCGCGGGGCGCGTACGCGACGTCCAGTTCGAGGATCCGCCAACCCGCTCCGGCCGCGCGTAGCAGCAACTCCAGGGGGTAGCCGAACGCGCGGTCGTCGACACCGAGGCCCAGCAGCGCCGTCCGGCGGGCGACCCGGATCGGGCTGATGTCGTACACCGGCACGCCGCGACGCCGCAGCAGGGCGGCAATCACCGCGTTCCCAGCTCGGGCATGCCATGGCCAGGCCTTCGCGCAGACCGGCCGACGCCGCCCGACGGCGAGATCGGCCCTCCCGTCGTGCACCGCCGAGACGAGCCTGGGCAACTCGGCCGGGTCGAACGAGCCGTCCGCGTCGAGCACGCAGACCAGATCCGCCTCCGCGGCCAGCAGGCCGGCGTGCACCGCCGCGCCGTACCCGCGTCGCTGCTCGTGGACGACCCGGGCGCCATGCTCGGCCGCGACGACCGGCGAACCGTCGGTGGAGCCGTTGTCGACCACGATGGCGCGGTAGCCGGGCGGTAGCCCGCTCAGTACGGCAGGCAGTGCGGCCGCCTCGTCCAGACACGGCAGCACGACGTCGATCGGTGTGTGCATACCGGCGACGCTAGGCCCGCCACCGGCCGTCCGGACCGCGGTTTCCCCTTACGAATCGCTTACGCGGCAACGGATCTTACGACTCGCTGACGTGTCACCGTCGGGCAGCCGAATGCCTGGTGGGAGGCCGTAAGGTCGGCCGTCACCATGACCATGATGACCCGGCCGGGACGAACCCGGTCCGCCGACCTGATCGTCCTCGCCGTCGAGGTGGCGGTGCTCGCCGTCGCTGTCGCCGTCGGCGCCCTGCTCAACCACCAGGGCGTACGGCTGCACGCCGACGCGGCGCCGCTCTACGCGACTTGGCAGCCCCATCTGGGGCTCGGTACCCCCGCCGCGTTGCTCGTCGCGGCGCTCTTCGTCTGGCGGGGCGTGCGCTGGGCGACCGACACGCCGTGGCCGCGGCTGCTGGCGGTCGGCTATCTCGCCTCGCTGCTCTGGACGCTGTCGCTGGCGCTGGTGGACGGCTGGTCCGCGGGGTTGACCGAGCGGCTCACCGTGCAGGCCGAGTACCTGCACGAGGTGCCCCGGGTGACGGACGTCGGCGTCATGCTGTCCGGCTTCGCCGACCGGATTCTGGACTTCCAGCCCGATTCGTGGTCCACCCACGCCGCCGCTCATCCACCCGGGGCGTTGCTGATCTTCGTCTGGTTGGAACGGATCGGCCTGGGCGGCGGGACCGCCTCCGGGTTGGCCTGCGTGCTGCTCGGGGCCACGGTGTCGGTGTCGGTTCCGGTGACGTTGCGGGCACTCGGCGCCGAGGACGCGGCCCGGGCGGTGTGGCCGTTCCTGGTGCTCCTGCCGGGGGCGGTGTGGGTGGGCGCGTCCGCGGACGGGATCTTCGCCGCGGTGGTCGCGGCCGGGTTGGCGCTGCTGGCGGTGGGTGGTCGACCCGGTGCCGCCCTGGGCGGGTTGCTCCTCGGCTTCGCGCTCTACCTGTCGTACGGGTTCGTCCTGGTCGGGTTGCTCGCGTTGACGGTGGTGCTGCTCCGGGCGCGGGACCGCCTCAACGTGCTCCTGGTCGCGGCGACGGCGGTCGCGGCCGTCGTCGCCGTGTTCACCCTCGCCGGCTTCTGGTGGCTGGACGGCTACCACCTGGTGGCGCGTCGTTACTACCAGGGCTGGGCGGCGGAGCGCCCGTACGGTTACTGGGTCTGGGCGAATCTTGCCGCCCTGCTGCTCTCGGCCGGCCCGGTGGTCGGGCCGGCGTTGCGCCGGGCGGTGGCCGCCGTGTCGCTCCACGCACCGCGTCCACCGCTCGCCACGGCCCTCCGGCAGCGGATCGTCAGCGCCGGACCCGCTGTGTGGTTGCCCATCGCGGCGACGGCGGCGGTGCTCGCGGCGGACCTGTCCGGGCTCAGCAAGGCCGAGGTCGAACGGATCTGGCTACCGTTCGCCGTCTGGCTGCTGGTCGCGACCGCGCACCTGCCCCACGGTCACCGACGGTGGTGGTTGGCCGCGCAGGCCGCCACGGCTCTCGCCGTCAACCACCTACTGTGGACCGTGTCGTGACCGATGCCGGATCCCGCATCACCGCGTCGGTGAAATCGGCGATGCCGTCGGCGAAGCCGACCCGGGCGGTGTAACCGAGCACCCGGGCGGCGCGTGCCGGATCGGCCACGACGTGCCGTACGTCCGCCGCCCGTCCGCCCCCGACCGTGACCGGCGGCGGCCCGCCCATCGCCGACGCCAGCTCGTGGGCCAACTCGCCGACGGTGTGTGGTTCACCCGAGCAGACGTTGATCGGGGTCAGGGGATCCGGTGCCGGTGTCGTGAGGGCCAGCAGATTGGCCGCGGCCACGTCGGTCACGTGCACGAAATCGCGCCGTTGCCGGCCGTCCTCCAGCACCCGGGGCGGTCGTCCGGCGGCCAGGGCCGACCGGAATATCGACGCGACCCCCGAATACGGGGTGTCGCGGGGCATTCGCGGACCGTAGACGTTGTGATAACGCAGGGCCCACACCGATCCGCCGGTCTGCCGGGCCCAGGCACCGGCGAGGTGTTCCTGGGCCAGCTTGGTGGCGGCGTACGTGCTGTTCGGCTCCAGCGGCGCGTCCTCGGGTACGAGACCGGGGGAGAGCGCATGATCGCAGCGAGGGCAGGTCGGCTCGTACCGGCCCTCGGCCAGGTCGGCCACCCGTCGGTGGGCGGGCCGGACGATGCCGTGGGTCCGGCAGTGGTAGCGGCCCTCGCCGTAGACCACCATCGAGCTGGCCAGCACCAGTCGGCGCACCCCGGCGGCGTACATCGCCGCGAGGAGGGTGGCCGTGCCGAGGTCGTTGTGCGCGGCGTACCGGGGAGCGTCGGCGGGGTCGAGGCCGTGGCCGACCATGGCCGCCTGATGGCAGACCGCGTCGACCCCGGTCAGTAGCCGGGTCAGCAGTTCGTTGTCGCGGACGTCGCCGACCACCAGGTCGTGCCGTTCGGTCCAGGGCGGCGCCGTCGCAGCGTGCGCCTCGGGCAGGAGCGCGTCCACGGCCACCATCTCGTGCCCGTCGTCGGTGAGCAGGTCGGCGATGTGGGAGCCGATGAACCCGGCCGCACCGGTGACAAGGATCCGCATTCCGGTCACCGTATGACCTCACGTACGCCTGGGCGGGCTTCCGCGCGCAGCCGTAAGAACCTCGCAAGGTTTGCTGGTCCGGGCGGAGTCTGCGGCGTGGCTAGGCTGGGCCGATGGACATCTGGGGGAGACGTTGACGGGGCGGAACGGGGAAGGCCCGTGACGCAGCGCGTGCTGGTGGTCGACGACGATGAGACCGTGAGCGACGTCATCCGCCGCTACCTCGAGAACGACGGCTTCCAGGTGAGACTCGTGGCGGACGGCGCGGCGGCGCTGGCGGCCGTGGAGCGGCAGGCGCCCGACCTGGTCGTGCTCGACCTGATGCTGCCGCTGGTCAACGGCCTGGAGGTGTGCCGGGCGCTGCGGGTACGGCCGGACGGCGTACCGATCGTCATGCTCACCGCGCGCGGCGACGAGGCCGACCGGATCCTCGGGCTGCAACTCGGCGCGGACGACTACCTGACCAAGCCCTTCTCACCCCGGGAACTGGTGCTGCGGGTCCGTTCGGTGCTCCGTCGCGCCGGCGGCGCGATTCCACCGGAGCGGCCGGAGGCGCTCACCGACGGTGACCTGGTGGTGCACACGGCCTCCCGGACCGCAGCTCGCGCCGGTGCGGATCTGGCTCTGACGTTGCGCGAATTCGACCTGCTCGTCCACCTCATGCGGCATCCCGCCCGGGTCTTCGGCCGGGCCGAACTCCTCGAGCAGGTCTGGGGCTGGAACTTCGGGGACCACTCGACGGTGACAGTGCACGTCCGCCGGCTGCGGGAGAAGATCGAGGCCAACCCGGCGGATCCGCGGCGGATCGTGACCGTCTGGGGTGTCGGCTACCGGTACGAGCCAGCCAGTGCGTGACATCGTCCTGATCTTCGCGATCGCCCTCGGCGCGGCACTCGGCATCGGGCTCGCCGGTGCGGTGCTGCTCCGCGCTCTGCGACGCAGCTCGATCACCGTGCACCTCAACGTGCTGCTGGCCACCACCGTGGTCGCCGTCGCCGTCGGGGTGATGGCGGTCGCGGAAGCGATGTTCCTCTCCGCGCACGACCTTGAGGTGGTCCTGATCACCGTCGCGGCGGCGGCGGTGGTCAGCCTCGCCGTCGGCGGGCACGTCGGCCGGCGACTGGCCCGCGCCGCGGTCTGGCGCGACCAGGCCCGGGAGCGGGAACGGCAACTGGAGAAGGGCCGACGCGACCTGGTCGCCTGGGTCTCCCACGACCTGCGGACCCCGCTCGCCGGGCTGAGGGCCATGGCGGAGGCGCTGGAGGACCGGGTGGTTCGTGATCCGGACACAGTCGACGAGTACCACCGACGCATCCGACTGGAGACCGATCGGATGACCCGACTCGTCGACGACCTGTTCGAGCTGTCCCGGATCAACGCGGGAGCGTTGCGGTTGTCGTTGACGGCGGTGCCGCTCGGGGAGGTGGTCTCGGACGCGCTGGCCAGCACCACCCCGTTGGCCGACGCTCGCCGGATCAAGCTGATCGCCAGCGAGTCGGGGTGGCCCATGGTCGCCGCCAGCGAACCGGAGCTGGCCCGGGTCGTGGCCAACCTGCTGCTCAACGCGGTCCGCTACACCCCCGAGGACGGCACCGTACGCATCGAAGCCGGCCGGGAGGACGACCACGCCTGGCTGTCGGTCGCCGACACCTGTGGCGGCATCCCGCCGGCCGACCTTCCCCGCCTGTTCGACATCGCGTTCCGCGGTGAACCGGCCCGCACGCCCGGCCCCGGCGACGGTGGGGCGTCCGGAGGGCTCGGCCTGGCCATCGTCCATGGCCTGGTGGAGGCGCACGGCGGTCGGGTCGAGGTGCGCAACACCCCCGACGGCTGCCAGTTCATGGTCCGCCTGGCGACCGCCTGAGACGACCACTCGCTGGCTGGTGGAGGGCCGCCACCACCGGCCAGCCCTCAGCGAGGAGGGCGTAGGTGCAGCCGTCGACCCAGCCCAGTCCGGCGTGCCAGGAATCGCCGACGCCGTACTGTTCACGGCGCATGCCGACCTTCTCGAGGCGCACCCCGGCGAGACGCCCGGATATCTCTCCGGCGGCCCCCGCCCGACGCGTGGCGGCAGTGGGCGCGCGACTCAGTCGACCCGTTGGGCCAGCACCTGCCCCGGCCAGCTTCCCACCAGGAAGGTTTCGGTGGGGGTGAACCCGTGGCGCTCGTAGTACGCCACCAACTCGCCACCGCCGCCCGCCCAGCAGTCGACCCGTAGCAACCGCACGCCGGCGCGCCGGGTCTCCGCGACGGCGTGCGCCAACAGGGCCGAGCCGAGTTTCCGGCCGGCGAACCGTCGGTCGGAGACCAGGAGGCGGACGAACCGCTCGGGCTCTTCGGCGGGCGAGATCGGCAGCCGGGGGTCGGGCCCGGAATCCAACACGAGGGCCGCGGCCGGCGTCCCGTCCACCTCCGCGATGTACGGGAGTTTCTCGGTGAGGTACCGGTCGACCTGTTCGACCCTCTCGGGCTTCTCCGAGAACGACGTCGTGCCCCACTGCTCGGTGTTGCCCCGGTTGTTCATCCAGACCACCACGGAGTCGAGCATGCCCAGGACGGCGGGTGCGTCGGCCGGGCCACCGGGTCGGATCCGTACGCCGGCGGTGGTGTCGTCCATGGCGTAAGGGTAGTCCGGGGTCGGCCGGTCACGAGCGACGGCGTGCTCCGTCCTGGCCCCCGCCCGCAAGCCCGGAAGCTCCGGAGCCCAGGGTCCGGCTCATCGTCGCGAGGAGGCGTTCGAGCGTTCTGCGGTCGGTGTCGGTGAGGCCGCGGAGAATGGCCGCCTCGTTGGCCAGGTGTTCCTCGATAAGTCGGTCGGTCAGCGTCACGCCGGCCGGAGTCAGGCCGACCACCCTGCCGCGGGCGTCGGCTGTGGAGACCGAGCGTGACACGAGGCCGCGGGTGATCAGTCGGTCCACCCGCTTGGTCACCGCTCCGGTGGTGACGAGCATGCGTTGGCTGAGCTGGCCTGCGGTGAGCGTGTAGGGCGCACCCTCGCGGCGCAGCGCCGCGAGCACGTCGAAGTCGCCGTTGCCGAGGTCCGCCGCGGCGAACGGCGGTCGCAGGGCCACGTCGAGTACGGCGGCCAACTGTTGGATGCGACCGATGACCAGTAACGGGGTGGGGTCGAGGTCTGGGCGCTCGCGACTCCACTGCCCAACGATGTCGGCGATCCGGTCGGCATCCACTGTTGCATCTTAGCTTCCGGGGAAGATAACTTGTCTTCCATGGAAGACAAGTTGATCGGAGCGTCGGCTCCGACGGTCACGGCGTACGTGGATCCGTCCTGTCCGTTCGCCTGGATAACATCCCGCTGGCTCATGGAGGTCGCGAAGATGCGGCCGCTCGCCCTGCGGTTCGAGGTGATGAGCCTCGCCGTGATCAACGAGCATCGCGACCTGGAGCCCTGGTACCGAGAATTCAACGACCGGGCGTGGGGGCCGGCCCGGGTCTGCGTGGCGGCCGCCGCAGAACACGGCCCCGCCGCCCTCGCACGGCTCTACCCGGCGCTAGGTCACCTGATCCACGACGCCGGCGACAAGAACTTCGACACCGTCGTCCCGCTGGCTCTGGCCGAGGCCGGCCTCCCCGCCGACCTGGCCGACGCCGCTCACCGGAGCGACCTCGACCCGCAGATGCGGGCGAGCACCGCCCGTGCGCAGCAGTTGGTGGGTGAGGACCTCGGCACCCCGACGGTCGTCGTCGACGATGTGGCCTTTTTCGGGCCGGTACTGACCTCGATCCCGCGCGGGGAGGAGGCCGTCCGCGTCTTCGACGGTGCCCGCCTGCTGGCCGGCTGCGGAGCATTCTCCGAGCTCAAACGCGCGCGGTCCGACAGTCTCATCTTCGCCTAGCTCCACCAGGGACGCCTGGGGAGTAGGTCGTCCCCGACTCGACCGGTCGACTCTTCGTTACCGCTTGTTCCGTAGCGCGTCGACGTGAATCGATAGGGTGCGACAGCCGCCACCGAGGGCGGGTTCGTGCGGAGGGAAGACGATGCGCAGCACAACGAACTGGTCGGCCCGCGCGCTGGGCGCACTCCTGAGCGCGCTCGCGCTGGGGGTGGCCCTGTTGCCGGCGGCCCCGGCGACCGCCGCGAGCGTGACCTTCAGGGCGGCGACGCTGAACATCTACTACGGGTTGAGCCAGGCCGAGTTCGCACACGATCTGAACCTGATCGCGTCCAAGGCCGACCTCGTCGGGCTCAACGAGGTCGGAAACCGCAAGGCGTACCTGGAGAACTGGGCCGCCGACAACGGCTGGTGGTTGTACGCGCCGGGAGGCACCAACCAGGCCGGCGAGGCGCTGATCGCCAAGAAGAGCATGTTCGACGTCCTCGGCAAGGGCTCGATCTTCGTCTGCGACACCAACGGTCCGGGCGAGGTCCCGCCCGCGCGGTACAACAACTGGGTCACGTACCGGCACAAGGCCAGTGGCCGCAACGTCACCCAGATCAACGCCCACGCGGTGGCCAGCATCGAGACGGCCGGCCAGCCGCAGGACCTACCGCGCACCAGGTGTGCCGAGGCGCAGTTCCAGGGCCTCAAGGAGCTGGCGGTCAACAAGCAGGCCGAGGGACAGGTCATCGTGAGCGGTGACCTCAACGTCGACTTCAGCGCCGACCGGAGCTACGGGTACGCCAAGTTCCCGTGGCAGGTCTTCGAAGCCAACGAGCTGCCCAACCTGCGCTCCAACTACAACCTCTACGGCGAGAAGGGCACCGGGACGCACGGCAACCGGCACATCGACTACGTCTACTTCTGGAAGCGGCTGCCCGAGTACCAGCTGATGTGGATGACCGGTTACGACATCGTCGGCGGCACCAATTCCGACCACAACGGAGTCGTCGCGACGTTCTCCGTCCAGAGCTGACGTCTTCGGCGTTGCCGGCTACGAGTCGCGGCGCTCCGGATGCCCCCGGTGCGCCGCCCACTCGGGCGCGAGGATCGCCATCACCGTGGCGTCGACCCAGTCGTCACCGTCGCGCAGGACCTGCCGCAGCACGCCTTCGACGACGAAGCCGACCTTCTCGTACACCCGTCGGGCGCGGGGGTTGAAGGCGAACACCTCCAGCGAGATGCGGTGCAGGTCGAGGCTCTCGAAGCCGTAACCGACGACGAGGCGTACCGCCTCGGTGCCCAGGCCGCGGTCGCGGCCGGCGGCGGTGAGCAGGGTGCGGAAGGTGCAGTTCCGGTTGTCGGGGTCCCAGTCGTTGAGGACCACCTCGCCGACGCAGGCCCCGCTCGCGCGGTCCACGACCGCCAGGTCGAGGCGGTCGGTCTGGGCGTTGCGGCTGCCGTACCAGGACCGCATCCGCTCCTCGTCGGGAGCGTCGTCGACCGGACTGCCGGTCAGTCGGGCCACGTCGGGGTCGGCCACCGCCGCCCGGAAGGTGTCCAGGTCGTCCTCGACGAACGGACGCAGGATCACCCGCTCGCCGGTGAGGGTGGGCTTGGCGGAGAAGTCGGCGGTCGCCTGGTCACTGGGCATCGACTGATCCTCTGCGTGACGCCGCTGACGGGCAAGCGGTTTCCGGTCGCTGGTCGCAGGTGGACGGGCCCGCTGCGACGTCGGGGGAGCGTCCACTGTCGATGCCTTGACACTCGTGGATGCGATCGCTAACACTTGTCCGCAACGCGAACGTAACGAACCGAACACATTGTGCCTGTGTCGCCACGCGGCCAGAGGCGCCATATGCGAAGACCCCGAACCCGTCGCCAGGGCCGCTGGGCCCGGGGCCTGACGCTGTTGAATGTGTTAACGCTAACATAGATGATCTTGCGAGAGAGGCGGGGCCGGTGGACTCACGGCGCAGGAGGGTGGCATCGCTGCCGGAAGCATCGACCGCCCGTCTGCGTGCGCTCCTCGTGCTCTCCGCCGTGGTCGCAGCGGCGGTCGTGGTGGTGGCCGACAGGCCCGCCAAGGCCGCCACGCTGCCGACCGGGGCCGTCTCGCTGGAGGCGGTCAACCAAGCCGGACGGTACGTCCGCCACATCGACTACCTCGGTCAGCTCGACCCGGTGACCGCCGGCAGCGCCAACCAGACCAAGCTCGACGCCACCTTCACCGTGGTCAACGGCCTGGCGTCGCCGGCCTGCTACTCCTTCCAGACGAAGGCCGGCCTGTTCCTGCGACACCGCGACTACCGGCTGAGGGTCGACCCGAACACCGGCGACGCGTCATTCCGGGCCGACGCGACCTTCTGCGCGGTGGACGGCTCGGTCAGCGGGTCGGTGGCGCTGGCCTCGTACAACTATCCGACCCGGCGGATCCGGCACCGCGACTTCGCCCTGTGGCTCGACGCCCATCAGGACACGGCCGCGTTCCGCGCGGACAGCTCCTTCCGCCTCGTCGCGCCCTGGGCACCCAGGACCACCAAAGGGCCGGTGATCCCGGGCCTCTTCGCCGACCCGCACATCGCCGTGTTCGACGGCCGCTACTACCTGTACCCGACCACCGACGGCTACGCGAGCTGGGCCGGCACCTACTACAAGGCGTTCTCCTCCACCGACCTGGTCACCTGGACCGACCACGGCGTGATCCTCGACCACGGACCGGACGTCTCCTGGGCGGACAACTCGGCCTGGGCACCAGCGGTGGCCAGCGCCAATGGCCGCTACTACCTGTACTTCAGCGGCGGCGCGGCCAGCGGCAACACCGCCAAACAGCTCGGCGTGGCGGTGGCCGACAGCCCCACCGGCCCGTTCCGGGACGCGCTGGGCCGACCGCTGATCCGCAGCGACCAGTTCTCCGGCGGGCAGACGATCGACCCCATGGTGTTCACCGACGACGACGGGCGGTCCTACCTGTACTGGGGGCAGGGCATCGCGCGGGCGGTGCGGTTGAACGCCGACATGGTCTCCTTCGACGTGGCGCAGGCGCGGGTCATCACCCCGTCCGGCTACAACGAGGCGCCGTTCGTGTTCAAGCGCAACGGTCTGTACTACTTCATGTGGTCGGAGAACGACACACGCAGCGAGGACTACCGGGTCGCCTACGCCACCGGCTCCTCACCCCTCGGGCCGTGGACGAAGCGCGGCGTGGTGCTGCAGAAGCGTCTCGACGCGGGCATCAAGGGCACCGGCCACCACTCCGTGGTCCGGGCTCCCGGCAGCGACACCTGGTACATCGCCTACCACCGCTTCGCCGTTCCGGCCGGCAACGGCACCAACCGCGAGACCGCCATCGACCGGATGGAGTTCAACACCGACGGCACCATCCGGCCCGTCGTGCCGGCCCTGTAGCTGACTGCTAAGCCCCTGCGCTAAGGAGAGAGACACATGTCGAGAGTCCTCGCCCGGCTCTGCGCGGTCATGGTCGCCGCCTGTCTGCTGTTCACCACCTGGTCGGCGGCGACACCGAAGGAGGCGGCCGCGCTGGACCCGACAGTCGGCTACCTGATGGCGCACTTCACCGGCGAGTCGTCGACCGACCAGCAGATCTACCTCGCCCACAGCACCGACGGCCTGCGCTGGACGGACCTCAACAACGGCGGGCTCGTCCTGCGTTCCACGATCGGCACCCGCGGCGTACGCGACCCTGCCCTGGTCCGCTCGCCGAACGGCGACCGGTACTGGATCATCGCCACCGACCTGTGCATCGGCTGCGGTCAGGACTGGTCGGCCGCGATCAACAACGGCAGCCGCAACCTCGTCGTGTGGGAGTCCACCGACCTGGTCAACTGGTCGGCGCCCTGGCTGCTGAACGTCGCCGGCGCGATCCCGGACGGACGCAACGCCTGGGCGCCGGAGGCGATCTGGAACCCCGCCACCAATGACTACGTCCTCTACTGGGCGACGAACGTCCCGCTCAACGGGGCGACCAAGCACCGCATCTACTACGCGCGGACGACGAACTTCCGCAGCGTCACCACGCCGCAGGTCTACATCAACCGGCCCGGGAACCAGGAGATCATCGACACCCAGATCGTCGAGGTGCCGACCGGCGTCGGCGCCTACCGCTACGTCCGGGCCTCCCGGGACGGCCAGATCGGCATCGAAGGCAGCAACTCCATCCTCGGCACCTGGACCAGCCTCGGAAACCTCTCCGGCATCGGTCTGACCGGCGCGCAGGTCGAGGGCCCGATGTGGATGAAGATGAACACCCGCAACGAGTGGGTCCTCTACCTCGACCAGTACTCCAGCGGACGCGGCTACCTGCCGGTGCTGACCACCGATCCGTCGAGCCCGGGCAGCTACCGACTGCCGGCGTCCGGCTCGTACTCGATGGGTGGCACCAAGAAACGGCATGGTTCGATCCTCAACCTGACCGCGGCCGAACAGAGCCGGGTCCTCGCCCGCTGGCCCGCCACCGCTGTCAACCGGATCCAGTCGTACAACTTCCAGGACCGGTACGTGCGGCACTACGACTACGACGTCCGCATCGACCCGAACGTCAGCCCGGCCCAGGACGGCCAGTGGCGGCTGGTGCCCGGTCTGGTCGGCTCCGGAACCGTCTCCATCCAGTCGGTCAACTACCCGGGCCACTACCTGCGCCACTACGGGTACGACTTCCGACTGGAAGCCAACGACGGCACCTCCACCTTCGCCGCCGACGCCACCTTCCGGCAGGTCGCGGGTCTCGCCAACTCCTCGTGGACGTCGTTCCAGTCGTACAGCCACCCGGACCGCTACCTCCGGCACTACGCCTACCTGCTGCGGCTCGACCCGGTGCCCGACGCGCAGAGCCGGGCCGACGCCACCTTCCGCGTGACCAGCTGACGCTGGCCCCTGATCAAGGAGTTTCGACTGTGGCACTACATCGACGGGTGCTCGCCGCCCTGGTGGCCGCGCTGACGGCGATGGTGGGGGTCGTCGTCGCGTCGACGCCGGCCACCGCCGCCACCAACCAGTTCCGCGGCATGAACTGGGCCGTGTTGGGTGACAACTTCAAGACCGGCCCCCTCGTCGTGCAGGGCCTGAGCGCGTCCGACAGCAACGCGACGGTGCGGGCCAAGGCCAACGCCCTGTACGACGACATGGCGTCCACCATGGGGGTCAACACCGTCCGCCTGCCCATCAACACCCACACGGTGGGGACGGCCTGGTGGGAGGCGTACCGAGGCGCCATCGACGCGGCCACGGCCCGCGGCTTCAAGGTCATCCTCGCCTACTGGGAGGACGGTGCCGCCTCCGGCGGCAGGATCACGAACCTCGCCGCGTGGAACGCGATGTGGTCCACCGTGACCAACACGTACGGCACGAACACCAATGTCTACTTCGAGCCGATGAACGAGCCGCACGGCTACAGCTCGGCGGAGTGGCGCAACGTCGCGGCCAACTGGCTCACCTACCACTACTCGGCGGTGCCCGGCCGGGTGCTCATCGGCGGCACCGGCTTCAGCCAGGATCTGCGCGACATCTGCAACGACAGCCGCTTCAACTCGACCCTGCTGTCCTTCCACTACTACGCCTTCTTCTACGGCGCGATGACCTACGACGCCTTCCGCAGCCACATCCAGGCACGCCTCGGCAACTGCGCCTCCCGGGCGGTCGCGACCGAGTTCGGCGCGCCCATGAACGACGGCCGCAACTACGCCGACGCGGGCAGCACCGACAACTTCGTGCGCTACATCCGCGCCATGGCCCAGGTCATGCGCGACAACCAGATGGGCGGCACCTACTGGCCCGCCCTCGGCGGCAAGACCGGCACCATCGGCTACGACTGGTACTCGATGTTCGCGTTGAGCGGCAGCGGCACCGACCTCAACCTGACCATCCGCAACACCTCGGGCGCGGACCGGATCCGGTACGCGTGGGGCGACGCCGTCGGCGACGGCCCGACGACACCCCCACCCTCGACGGGAACGTTCTACCGGATCGACGCGCGGCACAGCGGCAAGGCCATGGACGTCCAGCAGCCGAACACCGCCAACGGCGCTCGCGTCGGCCAGTACACGTACGGCGGTGGTGCGTGGCAGCAGTGGCAGTTCCAGGATGCGGGCAGCGGCTACTGGCGCATCGTCAGCCGGCACAGCGGAAAGTGCCTCGACGTGGTGAGCGGGTCCACCGCCGACGGCGCCGAGCTCGTCCAGTACACCTGCGGCACGGGGGCCAACCAGCAGTTCCAGATGGTCAGCAACGGCGCCTACTTCCAACTCCGGGCACGACACAGCAGCAAATGCGTGGACGTGCCGGCCGCGGCGACTGCGGACGGAGTGGTCATCAAGCAGTATTCGTGCAACTCCGGCACCAACCAGCAGTGGTCGCGCACGGCAGTCTGAGGGTCGTCCGACGTAGGTGGGGCTGGCGTTGCGCTACCGTCAAGGCGCGCGCCCCGGCGTCGAGAGTCCGCGTCCGCCGGTCGTCGATGGCCCGCAGAACCCATCAGATCCAAGGAGACCCCGATGCCGGAGCCCGAGCCCGACCAGGACGCCCACGAGGCGGCAGCCGACACCTCGATCACGGCCGAGACCGAGGGCGAGACCGACCCGCCTGCCGTTCCCGCGAATCGGGCCGCCCGACGCGCGAAGGGCAAGGTCGCCTCACCTCAGCCGATCGGGAAGGGTCAGCACTTCGGCGGCCGGGGCTCGGTCCAGGGCCCCCGCCAGTGGGGTAACCGCCGTAGCGGTTGATCGCTTCGTCCGCGTACACCGAGGGCCGGCGCGGCGGTCGACATCAGACCGATGCCGGTCGTGAGCGCCGTGGCATTCCACCGCGGCGCTCACTCGTGGTGTGGCCCAAGCCGAGCGGGCAGAGTGGAATCCGGCGCCCGACGTACGTCGGCTTTGTCGGCGAGCACGGGTACGGTTTCGGTGCTCGGCACGTTCGGGCATCGACGATCCGTCGTTAGGGCGGGAGCGGCCAGCCCGGTGACGACGGCCGTGGGAGGGAGCGACGGTGGCGCAGCGGAGAGCACTGGTGGTTCGGGGCGGTTGGGAGGGGCACCAGCCGGTCAAGGCGACCGAGTTGTTCCTCCCCTTCCTCGAACGAAGCGGCTATGCCGTACGGGTCGAGGAGTCGACGGAGATCTACGCCGACGCCGCCGAGATGGCCCAGACCGACCTCGTCGTGCAGTGCATGACGATGTCGCAGATCACCGCGGACCAGGTGGCGGGCCTCAGCGCGGCGGTCATCGCCGGCACGGGCTTCACCGGCTGGCACGGCGGCATCGTCGACTCGTTCCGCGCGTCAGCCGAATACCTGCACCTGGTGGGTGGCCAGTTCGCGACCCATCCGGGCCTCGAGCCGTGTGAGCGTCACGGTGGCCCGGAGGACAACTTCCTGCCGCACACGGTGCGCGTCACCGACCTCGGCCGGGAGCACCCGATCACCGCGGGCATCGAGGACTTCGACCTGGTCACCGAACAATACTGGGTGCTGCACGACGACCTCATCGACGTGCTGGCCGTGACCACCCACCCGACGCAGGCGTGGCATCCGTGGCATCGGCCGGTCACCTCACCCGCCATCTGGACCCGACAGTGGGGTGCCGGGCGCGTCGTCGTGACGACCCCGGGGCACAGCCTCGACGTGCTGGAGCACGCGGATGTCCGTACCGTGATCGAGAGGGGGATGGTGTGGGCGACCCGCACCGCGTCGGCGTCATAGGTCTCGGGGTCATCTCCCGCGCGTACCTCGACACACTCGCGGACCATCCTGAGGTCGACATCGTCGCGGTGGCCGACCTCGACGCCTCCCGGTCGGCCGAGGTCGCGGCCACGATCCCGGGGGCCGAGGCGATGAGCGTCGAGCGTCTGCTCGCCCGCCCGGACGTGCAGACCGTGCTCAACCTGACCATCCCCGCGGCCCATGCCGACATCTCGCTGGGCACGATCGAAGCCGGCAAGAACGTCTATGTGGAGAAGCCGCTCGCCGTGACGTTCCCGGACGGCCGCTCGATCATCGAACGGGCCGCTTCGGCCGGCGTCCGGGTCGGGTGCGCGCCGGACACCGTCCTGGGTACGGGCACGCAGACGGCGCGCGCGGCGATCGACGGGGGGCTCATCGGCCGACCGATGTCCGCGTCGGCCGTCATGGTCACTCCGGGGCACGAACGCTGGCATCCCAACCCCGACTTCTACTACGCCCCGGGCGGCGGTCCGTTGCTGGACATGGGGCCGTACTACATCTCGGCGCTCATCCATCTGCTCGGGCCGGTCCGGTCGGTGACCGGTGCCGCCAGTCGCCTGCGCGCCGAGCGCGTCATCGGCTCGGGCCCCCGCACCGGCCAGCGGATCCCGGTGGGGGTGGAAACCCACCTCACCGGCGTGCTCGAGCACACGAACGGTGCGCTCTCCACGATCACGACCAGCTTCGACGGCGTCCGGACGACGGCCGCGCCGATCGAGGTGCACGGCGAGGGCGGCACGCTCGCGGTGCCCGACCCGAACTACTTCGACGGCGAGGTCCGCCTCTTCGCGCTCGGCGACAGCGAATGGCGCGCTCTCGAACCGCAGGCCGGATACGCCAAGGCTTCCCGGGGCATCGGCCTGATCGACCTGATCAGGGCCGACGATCAGCGTGCCCCACGTGCTGACGGCGAGGTCGCACTGCACGTCCTCGACACCATGACCAGCCTGCTGCGGTCGGCGGCCGACGGTCAGCGGATCGAGCTGACGACGGTGGTGGAGCGGCCCGAGCCGGTCCCGCTCACGCCGATCGAGGACTGGCAGGCGTACCACGCCTCGTGAGGTGGTCGCGTTGACCGGCGGAAGAGCCGGCCGGCGCCGACAATGGGAACGTGGCGCCCGCCTTCGTCCTGCATCATCACCGCAAACCGCGACCGCATTTCGACCTGCGGCTGGAGGAGAACGGCGTGCTGCGCTCGTGGGCGGTGCCCCGCGGCCTGCCGGACAGCCCCGGCGACAACCGGCTCGCGATCGCCGTGCCCGACCACGACCTCGACCACCTCACCTACGAGGACGTCGACAAGTCGATCGCCGACATCGGCACCTGGGAGGAGCATGATCGCACCGACCGCCGGATGCTGTTCACGTTGCACGGCCGCACCGCTCGCCGGCGGTACGCGCTCATCCGCACCGGCGAGGGGTGGCTGCTGCACCTGACCAAGGAACAGCCCTCGGACCAGCACAGATAGGGGGCAACAACACGACTCGGAGTCAGCCCGTCGCACCGCCGCGGGGCGGGTCCCATCGCGGACTCGACAGGCCTTAGCATCGCCGACATGGCGACCCGGCTTGTGCAGATCAACATGAAGGCTCGGAACGACTCCGCGCTGGGCGGTTTCTGGGCGCAGGCGCTCGGTTGGGACATCTCCAGTGAGGGACCCGGCGTGACCAACCTCGAACCCGAGGGCTTCGTCTACCCGGACCCGGTCGCTGTCTGCGTCGACCTCATCGCCTCGTCCGAGCCCAAGACGGGAAAGAACCGCGTGCACGTGGACCTCGCCACCACCTCGGCGGCGCACCAGGCGCAGGTGGTCGCCCGTCTGACGGAACTCGGCGCGACCGCCGCCGACGTGGGCCAGGGTGACGTGCCGTGGACGGTCATGGCCGACCCGGAGGGCAACGAGTTCTGCGTGCTGGAGCCCAGGGCGGTCTACCGGGACACCGGACCGATCGCCGCCGTGGTGGTCGACTGCGCCGACCCGCGAGCCATGGCCCGGTTCTGGAGCGAGGCCACGGATTGGACCCTGCACGAGGTGAACGACCGGGGTGCGAGACTGCGCTCCGCCAAGGGCGTCGGCCCCTACCTGGAGTTCGTCCGAACCCCGGACGTGAAGAGCGGGTGGAACCGCGTCCACCTCGACGTCCGTCCGTACCCCGGTGACGACCCGGAGGCCGAGGCGGCCCGGCTGCGGAGTCTCGGCGCGACCCCCATCGAGCTGGGGCAGGACGTCCCGTGGCGGGTGCTCGCCGACCCGGAGGGCAACGAGTTCTGCCTCCTCACCCCGGGCTGACGACCGCGGCGACAGTGAGCATCGCTGAACGTTGGCATTAGGGAAACCCCGCTCTATGGTGGGGGTATGCCGCCGGTGACCTTCCGCTCGCCCGCCGCCACTGACGTGGCGGTGGGCGGTGCTGTGCGCGTGCTGACGGCGGCACGCCCCGAGGCCGACATGCGGGTGCCGGTTGTCCGCGCGCCGCACACCGTGTCCGCGCACACACCGTCGTGCCCGATGCGAACCGGCCGAGGCCCACCTGCGGAGTCGTTGCATACCCAGAACGACCGCCAGGGCGAAGCTATCCAAGCTTCGGCCCTTTTTGTTTTTCCCACCCTCTCCCCGAAAGGCACACCATGAGCGTCGATCATCGTGGCACTCTCGACCAGAGTTGGCTGGCTGACCTCCGCGCGTCGCTGGCGGACGACTTCGCCGCCCAGACGGCTCGGCTGCGGGAGTTGACCGAGCTCAACGCGGACACCGGCGACCCGGGCGAGGCCCACAACCAGGCCGCGCTGCTGCTGGCCACCCGCCAGAACATCGAGCAGATCACCGGTGCGCTGAGCCGGATCAGCGACGGCACCTACGGCGCCTGCCAGAGGTGCGGCCAGAGCATCCCGGCCGAGCGGCTCGAAATTCTCCCGCACGCCCGTTTCTGCGTGCCCTGCCAGGAGAAGCAGAGCAGGTGACGCCCGGTGGCTGCCGTGCCGCCGGCACGGCAGCCACACCGCCCACGCGACGGGCCGACCGTGCGCTCAGTGAAGGCTCTGGTGCCCCGGAAAAGACGCCGCAGGGGACGAGCCGGCTCCGGGAACTGCTGCCGCCGCTCTCACAACCCGAGCCGGACGCCGCAGGTACCACTCGGCCACCGCAAGGTTGATCACCCAACCGGCGACCACCAGGCCGGCCCGCAGGTTCCCGTCGGGCTGCTCCCCGGTCGCGATCAGGTACGGCGCGTGGGTGAACGCCTGGGTGCCGGCGCCGAGGCCGATCGCGTAGCCGCGCACCATCCAACTGCGGTGTCGGGCGATGTCCCGGCGCAGCGCGGCGGCGAGACCGAGCACGATCGAGCCGGCCATGGCCGAGCCGAAGACGAGCCGCATACCGGCGAGCACGTCGTTGTCGTGGGCCGGCAGGTCGTACGCGACGGCCATCCACAGGCCGGTGAACGCCACCATCAGCCCGCAGGGGACGAGCACCCGGCCGGCGCGGCGGTGCCAGGAGTGGCGGCGCAGCCGAGGTACGAATTGGAACGCGCCGAGGATCGTGTAGACCACCGCGCCGACGATGTGCAGCACGACCGGCAGCGGATCGGCGACGAAGCGCGCGTTGGCCGAGGTGACCTCCGCTGCGCCGCCCAACTCGGTGAGCCGTCCCGCGCCGGCGAGCATCGGTATCAGGCCCAGCAGGATCAACGCGGCCGGTAGCCGCCACTCGCGGATCGTCATGCCACCGATGGTGGACGCCGCACCCGCCCCCGCTCATCGGAACAAGGGCCGCGATCGGGTCGGCCCATGGTCGGACGCCGTCGTCGTACCTCCGGCGCTCACCAGTGCCGGCGGCTGCGGTTGGTCTCGTACGCCCACATCGCCACCTCGACCCGGTTACGCACCCCCAGCTTGGTCATCAGGCTGGTGACGTGCGACTTGACGGTGCTCAACGTGATGTAGAGCTCGTCGGCGATCTCCTGGTTCGTGCGCCCCCGCGCGACGGCCACCAGGACCTGCTCCTCCCGATCGGTGAGCGCCTCGATGGGCTGCGTACGCGGCGCGGCCGGATCCGCTTCGGCGAACGCCTTCAACAGCCGCGTGGTGACGCTCGGCGCGATCAGCGCGTCCCCGTTCGCGGCCGCGTGCACCGCCTGGCTCAGCAGGGCCGGCCCGGCCTCCTTGAGCAGGAAGCCGCGGGCGCCGGCCCGCAGCGCCGCGTACACGTACTCGTCGAGGTCGAAGGTCGTGATGACGACCACCGCGAGCGGATCCGGGACCGCGGGCCCGGCGAGCGCCCGGGTGGCCTCGATGCCGTCCATGCCCGGCATCCGAATGTCGAACAGACACACGTCGGGGCGGAGCCGCCGGGCGAGCGCGACCGCCTGCCGGCCGTCGAAGGCCCCACCGACGACCTCGATGCCCGGCTGCGTGTTCAAGATGATGGTGAGCCCGGTACGGACGATCTCCTGGTCGTCCGCCACGAGCACGCGAACCGTCACCTGTCGACCCCCGCACGCGGTAGCACGGCCGAGACGGTCCACCCCCGGCCCGGGTTGGGGCCGGCCTCGCAGGTGCCGCCGAGCAGATCGGCACGCTCCATCATGCCCACCAGGCCGAAACCGGGCGAGCCGGCCGGACGGGCGGTGCCGGCCTCGCCGTCGTCGCTGACCCTCAGGCGCACGGTCGTGTCGTCGGCAGCGACGCTGACCTCGATGCGGGTGGCGTGGCGGGCGTGGCGTCGGGCGTTGGTGACCGACTCCTGGGCGAGGCGGTAGAGCGCGGAGCCCACAGTGGGCGGCAGGTCACCGAGATCGCCGTTCAGCTCCACATCGACGGTCGGTCCGGTGCGGGGCTGCCCGGCGAGGCGTCCGATGTCGGCGACCTGCGGGTGGGGCCCCAGATCGGCTGGTTCGTCGCGGCGTAGGACGCGAACCATCGCCCGCATCTCGGCAAGCGCGCGCGACGCCTCGGCCTCGATGGTGCGCAGCGCCTCGACGGCGGCGCCCGGCCGGCCCGCCGACGCGGCGATGCCGGCCTGGGCACGGATCGCCATCGCCGACACGTGATGAGCCACGGTGTCGTGCAGGTCACGGGCGAGTCGCTCCCGCTCCAACAGCTTCACCTGATCGAGTTCGCGCAGCCGGGCGGCGGCGCGGAAGCGGGTCGCGACACCCAGCGCGGCGGCGGCGAACATCACCGCGAAACCGGCGACCAACTCGCCACCGTCGACCGACCCGACCAGACCGGCGGTGGTCACCTTGGCCACCACGAAGAACGAGCCGATCACGGCATCCCGGCCGGAGCCCCAGCGGAACAGCGCGTGGACCAGGACGACCAGGAAGCTCGCCGTGAACAGCTGGCACGGATCGCCGGGCAGCACGAACGGGGCGACGGTCGTGCAGCCGAACGCGATCACCACCATCGCGAGCGGGGCCGTGCGCCGCCACAGAAGCGTCGGCAGCAGCGCGAGCGCGACGACGACGCAGCCCACCCGCCAGGGCAGATCGGGTCGGGAGACTCCTTCCAGCACGATCGCCGGTCCGAGAACGGCGACCACCGCCCAGTCGCGCCACGTCCGCGACGGGGCGGGGGAGACCCGCGGCTCGGCCAACACCGCGTGCAGGCGAGGGCGCATGGCATTCATCGTACGAACGGTGGTGCGACTGCAGATCGTCCCAAAGTACGAGGCGGTCGCGATCAGTGCCGCTGCAACTTGGCTCGGACGGCGGCGGCGTCCGCGTGCTCGAGCGCCGTGAAGATGTCCAGTGCCCGTTGCCAGTCGGCCCGGCCGGAGGCGGGGTCGCCGAGGGCGTGGCGGGTGTCGCCGAGCCGGCTGAGGGTGTCCGCCTCGCCCCAGCGGTCGCCGAGGTCGCGGGTCAGTTCCAGCGTCCGCTCGTAGCACTGCACGGCCCGGTCGAACCGACCGAGGTGATGGTGTGCGAAGCCGAGACTGTCCCAGGTGGCGGCCTCGCCGGCGCGGTCGCCGAGCTGCTGGAGGAGTTCGAGCGCCTGATCGCAGTACGCCAATGCCGCGAGGTGATCGCCGAGCTGGGCATGGCACCAGCCGACCGCGTTGAGCGCGTCGGCCTGCGCCCTGCGGTGACCGGCCGCCCGGGCCAGCACGAGGGTCCGCTCCGAGTGCTCAAGGGCCTTGCGCGGCTCTCCTCGCCGGTCCCACAACGAGGCGAGGTTCTGGTGCGTACGCGCCTCGCCCTCGGTGTCCGCGGCGCGGACATAGAGACCGAGAGCCTGTTCGAGGTGCTCCTGCGCGTCGGCGTACCGGTTGACCACGGTGTGCGCGCCGGCGAGGAAGCGGTGCGCGACCGCCTGCGCGACCGGGTCACCGAGACGCTCGGCGGCGCGCAGGGCCGCCCGACAGGTTTCGAGGCGGTCATGCCAGTGCCCCTGCCGGTCCAGGAACGTGTCGAGGGCCCGCCCCAGCCGCCAGGTGTGCGCGTCGAATCCCGCGGCGGCGGCCTGCCGGAGCGCGGCGAGCAGGACCGGGTGCTCCGCGGTCAACCAGGCCATCGCCTCCGCATGGGTGGTGGGCCGCTCCGGCCGCACACCGGCCGCGGACGGGGTCATGAGGTGGTCGACCGGGTCACTGTGCGGGCGCAGCAGGGCGTCGGCGGTGTGGGTGGTGTGCGTGTAGTGGTCGAGAAGCCGAGTGGTGGCGGCCCGCCGGTCCGGCTCGGGATCGGTGCCGTCGCTGAGTTCGGCGGCGTACGCCCGCAACAGGTCGTGCGCCGTGAACCGGCCGGGCCGGTACTCCGCCAGCAGGTTGGCGCGGGTCAACTCGGTCAGCGACCGGAGGGTTCGGTCCGCCGAAAGACCGGCCAGGCTCGCCGCTGCGGCCACCGTGATGTCCGGGCCCGGGTGCAGGCCCAGCAACCGGAACAGGCCGGCCCCCGGCGGGGTGAGCGCGGTGTACGACCAGGAGAACACCGCTCGTACCTCACCGACCGCGTCACCCGCGTCCAGCACACCGAACCGCCGACCGGCCGTCCCCAACTCGGTCGCGAGGGTGGTCAGCGGGAATCCGGACTGCTGGGCTCTGGCGGCGGCGATGCTCAACGCCAGCGGTAGCCGGGCGCAGGCGGCGATGATCGCCTCGGCGGCCACCGGCTCCGCGGCCACCCGTTCCGCGCCGAGCCGATTGGTGAGCACGTGACGTGCCGCATCGCGGCTGAGCAGGCCGAGCGGAATCGGGTGCGCGCTGTCGAGGCTGACCAGCGAGGTGAGCTGGTTGCGGCTCGTCACCAGCACCACGGTGGTGGACGTGCCGGGCAGCAACGGACGGACCTGTTCGGCGTCGCGCGCGTTGTCCAGCACGATGAGGACCCGCTTGCCGGCCAGCGCGCTGCGGTACAGGGCGGCCTGCGCGTCGAGATCGGCGGGCACCCGGGCGGCCGGCACCTCCAGCGCGTCCAGGAAGCCGTGCAGCGCCTTGGCGGCGCTCAGTGTCTGCCCGCGCGGGTCGAAGCCCCGCAGGTTGACGTAGAGCTGACCGTCGTCGAACCGGTCGGCGACCCGATGCGCCCAGTGCACGGCCAGGGCGGTCTTGCCCACCCCGGCGGTACCCGAGATCGCGGCGACCACGACGGCGGTGGGCGCGGCGACGAGCTTGTCGAGAAGGGCCAACTCGTCGTCCCGCCCGGCAAGGTTGGCCACGTCGGCGGGCAGCTGTCGGGGCACCATCCGGACGGCTGCGCGTGGGGCGCGGCGGCGGCTCTCCTCGATGCGGTCCCGGGCGGTGGCCAACGCGCCCTGCTCGGCCGGCGTGGCACCGAGGAGCCGGACCAGCGCGTCGAGCCGGTCGGTCGGTGGCAGCGTCTTGCCGGTGAGGTATTCGGCGACAGCGGTGTGCGACCAGCCGGTGCGCGCGGCCAGCTCCCGATAGCTCAGCTCACTGTCGCCCTGTTGGCGGGCGTGCCTGCGTCGCAACGCCCGCAACAACCCGGCGAGGTCGTCGGACGTTCGCGCCCCCGCAGCATCCAGCGCCCTGCTCCCCACCGTCGACAATCGACGTTCGTCAGTGTACGGCCGTGTACGGAATCCCGGCCAGGGCCGGGACCGATCGGCGATCCTGCTCGGGTGCAGAACGCACTGATCGAACCATTGGAGGTCATGTGTCCGTACATCTCAAGCCTCTGGTCCTGGCCCTGACCGTGCTCGCGGCGACGCTCACCGTGCCGGCGGCGGCCGCGTCGGCGGCGCCCGGCGCAGCCGTCTGCGAGACCAGGGCGGCCTGCGCCGACAACGGCCTCGGGGTGACCGCGTCGGGGAAGGCGGCGCGCACCACGGGTGACATCACGACGAACGCCATCCAGGTGCCCACGCCGCCCGCGTTCCCGCCGGGCACCCCCTGCTACCGCGAGGAGGTCTCCGAGGAGGTCTACGAGACCGCCACCTACACCACCATCTACGAGATGTACTTCCAGGCGAGCGTCTGCCTGTTCTCCAACGAGATCGTGCTGTACGGCCTGGACACCTCGCTCTCGTTCCCCAACGACGTGCAGGACCCCCGACTGACCTCGATGCAGTTCGTCGTGCGGGACCAGGTCGTGCACTACAGCCCGACCGAGAAGGATGGTTACTCCGAGCTGTGGGTGACCTTCTGCACCGACCCCGCGCAACCGGGCACCTGCCAGCGGTACCTGCACCGGCTGGGCCTCATCTTCAACCCCGCCTGGGTCTACCCGTTCTCCGTGTTCCAGCGCCTGAGCTGACGGTGTCGGGGGCGGCGTTGCTCCCATGATCGGTCAGGGCGTCTCCCAGGCGGCTCAGGGGACGCCCTGATCACCTGTTTCCGCACCGGTTGCCAGCGGATCTCCACCGCGTTACGTTGAGATGTCATCGACGATCGTCTACACCTTGAGGTACGGGGGTCGCATGTCCACGCCTGTCACTCGTCGCACCGTTCTGGCCGGAGGGGCCGGTGCCGCCTTCGGCCTGGCCCTGCCCGGCGTCGCCGCCCACGCCGGTGGTCACCACCCGACCAGCGTGAGCTTCACCCTCGACGCGAGAACGCTCGACGGCGGTGAGCAGGTCACCTCGGTCACCCTCGACACCGCCCGGCTCGGGTCGATCGACCCGGCCGGGCTGACCCCCGGCACGTTCAGCGTGCATGCCAAGGCCACCAGCCCGATCCCGATCGCCCCCGGCGACCTGATCTTCAGCGAGTACGACCTGGACCGCACGGTGACCGCCGCCCGACTCGACCGGCAGGGCAACATCGTGCTGGAGTTGAGCCACGCCGAGGGTCAACCCGGCGGTGGCACCCTCGGCTACATCCTGAGCAGGGGCCGCAACGTCCGGCTGGACCTCGTCTACACCATCACCCAGAACACCCCGATCGTCCGACGTCACGGCTCGCCGCTCACCATCACGCGCTTCGTGCAGGGGCGGCTGTCCAACCCCGAGGTCGACGCCTTCAGCCACCACGTCTCGCGCTCGGGTCTGAAGTACCGGCTCTACTCTCCCGACCACTCGCCCCGGCGCGGTCGGAGACCGCTGATCGTCTGGCTGCACGGCGGCGGCGAGGGCGCCTCACTGCCGGACGACTACTACGACAACGAGACCACGCTGCGCGCCAACCGGGGCGCGCTCGGTTTCGCCACCCCGCAGGCCCAGCGGATCTTCTCCGGCGCGTACGTCGTCGCCCCGCAGAGCACCTCCTACTGGATGGAGGACGGCCCCCGGTTCGCCCCGCTGATCCGCGAGATCGTCCAGGACCTCGTCCGCCGCAAGCGTGTCGATCCGGACCGGATCTACGTGGTCGGGTGCAGCAACGGTGGCTACATGTCACTGGAGATGACAGTCGCCTACCCCGACCTGTTCGCCGCGTCGGTGCCGATCTGCGGCATCGTCCAGCCGCTCAGCGGGGAGGGCCCGCCGCTGATCACCGACGCGGAGCTGGCGCAGATCAAGACCCCGACCTGGCTGGTCACCTCGCTCGACGACGACACGGTGCCGCCCGAGACCAACACGATCCACGCCCACGACCTCATCCCGGGATCACTGGTCAGCCTGTACGACCACGTCGTCTGGAACGGCTACCAGTTCCCCGGCCACTGGTCCTGGATCTACGTGGCCCGCAACGACCCGAGCCTCGACGGCACCCACCTCTGGCAGTGGATGGCCCGCCGTCGTCGGTGATCCTCCGTACGAGGTCGTGCCAGCCGGTGCCGGTGGCACCGGCTGGCGTCGATCACCGGTTGCGGCGTAGTTCCCGCAACACCCCGTGCCGGCGCAGGGCCCAGGCGAGACGCCGGACGCTCGGGTGCCGCACGAACAGCACCGCCGCCCGGCGGATCAGACCGAACCGGTCCTCGCTCAGCTGGTTCTCGATCGCCTGCCAGATCAGCTCGCGCACCGTGGCGCTGGCCAGCACCGCCCGCACCTCACGCCGCACCACCGGATCCTCGGCCGCCGACGCGATGGCGGCAGCCAGAGCCGGCCGCTCCGCCAGCGGCTCCACCGCCGCCGCGACGAGCGGCCTGCGCACCTCGTCCTGCTCCAGCAGCAGCAACACGGCTTCCCGGATCTCGACAGTGTCCAGGGCGGACCGCAGCAGGCTCAGCAGGCTGCGCTCCACCTCGTGGTCATGCTCCGGAACGGACAGCGTGGCCAGCAGCACCGCGACCTCATCGAGATCGATCACGTGTCGCACCCCGGTGCGGAACTCCGGCAACTCCCACGCGACCTGCAGAGCCTTGACGAGATTGCGGTTCATGGGCCATCGCTACCCGCAAGCGACCGCCGGCGAAACCCCGCGACCGGCCCGGTCCGGCGCACGAGCACGATCCGGCCCGGAGCGGCCGCCCTGGATCCGGGCGGCCGCACCGCGCCGGGTCAACACCACGTCAGCGTCGAGTTCACCCGGGTGACGTTGCTGATCGTGTTGTTCGCCCCACCGCAGGGGCTCTGGGTGATGTTGGTGCCGCTGACGGTCAGATTCTGGAACCGGATGCCGGAGGAGATCGGGAATTCACTCCGGGCCGCGATCCGCACCTCACCGCCCCCCGTGACCGTCCCGGAAACCCCGGCGATGACGACGTTGTAGCAGTTCTCCACCAGGATCGCGTTGTTCCCCGTGTTCGAGATCGTCACCCGGTCGATGACAGCGCCACCGGACTCGGACACGCAGAAGATCCCCCGGCCACCGCCGGACGCGAGCACGGTCCCGACCCGGATGTTGGTCGGGTACGAGTTGCCCACCCGGCCGTTGCGGTTGGCCATCCGGAACGCCGCGTACCCGGTTCCGGCCCCGGCGCCCTGCGCGTCGACAGTGCCAACGGTGGCGTTGATCGTGTCATTGAGCAGCAGACCCGAATCCCGGGTGTTCCGCGCGGTGACAGTGCCGATCGTCAGGCCGTCCACGCCGTACGTCTCCACCCCGTGGGTGCCGGTCCCCGACACGTACACCGTGTCGATGCGGATGTTGCGCACCTTGACCGCGCGATCTCCCCCGTGGTTGTCGATCCGGATGCCCAGACCACCGGAGAGCCGCATGTCGATCTGCCCGAGGGTCAGGTTGTTGACGTTGCGCATGAAGATCCCGTACAACGGCGAACCGGTCAGCGTGAGGTTCTGCACCTCGACGTCAGTGGTTCCCCGCGAGTACACCGGTGCCTGGTCACCCGAGCCCGACCCGGTCACGTTGATCGTGCCGCACACGGCCAGCGTCGTGTACGACGGCAGCGACAACCGCGAGCCCGCACTCATCGAGCCGGAGCCGCGAACCACCACCCGCTGCTTCGACGTACGACCCGCCGAGAGCGAGTTGACCGCCGCCTGCATCGCCGACAGCATGTCCGAACCCGAGTAGACCGTCGACGAGCCGTTGCGGGCCGTCCAGGTGCTCCCACTCAGTACGGCCTCGGCGTTCGTCGACCCGCTGCCACAGCCGGTGGTCGGCGGCGTGCCGCCACCGCCGACCGTGACCAGTTGCCACTGCTGGTTCGTCCCGTTGAGGTCGGCGTACTGGCTGATCCGACCGCCGTCGGCGGTGGACCGCTCCCAGACCTCGAGTGCCTTCGCGGAGTGGCGGTTGATCAGCCGGACATAGCCGCTGTCGGAGTCGAGGACCTGGAACTGCTGGTTGGTGCCGTTGGCATCGGGCCACTGGCGGAACTCGGCGCCGTCGGCGGTGTTCCACTCCCAGAGGTCGACGACCTTGCCACTGTGCCGGGCCTTGAGCCGGTAGTAACCGCTGCCGGAGGAGACGAACTGGAACTGTTGCCACGCGCCGTCGTTGCGGGACCACTGCTGGATCACCGCGCCGTCCGCGGTCGAGGTGTCCCGGACGTCGAGGACCTTGCCGCTGTTGCGGTTGACCAGGACGTAGTACGCGTTGGTGTCGATGCTCGCCGCCGCTGCCGGTGGTGCGCCGACCACAACGGCACCGGCGGCGCCGACCAGCATGGTGATCATGGCGAGCACCAGGCCCGTACGCCGGCCGCGACGGGTCGACCCACCGCCGGACGGTCTTCTCGTGCTGGTGAAGGGCATCGCTCCTCCTGGCTGGAATGGGCTCCGGGCGAACCGGAACGGGTGTCGACGACCGTGGGCACCTCGACCTGTGGGCGGTTACTCCAGGTGGAAGGTGGCCGAGGCGCGTTCGGCGCTCGAACTGACGGTCTCGATGTAGAGCAGCCCGTCGCGGTGGCGTACGTGGCGACCCGGGAAGTTCTGCGACTCCAGGGAGATCCCGGCGCTGTCGGCGAGGCCGGCTTGACGGCGGAAGCTCGCGTCGCCGCCGAACAGCGCCGAGCCGTCGTTCTTCTCCACGTACAGGGCGTAGCCCCGGTGACGTAGGTAGTAACCGGGGAAGTTGGTCGACTCCAGCGACACCGAGCCGGCACCGGCGAGACCGCTGACAATGCGGAACTGGGAGTCGGCCAGGTTCGCCACATTCGGCTCGACCCGCGCCCGGTAGTCGTAGTGCCGGATGTAGCTGCTGGCCTGATCGTGTGACCGCAGCCGCACCGGCGTGGCCCCGTCGGGCACCGGGATGCCGAAGTTGGGGGTGCCGTCGGCGTTCCAGTACACCTTCTGCAGCCGGGTGCGTCGGTTCGGGTCGTTGAGCGGATCGCCGGTGATGTCGCGGTAGTTCCGGTCGTGGTAGACGAGGATGTCGCTCTGCCCGTCCTCGGAGACGGTGAACGAGTTGTGGCCCGGGCCGTACTGGCTGGTGGCCGCGTTGCTGGCGAACACCGGGCTGGGGCTCTTGCTCCAGGAGTTGGCGTCGAGCAGGTTCGCGCCGGCGGAGGCGCTCAGCATGCCGAGGCAGTAGTTGGCGTCCGTGGCGCTGGCCGAGTAGGTCAGGAAGATCCGGCCGTTGCGTTGGATCACCGCCGGTCCCTCGGCGACCCGGTAGCCACGGGTCTCCCAGTCGTACGTCGGGACGACGAGCCGGGTCACGGTGCCGGTGATCTGCCACGGGTTGGCGCCCATCCGGGCGAGGTAGACGTTGGAGTTGTTCCCGATGGCCGGCTCCTGCTGGGCCCAGGTCAGATAGCGCACCCCGTTGGCGACGAAGGTCGAGGCGTCCAGACTGAAGGTGTCCCAGGGTGTGGTGATCCGGCCGCGTTCGGTCCACGAACCGGTCAACGGGTTCGCGTTGGCGTTCTCCAACACGTACATCCGGATCCGCCACACGTCGTCGGTCCGGCCCGCGGCGAAGTAGACGTACCACCGGTTGTTGATGAAGTGGATCTCTGGCGCCCAGATGTGGGCGCCCATCTCACCGCTGGTGTGGCGGCTCCAGATCGTCGTCTCCGCCGCCGTTGCCAACCCTTGCAGGGTGGTGGCCCGGCGCAGCACGATCCGGTCGTACTGCGGCACCGTCGCGGTCAGGTAGTAGTAGCCGTCGGTGTGCCGGAAGATGTGCGGGTCGGCCCGCTGGTTCACCAGCGGGTTGGTGTAGGCGACGGCGGGCGCGGCGTGCGCGGGCGCGGCCACGGGCAGGCCGGCCGACACGGACAGCACCACCAGGACCGCAGCCAGCAGCGACCGCACGCGTCGAGGGACGCCGTGGCCGGCAGGCCCCCGGTGGACGGCCCGACGGGTGTTCGGGTCGGTTCGAGGGGATGGCAGCGGCATCTGTCCTCCGCGAGCTCGGGGTGGCAACTGACCAGCACCGGGGGAGAGGCACGAAGGGCTGGAAATGTGACGGTGGCGTTACTACCAGGTGGCGGAGTTAATGTTGGCGTTAACATCGATAGATGTCAAGGTCTTCATCTCACCGGCACACCGGCGCGGTACACCGCGAGCGGACCCCGCAACACCGTGATGTCGTTCGTGGGATCACCGTCCACAATCAGCAGGTCGGCCTCGAATCCGGGGCGGACCCGGCCCTTGCGACGCCCCAGGCCACACACCTCGGCGCCGACCGAGGTCGCCGTGGCGAGGGCGACAGTGGCGGGAATTCCGCAGGCCACGTACTCGACGAGCGTCTCGGGCAGGATCCCGTGCGGCTTGGCGGGGCCGAGGCCCGCGTCCGAACCGGCCACCAGGCGGACCCCGGCCCGGTGCAGAGTGGCAACGCCGTCGCGCAGCGCGCCCTCGCTGAGCCCGGCCCGTGCCGCCATCTCCACCACCTCCGGTGGCGTGACCACGGCCGGGTCGGTGCCGAGCGTGGCACAGACCGCCACCCTGGACGCGGCCAGGCGGTCCGCGAGCTCCGCGGGGACACGGGCACCCGCAGCGGTCACGCAGGTGCAGTGCTCAATGCCGTCCACGCCCACGCGCAGCGCCTGCTCGACCGCGCCGAGCGCGTGCGCGTGCGCGGTCACCGGCAGGCCCAGATCATGGGCCTGCGTCAACGCGGCGGACAGCTCCTCGTCGGTGAACTGGGGCCTCGTGGTGTCGGTGCCCGGGGTGAACACCCCGCCGCTGGCCATGACCTTCACCAGATCGGCACCGGCCGCCGCCCGCAGACGTACGGCCTCGCGAACCCCGTCGGCACCGCCCACCTCACCCCCCAACGACCAGCCGTGCCCGCCGACGCTGGTGAGCGGTGCGCCGGACCCGACCACCGTCGGCAGGTCGTCCCGCACCCGCCGATCGCGCCAACGGAGCACCGCGCCACGCCGGTCGCCCAGGTCCCGGACCGTCGTCACGCCGGCGACCAGATGTCTGCGCAGTGACGCCTCGACGACCGCGTCGAGGTCCGTCTCGCGCTGCTCGGTGAGCCGGCCGAGCGCGTCCGGTCCGGCGTCGGCGCAGAGGTGTACGTGCGCGTCCACCAAGCCGGGTAGCAGGGTGCCGTTCGGCTCCTCGCGCACCGGCCAGCCTTCCGGCGCCTCGGCGTTACCCAGGTGCACATCGGCGATGCGCCCCTCGTCGAGCAGGATCAGCGCCCCGCCGCCCACGAGCCGTTCGCCGTCGAACATCCGGGCAACCCGGACCGCATGTCTCGCCATCGTCATCCCCGCCCACCCCGCTCGGCGCAGTCACCACCGGTGATGGCTTGACCATCGCACCGCCAGGTGCGCGCGGCCTCCCTCGCCAGAGCGATGTCTCGTCCCTCAGCCGAGTGAGCGGCTCCGCCGCGTGGTGTCCCGTGCCGGGAATTCGTCCTTTGCTCTGCACCCGCCCACGCACCAGGCACGGTCCGTAACTGGCGCATGGGCGGGTGCAGAGCAAAGGACGGGTGTCTCTGGTGTGGCAGGTCGACGCCCCCACCACCTGCGCGCCCCGGACGGATACCTGGTCGAGGCTGGAGACAACCCTCGACGCCCCCGGTCGCCGGGGTCGTCTCCGCATCGATGTCCTCCTGGCATTACTCGGCGGGCTACCCTGACCTGCGGTGTTTCGTGACCACGTGACCTGAGGAGTCGATGCTGACATGACGTCAGGGCGACCGGTGCCGAGCCAGGACGAGGTGCTCGGGTACTTCGACACGCTGTCGAACTGGGGGCGATGGGGTGACGACGACGAACTCGGCACGCTCAACCACATCACCGACGACGTCCGGCTCGCGGCGGCGCGGGCAGTGCGCCACGGCAGGAGCGTGTCCTGCGCCTGGGACGTCACCGCACCGGGAGACATGGAGCGGTCGACGACGACGTGCCCACGCGCCGCCGACATGCCGGGTGCGGAGAACATGCCGCCCGCCTTCCACGCCGACCGGCGCTGGGGCTTCTCGTCCGAGCAGCTCGGCATCTCGTTCCACGGCAACACCCTCACCCACCTCGATTCGCCGTGCCACATCTACTGGGACGGCGCCCTGTACAACGGACGGTCGCACTCACTCGTCGACGCGGCGACGGGCTCGGCGTGGGCGGCCGTCACGGCGGCCGCGAACGGCATCGTCACGCGTGGTGTCCTGCTCGACGTCGCGACTGCCCGTGGTGTGCCGTGGTTGGAGCCGGGCCAGGGGGTGTTGCCCGGCGACCTCGAAGAGGCCGAGCGCCGCCAGGGTGTACGGGTACGACCCGGTGACGCCGTACTCCTGCGGACCGGCTACGGGCGATTCCGACACGAGAACGGCGCGGCCAGCGGTTTCACCCAGGCCGGCTGGCACGCCTCCTGCCTGCCGTGGCTGCGCGATCGGGGGGTGGCGCTGATCGGCGCCGACACCCCACAGGACGTTCAACCGTCGGGGTACGACGACGTGCTGATGCCGGTCCACGCCGTGAGCCTCGTCGCGATGGGGCTGTGGATGCTCGACAACTGTGACCTGGAGGCCTGCGCGACGACGGCTGCCGAACTCGGTCAGTGGGACTTCCAGTTGGCGGTCGCACCGGTTCGCTTCGCCGGAACGTCCGGCAGCCCGATCAATCCGATCGCCACGTTCTGACCGTCGCGGCGGTGGCGGCTCCGTACCGGGTTCTGCCGCGCCATGAGGAAGGGGCTCCGGGTCCGACGCCGGTGCGGCATAATGCGGTAAGAGATAGAAGTCTATGAATCTCGGCAGGGTTGTCGGCCGTGGTGAGACGCGGTCGGAGCAATCAGGCCGGGCCGGCAGCCGCGGCGCGCCGCCGGGTCAGGTTCGGGAGGCCACCACCATGACCATGCCGCGTCAGGAATACGTACCCGCCCGGGTCCGCCCGGTCCTCGCCGCCGCCGTGTCCATCCTCGTCGTGGCGGTGCTCGCCGCCGCCGGTCCGGCCAACGCGGCCGATCCGCCGCCTCGGGTGGCCAACCCCTATGTCGGCGCCCAGGTCTACGTCAATCCCGAGTGGGTCGACCGCGCCGTGGCGGAACCCGGCGGCGACGCGGTCGCCGGTCAGCCGACAGCGGTCTGGCTGGACCGGATCGCCAGGATCGAGGGAGACGACGGAAGGATGGGCCTGCGCGAGCACCTGGACGCCGCCGTGGCACAGCACGCCGACCTCGTCCAGTTGACCCTCTACAACCTGCCGGCCCGCGACTGCGGCCGGCGGGGCCCGCAGGGTGAGCTGTCGATCGGGGACCTTGCCCTGTACCGGACGGAGTTCGTCGATCCGATTGTCGAGATCCTCGCTGCGCCCGACTACGCCGGCCTGCGGATCGTCGTCTTCGTCGAACCGAACTCGCTGCCCGACCTCGTCCTCAACACCGGCAACCGGTACGCGGCCACACCGGCCTGCGACGACGCGTTGGCGCGCGGCACCTACCAGCACGGGATCGGGTACGCCCTGGCACGGCTCGGATCCCTGTCCAACGTCTACTCCTACCTCGACATCAGTCACCACGCCGACGTCGGGTGGCCGGAGGACTCGGGTCCGCTGACGGCGCTGCTGTCGCAGGTCGCGACCACCGCCGGCAGCACGATGGCCGACGTTCACGGCTTCGTGGCCAACACCGCCAACTACTCGGTCCTGCACGAGGAACACTTCCGGGTCGACGATGTCATCAACGGCCAACCGGTGTACCAGTCGAAGTGGGTCGACTGGAACCCGTTCATCGACGAGGTGCCCTACGCGCGACACCTGCGGGGACTGTTGACGGAGGCGGGCTTCTCCCCGGACGCGGGCGTCGTCGTCGATACCTCCCGCAACGGTTGGGGCGGCCCGAACCGCCCCACCGGCCCGGCGCCCTCAAGCGAACTGAACCGGTACGTCGACGGCAGCCGGATCGACCGGCGGGCGGCGGTCGGGAACTGGTGCAACCAGCGGGGCGCCGGTCTCGGGCAGCGTCCGGTCGCCGAGCCGGAACCGGGCATCGACGCCTACGTCTGGGCCAAGCCGCCCGGCGAGTCCGATGGCGTCAGCGCCAGTCCGAACGTCGGCCAGCCGTACGAGCCGATGTGTGACCCGAACTATCTGCCGCCTCGCGGATCCGCCTACGACACAGGTGCGATGCCTGGTTCGCCACCGTTAGGAGAGTGGTTCCCGGCGCACTTCCGTCAGTTGTTGGCCAACGCCTGGCCGCCCCTGTGACGCTCCCGCCATGGCCGCGCGCCGGCGGTAGTCGGCGGCCACGGCGGCGTAGGCGGCCCAGGTCGCCCAGCGCGGCGGGGCGGCGGTCGAGACGTGGGCAGAGTCAGTGCGGCTCATTGATGCTCCGATCCTGAGAGTCGGTCCCAGCGTCCTCGGTCGATGTGGTTAGGGCGCCCAGCGGCGCGTGCACAGCGGCACCGGTCGGTAGCCACGTCAACGACAGCCATGGACAAACGATCGCCGGCCGCAGCCCGGTTCTCCTCCCCGACAGAAGGGGAGGTGCTCCCTCCGCCGGGGGACAGGCTGCGCGGGGTACGGACGTGGCGGCGCGGAGCGCCGACGCCGGTCGCCTCAAGGAATGCTCAAATTCGATCGCCGTCAACCCTTGCGGCCACGCACCCGCATACGCTCACCGGACCGGTCCGCCGGCAATCACCCGTCGTAGGCAGAAGGAGGGGGAATGCGGCGATCACAACGGCGCATCGCGCTACTCGCGCTGTCCACCCTGGTGGGCAGCATCCTCGTGACGACCGGCCCCGCGGGCGCGGATCCGACGGAGCTGGCAGCCGCCGCCAGCCGATCCCAGCCTGAGGATCGTGCGGCGGCACACCTCGTGCACATCAGGCTGACCGGTGCCGACATGCTGGACAAGGTGTCCGCGGCCGGCATCGACCTCGAACACGGCCTCCGGCGCGTGCCGGACGGCATCGAGGGCGAAGCGGTGGTGACCGCCGAGCAGGTCACCGAACTGACCGCCATGGGCGTCGAGGTGCTCGGCGACGACGCGGGCTTCGCCTGGAGCGACGAGGCCGATGGTGGCCTTGGCGTCGGCGCGGCCGGCGCGCGGGCGACCCAGCCGGCGAACCACGACGCGACGGTACGCGTCGTCCGCGCCGACTGGTTCACCACGAAGGGTCAGGGCTTCCTCTACGTCGAGGCGCGCACCACCGAGGGGCAGCAGGAAGACCCGATCGTCGGGATGCAGGTGGAGAACGACTCGGGGAAGGGTACGCCGTTCGGCTTCGCCCGGACGATGAGCCGGTTCGTCGACTCGGGGCAGTACATGTTCCATCGGAACCTGTTCAAGCTCGACGTACGCCCCAACAAGATCAAGCTGACGAGTTCCACCGGTGGCGTCGCGACCGGCGTCGTCTCCAACTGGCTGGAGGACGCCCCGCCGCCGCTGACGGCGAACCCGTCCTACAAGTCGGACTTCGTGGACGGCTACCGGCACCCGCAGCAGCTCTACAGCCGGGCCAAGGAGATCGCCCGGCAGTACCCGGACATCGCCGAGATCGTCTACCTGCCGAACCAGACGAACGGGTACCAACGCAAGGCGCAGGCCCAGATCGGCGGTACGGGGCAGTCGGCGGTCGTCGTCACCTCGGCGGCGTGGGGTCACCAGGGCGGCAACGACATCACGGTGGACTTCGTGGGCCGGGCGGACCCGGATCTTCCGCTGGCGGTGGAGGTCACCGGCACGGCGGTCCGGGTCCTGCTCGCCACGGACGCCTCGGGTACACCGGCGAGCACCGCCGTCGAGGTGGCCGAGGCGCTGCGGACCCGCTCCGCGGGGCTCATCGACCGGGCGCACCCGTACCGCGCCAATGCGGGCACCGGCATCGTCGCTGCGACGGCCGGCCCGGTCGCGTTGACCGACTCCCTCGACCAGAAACGCGTCGGAGCACCGGAGGGTGAGGTGCCGCGCGGGCCCGCGACGATCCCGGTCCTGCGGATCGGCAAGCATCGTGACGGTAAGAAGCCCGGTGTCCTCATCCAGGCGCAGGACCACGCCCGCGAGTGGGTGCCGGCGACGACCAGCCTGGAGTCGGCGGAACGTCTGGTGCACAACTACCGCTCCGACCGGGAGACGAAGAAGATCGTCGAGAACACCGATGTCTTCTTCATCCTGTCCAACAATCCCGACGGGGCGAACTACAGCTTCTACAACTTCGCCTCGCAGCGTAAGAACATGACGAACCACTGCCCGGACGCGAACGCCGATCCGGCGCAGCGGAACTCCTGGGGCGTCGACCTGAACCGGAACTACCGCGTCGGGTCGGGCCACGACGGCTACGCGGGAGGGTCGACCAACTGCGTCAGTGGCACCTACCAGGGGCCGGAAAAGCTGTCCGAGCCCGAGTCGAAGAACATCATCTGGCTGGTCGAGAAGTACAAGAACATCAAGTTCATGATGTCGGTGCACTCCAACGGCGGCCAGCTCTTCTGGCAGCCCGGCGCCTACATCGCGGACGGCCGGATCACCACGCCGCGCCCGCCGCTGGGTGACGAGGCGTTCTACTGGCAGTCCGCCGCCCGGATCCTGTCCCAGGTCAAGGCGCACCGGGAAACCGTCGTCACGCCGGAGAATGTCGGCGGGTCGTCCGACGTCCTGTACTCCTCGGCGGGCAACGTCCGCGAGGACCTCTACCACACCTACGGGATCTACGCGTTCGGCTGGGAGGTCGGGGGCTCCGTCTACAACCCGGCCACCGGCGACTGGCAGGGCGGTTCGTTCCAGCCGGAGTGGGACGGGAACCCCGAGCTGGTCAGTGGCCACGCCGAGACCATGGAGTACGCCAACGGGATCATGGAGATGTTCCGGGTCGCGGCGGACTGGGGTAGGGACAACAAGAACCCGACGTCGCAGCTGGTCCCCGGCGCGGGGCGTTACTCCGGGCCGGTCGACGTGCGCTTCGAGACGAGTGAGCCGGCCACCATCTACTACACGACCGACGGCAGTCGGCCCACGCTGGAGTCGCCCCGCTACGCCGCGACCGAGTTCCGTGAGCCGGGGCAAGTGTTCCACGTGACCGAGACGACGACGTTCCGCTGGTTCTCGGTCGACAGCGCCGGCAACATCGAGAAGAACTACGACCCGACGAAGAACGACAAGCGCAACAACTACCGCACCGCGACGATCAGGATCGCCAAGAGGTAACGCCCCGCGACAGTCGTTGCCCCGTCGGTGCGGACCCACCCGCATCGACGGGGCAACTTCTACAACAAGAGGTCACGGCGGTCAGCGGCCGTACACCTCCAGTTCCCACAGCGAGTAGCCGTACGCGGGCAGAGCCCGCTGGGTGCCCTGGACCCGCAGGTAGCGACCGGTCGCCGAGACGGCGATGTCGTCCACACCGCCGTCGCCGGTGGTCGTGGTGTGCGCCGGTGACCAGGTGGCATTGTCCGGCGACACCTGGACCTGGTACGCCCGCGCGTACGCCGCCTCCCAGGTCAGCCGGACCCGGTCGAGGGTGCGGGACGCGCCGAGATCCACCGAGATCCACTGCGGGTCGGCGTACGCGCTGCCCCAGCGGGTGGTCGTGCTGCCGTCCACGGCGTTGGTCGCCGCGTGCGTGCTCCCCGGCTCCACGCTGGACGTGGTGACCGGCCTGCCCCGGGAGAGCAGGGTGCTCCCGGCGGCGGTTCCGTAGACGTTGAGGTCCCACAGCGAGTAGCCCCACTGGGTGGCGCGTTGGGTGCCGTACACCCGCAGGTAGCGGCCGGTGCCGGTGCCGGTGAGGTCGTCGACGCCGCCGTCGCCGGTGGTCGTGGTGTGCACCGGCGACCAGGTGGCGTTGTCCGGCGACACCTGGACCTGGTACGCCCGCGCGTGGGCCGTCTCCCAGGCCAGCCGGACCCGGTTGATCGCGTACGAGGCACCCAGGTCGACCGTGATCCATTGCGGGTCCGCGTACGCGCTGCCCCAGCGGGTGGTCGTGTTGCCGTCCACGGCGTTGCCCGCCGCGTGCGCGCTGCCCGGCTCGACGCTGGACGCCGTCACCGGCCGGCCCTGGGCCAGGTCGGTGGCGGGCGGCTCACTCGGGCCGTCGGTCCTGACCCGCACGTTGCGATAGCTGATGTCCATTCCGGCGCCGTCGTTCTGCAACCCGATGTAGCCGTTGGCGATGGCCCGGCTGCTGACGTAATCGTTGATCTTGACGCCGTTGAGCCAGATCTCGACCCGCTGGCCGTGCACGCCGATCTCGTAGGTGTTCCAGGAGCCGGGTGGGTTGAGCGCCGCCGCGCGGGCGGCCTGGTTGGGCGCCTGGAAGCTGTAGACGCTGCCGGTGGTGCGCGTCGGGTCGCCGTCGGTGGCGTCGATCTGGATCTCGTGACCGGCGGCGACCGGGCCCCACGGGTCGCCCTGCGGATCGGGGAAACCGATGAAGACCCCACCGTTGTCGTCGCCCGGCATCATCCAGTCGACCTTGAGCGAGTAATTGGCGAAGGTACGTACCGGGTACCAGAGCAACCCCATGCCACCGTTCGACGTGAGGGTGCCGTCGGCCAGGGTGAAGCCGCCCGGGCCCGCCTGCCGCCACTGCCCGAGGCTGGCCTGGGTGCCGTCGAACAGCGGGGTGTAGCCGGGCTCCGGCCGGCAGTCGGCCGCCACTGCGCCCGCCGCCACCTGGATGCCGCCCAGCAGCATTCGAGTGAAGTTCGGGTCGGCGTAGCTCTGCTCGGTGTGGCCGAGGCCGGTGTACCAGGAGCGTCCGCCGCCGTAACTGTGGCACCAGGTGATCGGGTGGTCACCACCCATCGACCCACCGGTGTACGACGACTCGTCGAGGTTGGCCAGCACCTTGACCGCCGAGCGGGGATTGGCCCGGTAGTTGTACCACTCGTCGGTGCGGGTCCAGGTCGACGGCAGGTGCGCGGTCGAGACGTTGGCCCGGTCCTCGACCCGTACTGTCGCCTGCTGGGTGGCCGGGTGCGAGGCGAAGTACCCGCCGACCAGCCCGCCGTACCACTGCCAGTCGTACTCGGTGTCCGCGGCGGCGTGCACTCCGACGAAACCCCCGCCGGCGGCCACGTACGCCTCGAAGGCGCCCTGCTGCCCGGCGTCGAGCACGTCGCCGGTGGTGCTGAGGAAGACCACCGCCTGGTACTGGGCGAGATTGGCAGTGGTGAAGGTCGTCGCGTCCTCGGTGGCGGTGACGGTGAAGCCGTTCGCCGCGCCGAGCTGCTGGATGGCGGCGATGCCGTTGGGGATGGAGGAGTGCCGGAATCCGGCGGTCTTGGAGAAGACCAGGACCTTGCCCAACGGTGCGGCCTCGGCCGGGGCAGAGGTCACCGTCGCCGCACCGGCGGCGAGGGTGAGTACGGTGACGACGGCGGCGGTGAGTGGCGTCAACTTCATCGACACGATCTCCTCTGGATCGTCGTGCGGATGCAAATCTCGCACCCCGGGAAGTGCCCCGGTGTGCCCGCGTCCGCCGAAACGAGGGCGATGTCGAGACAACGCGGAGCGGCGTCACCGTGCCGGGTTGACGGCATCCGGATGAACATCGATCCACATCGTTGATGTGCAGTTAACAACGGGTGCCAGTGAGGGTCAATCCCTGGGGATGGCCCGGATCGGCCCGCCCGATCATCCGCCTGACAGACCCTGGCCGCGCACTCCGGGCTCGGGCGGCGACGGGTGGTCCTGGGCTCCTAGTCTGACGACCATGAAGACGCGCAGGCCGGTGCTGGTGGTCGCCCTCGTCACGGTCGCCACGATGGTGCTGGTGGCCGGCGGGTGCGTCACGGCCGGGATCCTGGCCGTTCGAGATGATCCTGCCGACGTGCGTTCGTGCCAGAAGTCGTTGCAGGTGTCCGAGGCGAAAGTTCGGACCGACCGCTGGGATCCGCCGACGGAGTTGCCGGACCTCGGCGATTACCTCGAGATCCACTGGCAGTTGCGTGCTGGCGGCAACCCGTGTTCCCGAGTGCCCGGCCCGACGGACTGGGCGTACCAGGGTGTGATCAAGCTGCGTCCGGAAGACGCCAGAGCGTTGGCGGAGCGGTATGAATTCCGGCCCTGGTCCTCCGTCAACCTGGATGAACTGTCCCACTCCAGCGAGCCCGCGGACGCGTGGCCCGCCCTCGTCCCCTTCCTACCGACCGCGCCGACATGGCTGCACAGCACGTTGTACAACGAGGGGAATCCGTCGACACGATGGCGCGTCGGATTCCTCGACGTCGAACATCAGACGCTCTTCTTCCTGCTCAACGACCACTAGAGTGGCTGGGCCCACGGCGGATAACCGGAAGGTCCCACAGCCGGCGGTCTCCGTCCCTCGCTCGGCGATCTTGCACTCGCTGTCCCGACATAAGGTGCATCTCGTCCGTGTGGACAACTGAAACTGCGTGATCGCCGCTGCTGGCAGCCGTGTCGACGCTTGATTCGATCGGCATCCATCAATAGATTGTGAGCGGGCGCCGCCGAGGTCCCGGGGACCGGGCCGTCGGCGGCTGACAGGTCCACCCCGAGCCGGGCATGTCGGTCGTACGCGCGACCGTTCGCTGTGGCGCACCGCCGCGCCGCAGCCAGGGCACGTTGCCACGTCTCGTCCGTCCAGGACGCGCCGCCGTGCCGCCTCCGCTCAGCTCGATGGCAGAAGGACCCTTCATGACGATCTTCCGTGCCCGCCCCGCCGCGATCCTGGTGGTCGCCGCCGCGCTGGCTGCCGCCGCGACCACCACCGGAGCGGCCCTGCTCACCGGCCCGGCCGCCGCCGCCCAGGGCTGCCGGGTCGACTACACACCCAACCAGTGGCCCGGCGGATTCACCGCCACCGTCAAGGTCTCCCCGGGGGACGCCGCCGTCTCCGGTTGGACCGTCACCTGGACGTACGCCGGGGACGAGCGGGTCACCAGCGGCTGGAACGCCACGGTCAGCCAGTCCGGCCCGACGGTGACCGCCCGCAACGCGTCGTACAACGGCAGCATCCCGGCCGGCGGCTCCACCGAGTTCGGGTTGCAGGGCACGTACGGCACCAGTGGCGGCGCGCCAACCGGGTTCAGCCTGAACGGCGTGCCGTGCAACGGCGCCGTGCCGCCGACCACCCCGCCGCCGACGACGCCTCCGCCGACGACGCCTCCGCCGACGACCCCGCCGCCCACCACGCCTCCGCCCACCGAGCCGCCGGCCGGGTGTGCCGGCGCGGTGCTCTGCGACGGCTTCGAGGGCCAGACCGGTTCGACGCCGTCCGGTGACTGGGTCGTGGTGAGCCCGGACTGTTCCGGCGCGGGTACCGCCACCATCGACACGGCGACCACGCACAGCGGCAGCCGGTCGGTCCGGATCAACGGCGCTGCCGGGTACTGCAACCACGTCTTCATCAGATCCACGAAGAACCTCGGCAGCGTGGGCAACGTCCGGTACGGCCGGATCTGGGTGCGACACACCACCGCCCAGCCCACCGAACACACCACGATGATGGCGATGGCCGACGCGGCTGACGGCAACAGGGACCTACGGTTGGGTGGCCAGAACGGCGCCCTGCAGTGGAACCGCGCCTCCGACGACGCGACCCTGCCCGAGCAGAGCCCGGCCGGGGTGGCGCAGAGCCTGCCGCTGCCCACCAACCGGTGGACCTGTGTGGAGTTCATGGTGGATGGCGCGGCCGGTCAGCTGCGTACCTGGGTGGACGGGACGGTCGTTCCCGGGCTGACCGCGGACGGCGCACCGACGCACGACATCGACGGCCAGTGGTACAACCGCACCTGGCGGCCGCAGCTCACCGACCTGAAGCTGGGCTGGGAGAGCTACGGCGGCGGAGCCGACACTCTCTGGTACGACGACGTCGCGCTGGGGTCCAGCCGGATCGGCTGCTGACCCTTCGGGGTTGTGGGCGAGGCCGTCGGCGACCTGCCGTCGGTCGATGGACGTGTCAAGGGTGTGACTCGGGCGTCGGGTCACACCCTTGGCGCATCGGCATCGGCATCGGCATCGGCATCGGCATCGGCGTCGGCGTCGGCGTCGGCGTCGGCCGGACCGGACCGGACCGGCGGGAGCCGGTGCGGCCTTCTCCGCGGGTCGGCGCGTCGCACCCCGCCTGCCGGGCCGCGGAAGCGCTGTTGATATGTTCCCGCTCATGAAAACCGTTTTCGTTAAGGCGGGCCTGTGTCTGGTCCTGGCCGCCACCGGTTGCTCCGACGGCCGAGCCGCACCAGCAGCGCAGGGCCACCTGGCCACCCCGGTGCACCTGACCAACTGCGGACTGCCGGTCAGCGTCACCGCGCCACCCCAGCGAGCGATCGCACTGGAACAGAACGCCACCGAGATCATGCTCAGCCTCGGTCTCGCCGATCGGATGGCCGGCACCAGCTACCAGACCGACCCGGTGCTGCCCGACCTGCGCCCCGCCTACGAGAAGGTGCCGGTGCTGGCCAAGCTCTACCCGTCCCGGGAGGCGGTACGGGCGGCGAACCCGGACTTCGTCTACTCGACCTACACCTCCGCGTACGCGTCGGACGCCGCCGGCTCGCGTGCCGACCTGGCCACGCTCGGCGTACCGGCGTACCTCTCCGAATTCGCCTGCGAGAAGCCGGCGGACGCGACCCAGACGGTCACCTTCGACGGGATCTTCGATGAGATCCGCGACATCGCCGGCGTCTTCGGCGTCCCGGAGCGGGCCGACAGGCTGATCCACGACCAGCAGAGTCGGTTGGACGCCGCCCGAGGTGCGGCGTCAACGGCCGCGCCGAACGCCGGCCCGTCACTGCTCTGGTACTACTCCGGAACGAGCACCCCGTACGTGGCCGGGCACGGCGGGGTTCCGGACGCGATCAGCTCGCTGCTGGGCGCCCGCAACACGTTCACGGATGCCAGCCAGAAGTGGCCGGCCGGCAACTGGGAGGAGATCGCCAAACGCAACCCGGAGGTGATCGTGTTGGCCGATCTGACCCGGGGTGGCGACGGCGACAGTGCCCAATCGAAGATCGATTTCCTGCGCCGAAACCCGGTGACGTCGAAGCTGGACGCGGTGGTCGCCGGACGGTTCGTCACGGTGCCCGGCTCGTCGATGGATCCGTCGATCCGCAGCGTCCAGGCGGCGGAACTGGTCGGGGCCGACCTGCACGGGACCGCCCGATGACCCCGCCGGCCGACGTCGACGTCGACGTGCTGGACCAGTCGAGCGCCCGCCGCCTGCTCGAACTCTGGAACGACCAGCAGTCCGCCTACGTGGCCCACCGCGACCTGCGATTCGACGCGATGGCCGACGTGCTGCGGCTGCACTGCCCGGACAACCTCGCGATCCTCGATCTGGCCTGCGGTCCCGGTGCGATCAGCGACCGTTTCCTGACCCGATTCCCCCGCGCCACCGCCGTCGCTGTCGACTACGACCCGATCCTGCTGACAGTCGCGCGGCGTGCTCTGGACCGGTACACCGCACGGGTCGAGGTCCACGACGTCGACCTGGTGGCCGACGGCTGGGAGCAGGCGCTGACCGGACGGCGGATCGACGCCGTGCTCACCTCGACGGCACTGCACTGGCTCGCGCCGGAGCAACTGCTGCGGGTCTACACCGTCGCGGCGCGGTTGCTGCCCGCCGGTGGTGTGCTGCTCAACGCCGATCACCTCCGCTACGACGAATCGGCGCCCACCCTGCGTGACATCGCCGGTCGGCACGACGCCCAGGTGCAGCGGGAGAGATTCGCCGCCGGAGCGCTCACCTACTCCGCCTGGTACGCCGAGGCGACCCGACACCCGGATCTGGCCGGGCTGGTCGCCGAGCGGGAACGGCGGTTCGCCGACCGACCGCCGCCGGCCCCAGCGTCACTGGAATTCCACCTGGCTGCCCTTCGCGCGGCTGGCTTCGCCGAGGTCGGCACGGTCTGGCAGTACCTCGACGACTACGTGGTGTTCGCCCGCCGATGAACGCCCGAGCCGCACGATCCCTCGTCTCGGCGAGCGGCCCGCTCGCGTCGACGGGACGGGACTCGCCATCCGCTACCAGCATCTCGAGAAACGGCCGGTACGTCCTGCCGGTGGCCCTGCTCCTGCTGCTGCTCACCATCGTGGCGGCGGTCAGCGTGGGTTCGGCCGACCTGCCGGTCGACAGCGTTCTGCGCGCGGTGGCCAGCCACCTGGGCCTCCCGGTCCAGCCCCTACCGCCGTTGCCGGACAGCATCGTGTGGGATCTCCGGTTACCCCGGGTGCTGTTGGCCGCGTTGGTCGGTGCCGGTCTGGCGGTGTGCGGGGCGGTCCTTCAGGCGCTCACGCGTAACCCGCTGGCCGACCCGTTCCTGCTGGGTGTCTCGTCCGGCGCCTCCACCGGGGCGGTGGCGGTGCTGGTACTCGGCATCCGGATCGGCGGCGGCCCGGTCGACCTGACCACCGGCGCGTTCGTCGGCAGCATGGCCGCGTTCGGCGCGGTGCTGCTGCTGGCCGGCCGGCGGGCCGGCGAGCCGACCCGGATCGTTCTCGCCGGGGTGGCCGTCTCGCAGCTCTTCAGCGCGGTCACCAGCCTGATCGTGATCTCCGACGCGCACACCCAGGACACCCGTAGCGTGACGTTCTGGCTGCTCGGTTCGCTGACGGCGGCCTCCTGGGCGTCGGTGACGCTGAGCGCCGTGACTGTCGGCGTCGGCCTGCTGGTCTGCTGGGCCAGTGCTACGGCGCTGGACGCGTTCGCGTTCGGCACCGACACCGCCCGCTCGCTCGGCTTCTCGCCCGGACGCACCCGGCTGCTGCTGTTCACGGTCACCGCTCTGATGGCAGCCGCGCTCGTCGCGGCGAGCGGTGCCATCGGTTTCGTCGGGTTGACGGTGCCACACGCCGTACGGTTCCTGTTCGGCTCGCCGCATCGCACATTGCTGCCCGCCTGCGCGGTGATCGGTGCGATCTTCCTGGTCTGGGCGGACACCGTGGCGCGGACCGTCTTCTCGCCGCAGGAGCTGCCGGTGGGCGTGCTCACCGCGCTGCTCGGGGTGCCGGTGTTCGCGCTGGTCATGCGACGCCGGACGAGTGCGCCGTGATCGCGCCGGGCACCGCCGGCCGGGGAGTGGTCGGCAGTGGACCGGCGACCGGCAACGACCCGTACCCGGCGGGAGCGTTGCCGGCCCGGCTGGACGCGGACGGCATCGGGTGGGGCGTGGCCGGCGTACGGATCCTGGTCGGGGTGGCGCTCACCGCCGAACCGGGCGCCACGGTCGGGTTGCTCGGGCCGAACGGCTCCGGCAAGTCGAGCCTGCTGCGGCTGCTTGCCGGGCTGACGCGGCCGGAGTCCGGGCGGGTGCTGCTCGACGACGTCGCGCTGGACGCGATACCCCGGCGCGCGCGGGCCCGGCGGATCGCTGTGGTCACCCAACAGGCGGCCACCGACGTGGAGATGTCCGCACTGGAGGTGGTCCTGCTGGGCCGGACCCCGTACCGGCCGCGTCTCGCCGGGGTCGGCGGCGCGGATCTGGACCTGGCGCGGCGGGCGCTCGCCGAGGCCGGCCTGACCGGGTTCGAGCAGCGGCGCTGGTCCAGCCTGTCCGGTGGTGAGCGGCAGCGGGTGGATCTGGCCCGCGCTCTGGTGCAGGAACCGGATCTGCTGCTGCTCGACGAGCCGACCAATCATCTGGACATCCGGCATCAGTTGGAGCTGCTGCGATTCCTCGCCGAGTCGCCGAGCACCGTGGTGGTGACCCTGCACGATCTCAATCTGGCCGCGCAGTACTGCGACCGGCTGGTGCTCCTGCAGAACGGGCGGGTGGTCGCGGCGGGTACGCCCGTCGAGGTTCTCACCACGAGCCGGATCGAGCAGGTCTACCAGGTGCGCGCTGACATCGACATCGCCGCTGGCGGCCGGCCCCGGATCTGGTACCGGGGTCAGGCGACAGGCGCCGACGGAGCTGACGAGGCGCGGGCCCCGACATCGCGGCACCCATCTGCGGGCCTCAGGCGGCAGGATGTCTGAACACTGTTTGGTCCGCGCGGTGCAACGGGCGGGGAAGCGCACTGCCGCGTCCGCTCTCGGCAGCCGCGCGGTCGGGGGACCGAGGAGAGTGCGACATTGGGCAGCACGTTGACCGACATCCTGGACGCGGCGGCGCACGGGTCCTTCCCGCCACCGGACGGCGGGACCACAGTGGTGCCACAGCCGAGCCGCCGGGACGCCGGAGTCATCGCCTTCACCGGGCATTCGGTGGTGTTCACCGACGAGGACCCCCAGTGGGTACGCCGGACGTTGGCGACCATCGACTGCGACCCGCTGGCGGCCACGATGAATCCGCGTTTCCTGGGTGCGCTGCTCGACCACACCCGGCGCTCCATGGACACGATCGACCTGTTGACCGTGGCGAGCAGCCTTGACGGACCACCTGCACTGCCGCTGACCGTGCTGGCGGACGCGGGTCATCCTCGCGAGGTCAGGGCTCGCCGTCGCCGTGACGAGGTCCGTGTCTGGGCCACCGACGGCGGGGTCGTCGTCCTCGGCCGAGGGGTGGCCGGCCGTTGGGAGGCGGCGATCGAGGTCGACGACGAGCGTCGCCACCGGGGCCTCGGGCGGGCGCTGGCGACGGCCGCCCGACACCTGGTGCCCGACGGCCAGCCGGTCTGGGCCCAGCAGGCCGCCGGCAACGCGCGCAGCGTGCGAGCCTTCCAGGCGGCGGGTTTTCGACCAGTGGGCGCCGAAGCGCTCCTCCTCGCGACCTAGACAGTGCACCGGACGAACCACTGTGGGCCGAACCGTGATCAGCGGGATGGTTTCCGCGATCACTCCCGGGGGCATCCCGGCGGACGAAGGCAACCGCCCTCTACCCCTGATCGAGGAGAACACCATGTCGGCCCAGGCTTTTCTCTACGTCGTCGCCGTCATTTTGATCGTGCTCGCCGCCCTGCCGCTGCCCACGAGGGGTGTCTCGCTCGCGCTTCTGGGTGCCGCCTGTGCCCTGCTCGCCTACGCCTGGCCGGTGATCACCGACTGACCTTCTGTGAGGCGTCGTCGCGCGGCCGGTGGCCGGCAGCCAGAGTCTGTGGGCTGCCGGCCACCGGCCTGTGTCGGGCGAGGTCACTGGCGGACACATCGATGCTTGCTGAGCTTGTTTCACAAGCGTAGGAAGGACACCACCCGTCGATCCGCCGTCCAGCGTCGAAGGAGATGCGTGTGACCACCTCCAGAGGGCTCCGTCTCGCCCTGTCCGTGCTGGTGACGGCGGGTGCCGTCCTGCTCGGCACGGCGGCCCCCGCCGCGCCGCCGACGACGCCCGCACCGGGTGGGCACCCGTCCTGCGACCCGATCGACCCGGCGGCGTGCCTGCTGCCGTTCCCGAACGACTACTTCACCGTGGCGGACCGGAGCAGCCCCACCGGCAAGCGGGTGCGGTTCTCCGCCGCCGCGATGCCCGCCAACGTGCAGGGAACCCCGATCGACCCGACGGAGTGGAACCGGCAGGACGGGTTCAGTCCGGGCTCACCGATCCTGGTGCGCGTACCCGGCCTCGACGCCGCGGCGAGCGGGATCGCTCCGGTCACCGACATCGGCCGCTCGCTGGCCCCGAACGCGCCGATCGTGCTGCTCAACACCCGGACCGGTGAGCGCACGCCGTACTGGGCCGAGGTGGACGCGCACGCCACCGGTCAGCCCGACCGGCAACTGCTGATCATCCGGCCGGCGGTGGCGCTGACCGAGAGCACCCGCTACGTCGTCGGGTTGCGCGGCCTGCGGGACGGCAACGGGGCGTCGATCCCGGCGCCGAAGACGTTCACGGCGTACCTGACCGGTGCCGGTTCCCAGCAGCGCGACGCGCGGGGGCCGCACCTGAGGCGGATCGTCGGCGAGCTGGGCCGGGCCGGCGTCAAGCGGCACAACCTCTATCTGGCCTGGGACTTCACGGTGGCCAGTCGGCACGGGCTGACCGGGCGGATGGTGGCGGTCCGGGACGACGCGTTCGCCGACCTCGGCCGGGCCGCGCCGCCGGTCACCGTCACCCAGGTGACCGACTATTCACCGGAGCAGGATCCGCTGATCGCCCGGCAGGTGACCGGCACGGTCGGCGTACCGTCCTATCTGAGTGGTGACGGCGGGCCCGGCTCCCGCCTGCACTACGGGCCCGCCGGCGGCGCCGGGACGCCGCCCACGCCGAACGCCCTGCCCACACCGTCCGGCGCGACGCTGGCGGCCGACTTCGTCTGCAACATCCCGCGCAGCGCCTCGGCCGCGCGGCCGGCCCACCTCTCGCTCTACGGCCACGGACTGCTCGGACGGCCGACCGAGATCAACGCCGGCAACGTCAGGACGATGTCGAACACCCACAACTTCACCTTCTGCGCGACCAGTTGGATCGGCATGGCCGCCGCCGACGTTCCCTTTGTGGCCGACGCGTTCACCGACCTCAGCGTCTTTCCCGCGGTGGCGGACCGGTTGCAGCAGAGCTTCCTGAACTTCCTCTTCCTGGGTCGCGCGATGATCCACCCGGCTGGGTTCGCCGCCCACCCGGCGTTTCGGGACGCCACCGCCCGGCCCCTGATCGATCGCGTCGGCGGGCTGCATTACGACGGCAACAGCCAGGGCGGCATCAACGGAGGTGCCCTCACCGCCATCGCCCAGGACTGGACCCGGTCGGTGCTCGGCGTACCGGCGATGAACTACTCCACACTGCTGCAACGCAGCGTGGACTTCGCGCCGTTCCAGACGGTGCTGGACGGCTACTACCCGGACAAGGTCGACCAACAGCTGGTCCTCGCGCTGCTGCAGATGTTGTGGGACCGGTCCGAGGCCAACGGGTACGCCCAGCACATGACCGACCGGCCGCTGCCGCGTACCCCGGCGCACCAGGTGCTCATGCACGTGGCCTTCGCTGACCAGCAGGTCTCGCCCGCCGCCGCGGAGGTGCAGGCGCGCACCATCGGCGCGCGCCTGCACACCCCCGCGCTCGCCGACGGCTGGTCACTGGACGTGCGGCCGTACTGGGGCATCACTCCGATCCGCCGCTACCCGTACACCGGTTCGGCGATGGTCGTCTGGAACAGCGGCGTCGCGTACGCGCCGCCACCGACCAACCTCGCCCCGGCCGGGCCGGAGTACGGCGACGATCCACACGAGTTCCCCCGCGCCCAGGCCGGAGCCCAGAAACAGAAGGCGGTCTTCCTGCTCACCGGCAAGGTCATCGACGTCTGTGCGCGGACACCCTGCCCGTGACGCCCGGCCCGCCGGGGCCTACCACCCCGGCGGGCGGGTGAAGCGTTCGTTGGGCGCGGGCCCGGCGTCGTCGATGGACCGCATCGATGGCGGCCTTGTCCCGATCGGTACCCTCTGGCACGCTCTGACAGCGCCTGACGACGTCGTCTGACATGGGGGAGTGATGAAGGATCAGCGTGCCGCCGCCCAGTCGCTTCAGGTCAGACAGGCGACCGAGAGATTCGCCGAGCAGCTTCGGACCTTGCGGACCAGCGTGGGTGACCCGTCGTTCCGGAAGATGGCCGGGCGCTCGGGCCGGATCTCGCACACCACGCTGCACGAGGCCGCCGCCGGCACCAGGTTCCCCTCCTGGGAAACGGTCCGAGAGTTCGTCCGAGCCTGCGACGCGGACGAGGCCCAGTGGCGGCATCGCTGGGAGGACGCGCAGCGTCCCGCGTCCGGTCCCGGCTCGGAGGACGGCGATACCACCCCGGAGGCGACCGGGCCCGTCGCGTCTGTGGTTCCCGTGCCGTCGCCGGAGCGGCAGAACCCGCTGCGGGGCACCGACCACCCACCCACCGACCAGGACGTCGCGAGGGGACCTCGGCGCCGGCTGCCGTGGCTCGCCGCCGCCGCTGTGGTCCTGGTGGTGGCGATGGTCGCCGTGCTGGGCGTCGTCGTCCGCGGCCGGTCGTCCCGGGACGCTCCCGGCACCGTGGCGGCGTCGTCCACACCGTCGCCGTCGGCGTTCTCGGACTCGCTGATCCCCGGCGACTCAAGCACGTTCATCGCCGACGTCACCGTCCCCGACGGCACCCGGGTGCGGGTGAACTCCCAGTTCGTCAAGGTGTGGGCGCTCAAGAACGTGGGGAAGGTGGCCTGGCACAACCGTTTCCTGGCGCGGACCAACCCGACCGCCGACGCCGACGGTTGCCAGGTGCCGGATCGGGTGGCGATCGGTGACACACCACCGGACGAGCAGGTGATGATCAGTGTCGAGGTCACCGCGCCCAGCCGCCCCGGGAAGTGCTGGGTGAGCTGGAAGATGGTCGACGAGAACGGGCAGGAGTACTTCCCCACCCGCCGACCGGTGTACTTCATGGTCACCGTCACCGCCTGAACGCGCTCCCGGTCGCTTCGGCCGGTGCCGGAGTGCGGTCGCCCGATGTCAGCCCGGACGCCAGCGGGATCTGACAACACCACATCCATCGAGGTCGGCGACGATCTGACGGATCTGACAGCACAGCAGGGGTACCGAACAGCACGCCGAGTCTCGCAAGGTGATGTCCGTTCCGATCGACTCACCAATCGCGAGGAGGATCGACAGTGCGCCGTCCCTGGTTGTCCGTCGGGCTCGCCGCGCTCTGCGTGGCCGTCGGCGTTCCGGCCCACGCCGGAGCCGCGACATCCGGCGCCGCAGCGCAGCGACCCGTCACCACGGCCGCGCGGCCGGTCGTGGACATGGAGGCCACCGTCCTGGCCGCCCAGATCGACCCCCGCCGCGCCGACAACACGCTGACCCCGGGCGCGAAGAACTCCGTGCTCGCCGTCGAGCAGGCGCTCCAGGCGCAGGGCCTGCTGACCGCACAGTGGGTCGACGGCTACTTCGGGACCGTGACCGTCTCGGCGTACGCGGCGTACCAACGCTCACTCGGCTACACCGGGCTGGCTGCCAACGGGCTGCCCGGCACGACGTCGCTGACGAGGCTCGGGCTGAACCGCTACACAGTCGGCAACACGATCGGCCCGGGCGCGAAGGTCCCGCGCGACGGGTACGTCGTCAACGCCCGCACCCAGGCCATGCTGGCCGAGGCGCAGCGTCTGCTCGGCTACTCCCTGGTGCTCGACCAGGGCTCCTACAACCCCGGGGGCGACCCCACCTCAGCTGGTACGCACGACGGCGGGGGTGTGGTGGACATCGCGGTCACCGGCATGACCGCGGCCAGGCGTACCGCCATCGCCCGCGCCCTGCGTCAGGTCGGCTTCGCCGCGTGGGTGCGCAACCCGGGTCAGGGCGACTGGCCGTGGCACATCCACGCCACGGCGATCAACGACACCGACCTGTCCACCCAGGCGCAGCACCAGGTCGGCGACTACTACCTGGGCATGAACGGCCTGGCCAACCAGGGGCCGGACGACGGCCCCCGGGTCCCGATCAAGACCTGGGAGCAGTACCAGCGCGGGCAGTGACCCGCACCCCCATCGTTTGGGAAAGGACACCATGAACATCCGGAAGAGCCTCGCCGCCGTCAGCGTCGCGCTGGCCGCGACCACATCGATCCTCAGCGCCGCATCGCCCGCGTCGGCGGCGGCCCGAGACGGGGTCTGCGACAGTGGCGAGTTCTGCTACTACTACAACAGCGGCAACGCCGGATCGATCTCGGACTTCACCGGCTCGCTCGACGACTACGGCACCGAGCAGCCCTCGTGCTACGACTTCAAGGGCGCCGGTGCCGGCAAGGGCCTGTGCATCAAGAACGAGGCCGCCTCGGTCTGGAACCGCAGCACCAAGACCGTTCGCGTCTACTACAACAGCGGCTACGCCGGTTCCTACCAGGACTTCGCGGCCGGCGCGAAGGGGAACCTCAACGCCACGCTGAAGAACAACAACGCCTCACACCAGTTCTCGCCGTCGGCGCGCACGAACCTGTCGTACGCCCTCTACCAGGCCAGCGGCGGCGCGGTGACGTGCGCCTTCGACGGGTACACCACCACGCCCGGCCGGCACGAGGGCATCGACATCGCCCGCAGCGTCGGCTCGGACGTGCGCGCCCTGGTCTCCGGAACGGTCACCTACGTCGCGCGGGGCAACACCGGCAGCGGCGGTCTGTCCACGATCTCCGTCTACAACTCCTCGCTCAACAAGACGGTGATCTACCTGCACACCGCGCCGAGGTCCGGGGTGGGCGTGGGCGACGCCATCAGCAAGGGCGAGATCATCGCCGACGAGTCGTGGCACGGGGTGTCCTCCAGCTCGGGCGCGCACACCCACGTCGAGGTCCGGGCTGGCCGGCAGACCCACGCGGCCGTCAGCGTCGGCGATCCCACCCTGGACAACGCCGACCCGACCGCGTTCTGGAACGCGCAGGGCTACAACGAGAGGTAGGACGCCGTGCATCTTCGCAAGGGTCTCGCCGTCCTCGGCGCCGTCCTCGCCATGTCCACCTCGATCCTCAGTGTCGCCTCGCCGGCAGCGGCGGCCGCACGGGACGGAACCTGCGACAGCGGCGAGTTCTGCTACTTCTACAACAGCAACCAGGCCGGCTCGGTCTCCGACTTCACCGACTCACTCGACGACTACGGAACGACCCAACCGACCTGTTACGACTTCAAGGGCGCCGGCAGCGGCAAGGGCCTGTGCGTGAAGAACAACGCGGCGTCGGTGTGGAACCGCACCGGCAAGACCGTGCGGGTCTACTTCAACAGCAACTTCGTCGGTGCGAGCCAGGACTTCACGGCCGGCGCGAAAGGCAACCTCAACGCCACGCTGAAGAACAACAACGCCTCGCACGAGTTGCTGAGCGGGCCGACGGGCTGTAGCACCGACGGCACCAACAGCAAGCTGCCGAGCAGCATCCTCGTCTACCGGGTCGGTCTCGGGCGAGTCGATCGGGTCGAGTTCAAGACGTACGTCAAGAACGTCCTGCCGAACGAGTGGATCACGAGCTGGCCGGCCGCCTCGCTTGACGCCGGTGCGATGGCCGTCAAGAGCTACGCCTGGTACTGGGCATTGCACTCGACCCGCAAGACGCCCGGTGGCCAGTGCTACGACGTCCGTGACGACACCGGCGACCAGGTCTACCGGCCGTCGTCGGCGCAGTCGTCGACGTCCGCCGCGGTGGACCGGACCTGGTCGGCCCGGATGACCCGGAGCGGCAACATCCTGCGGGCGCACTACTGTGCGACGACCACCGCGTGCGGTGGCTGGGTGGACGGGGACTGGATGTCGCAGTATGGCTCGCGTGACCTCGCCAACGAGGGCAGGACCTACCAGGCGATCCTTCGCTACTACTACCGCGACATCGCCCTCTCCTGAGATCACGCACCAACCTCGCTGCCCGCCGCAGATCCGCGGCGGGCAGCGGGCCCGTGGGTACGGGACCCACCTCTGTGGCCCACGCTCAGCCCGGTCGACGGGCCAGGACCAGAGGACGCAGTTTCGCTGTGAGGTCGTCGTTGAGCACCAGTTGGTAATAGGTGCCGCCCGTCGAGCCGCGGAGGATCGCCGCGCAGGAGTTCACCTTGCCCGGTAGTGAGAACTGGCTGACCAGCTTGGCGGTCTTGGCCTCGAAGACCCGGTAGGTGTAGCGCGCCGAGCGCAGGTCGGCGGTCGTCCTCCCGCCGGAGCTGCTGCGGTAGGTGCACGTCTCGACCTTCTTGCTCCGATGGTCGTCGTCGAAGTACTCGCAGACGACGAGTTGGGTGTACTGCTGTGGGTACATGCCCGGATGCCGTTGCGCCTGCCAGGTGTTGGGCAGCACGGACTCCCGATCACCGGGGGCGTGCGAGTGCATGACGAACAGCGCCGCCAGGTGGATGGGAGGCCCGGCGTAGGCCGGACCGTCCGGGTTGTAGGGGCGTACCGCCTTCGGGTTGAAGGTCGAGCCGCCGCACGCCTCCTCGTCGGTCCTGATGACCGGGCGCGGTGGCGGCCAGGTCGGGCTGGCCACTGCCGACGCGGATGGCAGTGGCGTCGGGTCGGCCGGTGGTGGGCCCGGCTCGCCAGTGCACCCGGTCAGCCCGCCCAGGCTGCCGACGACCACGACGAGGAGTCGCGCCAATCTCTGCGAACCGGTCACGCCGCTCCACCGTCCTGCTGTCGGCCCGGGACGAGCACCCATCGATGCTCGCGCCGATCTGCTGGGTGCCGACGATATTACCGCCCGTGTCGGTCGGTCGCCGGTTACGCCAGCGGCTCGATCGCCTCGACCAGCACCTCGAGCACATGCCGGTACGGCTGGCCGGTGGCCCGGCTCATGCCCATCTCGCAGGTGCGGTTGCAGGAGGCGTACGCGTCGAAGTCGCGCTGATTGATCTCGGCCGCCTGCGCCGCGGTGGCCCCGGCCGTGACGTCGGGGTGCAGCAGCCCCCGGTCGCCGGCGAAGGCGCAGCACCCCCAACTGTCCGGCACGGTGACGGTGTCGGCGACCGCCCCGGCCACCGCGCGCAGGTCGTCGATGCCGCCCAGGTGCACGGTGGAGCAGGTGGGGTGCAGCGCCAGCGAGCCCAGTCGCCGGGGCTGCGGCAGCGCCGGCAGGAGATGTTCGGCGGTGAAGGTCACGCTGTCGACGAAGCGCAGCGCGCCGTAGCGTGCCCGGTCCTTCCCGGCCAGCGCGGCGGTCAGCTGCGTCAACCCGTGCGTGCACGATGACGCGTCGCACACGACGGGCAGACGACCCTCGTTACTGGCCGTCCAGAGCGCTTCCAGGGTCCGCTGCGCCATCTCGCGGTGGCCGGCGGGGTAACCCTTGGACTGCCACGGGGTTCCGCAGCACAGGCCGGCCGTGCCGGTCGGTACGACGAGCGGCACCCCCGCCAGTTCGCAGAGGCGCAGGAACGCCGCCGCCGCACCGCCGGACGAGCCGTCCTCGGGGGCGAAGAGACTGCCGACGCAGGCTGCGAAGAACACCGCCTGGGCGTCCGGCGCGCTGCGCGGGGTGGGCCGGGGAGCGCCGGCCCGCGGCATGTCGTCTGCCCACAATGGCATCAGCTCGGTGGCGCCGAGCCCACGGATCATCCCGGTGGCGGCGCGGGTCACCGGTGTCGGCACGGCGTGCGCGGCGGTCAGCCCCACCCGGACGCCGGTCACGGCGGCCCGCCAGTGCTTCGCGGCGGTGCGGGCGGTGCGCTGGGCGCGAGGGCTGTGCCGCTCGGCGCGCAGCCGTTTCATCGCCGCCCCGGTGTCGATGCCGACCGGGCAGGCGGTGACGCAGAGGCTGTCGGCGGCACAGCTGTCCACCGCGGCGTACTCGTAGTCGGTGGTCAGCTCCCGGCGGCGCTCCTCGTCACCGGCGGCGGTGGCGAGGGCGATCTGTCGTTGCAGCACGATGCGCTGCCGGGGCGTGGTGGTCACGTCGGCGGTGGGGCAGACCGGCTCGCAGTAGCCACACTCGACGCAGGCGTCCAGCTCGGGGTCGACGGTCGGGACGGCCTTGAGCTGCCGCAGGTGCACGGTCGGGTCGTCGTTGAGCAGCACACCGGGGTTGAGTAGGCCGCTCGGGTCGCACAGCCGCTTGAGTTCGCGCATCACGTCGTACAGTTCGTCGCCGTACTGCCGGCGGACGAAGGGCGCCATCGCCCGACCGGTGCCGTGCTCCGCCTTGAGTGTCCCGCCCTCGGCGAGCACCAGGTCGACCATGTCGTCGGTGAACCGGGCGTAGCGGTCGATCTCGGCGGGGCTGTCGAAGGACTGCGTCAGCATGAAGTGCAGGTTGCCGTCCCGGGCGTGTCCGAAGATCACCGCGTCCGGGTAGCCGTGCCTGTCGAACAGGCGGATCAGCCCGTCGCAGGTGCCGGTCAGGCGTGGCATCGGCACCGCGACGTCCTCCAGCAGGGCCGTGGTGCCGGGCGGGCGGGCCCCGGCGACGGCGGTGTAGAGGCCCTTGCGCAAGTGCCAGAGGTTGGCCCGTTCGCGGGGGTCGCGGGTCAGCTCGGTGCCGCTGACGGCCGGCAGCCGGTCGAGCACGGGCTGGGCGTCGGCGAGCGTCGCGGCCAGCCGCTCCGCGCTGTCCTCGGCGAACTCCACCAGCAGCGCGGCGTGCCCGGTGACCGTCAGCCCGCGCAGGGCCGGGCTCGCGCCCGGGTCGCGCTGGCTGACCCGCAGCGCGGCCGCGTCGAGCAGCTCGGCGGTACGGGCGCCGGCGGCGAGCAGGGCCGGCAGCGCGTCGGTGGCGTCGGTGAGACCGGGCAGGATCAGCAGGCCGGTGGCGGCGTGGTCGTGGATCTCGACGGTACGGAAGACGGCCTCGGCCACGAAGCCGAGAGTGCCCTCGCTGCCGATCATCAGGTGGGCGAGCATCTCGACCGGGGTGCTGTGGTCGAGCAGCGAGTTCAGCCCGTACCCCATGGTGTTCTTCATGGCGAACAGCCGCTCGATGGTGGCGCGCGACCCCGGCGTCGAGCGCACCCGGTCGCGCAGGCGCAGCAGCCCGGCGTGCAGCTCGGGCTCGTCGGCCCGCAGCCGGTCGTCGGCGTCGCGGGCGCCGGAGTCGACGACGGTGCCGGACGGGAGCACGAAGCGCAGCGACTCCATGGTGCGGTACGCGTTGTCGGTGGTGCCGCAGGTCATCCCGCTGGAGTTGTTCGCCACCATGCCGCCCACCGTGCAGGCGGCCTCGCTGGCCGGGTCCGGGCCGAGCCGGCGTCGGTAGCGGGCCAACCGGGCGTTGGCCTGCCGGATCGTCAGGCCCGGCTGGAGCCGGATGCGGCGGCCGTCGTCGAGGACCTCGGCGTGCCGCCAGTCGGTGCGGACGTCGACGAGCACGCCCGCGCCGCCGGCCTGCCCGGCCAGGCTGGTGCCGCCGCCGCGCAGGGTCAGTGGCACGCCGGCCTCGCGGGCGCCGGCCATCAGCGCCCCCACCTCGGCGGCCGAGGCGGCGCGGACCACGGCCTGCGGCTCGAACAGGTACGGCGAGGCGTCGTGTGCCGCCGCCAGCCTCCGGGGCAGCTCGGCGCTGGCCCGGCTCGGATCGTCGAGGCGCGAGCGCAGCAGCTCGGCGACCTCGCGGGCGCGAGCGCCGGCCGCGCTCGGCGGCGGCACGGGTACGACGGTGCTCATGGGCGGATCCTCCGAGAAGGGATGGTCAGTCGGCCACCGGAGACGCGACGACAAGCAACCGGGCGGGCGCGGTGCTGGCCGGAGCCGGCAGCCGCAGCGGCTGCCGGCCGGGGGTGATGCTGCCGAGCACCGAGGCGTGCCGCGCGCCGGTGCCCGAGGGCAGGGTGCCCGGCAGCCCGTGCACGGTCAGGTAGCCCAGCAGCGCGAAGGCCAGCGCCTCCTTGGCGTCCGACGTGATGCCCAGGTCGTCGCTGGCGGACAGCGCGACGCCGGGCAGCTCGTCGGCGAGCATGCGCATCAGGGTCGGGTTGTGTGCGCCGCCGCCGGAGACGACGAGCCGGGTGACGCCGTGGTCGCGGCAGGCACCGGCCACCGTGACCGCCGTCAGCCGGGTGAGCGTGGCCAGCACGTCCTGCGGGTCCGGTGTGGGCGCGTCGGCGAGGGCGGCCAACAGGTACGGCAGGTGGAACAGCTCTTTCCCGGTGCTCTTCGGGCCGGGCAGCCGGTAGTACGGCTCGTCGAGCAGCCGCCGCAGCAGGTCCGGGTTCACCTGCCCGGCGGCGGCCCCGCGCCCGTCGGTGTCGTAATCCTCGGTGCCCCCGCTGAAGTGACGGGCGGCGGCGTCGAGGAGTGCGTTGGCCGGGCCGGTGTCGAAGGCGAGTGGGTCCGCGTCCGGCGCGACGACCGTGATGTTGGCGATGCCGCCCAGGTTCAGCGCGGCCGGTACGCCGGGTAGACCACCCAGCAGCAGTGTGTCGAAGAGGGCGACCAGGGGAGCGCCCTGGCCGCCGACGGCCACGTCGCGACTGCGCAGGTCGGCCACGACCGGAAGGCCGGTGGCCTCCGCTATCCAGGCCGGCTGACCCAGCTGGAGAGTGCCGCGGACCGTGCCCGCGTCGACCCAGTGGTGCATCGTCTGCCCGTGCGAGACGACCAGGTCGGCGTCGCCGTCGCACAGTTGGGCGAGGGCCCGCGCGCCGGCCTGGGCGAAGGCCTGACCGATGCCGGTGTCCAGCACGCAGATCGCCTCGGTGGTGGTCGCCGCGGGCGGCAGGGCCGCGGCGATCCGCGTGCGCAGCTCGTCGGAGTAGGGGTGACTGAGCCGGCCCAGCGGTCGCATCCGCAGGGTGTCGCCGCTCAGCTCGAACTCGGCCGCAGCGGCTTCGATGCCGTCGTAGGAGGTTCCGGACATCAGGCCGATCACGCGCATCACGTCCTCCTTCACGCCCGGCCCGCTGGCGCCGCCGCGGCGTCGTCGTCGACCTCGTCGATACGTCCATGGTCGTACGGAGTCTCCGGGGCTGGGTGGAACCGGCTGGCCACCGCGCCGACGACCAGGGTGATCAGGACGCCGATCGGGACCAGCCACTGCGCGGCGATGGCGGTGGCGGTGGTGGTGCCGGCCGTCGTCACGTCGATCTTGACGTAACGGACGATGTAGGTCATCACCGCCACGGTGACCAGGAAGGCGATCACCGCGTCGACCTGGTTGGCCCGCTTGACGAGGCGGCCGAGCAGGAAGGCCCCGAGCAGCGCCCCGTAGGTGTAGCCGGCGATCGTCAGACCGGTCAGGTAGACGTTTCCGGTGCTGGAGCTGAACGCGCAGGCGAAGATCGCCATCAGCACCGCCCAGACCAGGGTCATCACCCGGGCGAGCCGGAGCATCGTGTCGTCGGACGGCACCGTGCGGAAGAAGCTGTGGATGAAGTCGGCGACCGTGGAGTTCGACATCGAGTTCAACGCCGACGACAAGGAGCCCATCGCCGCGCCGAGGATGCCCGCCACCAGCAGACCCGAGATGCCCACCGGCAGGGCGTGCAGGATGAAGCTCGGGTAGAGGTTGTCGCTGCTGGCCAGGCCGAGCTCCTTGAAGGTCTGACCCTTGTTGTACGACCACAGCAGCGCGCCGACCAGGGAGAACGCCGCGAACTGGATCACCACGAAGATGCCCGACGAGATCATCGCCTGCTGTCCCTCGCGCAGTGTGCGGGTGGACAGGATGCGCTGCACGATCAGCTGGTCCGAGCCGTGGCTGGCCATCGCGAAGATCGCGCCGCCGATGATGGCGGTCGGCAGGGCGAACGGGCTGGTGAGCACGTGAGCGAGGTTGAAGTTGGTGTCGAAGAGCTGGAACTTGCCGGCGTCCAGTGCCTGCGAGTAGCCGTCGAAGCCGACGGCGTGGCTGAGCACCGCGATGGCGAGGATCGCCCCGCCCAGGTACAGCCCCATCTGGATGGCGTCGGTCCAGATGACCGCCTTGATGCCACCGAGGTAGGTGTAGACCACCGTGATGAGCGTCAGAACGATGATGATGGCCTGGTAGCCGACATTCAGCCCGAACTCGTCGAGAAGAAGTTTGATGGGGATGGCCGAGGCGAACAGCCGCACGCCCTCGGCCAGCAGGCGGGTGAAGACGAACGTCACCGACGCCAGCCCTTGAAGTTTCAGGCCAAACCGCTCACCGAGGTACTGGTAGGCGCTGACGAACCCACCCCGCTTGTAGAGCGGGATGAGCACCGCGGCCACCACGACCCGACCGATCACGTAACCCAGGGCCAGCTCGACGTTGCCGAAGCCCTGACCGCTGTAGGCGCCGCCGGGAACACTGATCACGGTCAGGACGCTGGTCTCGGTGGCAACCACCGAGAACGAGACGGTCCACCAGGGCAGCCGACCCTCGCCCACGAAGTAGTCCTTGGCGGACTTCTGTTTACCGGACAGGCGTAGTCCGACGAAGGCGATCACCACGAGGTACAGCACGATCACGACGAGGTCGAGTTGACGCACGGCTCGCTCCCAACCAGCGGTTGTCAATAAGTGACGTTGAGCCAGCCTAACTCGAAACTTTTTGCCACCGCCCGTCCGGGCTGGTTACGCTGTGGTTTCAGCCTGCTGATACGGGGACTGTTCGCAGCGACGCTCTCGGTTCGGCCGCGGCGGCGGGTCGCGAGACGCGCTCGACGGCGAGCCACCGCCGGGCGACCGGACCTCTCCCCGCCGGCCGGCGACTGCACACCAGCGAGAGGAACGAGCACCCCGTGGACCTCAGCACCCTCGGCACCGAGACCCGCAACGACAAGACCGGCGACCTCGACCGGATGTCTCCCACCGAGTTGCTTCTGGCGATGAACGACGAGGACCAGACCGTCGCCGCCGCCGTCCGCCGGGCCGTGCCGGACATCGCCGCCGCCGTCGACGTCATCGTGGCCTCGCTCCGTCAGGGCGGACGGCTGATCTACCTCGGCGCGGGCACCAGCGGCCGGATCGGCATGCTCGACGCCGTCGAGATCCCACCCACCTTCGGTACGACGCCCGAGCGGGTCATCGGTCTGCTCGCCGGCGGGGCACGAGCCTTCGGTGTCGCCGTCGAGGGCGCTGAGGACGACCCGGCCCGCGCCGTCTCCGACCTCGACGCCGTCGGCCTGACCGCCCGCGACACGGTGGTCGGGCTCGCGGCCAGCGGCCGTACCCCGTACGTGGTCGGTGGGTTGGACCATGCCCGCGCGCGTGGCGCGGCGACCGTCTCGGTGGCCTGCAACACCGGCGCGGTGACCAGCCGCCACGCCGACGTCGCCATCGAGGTGCCCACCGGTCCCGAGGTGCTGACCGGCTCCACCCGGCTCAAGGCCGGCACCGCCGAGAAGCTGGTCTGCAACATGCTCTCGACCGCCACGATGGCCCGGCTCGGCAAGGTCTACGGCAATCTGATGGTGGACATGAACGCCACCAACGAGAAGCTCGTCGACCGGGCGCGCCGGATCGTCGCCGACGCCGCCGACACCGATCTCGACACGGCCGCTCGAGCGCTCGCGGCGGCGCACGGGCACGCCAAGACGGCCATCGTGCTGCTGCTGGCCAACTGCACCGCCGAGGAGGCCGCCGCTCGGCTGCGCGCCGCCGACGACGACGTACGGGCAGCCGTCGCGGCCTGATCCACTCGGCAAGGTGGACGGCGTCCTCCCACCCGCCTTCGGTGATGTCGACCAGCAGCACCGTGGACCCGGCCGGCGCCCTCGTCTTCCCCGGCCTCGCGCTCTCGTCAGGTCGACGAAGCGCCCCGTCCGCGACGGACGGGGCGCTTCGTGGTGTCAGTTGAGCGGTGAATCCGGAACCGTTAGGTCCTCGTCGACGTCGAGAGCGCTGGCCAGCTCGATCCGGGGGGACCGGTCCGGCGGGAGGTGGGCGAAGTCGGCGATGACGACCACATCCACCTCTCCGTCGATCATCGACTGTTCGATGGTCTCCCAGGGGGCCCGCATGACTCCTGCGAATCGGTAGGAGTTTCGGCGGAGGTGACTGAGACACCTCGCGACGACTGGCTCTGACGGCTCGAGGTCGGCGGGGATCCAGATAACGGCGATTTCCATGAACCTCTCCTGATCAACGTCGTGGACGCGAGTGGGTGATCAGGAGTTGTCGGGGCGGGGGAGGGCCCCGCTCGACGGGTCGGCTGGTGGCGCTTATGTCGACGGCGGTGACGGTGCGCCCTGCGCGCAGAGGCGAGGTGGGCGGCACACCTTCGGCCGTCGAGGTGGGTGGATCGGCGCCGCCGGCACCGACGCCGGTCGGTGCGGACGCGAGCGCCAGGACGAACGTCGGTGGCCCTGGTGCGGGCCGGGCGGGCGGATCGGGCCGCTGTCCGGTGACGGCGGGCACCGTCTTCCTCGCCTGCCTCGACGCCTCGCCGTCGGACGTGCCGCCCTGGGACACCGTTGCCGGCACACGTGTCGGCGATGGCTGCGAGTCGGCCCGTGCCTTCGGGGACTTCGAGGTAGATGGTGCCGCTGTGGCCTTGGGCGATGCGGGTGGGTTGCCTGCCGGCCGACCTGGCCGGGCGGTGGAGGGGCTGGTCGACGGCGTCGGCACCGGAACCGCCGACGGCAGGGGCACCGGCACCTCCGACGGCAGGGGCAGCGGGTCCGTCGACGGTAGCGGCACGGGTAGGGAGACGACAGCGGTCGGCAGGGGCAGGGGAACGGTCAGCTGCACCTCGACCACGTCGGCCAGCGAAACCGTGACGGCCTCCGGCGAGGTGGCGACCTCCACCAGCGGGAGCCGCGACGGCGATGGGGTGTCGGCGTGGGCGGGGTCGGCACCCAGGGCAGCGCCGAGCGCCACCGCGCCGAGCGCCACCGGAGGGAGGCTGTGCCTCAGCCGCATCAGGCGCGGACCGCCGTCAGTGGGATCGCCGGCCGTACCTGCCCCGGGTCACCGGTCCGGTGCTGCTGGCCGAGCGGATGCCCCGCGCGCCCTGCCGTTCCCTCCATGGCGGGTTCTTGCCCCGCAGGATCGAGGGCTACACCTCCTGTCGATATCCGGTGGGTGAGGTGGGCAGATCGGCACCGCATCCGCCTGGTTCACACCCGTGCCTCGGCGGCTGTCGGCGTGGCGTCGAGCGGCAGGTCACGCAGTCGCCGGATCGGCGTCGACAGGTAGATGATCGGGGACAGCACGGTGAGCGCCCCGAAGATCAGCAGGGTGGTACGGGCGCCGAGTGGCCCGGCCAGGACGCCGGCCAGCAGGCCGCCGACCGGGATGGCGCCCCAGGAGACGAACTTGACCGTGGCGATCACCCGGGACAGCAGCTCCGGCGGGCTGGCGATCATCCGGTATGTACGGGTGGTCACGCTGAGCACCACAGTGGAACTCGCGAAGATGAGGTTCCCGACGGTGAAGGCCAGGAACGCGGCGGTGCCGGTGCCCAGCGGGATGATGAGAGCGCCGGCCACGCCGACGAAGGCCGCGATGATGAGGCCGCGGGCGGTGCCGAAACGGTTGGTGAAGCGGGTCGTCAGCGCCGCGCCGATGAGCGTGCCGAGGCCGTCGGTGGCGATCAGCAGTCCGACCATGAGCGGCGACGCGTGCAGCTCACGCATCAGGTAGAACGGGAACAGGGCCAGCATGGCGCCGTTGACGAAGTTCGTCGCGGTGGCGTCCCACATGGCCGGTCGCATGATCGGGTGCCGCAGCACGAAGTGCCATCCCTCGCGGATCATCGTGACCATCGGTGGCCGCTCGGCCGGTCGCTGCACCCGCCGGGCCGGAAGGGTGCGCAGCAGCGCGGCGGAGAGTAGATAGCTGACGGCGTCCACGAAGAGCGTCGGCACCGCACCCAGCACCTGCACCGCGAGGCCGCCCAGGGACGGCCCGCCCAGCGCGTTGGCGGCGTGCGTGCCGGAGGTGAGGCTGTTGCGGGCCTGCAACTGGGCGGCCGGCACGATCTCCGGCAGGAAGGTCTGGTTCGCCACGTCGAACAGCACGTTGGCGAAGCTCACCACCAGGGCGACCGCGATCAGTTGGGCCACCGTCAGCAGGTCGAACCACCAGGCCAGGGGGACCGATGCGATGGTGAGGGCCCGGACCAGATCCAGGGCGACCTGCATGCCGCGCAGCGGCAGACGCTGCACGATCACGCCCGCCGGCAGGCTGATCAGGAGGTACGCCAGATAGCTCGCCGCCGTGACCAGGCCCATTTCGAAGGCCGACGCGTGCAGCACGCTCAGCGCGGTCAGCGGTAGCGCCAGCGCGCCGACCGCCGAGCCGAGTTGGCTGGTCGTGCCGGCGACCCACCACCGCCAGAACGCAGTAAGTCTCATAATGAAACTCACTATAGGGTCCGTCGCGTGGGCAGGCGACCCCGTGTATCCGGGTGGTAATGGGCGATCGGTCGGGGTCATCGGCGAGCCGGTCGGGCTTGACGTTTCACACTCGCGTGACGGGTATCCAGGCGTACCAGTGCGACCTGCGGTAACAAGCTTCATCGGAGTGAGGGGGCACCTGTCATGCCTGATCCACAGCCCACGCTCGTGCTCGTGCACGGCGCGTTCGCCGAGTCGGCGAGCTGGAACGGTGTGCTCGAGCGGCTGGGCGCCGGGTACGACTCGGTGGCCGTCGCGAACCCGCTGCGCGGCGTGGCGGGCGACGCCGCGTACGTGCAGGATGTTGTGCGGGGGATCGGCGGTCCGGTCGTCCTCGTCGGTCACTCGTACGGCGGCATGGTGATCACGCAGGCCGCAGCCGGCGACACTTCGGTACGAGCTCTCGTGTACGTCAACGCCTTCGCCCCGGACACGGGTGAGTCGGCGATGACGCTGTCCGCGAAGTTTCCCGGCAGCACCCTCGCCGACACGCTGGTGCAGTACCCGGTGTCGACCGGTGGGAACGAGGTGGCGATCGGCCAGGAGCAGTACCACGCCCAGTTCTGCGCCGACGCGTCGGACGACATCGCCGCGCTGATGGCCCGGACCCAGCGGCCGATCACGGAACAGGGCCTGGGCGACAAGCTCACCGGCGACCCCGCCTGGCGATCGCTGCCCAGTTGGTTCGTGTTCGGTGACGCCGACAAGAACATCCCCGCCGAGGCGCACCGGTTCATGGCCGAGCGGGCCAACCCCCGGGGGCAGCGCGAGGTCGTCGGCGGGTCGCACGCGATGGCCGTGGCTCGGCCGAGCGAGGTCGCCGAGACCATCATCGAGGCGGTTCGCGGCGTGAGTTGACGGTCCGGACGGACAGCCGGTGGTGGGCCGACGACGAGAGGTCGCCGGCCCACCCCTGCCTGCTGGCCTAGCGGACCCGCAGCTGCTGGTGGGTCGCAGCGGTGGGGGCGTGGGCCGGGTCACCGGAGTAGGCGACGTGCACCGGGTGCGCCCCTGCGGGCAGCCCGGCGGTCGGCAGCTCGACGACGGCCGTGCCACCACGGAGCGCAACCACCCGGGTGGCCCCGCCGAAGGTGACGGCAACCTCACCGGTCACCTGTGGAGCCTTCCGGTGCGGCGACTGGGCCCGGACGTCGACGGTGAGCGTGAAGGTGCCACCGCGGACGACCGAGGCCGGCGTGGCCTTCGCCCTGACCTCGACCCGTCCCGGGCCCGGAGGCGTCAGGGTGACCTGGGCAGAGCGTGACCTGGTCGGGTCGACCACCGACGTCGCCACGACGGTCAGCGTCGACGCGGTCTCCGCGGCGGCGACCGAGAGCAGGCCGTCCGCGGAGATGCCGGTGCCGGTGGAGGTCGCTCCCCGCACCGACCAGGTCACCGCCGGGTTCACACCCGCGTTGGTCGTCACCTGGGCGGTGAACTGCCTGGCCCAGTTCCAGCCCTTCGTCAAGTTCATCGTCGTGGGCGTCACCGACACGGAGTCGACCCCCGACCACAGGTGATCCCGGGCGAAGATCGTGAACAGTTGGCCCGCCGTCATCCCGTCGTGCGCGCCGGGGACCTGGGTCGTCGCGGCGGTGTATCCCCGCGCCCGGAAGTTGTCCGCGATGGCGTTCTGGGCGTTGAGGTTGCCCTCGAAGACGCCGTTGCCGAGGAACACGGTGAGGTCGTCGTCCCCGACCGCGTTCGCGATGGTGTCGTAGTCCTGGGTGGTGAGCGACGGGTTACCCGAGAAGTGTCCGTAGAACGCGAAGGTGGTCGGGTAGTTCCGGATGACGACGCCGCCCGTCATCCCGCCGTACGAGAACCCCGCGTACGCCCGCCCGGAGCGCTCGGTCGAGACGTTGTAGCTGCTCTCGACGAGGGGCAGGATCGTCTGGACCAGGTTGTTGGCCGCGTTGGTCTGGTTGTAGGACGCGAAGCCGAGGCTGGTGCCCGTGAAGTGGTTGCCCATGGTGACGACCACGGTCGGCTCGATCTCACCCCTGGCCGTCATGTTGTCCAGGATGTTCGGGACGTTCGCGGGGACCATGAAGTCGGTCTCGTCGCCGAAGATGCCGTGGGCGAGGTACGCGACCTTGTACGGCTCCGCCCGGTTGGCGTCGTAGTTGGCCGGCAGGTAGACGCCGAGGTAGTGGCCGCTGTCGCCCAGGATGGTGGTGTACGGGACGTAGGCGACGCTTCCCCGCTTCGCGCGGTCGGCCACCGGCAACTCGTAGTCCGCACGAGCCTTCAGCACCGGGTCGTTCTGCTTCTTGGCGTACGGCACGTGGACGGCATCGAGGACGTCGTTGTTCCTGACCCGAAACGAGGATTCGCCCGGCGGTCGAGGGTTCGTCGAGGCCGGGTCCCAGATGCGCTTGTTCTCCCAGCCCTGCGTCGGGTCCCAGACGCGGTACCAGTAGCTGAGACCGCCGGCGTGCAGCGGGAGCGAGACCGACCAGTTTCCCTTCGGGTCCCTGGTCATGTCCCGCAGGAACTCGGTGCCGCCCGCGTGGTAGCGCCCCGGCTGCCACTCTTCCGGCTGGTAGCGGGTGGTGCCGGTGCCGACGTCGAGCAGGGTCAGGTCCCCGGCGAGACGGACCTGGGTGGCGTGTGGGTTGCGGTAGACGAACGTGACGGTGTATCCGGTCGGTGAGTGCCGGTCCACCTTGACTGTCGGGCCGGGGACGGGCGCGGGCCTGCCGACGGCGGCAGCCGGCGCGGGGACCACGGCCCCGGCACCGAGCGCGGTGAACGCGAGAATCGAGATCGCAAGCCGGAACCTGCGTCTTCCGGTCGTTTCCCTCATGCGCGAAGACTCCTTTGTGGTGGTCGCTCGTCGCGGTCTGGTGCGGTGGCGGGAGTTGAGGGCTCCGATGGTCGCTAAATCGAATTAGCATCGGGAGTGTGGCTGGGTACCCCTTTCGATGTCAAGGGCGTCCGAAGCCGAGGCCGGACAGCGCCTCGATGGGCTCGCATCCCGCGACCTGCGAGTTTGCCCAGGTGGTCACCGCCCGGATGGCAAGGTGAGGGCCGTGGACAGGAAGCACGTCGAGGATTGGATTGCCGCCTACGAGCGGCTCTGGCGGACCCCGGGCACGGACGCGCTGGTCAGCCTCTTCACCGAGGACGCGAGCTACCGGCAGGGGCCGTACTGGGCACCCGTCGTCGGCCTGCCGGCCATCGCCCGGATGTGGGAGAAGCAGCGCAAGGGCCCCGACGAGGTGTTCCAGCTGACCACGGAGATCGTCGCGGTCGAGGGCGACACCGCCGTGTCGCGCCAGGAGGTCCGTTACGGCGACCCGGTCGACCAGGAGTACCGCGACCTGTGGGTCATGCGGTTCGCCGACGACGGACGGTGCCGGTCATTCGAGGAGTGGCCGTTCTGGCCGGGACAACAGCCGGCCGACGGCTCCTGACCGGGAACGGTCACGGCGGCGACGCCCCAGCCACCGGGTGGCAGACCTGACCGACATGCCGTCGGATCGGTCGCACACCCACCGTGAGCTGGGGCGTCGCTGTGTCACTGCCGTCGCGTCAGACCGGGGCGGCCGGGCAGCTCGCGCCGGCGGGCGGCGTGGTTCTGGTGACGAGGTACCGCTCCACCTGACGACGGGTGCACTCGGTCCTCGGGTAGCTGACGTGGCCCGACCCCTCGTAGGTGACGAGGTGACCCCGGCTGCCAAGCTGGCGCACCACCCGCTGGGCGGCGTCGTACGGGGTGGCCGGGTCGAAGCGCCCGTTGAGCACCAGCAGCGGCGCGCTCGTCCGGACCCGCAGTCGGTGTTGGGGGTTGGTCGCCGTCCAGCCCAGGCAGACAGCGGCGAAGCGGACGGCCAACGGGGAGGCGCGCAGGTGCGGTGCCGTGGCGCGGGACAGGTCGAGATAGCGGGTCCAGTCGGCGAACCCGTCGATCGGCAGCGACCAGTCCTGGCAGAACACCGGTAGCGCGTACTCGGTCAGGTCCTCGTCGTCGTCGACCGCCACCATCGGGGACGCGAGTGGGGCCGGCTCGCCCCGCTCCAACGCGAGCAGCATGGACGCGAGATCGGCCCAGGTCGCGTCGAAGAAGTTGACGAAGGTCGCGAACCCAAGCTCGAACCAGCTCAGCGGGGCCCCGGTGGCCGTGTCGACGAGCGTGCCGGCATCGGCACGGCGCATCAGCCGGTCGTAGAGCGCCGGCACGTCGCGTCCGTGCAGCGCGCAGCCAGGGTTTCGCTCGCACCAGGTCACGAACTCGTGGAACAGCGCCTCGCTGCTGGCCGCGCCGCCGCGGAAGTATTCCCGGACCCCCTGGCTGTGGTCCATCACGCTGTCCATGACCAGTGCGCGGACGCGGTCGGGGAACAGCTCGGCGTAGGCCTGCCCGATCAGGGTGCCGTAGGACCACTGGTAGAAGCTCAGCTGCCGCTCACCGAGCGCGGCCCGGATGGCGTCCGTGTCGCGCGCGACGCTCGCACTGTCCAGGTGGTCGAAGAGTGGGCCACTGTTGGCGCGGCAGTCGTCGCGCAACTGCCGGTTGTAGGTGCGCAGCCGTTCGAACTCCGCCGCGTTCGCGGGGGTCAGGGAGGGTTGCCGGCCCAGCAGCGCCGATGAGCAGCGCACCGGTGCGCTACGGACCGTGCCCCGGGGGTCGAAGCCGACGATGTCGAAGCGGCGCAGCACGTCCGGCCCGAGCTGGCTGGCGGCCGTCAACGCCGCGTCCACCCCGGACAGGCCGGGACCGCCGGGGTTGAAGACCAGGACGCCGATGCGGGCGGCCGGATCGGTGGCGGGACGCCGGGCCAGCGCCAGGGGGAAGGTCTCCCCTCCCGGTCGGGACCAGTCGACCGGCAGGCGCAGGGTGCCGCACCGGGTGCCCGGATCGTCGGGCTGTTCCGGGCACACCTGCCAGTCGACGCGCCCGCTCCCACCACCGGTGACGTCCACTGTGACCGGCCTGGCACCGCCGGTCGTCGGTGTGGTGCCCGCGAGCGACGATGGGGCGTTGAGCGACAGGGTGACGAGGACCGCGACGACGGCCGAGAGGCTGCCGAGAAGTCGCCGTCGGCGACGGTCGGCCCCACGCGGAGGCCGGAGGGTGGTGCTCTTCGTGGTCAACATTCGTCCAGCCTGCCGACGCCCGGTCCACGTCGGATCCATGCCGGTCCGGGGACGGTCGGCGCGGGACGTTCACTGGTACGCCGCCAGACGTTCGGACAGCACCGCGGCCTGTGGATGACCGATCCGGTCGAGGATCACCAACGCCTGCCGCCACAGGTCGACCGAGGTGTCGTGGTCGCCCAACGCCTGCTGGGTGTCGCCGAGGCGGACGAGTGTCTCCGCCCTCCCGCACGGTTCCTGGATTTCGGAGTAGAGCGTGAGCGCGCGCCGGTAGCAGTCCGCCGCGCTCGGGTGTTTTCCGAGGCCGTGATGGGCGAATCCGAGACTGTCCCAGGTGTGGGCCGCACCGAGCCGATCGTCGGCCTCCTCGTAGAGCACGAGCGCCCGCTCGCAGTAGGCGATGGCGCGGGCGTGCTCGTCCAGCCGTGCATGGCTCCAGCCGAGCGCGTTGAGCGCCGCGGCCTCGCCGAGCCGGTCGCCGGTGTGGCTGGCCAGTGCCAGCGCCCGCCTGGCGTGCGGCAGGGCCGCTCCGGCGTCACCCTCGACGTCGGACAGCCAGGCGAGGTGGAGATGGGCGCTGACCTGCCCCGGGCGGTCGCCGGCCTGGTCGTACCGTGCCATGGCGCGCCGGAGGTGGTGGTGGGCCGCACCGAACCGGCGGTTCTGGACATGGGCCAGCGCGAGGTCCCGGTGGGCCAGCGCCTCGGCGCGTGGGTCATCGTGGCGGACCGCGACCGCCACCGCGATGGTCTGCACGGTGGCCAGGTCGTGCCACTGCGAGAGCCGCCCGAGCAGGGGAGTGAGGGCCTGGGCGAGCTGCCCGGCGTGGGCGTCGAAGCCGTGCGCGACCGCGTCGTCGACGGCGGCCAGCAGCACCCGCTGTTCGATGGTGAACCAGGCCAGCGCGGCCCGGTGGTCGGCGAACGCCGAGGGTGACGCGTCGGTGGGCAGGGGCGGCGGATCGAGCGGCTGCCAGCCCGGGTCGACACGTCTCGCCGCGTCACGAGCGGCACGCAGGTAGTGGTCGAGCATCCGCCTGCGGACGGCGTCACGCTCGGCCGGAGCGTCGAGACCGTGCGTCAACTCCTCCCCGTAGGCGCGGAGCAGGTCGTGACAGCGGAAGCGGTTGGGGGACTGCTCGGCCAGCAGGTTCGCCCGGGCCAACTCGTCGAGCGCCGGCCGGACCAGGTGCGGTGGCGCCCCGGCGAGGCTGGCCGTCGCGGCGGCGCTGACGTCCGGTGCGGGATGCAGACAGATCTGCCGGAACAGTCGGGCCGCGTCCGCGCTGAGCAGTCGGTACGACCAGGAGAGCACCGTGCGCACATCGGTGGCGGCGTCGTCGGTGGCCAGGGCGGTGAGCCCGCCCCGGCTCGCCGCCAGGTCGTCGGCGACGGCCTGGAGCGCAAACGTGGGCCGGGCGGCGGCCCGCGCGGCCACGATGGACAGAGCCAGGGGCAACCGCGCGGTACGCCCGATCAGCTCGTCGACCGCCGCCGGCTCGGCGCTGACCCGCTGCGTACCCAGTCGGCGCACGAGCAGTTGGCGCGCCTCGTCGTCGCTGGGCAGGTCCAGCGCGAGGAGCTGGGCGCCATCGGTGGCGACCAGGCCGGGCAGGGTGTGGCGACTCGTCACCAGCACCCCGCAGCGGGTCGACCCCGGAAGCAGGGGCCGCACCTGCTCGGCGTCGCGGGCGTTGTCGAGCAGCACGAGCAGCCGTCGGGCCGCGGTCAGGCTGCGGTACAGGGCGAACTGGGCCGCCGGCTCCGCCGGAATCTCCAGGAGCCGCACACCCAGCGCGGGCAACAGCGAGCGTACGACAGCCGAGGGGGACGCCCCCTGCGTCGCGGTGCCGAATCCGGCCAGGTCGACGTGGAGCTGCCCGTCGGGGAAGTGATGGCGGTTGTCGTACGCCCAGCGCAGCGCCAGCCAGCTCTTCCCGACGCCGCCCGTACCGGTGATGACGACGGTGCCGGCCGAGCGGGGGTCGTCGAGCAGCAGTGTGGTGAGCCGGGCCAGCTCCCCGGCCCGGCCGGTGAACAACGTCGGTGGGGCCGGCAGCTGTCGGGGGACGATTCGCGGCGGGGTTCCTTCCGGTGGCCGCGGTTCGGAGGCCAACAGCTCCGGTTCCGCCCGCAGGATGCGGGTGTGCAGCTGTTGGAGATCGGGACCGGGCTCGACTCCCACCTCCTCGGCGAGGAGATGGCGAAGCTTCCGGTACGTGGCCAGCGCGTCGGCACGCCGGCCGGTCCGCGCCAGGGCCACCATCAGTTGCCCCCACGGGCGCTCGCGCAGCGGGTCGTCGTCGACCTGGCTCCGCAGTGGTTCGATCAGCTCGTGATGCTCTCCGGCGCGCAGTTTGAGGTCCACGACCTCCTCCACCAGGCCGGACCGCTGTTCTTCGAGGCGCGTTCGGACCGAGCGCAACACCCCCCAGCCGGGGAGGCCCGCGAACGGCTCCCCACGCCAGAGCGCCAACGCGGCCTCGAACGACTGCTGGGCGGCTGACCAGTGACCCTGCCGCTGCGCGGAATACCCGCGCTGGGCCAGGTCGTCGAAGGCCACGCTGTCCACCGTCAGCCCTTCCAGGGCGAGACGGTAGCCGGTGGGCCCGGCGAGGATGGCGGGGTCGGGGAAGCCCGGGGAGCGCAGCGCGCGGCGCAGTGCCCAGACATAGGTCTTCACGTTGCCGGCTGCCGTCTTCGGCGGGCGCCCCTGCCACAGCTCGTCGACGAGTTGGTCGATGGACCAGCCGGTGCCCGGCTGCGACATCAGCACGGCCAGGAGGCGTACCTGCATCGGCGTGCCGAGGGCCAGCGGTTGCCCGCGGGCTGAGCGCGCCTCGACCGGTCCGAGCAGGTGGTACCGCGCCGCCGGTGGCGTCCCCGCGGGGTCCATCACCTCATCGTAGGGGCGCCAACAATCCGCTTCATCGGCTGGACGGCCGCAGCCCGCGCCCGGCTCCCTGGTGTGCTCCGTCACGCCGCTGGGCATGGTCAGGAGGTTGGGACGCCGCGAGGTGGCTGCTAGTGTCGAGATTGTTGCGGCCGCAAATTTATCAGCGGCAACTACTTTCTGGGAAGGATGCCTCCGATGACCAAGCTCTCCGTCATCTACTACTCGTCCACCGGCACTCTGCACGCCATGGCCAAGCGCCTCGCCGAGGCGGGCGAGAAGGCTGGCGCCGAGGTGCGTCTGCGTCAGGTTCCGGAGCTCGCCCCGGCCGAGGCCATCGCCTCCAACGCCGCCTGGAGCCAGCACTTCGACGCCACCAAGAACGAGGCGAAGGCGACCGCCGACGACGTCGTCTGGGCGGACGCGGTGCTGTTCGGCACGCCCACCCGCTACGGCAACGTCGCCAGCCAGCTCAAGCAGTTCCTCGACACCCTCGGTCCGCAGTGGGCGCAGGGCCAGCTCGCCAACAAGGTGTACGCCGGCTTCACCGCCTCCATGACCGCGCACGGCGGCCAGGAGTCGACCCTGCTCGCGCTCTACAACACCATCCACCACTTCGGGGGTCTGGTCGTCGCCCCGGGTTACACCGACCCGCTGAAGTTCGCCGACGGCAACCCGTACGGCGTTTCGCACGTCACCGGCGGCAGCAACGACGCCCCGCTGGGCGACGCCCAGTTCGCCGCGCTCGACCACATGGCCGAGCGGGTCGTCACGATCGCCGGGAAGCTCAACGCCTGAGTGCTGACGCCCGCCCGGACGCGGGTGCTCAGTGGGGCGAGGGCCGGTCTCCCCGAACGGGAGGCCGGCCCTCGGCGTTCTCACACCGCGATCGCCGCGACGGCGGCAAGTGGCCGATGCTCGTCGGTGGCGGGCCGCCGGAGGCGTTCCACCTCGCGAAAACCGGCCCGGCCGAGTCGTTCGGAGATCTCGTCGACCGGCCAGCGGTAGGCGGTCAGGACCTTGTGGTCGAAGGCGCCGACCTCCTCGGCGTCGAAGACGCCCAGGACCAGCCGCCCGGCCGGGACCAGCACCCTTCGAAACTCCTTGAGCATCCCGTCGAACTCCGGCGGCGGAAGATGAATCAACGAGTACCAGGCCAGGATGCCGTCGACGGAGTCCTCCGCCGCATCGAGGCGCTCCATCGAGCCGATGTGGAACTCGACGCCCGGGTGGGCCGCCCGCGCATGGGCGATGAACTCGGGGACCAGGTCGATCCCTGCTGCGTCGACGCCCAGCTCGCGGAGATAGCCGGTCAGGTGGCCGGGCCCGCACCCCAGATCGAGCACCCGGCCGGGCCTGCTGCCCAGGTGCCGCCGAATGAGAGCGAGATCGTCGGCGTTCACCTGCTGGCCCGTGCCGAACAGCTCGATGTAGAGCTCCGCGACGGACGTGTAAGCCTGTCGTACCGTGTCCGTTTCCATCGCGGAACCATACGGGTCACCGGGCCTTGCCGAGTCGGCCTACCGACTTCGGCGCGACGGTCACCGTCGCTGCGGCGCCCGGGGCAGTCGCCGCCCCCGATGCCCTCTGTGCCCAGCTCGGCCTGGGTGGAGGGCGATAACGGCGGCCGACGCTTGCCCATCGCGGCTAATCCGGTTAGCCTTTAGCTAATCACGTTAGCTTTGGTGGAGGAGCGTCATGACCGAATATCTGGACATCGCCGGCAACACTCTCGCCTACGAGGTGACCGGGCAGGGCCCACTCGTCGTCCTGGCGCACGGCATGGGCGACAGTCGGCACTCCTACCGGTTCGTCGCCCCGGCTCTCGCCGCGGCCGGCTACCGGGTCGCCAACGTCGACATCCGTGGCTGCGGCGACTCCGGTCTCGGCTGGGACGGCTACAGCCGCACGGACATCGCGGGTGACCTCGTCGCCGTCGTGCGCCACCTCGGAGGCCCAGCCGTGATCATCGGTCAGTCGATCAGCGGCGGGGCCGCGACCATCGCTGCCGCCACCGCGCCGGAACTGATCGCCGGCGTCATCGAGCTGGCGCCGTTCACCCGCGCGCAGTCCTTCGACCTGGGTGGGCTGGTGCGGGTGAAGCGCTTCCGCGCCGGCTACCTCCAACTGGCGCAGGTGCTCGTACGGGGCAGTGTGGCGAGTTGGCGCAGGTACCTCGACCTGGCGATCCCCACCAAGCCTGCCGACTGGCATGGCGAGCTGGCGCGCATCGAGGCCAAGATGAGTGAGCCCGGCCGGATGAAGGCCCTCCAGTCCATGGCCAAGAGCAGCCCGGCCGACGCCGGTCGCCAACTGCCGAACGTCACCTGTCCGGTCCTGGTGATCCAGGGCGGCGTCGACCCCGACTGGGCCGACCCGCGGGCCGAGGGCGAGCGCATCCTCGCCGACCTGCCACGAGGGCTGGGCGAGCTGGCCGTCATCGAGGGCGCGGGCCACTACCCGCACGTCCAGACGCCCGACGACGTCCTCGCGCTGGCCCTGCCCTTCCTCACCCGGACGCTGACCGGTGCCTAAGGCGCGGCTCACCCCGGCATCGGTCACCGAAGCCGCGGCCGCGCTGGTCGACGAGGTCGGCTTCGACAACCTCAGCATGGGCCTGCTCGCCGAACGGCTGGGAATCAAGACCCCCTCGCTCTACAAGCACGTCGCCAGCCAGGCCGACCTGGCACACCGGATCGCCATCCTGGGGATGACCCAGGCCGGCGATGTCCTCCGTGACGCCATCCAGGGTCGCTCCGGCAGTGCCGCCCTGGCCGCCGGAGCGCAGGCGATGCGGACGTTCGTGCGGGAACACCCCGGCCGGTACGCGGCCAGCAACGCCGCCCGCCCGACCGGCCCGGACGACCCGTTCATCCCGGCCAGCGAGCGGGTGCTCGCCTCGTGGGCGGCCATGTTGGGCGGGTACGACCTCGACCCCGGCCAGGTGATCCACGCCATGCGGACGCTGCGGAGCCTCCTGCACGGGTTCGCCACCCTGGAGGTGGCCGGCGGGTTCCAGATCGACGCGTCCGTCGACGAGAGCTTCGATTGGCTGGTCAGCTTCATGGATCAGGGCCTTCGCGCCGGCGCGGCTGGCGGCAGCGACCTCGCGAACTGACACCGGGATCGCCCGCCACCGTCGGATGACGTCGACGGGCGATCCGGCGCTTGCGCTCCCGGGGGAGAAGCGAATCGGTCACGGCGCGGCCCGGAAGGACCGCCGCTCGTTCGACGAGCCGTCGGGCCTGCTCGGACGCCGCCTGCCGAGGTGGAGGGCAGCCGCCGCGGCCAGCGCGGCCACGACGATCAGTGCGGCGAAGACCGGGTGCATGTCCTTGGACAGGCTCGGGGCGCGGTCGGGCCCGATGGCCCACAGGATCAGCGGGGTGGCGTAGGCGGTGGCGAGAGCGATGGTCCAGCGGCGTAGGCCGCGTAGGTGGGCGTGCCGCAGGCTGACGGTCAGCGCGAGGACGACCGGAATTACGGCCAGCATGGCGAACTCTCCGACGACCAGGACCGGGACAGCCCAGATCGAGATGGTGACGGTCCGGTCGACGCGGCGGGAAGGCGAGGTGGAGGGCATCGTCGTCTCCGTCATCGGGTCGGGTTGGTGGTCGCGGCGGCACGGCGCCTGGACCCGTCGGCGGCGGGACGCCACGCCAACCAGCCACGGCACAGCACGTACGCGGCCGCGACGACGGCGACGAGTCCGAAGTCGATGACGGCCGACAGGCGGGCCTCCGGAACGTCTCCGATGAGCGCGCCGAAGACGACGAGGGCGGCCTTGCCGGTGAGCACGATCTCCCAGACGCCGGCTGCTTGACGCGGCCTGACCGCGAGCAGGGCGAAGAGCGCGGCGAAGATGCCGAAGCTGGAGACCCGCCAGCCCTCGATGAACAGGCGATCGTCGCTGGCATTGATGGTCAGTAGTACGCCGTTGACGAACGCGACGCCGGTGGCGAGGGATGCGAGGGCGGCCAGCGCACGGCCGGCAAGGTCAGCGCGGTGGGCGGGGGCGATGGTGTCGATCCGGGTAGCGGTCGCTGTGGTCATGAGATGCTCCTTGTTCAAAACGCCCGTTAACTTACAGTCGTTAACTTAGACTCTCGCCTAACACCTGTAAAGTCAAGGGGTGACCACACCGAGAACACGGGCCCGCAACAAGCGCGGCGAAGGTGCCCAACTGCGCGACGAGATCGTCGATGCCGCGATGACGCTCCTGGAGGACGGGGCGCCGCAGGGCGTGACCCTGCGCGGGATCGCCCGGCAGGCCGGAATCTCCGCGCCGTCGATCTATCCGCACTTCCCGGACCTGGACTCGATCCTGCTGGCGGTCGCGCAACGCGCGTTCGAACTCCTGGAACAGGAACTCAGCACACCGGAGGACGCTGATCCGGTCGAGCGCCTCCGTGCGACCTGCGCGGCCTACCTGACCTTCGCCGAACGCCGACCCCACCAGTACCGGGTGATGTTCGGCGCCGTCTGGGACGCCGGGCAGGCCCTTGAGCGGGCCCCCGCCATGGCGGACGAGCTCGCCGTGCTCGGCATGGGGGCCTTCGAGGTCTTGCGGCGGACGCTCGCCGACTGTGTCGCGGCGGGTCGCTCGACCAGCGTGGACCCCTTCGGCGACGCGACAGCACTCTGGGTCGGGCTGCACGGGTTCGCCCAGCTCCGCGTGGCAGCGCCGCTGTTCCCCTGGCCGGCGGAGGTGCGCGACTCCATCATCGACCGGATGGCGCTGCTGCGCTGAGCGGGCGGCTCAGGCGTACGCCAGCAGGAAGTCGACGGTGCCCGTACCGCCGGGTTGACCGGCCGGGACGGGCAGGCCCGGCTCGCTGTTCAGGACGTAGAACCCGCCGCCGCCGACCAGGCGGGGCGTCACGGCCAGCATCTGCGCCGCCATGGTCGCTCCGGTCGGCCGCACCACGCTGTCCAGCAGGAGCCGGAAGAGGTTTCCGGTCAGGTTCGCGACGTGCAGAACCCGGTACGAGCGCGGGGCGGGCAGGCCGGCGCTGGTCAGGCCCCAGACCGGCACGATCTGGTTGCGCCACCGGGCCGGGTCGTTGCTGATCGCGCTGTCGTGGTTGTTCAGCTGCGTCTGAATTCCCGAGTGGATCCCGGCCAGGTGGATGTGGAGCTGGTCCTGCTGACGGATCGTCGGGTCGGCCGAGTTGACGCCCAGCCCGAGGTGGGGATAGACGACGTGCCCCGGCTGCCCCGGCTGGGCGTTGTTCCAGGCCTCCAACCAGTAGTTCGGCGCGCTGGCGGTGGTGATGAACGGGCACTCGATGCCGCTGATCCGGCAACTGGGCACGAGCAGGAAGTCGTGGTTCGAGCCGGACCCGCCATTGAGGACGACGTAGGTGGGAGTGGTGCGCAGACACTGGGGAAATGGCGGCCCCGTCTTCGTACCCTCGCAGACCTGGACCCGGTCCCACAGGTCGTACCTGCCACCGGTGTCGGTGGGGTAGCCGCACAGGGCCGAGGGTGTGGGGCAGGCCGCGGCGCCGGGACCGCCGGGTGTCGAGGGGGGCGGCGCGGGGGTCGGCCCCCCGTCTGCCAGCGCCCGGTCCGCGCCGACCAGTCCCAGCAGCCCTGTCGCGCCGGCGGTCCCGGAGAGTCTGACGAACTGACGCCGTGGCATTCCGCCCATCGTCACCCTCCGTGGTTGCCGTGCCGAGGCGAACATGAACGTGTCGAGATTAGGGCGATAGCCGGCATTCGACGCATCGGCCGGCGAGCGGGTCCCCTGATCGTGTCGCCGTCGTGCAACGATTTCCGGCGTGGCAGAGACCGCGACGACATTGACAGCGATCCGCGCTCGGATCGACGAGCTGGATCGGGACCTGGTCGGGCTGCTCGCCCGTCGGGAGGAGCTGGTCCGGCAGGCCGCCCCGCTCAAGAGCGATGGTCAGGCGGTCCGTGCGCCGGACCGGGTGGCGCAGGTGGTGGCCCGGGTCCGCACGTTGGCCAGCGAGGCCGGCGCCGACCCGGACCTGATCGAACGGATCTACCGGGGCATGATCCAGGCCTTCATCGACATGGAGACCGACGAGCACCACCGCATCACCGGCGGGTCGACGCCGGAAACGCGGTGATCGCCCGGGACGTGTGTGCTCAGGTAGCCGAGACGCTCTCGCCGTCCGGGCTGGTCACGGTTGGCGGCGGCGCGTAGCCGAGCTCGTACGAGATCTTGTCGGCGGTCTCCAGGAGCAGCGGAAGGTTGCTCCTGAGCTGGTCGAGGTTCGCGATGACCTCGATCGCCGTGATCGAGGCAGCGGCGATGACCTGCCCTCGTGAATCCCTGATCGGCGCGGCCACGCACATCACGTAGGCGTCGTGCTCACCGTTGTCCATGGCCCAGCCGCAGTCGTGGATGCGGGCGAGTTCGGCTTCCAGGGCGTCGTGGTCGGTGAAGGTGGTGTCGGTGAACTTCTCGAAGACGACGTGGGAGAGAAGCCGGTCGCGTTCCTGCCGGGGGAGGTAGGCGAGGATGGTCTTGCCCACGGCGCTCGCATAGATCGACACCGCGCGTCCCACCCGCGACGGCAGCTTGACGGCGTCGAATGCCGGGCTGTCCACCTTGTCGATATAGATGATCTCGTCGCCGGTCAGTTGCGCCAGGTGTACGGTATGGCCCGTCTCGCGTTGCAGCGCCCGCAGGTGTGCGGCGGCGGGCTGGCGGAGGTCCATCGAGCCGAGCGCGAGCTCGGACAACTCGATCAGGCCGCTGCCGAGCACGTAGGTGCCCGCGCCCGTCCGGCGGACGAAGCGCGCGGACTCCAGTGTTTGCAGGATGCGTAGCGCCGTGGACTTGTGGACGCCGAGCACGTCCGCAGCCTCCGTAAGGGACAGCGGGTGCTCCGCGGATCGACGGATGAGGTCGATCGCGCGGCGAATCGATTGCGCCAAGGCTGTGTCTCCCCTCGCGCGACGGTAACGCCGTCGCTGTCATTGCATATTGTGCAATATAGATGACGCGATGCGCAATCGCCACTTGACACCGTTGCACATGACGCTACGATCGTTGCAATTTCATCGACTTGACGTCACCTCGTAACAGTGGAGTAACGATGGGTAATAAGCGCGCTTATTTCGGCATCGCCAGGGCGACATGTGCCCTCGGCCTTGCCGCCACCCTCCTGACCGGTTGCGGCTCCGACGGCGATTCAGGCGACGGCGTCACCAAACTGACCTTCGCCGCTTCGACCTTCGGCGACCCGGGGCGCGGGCCCCTGCTGACGAAGTGGCTCGACGAGTTCAACCAGAGCCAGACCAAGGTCCAGGTCTCCGCCGCCGCCGTGCCGTACCCGACCTTCGGTCAGACCGTGCTCACGCAGATGGGCAGCGGCAAGGGCCCCGACCTGGTCCGCTTCGACATGCCCGAGTTCGAGGCGGCCTCGGACGCCGGTCTCGTCGCACCGCTCGACAAGGTGATCGACGCCAGCAAGTACGACCTGCTCAAGCAGCCGGACCAGTTCATGGTCCACGACGGTGTCCGGCACGGCGTCATCTTCGAGGCGTCGAACTACGCGATGTTCTACAACGCGGAGCTGATCCCGACGCCGCCGACCACCTACGAGCAGTTCACCTCCACCGCGAAGTCGCTGACCAAGGGCGACGTCTTCGGTCTGGCGTTCCGCCAGACGGAGGCCGAGGAGGCCGGTGTCTGGCAGGACATCTTCAACTACGTCTACGGCTTCGGCGGAGCGTGGTCGGACGGTAAGAACCTGACCATCAACTCGCCGGAGAACCTCAAGGGCCTGCAGGCGTTCAAGGACCTGTACGACGCGAACGTGATCCCGCGCGGCGCGGACGCTGCCACGTTCCGGCGGATGTTCGCCGAGGGCAAGGTCGGGATGGAGCTCAACAACGGCGGTTACGTGACCGCCACGCGTGGCCAGAACGCCAAGCTGAACTTCAACGTCGCGCCCATCCCGTTCCCGGTCCGCAAGCAGGGCGCGATTCTCGCACCCATCGTGATCAACGAGGCCAGCGAGGGCAAGGACGAGGCCGCCACCTTCATCACGTGGGCGCTGGAGCCGCAGAACCAGGTCAAGCTGCAGGAGATCCTCGGCGCGAGCAGCGTCGCCACCACCACGCAGCGCAGCGCGGAAGCGCTCAAGGCCACGCCGTTCCTCCCCGTCTTCGACGGGCTCACCGAGACCAGCCTGCCGCAGATCGTGCTGGGGTTCGAGGCCAAGACGCCGGACATCCGCAAGGTGGTCGTGCAGAACGTGGTCGCGGCACTGCAGGGCAAGGCCGACCTCAAGTCGGCACTGGACCGCGCCCAGCAGCAGGCGACCGAACTGGTCCGCTGACCGCTCGACACGGCGACGCCGCCGACGCAACGATCCGTGCGTCGGCGGCGTCCTTCCCCCAGAAGGACCGATCCGATGACTGTGGTCGAGCAGACCGGAGTACCGAAGACAACACCCTCAGGCCGGCCCCGACGTCGGCCCAGCCCGCTGGGTAGCAAGTGGACGCCGTACCTGTTCCTGGCACCCGCCGCACTGTTCATCCTCGTCTTCCAGGCGGTACCCCTCGTCCAGGAGGTGTACCTCAGCTTCACCAGGACGAGGCTGCTCAACCCCACCCGCAGTGAGTGGGTCGGGCTCGACAACTTCAACCGGATCTTCGGTGACCCGGAGTTCCACCGCACCCTGCTGATCACCGTCGTCTATGTGATCACCTGCGTGGTCGTCGCGATCGGCGCCGGGCTCGCCGTGGCACTCCTGCTCAACAGGAAGTTCCGCGGCCGTGGCGTGGCTCGTGCGCTGGTGACCGTCCCCTGGGCCGCTCCGGGCATCGCGGTCGCGCTCATCGCCACCTGGATGCTCAACGCGCAGTACGGCATCGTGAACCGATTCCTCGACGCGGTCGGGCTCGGCGTCCCGGGTGGCGCCATCCTCGACAGCCCGCGCTACGCGCTCCCGGCGGTCCTCGCCACGACCATCTGGCAGCTGTTCCCGTTCACCTCCGTGGTGCTGCTCTCCGCCCTGCAGTCCGTACCGCAGGATCTCAACGAGGCCGCGACGGTGGACGGCGCCGGACGGTGGGCCACCTTCCGGGCCGTCACGTGGCAGGTCATCAAGCCGACGGTGGGTCTGTTGGCCCTGCTGATGACGATCTGGTCGCTGCGGCGGTTCGAGCTGATCTGGCTGATGACCAAGGGCGGGCCGGTCGGTGCCACCGAGACGCTCGTCATCGACCTCTACTCGCAGGCCTTCGACTCGAAGGAACTCGGTTCGGCGGCGGCCATCGGCATGGTCGGCGTCGTCATCTCGCTCATCGTCGTCATCGGCAGCCGCCTGGTCGCCCGTGCCGTGGAGAAGGGGGACGTCCGATGAGGCGCTTCCGATTCGGTGTCACCGCACGGATCGTCGCCGTGCTCGTCGTGCTCGGTGTCGCGGTGTTCCCGCTGTACTGGATGTTCGTCACCGCGCTGACCAGCAACGGCGACCTCTTCGCCGACCAGCCCCGGCTCACGCCGGACCTCGGCCAGTTCGGGGTCTTCGTGGACGCGCTCGCCGAGGGCAAGGCCGCCGGCTGGCTGCTCAACAGCCTGATCATCGCCGTCGGCACGATGGTGCTCTCCGTCGGCCTGGGCATCCCGCTCGGCTACGCGCTGTCCCGCTTCTCGTTCTGGGGCAAGGCTGTGCTGACCGTCGTTCTGCTGTTCACGCAGATGCTTCCCGAAGCGCTCATGGTCGTCCCGCTGTTCGCGCTGTTCCGCCGCTTCGAACTGCTCGACTCGCTGACCGGCCTCGTCCTGGTGAACTCCGCCTTCGTCCTGCCGATCGTCGCGCTGATCCTCAAGGGCGCCATCGACGGCATCCCGAAGGAGTTGGAGGAGGCCGCGCGTGCCGACGGCGCCCGACCCTTCACCACCCTGACCCGCATCAACGTGCCGCTCATCGCGCCGTCGATCGCGGCCACCGCTGTCATCGCGTTCTTCCACGCCTGGAACGAGTACGTGTTCGCCGTGACGTTCATCTTCAACCCGGACCTGCAACCCGCCTCCGTCGGCATCGCCAACTTCATCGGTGAGCTGGGTACACCGATCCAGACGGTGATGGCCGTCGCCTTCCTGTTCACGCTGCCGGCCGTCGCCTTCTACCTGTTGGTGCAGAAGTACGTGGTGTCCGGCATGACCGCCGGCGCGGTGAAGGGTTGAGCCGAACGATGAAGATCGTCTCTGTCGACACACTCGTCGTCGACTTCTACCGCACGAACCTCGTCATCGTGCGGGTCCACACCGATGAGGGAATCGTCGGGCTCGGCGAGGCCACCCTGGAAGGCAAGGAACGTGCCGTCCAGGGCGCCATCGCCGAGCTGGCCGAGGCGGTGGTGGGCCTGGATCCCAGAAACATCTCGAAGATCATCTACGAGACCGCGCGGGACTGGTACTGGCGCGGCGGTCCGGTGATCATGACGGCGTTGAGCTCGCTGGAGATGGCCCTCTGGGACATCTCGGCGCGTGAGCTGGGCGTACCGGTCTCCCGGCTTCTCGGCGGCGCGACTCGCGACCGGGTCCGCGCGTACGCCAATGGCTGGTTCTCCGGTGCCGTCACGCCGGAGGACTACGCGGCCGCCGCGCGCCGGACTGTGGAATCCGGCTTCCGGGGCCTCAAGTGGGATCCGTTCGAGAACTACGACCTGACCATCACCACCGCCCAGTTGGACCGGGTGCTGGCCCAGATCGACGCGGTCCGTGGCGCGGTGGGCCGCGAGGTGGAGCTGTTCGTCGAGGGACACGGCCGCTTCGACGTCCGCCACGCCATCAAGGTGGCGAAGGAGATCGCCCAGTTCGACCCGGTGTGGTTCGAGGAGCCCTGCCCGCCGGACAACCTCGACGCGCTCGTCGACATCCGTCGCGCGTCGCCGGTGCCGATCGCCGCGGGGGAGCGGTGGTACGGGCGGCAGGGCTTCGCGCCGGCGCTGGCCCGCCAGGCGGTCGACTTCGTCCAGCCGGACGTGACGCACGCCGGCGGGATCGCCGAGCTGGCCTTCATCTCCACGCTCGCCGCGACCAGCTACGTGGGCTTCGCGCCACATAACCCGAGCGGTCCGCTGAGCACCGCCGCGACGCTGCAACTCGGGGCCACGTTGCCCAACTTCCGGTACCTGGAGATCATGGCGACCGACGTGCCCTGGCGTCCCGAGATCACCAACGAGCGGCTGATGCTGACCGACGACGGCGACATCCTCATCCCGACCGGGATCGGCCTGGGCATCGAGGTGGATCTCACAGCGATCGAGCGGCATCCGTTCACACCCCACCCGCTGCGGATGTTCCAGGACGCCGTCTTCGACATCCGTCCCCGTGACGAGCGGTCCTTCTTCAACCTGGAGAGCGACTCATGACGCTGCCACGGCCCCGAGGGTCGGCCGCGGACTGGGTCGGTACCGCCGCCGAGGCGTTGCCGGACGACGCCGACAGCGTCCTCATCGGCCGGATCTGGGACCCGTCCGGCGACGGACCCTCACCGGTGACCGTCCGCGACGGCGAGGTCATCGACATCAGCCACCGGTTCCCGACCGTCCGCGACATCTGCGAGCTGCCCGATCCCGCCGCGACAGTGGCTGGGCTCGACGGGCCGAGGGTTGGCGACTTCGCCGACATACTGGCCAACACGGGGGCCGCGACCCGCGACCCCAGCCGACCCTGGCTGCTCGCCCCGGTCGACCTCCAGGCGCTCAAGGCCGCCGGGGTCACCTTCCCGATCTCGATGATCGAGCGCGTGATCGAGGAGCGGGCACGGGGTGACCTGGCGCTGGCGGCGGACATCCGGCACCGCATGTTCGCCGATATCGGTGTCGACCTGCACAGCCTGGAGGCGGGCTCACCGGAGGCGGATCGGCTCAAGAATCTGCTGATCGCCGAGGGCATGTGGAGTCAGTACCTGGAGGTGGGCATCGGCCCGGACGCCGAGATCTTCACCAAGGGGCAGATCCTCTCCGCCGTCGGCACCGCTGTTCCGGTCGGCGTGCTCGCCGCGTCGACCTGGAACAACCCGGAACCCGAGGTCACCCTCATCGTCCAGTCCAGTGGCCGGATCGTGGGCGCCACCCTCGGCAACGACGTCAACCTGCGCGACATCGAGGGACGTTCGGCGCTCCTGCTTCCCCTGGCCAAGGACAACAACGCCTCCTGCGCCCTCGGCCCCCTGATCCGGCTCTTCGACGACCGGTTCGGCATGCAGCGGGTACGCGAACTCGAGGTGCGCCTGGAGGTTCGGGGCGTGGACGGCTTCCATCTGGAGGCGGTCTCGGAGATGACCCAGATGTCGCGTGACCCCGAGGAACTGGTCCGGCAGCTGATCGGGCCGCACCACCACTATCCCGACGGCGCCGCCCTGATGCTCGGCACCATGTTCGCGCCCATCCAGGACCGGGACCGCCCCGGTGAGGGTTTCACCCACAAGGTCGACGACGTGGTACGGATCAGCTGCCCAGCGCTCGGAACCCTGGTCAACCGGGTGCGGCACGCGGAGGAGTGCGAGCCCTGGCACTTCGGCGTCCGCGATCTCATGGGCAATCTGGTGAGGAGAGGACTGCTGTGAACGTGGTCAACACTGTCGATCCGCGCGACGGTAAGAGTCGCGCGACGGATCTCACCGAGACCGACGAGTCTCGGCTGGAGGTGATCGCCGGCCAGACGTCGGCGGCGGCACAGTGGCTGGCCGCCCGCGGGAGGCTCGGCCGCGCGGAGCTGCTGGACGCGATCGCCGCGTCCCTGGAGTCCCGCCGGGAGGCCCTGGTCGCTGCCGCGGAGGCGGAGACCGGGCTGAGCCACGCGCGACTCAACGGGGAACTCACCCGGGCAGCGCTGCAGTTCCGGATGTTCGGCGAGGTGTTGCGCGACGGAGCGTACGTCGAGGCCGCCATCGACCACGCCGCCGACACACCACTCGGACCGGGCCCGGACCTGCGGCGGATGCTCGTCCCCCTCGGGCCGGTCGCCGTCTTCGGCGCCAGCAACTTCCCGTTCGCCTTCTCGGTCGCCGGCGGTGACACCGCCGCCGCGCTCGCCGCCGGGTGCCCGACGATCCTGAAGGCCCACCCGTCGCACCCGCTGACCTCGCACGCCTCCGCCGCCGCGATCGAGTCGGCCGTCCGCGACCTCGGCGGGCCCGAGGGTGTCGTCGCGACCGTGTACGGAGAGCAGGCCGGTCGCTCGCTGGTGCGTCATCCGGCGATCCGGGCGGCAGCCCTGACCGGCTCGGTCAACGCCGCCCGCGCCATCCAGGCGGCCATCGACGAACGAGAAGACCCCATTCCGCTGTACGCCGAACTGAGCAGCGTGAACCCGATCGTCGTCCTACCCGACGCGGCCGCCGTTCGGGCAGACCAGATCGCCGAGGGGCTCTTCGGCTCCTTCACGAACTCGGGCGGCCAGCTGTGCACCAAGCCCGGCCTGGCGTTCGTTCCGTCGGATCCGGGTGGTGACGGTCTGGTCGACGCGTTGCGGGCGAGGGTCGACGCGTCGGGTGGGACGGTCCTGCTCAACGAGCGCATCCGGGACGCGTACGAGAACCGGTCCACGGAGTTCGAACGGGCCGGCGCCCGGGTGATGGCGCGGCCCACTGTCGAACCCGGGGAGGGCTTCACCGTGGCGCCGACCCTCCTGGAGGTCGGCCTCGCCGGGCTGAGCGCCGAGATCGCCGACGAGTGCTTCGGCCCGCTCCTGATCGTGGTCCGCTACGACGACGACACCGCACTCGACGCCGCGCTGGCCGCCGTCCCGCCGTCGCTGACCGGTTCGCTGCACCGCGGACCGGGCGACGACGCCGAGGTCGTTCGTCGACTGGTCGACGTGCTCGCCGCCCGCGCGGGTCGCATCGTCTTCGACGGATACCCCACCGGTGTCCGGGTGTCGTGGGCCCAGCACCACGGTGGACCGTGGCCGTCGACGAACGCTGTGCACACGTCGGTGGGCGCCACGTCGATCCGCCGGTTCCTGCGCCCGCTGGCGTGGCAGGACGCCCCAGCCTGGATCCTGCCCGAGGAGTTGCGCGACGAGTACACCGCCATCTCCCGGCGGGTCGACGGGAGGTTGCAGCCAGCGGTCGAATAACCGCCTCCGCCGGTTTCTCCCGGGCGCGTTTCCGGGCCACCTGCGACTGGCGCGCGAATTCCTCGAAGAATCAATCCGACAGAGAATTCGCGCGCCAGTTGCCCCGGTGTCGCTGAAGCGCGCCCGAATGGTGCGGGCACGATTTTCGATCCAATTTCCGCCTTGACCGTCAATGCAATTCATGGTTGTGTTTTCGACAGGGAACGATGTTAGCGCTCGCATCGCTGCATCGCTCGTTACTGGTATCCCTTCACCTCACCATCGAATGGTCGGTCGACCGCTCGATGCGGTCTGACCACACGCCGAAGAGGGAGCAGGAACATGCCCGTCGCACCTCCCCGTCCCCCGACGCCGGCACCGACACGCCGGCTGCTGCTCGCGCTGCTCGCCGCCGTCACAGTGACGGCCGCAACGGTCGCCCCCCCGGCGGCCTCGGCCGCACCGCCGGCACCGCTGGGCCCGACCGTCACCCGCACCGACAAGCCCCCGACCGGCTACACAGTCACCTTCCGGTACCGGGCGCCCGAGGACGTCGGGCAGGTCCACGTCTACGGCGACTGGTTCTACTCCCGACCGGAGACCATCACCTGCCAGGACTGCGGTGACGCGCGACCGCCCACCGAGTGGCGACCCGGCGACGTCGCGGCCACCCCGTGGCACACCCAGGCCATGCGAAAGGGCCCGGACGGGGTCTGGACCCTCACCACTCCGCTGCCGGCGGGCACCTTCCGCTACGCGTTCACCCACGATTGCGCCAACGAGCTCGCCACCGGCTGCGCCCTGCACGACGACCCCGCCAACCGCTGGCAGATCCAGCCGCAGTACCCGGGAGCGCCCGGCGCGGTACGCAGCACGATCTCCGTCCCGACCAGCAAAAGGTTCCCGACGTACGACACCGGTTACCAGGCTCCGGTCGCCAGGGTCGGCCGGCTGGAGTCCCGGCGGTACACCTCGCCACTGTCGACCAACCCGGCGGGAGTCCACGACATCGTCGTCTACCTGCCAAACGGCTACGACCCCAACCGGGCCACGCCGTACCCGACCCTCTACCTGAGCCACGGCAGCGGCGACCACTCGACCGCCTGGACGATGCAGGGCGTTGCCCACCTCATCCTGGAGAACGCGATCAAGGATCGTGCGGCGCAGCCCATGGTGATCGTGTCCACCGACTTCAACGGCCTCCCCGGTGGCAACGAGGGCTACGTCGACGAACTACGGAACAACATCTTCCCGTTCGTCGAGCAGAACTACCGCGTCTCGACCCGGGCGCAGGACCGCGCGTTCGCCGGCTTCTCGGCCGGTGGCAGCCGGGCGTACACCATCATGTACAACCACACCGACCTGTTCGGCTACCACGCGGCCTGGAGCGCGGGCGGTCCGGCCGCCACACAGGCCCAGGTCGACAGCATGAAGGCGGTGGCCGGCGGCATCATGATCGGCACGGGGTTGCAGGACCGGCTGGGCAACATCGCCGAGAACTCGCAGCGCAACGCCGCTGCCCTGCGTGCCGCCGGCGTCGAGCTGGACGAGTACAACGTGCCGGGCGTGCACACCTGGCACGTGTGGCGTCCGCTGCTGAACCACTACCTGCGTACGCTGACGTTCCGGGCCACCACCACCGACCTCGTCGTCACGACGTCACCAGCGGGCGGCTCCCACCACACCAGGGTCACCGCCACCGCGACGGTCGGCACGGTCAGCACCAGCACGTCGACGCCCTCCGGCACTGTCGACTTCTACGCGGGCGACACGCACCTCGGGTCGGCCCCGGTGCACCACGGCGTCGCCCGGCTGAAGAAGACCGTCCATGGTGAGCTGACCGCGCCGGTGGTCGCCCACTACCAGGGCGACAGGCTCTTCAACGACTCCCGCAGCACCCCGGTCGACGTCCGGTAGCGGCCGGCTCGACGCCGTACTCCCTGTGGTGGGGAAGCCCCGGCCGCGCGGCCCTGGTGAAGCCAGGGTGTGCGCGGCCGGGGCACGTCCGGGTCCGCTCGTCAGCCGGTCACGGGGTCGTGTCGGTGGCGCGGAGTCGCAGCATGGTCCAGGACGCGGGCGGAAGGGTCAGCTGGACGCTGGCGTCGGCAGCCCGTGCGGTGTCGTTGGAGCGCGGCGCGGCGTGGTCCGGACCGTCGGCCGTGTTCTTGGCGTGCAGGTCGGTGCCGCCGACGGTGACGCATTCGACGATGTCGTCGACCCGCGCGCCGGCGACGTCGATGGTCACCTCGGCCGGGGTGTCCAAGGCGCGGTTGACGAGGAAGACGGTCATCTCCCCGGTGGTGTCGTCCCAGGTGGAGACGGCATCGACGGCGTCGATCGCACCGTAGCGGTCGGTGCTCGTCGCGCTGCCCTCGCGGAGCACGTCCAACACGGCGCCCTGGGCGTGTCGAGCGGTGCGGGCGAAGGGGTGGAAGATGGTCTGCCGCCAGGCCGGGCCGCCCGTCTCGGTCATGATCGGTGCGATGACGTTGACCAGTTGGGCCTGACAGGCCGCGCTCACCCGGTCGCTGTGCCGGAGCAGGCTGATGAGCAGGCCGCCGACGACGACCGCGTCGGCAACGCTGTAGTGGTCCTCCAGCAGGGGCGGCGCGACCGGCCAGTCCTCGCCGCTCGGGGGCGTGGACGGGGCGGCGGACTGGTACCAGACGTTCCACTCGTCGAACGCGATCATGATTTTCTTGGTCGACCGACGGATCGCCCCGACCGAGTCGGCGATGGCGGTGACGGCGTCGATGTACCTGTCCATGTCCTCCGCCGAGGCGAGGAAGCTGGCCAGGTCGTCGTCGACCGGCTGGTAGTACGCGTGCAGCGAGATCAGGTCGACATCGTCGTACGCCTCGGTCAGCACGTCGCGTTCCCAGCTGCCGAAGGTCGGCATACCGAGGTGTGAGGAGCCGCAGGCGACGAGTTCGAGATCGGGATCGAAGCGTCGCATGGCCTTGGCGGTCTGTGCCGCGAGCCGCCCGTACTCGGTGGCGCTGCGCTGACCCACCTGCCACGGGCCGTCCATCTCGTTGCCCAGACACCACAGCTTGATGCCGTACGGCTCGACAGCGCCGTTGTCGCGGCGCTGGTCGGCGAGGTGGCTGCCACCGCGGTGGTTGGCGTACTCAAGCAGGTCGACGGCCTCGGCGGTGCCACGGGTGCCGAGGTTGACCGCCATGATCGGATCCACGCCGGCCTTGCCGACCCACCGCATGAACTCGTCGAGCCCGAACTCGTTGGTCTCCAGGCTGTGCCAGGCGAGGTCGAGCCGTGCCGGGCGTTTGTCGACCGGGCCGACGCCGTCCTCCCAGCGGTAGGAGGAGACGAAGTTGCCGCCGGGATAGCGGATGGTGGTGACGCCCAACTCGCGCACCAGCGCGAGGACGTCGCCCCGGAAGCCGTCGGCGTCGGCCGTCGGGTGCCCCGGCTCGTAGATTCCGGTGTAGACGCACCGACCCAGATGCTCGACGAACGAGCCGAAGAGCCGACGTGGCACCGGTGCGACGCGTCGACGGGGGTCCAGGGTCAGGCGGGCCGTGTGCACGCCGTTGTCCGGCGCGCTGTCGGGGTGGGTGTTCAGGGCTGGCTCCCTTCGTGCGGGTCCGACGCGACAGCACTGCTCGAACGCCGGGACCGAGGGGTGGTGGAGGCGGTGTGAGCTCTGGACAACGTGATCGTCTTAGATTACGTTCTCGATCAATGTAAACGTTACCGATTACGTTTACGTAAGGGAACCTGGCAGGTGGATCAACGTCCGGCCGTCTCGTCCGCAGCGCGCGGTCGGGCGTCGGCGGCGTGGTGACCGACGAGGCCGAAGGCCAGCTTGTCGCGGTGATTGGGGTGACCGGGTGACCACTGTTGAGCCGGCGGCAGCGACTTCCCGCACGAACTGTCGCGAACACCGGGCGCCGGGTGGGGGAGCAGGTGGTGCAGCTCTACGTCCGCGACCCACAGGCCACGATCACCCGGCCGGTGCTGGAGCTGAAGGCATTCGCCCGCGTCGAGGCCGCCGCCGGCCAACGGGTGGCGGTGCGGTTCACGCTCCCCACCGGCCAGCTCGGCTTCTACGACCGGAGCATGGCCTACGCGGTGGAGGCCGGGCAGATCGAGGTGTACGTCGGCTTCTCGGCTGCCGACCACACCCATGCCGGCACTTTCGTCATCGACTCGGACAGGTCGACGTCGATGGTCTTTACCGGGGCCGTCGAAGTTCGGCAGCTGTGATCGTTCACCCGGGTCGGGGAATTGTTCTTGACGGAGCGTGCCGTCCTGTTGTCGACGGGTAGCGTCGGCGCGAAATTCCGCCCCGGTCCAACCCCTGCCGGACGCTGCCGATTGCGTTATCCGCAACGGCATCCGAGGATCACCAGCACCCTCGCGGGCCTCCAGTTAGGACGGTCCATTCGAGGGGTCGGCTTAGGGTGAAGAGGTCTTGTGTTCGCAATACTTCTCCGTTACCTTGGCAACATCCTGGAAACGTAACCGATAACGATTGCAGTCCAGAGAGAGCGGCATGATTGAAGTCAATGCGCCGGTGACGATGAGTGATGTCGCCCGAGCTGCTGGCGTTTCCACCGCCACCGTCTCGCGCGTCGTCAACGGGCATTACGGCGTCAGCGCTCGCACTGTCGCTCAGGTGCGCTCCGCCATCGAGCAGCTCGGCTACGAGTCGAGTCTGGTGGCGACCAGCCTCCGGCGAAGCCGCACCAACGTCCTGGGCCTCGTGGCGCACAGCTTCCAGTCGTACACGGCGGAAGTGCTCAAGGGCGTGATGAAGGCGCTGAGCCGTTCGGGCTTCGATCTGATCATCTACGCCAACAGTGACCTCTACGGGTCGTATTCGGAGGGTTGGGAGCAGCGGCACCTGACCCGGCTGTCGGGCACCCTCACCGACGGCTGCATCGTCGTGACGCCCTGGGGTGACATCCGGAGCCGGACGCCGGTCGTGGCCATCGACCCGGTCCGGGGCTCGACGTCGCCCTCGGTGATGGCCGACAACCTCGCGGGCGCCACCACCGCGGTCGAGCACCTGGTCGACCTGGGTCATCGGCGCATCGGGTTCATCGCCGGCCGCGACAGCCTGGCCTCGGCCTGGTCGCGCGAGGAGGGATACCGCGCCGCGCTGACCAACGCCGGCATCCCGGTCGACCCGACGCTCATCGGTCGAGGGGACTTCAACCCGGAGTCGGCGACTCCGTTGGCGCGTGACCTGCTGCGACGACCAGAGCCGCCATCGGCGATCTTCGCAGCGAGCGACGGGATGGCCCTCAAGGTTCTGGAGGTCGCCAGGGAGCTGGGCCTGTCGGTGCCGGGGGACCTGTCCGTCGTCGGCTTCGACAACATCCCGGAAACGGCGTCCACCCAGCCGGGTCTGACCACTGTCGACCAGTCGATGTATCAGCTCGGGTACGAAGCCGCGCGGATGCTCAAGTCGCTGGTGACCGGGGAGTGGGACGAGCCGAGCCAGATCGTGCTTCCGACAAGCCTCGTCGTGCGCGACTCGACCGCGCCACCCAGGAGCGCGGCACGGCCATGACATCAGCCCACCGGTGCGCGAGCCTGATCGCTTTCGACACAGCGATCACGGCAGGTGCGCCCGTGGCGGCAGCCTGAAGGAGGTGTACGCAGCACGCACGGCCAGATCCACCGTTGAGTTGAGCCGGTCAGACGGGTCGCATCCGCTGCCGGCGCAGGAAGGGAGTGGAGTGTGGTTACCGGACAGTATCACGGGCGCTTACGCCAGCTAGGCGTACGCCGGCGACTCTCGGCGGCGTTCACCGCCGGGGTCATCGCCGCCGCGGCGGTGCTCCTCGCGCCGCAGCCAGCCGCGGCGGACACGCCGTGGCTGGACGTCTCCGCGGACCGCTACGCCACGTTCGCCGTTCCGGCGGCGTACGTCCAGGAGAACCTGGGCACCGTCTCGCAGGTCGTCGTCGAGGGAAACTTCGGCCCGTCGGCCAGTTGGGCGGAGTTCGGCCTGACCCGTCGGGGTGACGTGTGGTCGGGTGTTCTGGGCGCGTTGGAGCCGGGGCTCTACAACTACCAGCTCACCGCTGACGACACCTTGACCATCAAGGACCCGACGAACAGCACCAGTGTCGCGTCCAACCCGCTCCTGAGCACCTTCCTCGTCGCGGGTGACTCGGCACGATGGCTGCTCGACGCGCCGGCCGGCACCGGTGGAAAGATCGAGACGCTGACCTATCGGGCCGGGAACGCGCAGCGCTCCGCCCTGGTCTGGACGCCACCGGGTTACGCGGCCAAGGGCCCGAAGGGTTACCCGGCGCTCTTCCTCCAGTCGGGTGACGGCGTGGCCGCCACCGACTGGCTCGACCTCGGCCGAGCCAAGCAGATCCTCGACAACCTCTCGGCCGCGAACGCCATCCGCCCGATGGTGGTGGTGATCAACGATGTCGACGGCTCCGACGACAAGGGGTTGAAGGACCTCCGGAAGGCGGTCACCGACAGGTACCGGATCCTTCGCGACCCGGCGCACCAGGCCATCGCGGGCGTGTCCGACGGTGCGACGGACGCGCTGCGGGCCGCGCTCACCAAGCCGGGTCAGTTCGGTCACGTGGGTTGGTTCTCGGGCACGTCGGCGCCGGAGATCGACCGGAAGGACGCCAAGGCGATCAACCGCGGCGTCAAGCTGCTCCGCCTCTACACGGGCAACGTCACCGACCCCGCGCACAACACCGCGTACCGGCTGACGAAGGCGTTGGAACGGGCCCACGTCCGCTTCGAGTTCGACGGGGTCAACCCGGACGGCGGCGCGACCTGGACCACGTGGCAGGAGAACCTCGTCGACTTCCTGCCGCGACTGTTCGGCCACGTGCGGGACCACGGCCCGAGCCCCGGTCACCAGCCGCTCAAGCGGGAGTTCACCCCGCCGCCGGCCGGCACCACCCCGACGCCCTTCGTCACCGAGGACGGGTTCGTCACCTTCGAGACGACCACGGACTTCGCTGACGCTCAGCACGTCACGGTCTGGGCGAACGTCGCACCCGGCGGCAGTTGGCTGCGACTGCCACTGACCCGCGACGGTGACCGGTGGCGGGCCACTGTGGGCCCGCTGAAGCCCTGGTTCTACTACTACCGGCTGATCGTGGACCGGGTCGCGGTCAAGGACATCTCCAACCCGACGAAGGTCACCACCGAACCGATGTGGAGCACCTTCCTCATCCCCGGGCCCGGTGCCCGACTGCTGTCGGACGTGCCCGCCGGTCGTGGCGGGACGGTCGAGAGCATGACCTACCCCAGCACGGTGGCCGGCCAGGACCGCACCGCGCTGGTGTGGACCCCACCCGGGTACGACCCGAACCGTGCGCAGCCGTACCCGGTCCTCTACCTCCAGCACGGCGGCGGCCAGAACTACACGGACTGGGTCGAGATGGGCCGCGCCAAGCAGATCCTCGACAATCAGTTCCTCGACGGCGACCTGACGCCGATGGTCGTCGTGATGGGCAACGGCAACTCGTCGAACTTCAACCGGGAGTTGCGGGAGAACATCGTTCCGACGGCCCGTGACCGCTTCAACATCTCCAGCGACCCGTCCCAGCAGGCCCTCGCCGGCCTGTCGATGGGCGGCGGGCAGGCGTTCGGGGTGCTGAAGGCGTACCCGGGCGAGTTCGCCTACGTGGCGGCGTTCTCGGCCGGGTTCGGCAGCAGCACCGGCGTCGACGCGGCGGCGATCAACAACGGCACCAAGATGCTGCGCGTGTACGTCGGCGACCAGACCGACTTCGTGTACCCGAGTTTCATGACCTCGCTGACCACGATGGACAACCTCGGTATCCGCTACGAGTTCGACGGGGTCACCCCCGGGCCGCACGGCTGGGACGTGTGGCAGAAGAACCTCATCGACCTGGCGCCGCGTCTGTTCAAGCGCTAGGAGCCGTCTCAGGCGACGCCACCGGGAGCAGGTTTCCTGCCCCGGTGGCGCCCGCCACGGTACGGCTGACCCCTCCGCACCGCCACCCGAAGGGAACCACCTCAATGAAGAGAAGACGGATACTCGCCACGGTTGCCATGCTCGCGGTCGGGACCGGCCTCGCGGCCTGCTCGTCCGACGAGGGCGGCAGCGATGCGAGCAATTGCACGAACACCATCACCAAGAAAGAGTTGCCGGTCGTGACGATGTGGGGTTGGTACCCCAACACCCAACTCGTCGTCGACAACTTCAACAAGCTGAACACCGAGGTGCAGGTCTGCTGGACCAACGTCGGGCAGGGCGGGGACGAGTACGACAAGTTCCAGACGGCTATCTCGGCGGGCACCGGGGCGCCCGACGTGATCATGGTCGAGGCGGACCGGATCCCGACCTTCCAGATCCAGGGCGCGCTCGTCGACATCAAGCAGTACGGCTACGACGCGGTCAAGGCCAACTACAGCGAGGGTGCCTGGAAGGACGTGTCGGTCGGTGACGCGGTCTACGGCGTTCCGGTCGACGGCGGCCCGATGGGCATGATCTACCGCAAGGACATCTTCGACAAGTACAAGGTCACCCCGCCGAAGACCTGGGCCGAGTACGAGCAGGCCGCGCAGAAGGTCAAGGACGCCGGTGGTCCGCTCTTCGGGGACTTCGGCGCGAACGTCCCGGCGGTCCTGATGGCGCTCCAGATCCAGAAGGGCGCCAAGCCCTTCACCTTCGATCCGGCGCAGCCGAAGGCGATCGGTGTGAAGCTCAACGACCAGGCGTCCAAGGACGTGCTGGACTACTGGGGTGGCCTGGCCAAGAAGGGCCTGGTCGGCACGCAGAACCAGTTCACCCCGGAGTACATCTCCGGCGTGATCAACGGCAACTACGCGACGTACATCTCGGCGGCATGGGCACCCGGCTACCTCACCGGCGCGGGTGTCGGCAAGGGCCAGGACACCGGCAAGTTCGCGGTGGCGCCGCTGCCGCAGTGGGACCTGGCCAACCCGGTGCAGGTGAACTGGGGTGGTTCGGCGTTCTCGGTGACCAAGCAGGCGAAGAAGCCGGAGCTGGCCGCGAAGGTCGCCTACGGGCTCTACGCCGACAAGGAGTCGCTCACCGACGGCTGGACCAACCAGGTGATCTTCCCGCTGAACCTCACGGCGCTCAAGGATCCCGCCTTCGTGGACCTGAAGGTGGCGTTCTTCGGCGGCCAGCAGGCGAACAAGGAGGTCTACGTTCCCGCCGCCGACGCCTACCAGGGCGTCCAGTACGCCCCCTTCGGCCAGTACTACCTCGACGCCATGGAGAAGCAGGTCAGCGAGGTCATCAAGGGGTCCGTCACCGGCTCGCAGGCTGCCGACCGGATCCAGGAGGACGTGGCGAAGTACGCCAAGGAACAGGGCTTCACCGTTCAGTGACCGGCTGGGTGGGCCGCGCCGGCAGCGGGCGGCCCACCTCCCCCCTCAGCGTCCACGTCCCGGAGACCACAATGACATCCCTGACCGAGAAGCGCGCAGCGCGCGCACAGCCTGCGACGCGCAAGATCCGTGGCAAGGTACCCCTTCGCGAGCACCTGATGGGATGGCTCTTCGTCGGGCCGTTCGGGGTGGTGTTCCTGGCGTTCCTCATTGCGCCGCTGGCGTACGCGCTGTATCTCAGCCTCTTTCAGAAGAAGCTGATCGGCGGCACCAGCTTCGTTCTCTTCGACAACTACGTGAAGGCGTTCACCGACCCGAGCTTCCTGTCCGGGGCGTGGTTCGTCATCCGCTTCTCGCTCGTCTCGATCCCGGTGCAGATCGTCATCGCGCTCGCGATGGCGCTCATCCTGGACTCGGTGACCACGCTGTTCGCCCGCTTCTCCCGCCTCATGATCTTCCTGCCGTACGCGATCCCGACGGTCATCGGCGCGGTCATGTGGGGGTTCCTCTACAGCAGGGGTTTCGGCCCGCTCACCGACATCTTCGGGCTCTTCGGCGCCACCGCACCGGACTTCCTGAGCAGCGACCTGATCTTCTACGGGCTGCTCAACGTCGTCACCTGGCAGTGGGCCGGCTACTACATGATCATCCTGTACGCCGCCCTGCAGGGCGTCGACCCGACGCTCTACGAGGCGGCCCGGATGGACGGCGCCGGGCGGTGGCAGATCGCGACGCGGATCAAGATCCCGCTGATCGCGCCGGCGCTGATCCTGATCCTGGTCTTCTCGCTCATCGGCACCCTGCAGTTCTTCAACGAACCGCAGATCCTGCGGTACCTCGCCGCGGGCGCGATCGGCTCGGACTTCACCCCGAACATGTACGCGTACCAACAGGCGTTCTCCCTCGCCAACTTCAACTACGGCTCCGCGATCTCCTTCGCCCTGGGCGGGATCGTGTTCATCTGCGTGTACGCCTTCCTGTTCTTCACCCGCAAGCGGAGGAGCTTCCTGTAGATGACCGAGCACACGAGCGTTCGCGCCGGCGCCCGCCGACCGCAGCGCTACCTCCCCCTGCAGATCCTCCTCGGCTTCCTGGTGATCTATTTCCTCGTGCCGTTCTGGTGGGTCATCGTCAACAGCTCCAAGGACGCGCCGGGCCTGTTCGGCGGCGGCAACACCCTCTGGTTCACCGACCAGATCGACTACCTCGGGAACCTCAAGCAGCTCTTCACCTACGACGGTGGCATCTACCTGCGGTGGATTCTCAACTCCACGCTGTACGCCATCGCCGGCGGCATCGGCGCCACGGTCCTGGCGGTGATGGCCGGTTACGGGTTCGCCAAGTACCGCTTCGCCGCCCGACGCTTCAGCTTCGCCGTGGTGCTCGGCGCGCTGATGGTGCCCGCCACCGCTCTGGTCATCCCGACCTTCATCATGTTCTCCGGGCTCGGCCTGACCAACACGGTCTGGGCGGTCATCCTCCCGTCGCTGCTCAATCCGTTCGGCGTCTATCTGATGCACGTGTACGCGCGCGACGCGGTCCCCGACGAACTCCTGGACGCGGCGCGGGTCGACGGCGCGGGGGAGGTGCGGACGTTCATCCAGATCGCCCTTCCGCTGATGCGTCCCGCGGTGGTCACCGTGCTGCTGCTGTCCGCGGTGGCGTCCTGGAACAACTACTTCCTGCCACTGGCCATGCTCTCCGACAACCGACTCTTCCCGGTCACCGTCGGTCTCGGTCTCTGGCAAGGCATCGCGTCCGCGAACAACGCGGGAGGCACCTCGCTGTGGAGCCTCATCATCCTGGGCTCCCTGGTGTCGGTGATCCCGCTGATCATCGCGTTCTTCAGCCTGCAACGACACTGGCGTGGCGGCCTCTCCGTCGGAGGTCTCCGGTAGGCCGCGCCGACGCCACCAGCCAACCCACCACACGCGCATTGATCGCCGCGCAGGACGCGGCCGGACGGATGACAGAGAGGTGTGCTGATGTCGACGACGAATCGACCGCTGCGCAGCGGGGAGTGGTTCGGTGCGGAAGGCCGCAACGGGTTCATCCATCGGTCCTGGATGCGCAACCAGGGGTTCGCGGACGACGTCTTCGACGGTCGCCCGGTGATCGGCATCGCGACCACCTGGTCGGAGTTGACACCCTGCAACGCCCACCTGCGCGATCTCGCCGAGTCGGTGAAGCGCGGCGTGTGGGAGAGCGGGGGCCTGCCGCTGGAGTTCCCGGCGATGAGCCTGGGCGAGCCGCTGATGCGACCCACGACGATGCTCTACCGCAACCTGCTGGCGATGGAGTTGGAGGAGTCGGTCCGGGCCAACCCGCTCGACGGGGTGGTCCTGCTCTCCGGCTGTGACAAGACCACCCCCGGCCTGCTCATGGGAGCGGCCAGCGTCGACCTGCCGACACTGATGCTGACCGGCGGCCCGATGCTCAACGGCAAGTTCCGTGGCCAGGACATCGGCTCCGGCACCGTCGTCTGGCGTTTCACCGAGGAGATGCGGGCCGGTCGGATGAGCGCGGCCGACTGCTCCGAGGCGGAGGTCGGCATGTCCCGCAGCCGGGGTCACTGCATGACAATGGGCACCGCCTCCACGATGGCCTGCGTGACCGAGGCGCTCGGTGTGCAACTGCCGGGGGCTGCCGCCGTGCCGGCGGTCGACTCCCGGCGGTACGCGCTCGCGCACGCCGCCGGACGTCGGATCGTCGCCATGGTCGAACAGGACCAACGGTTGTCCACGGTGCTCACCCGGCAGGCGTTCGAGAACGCAGTCCGGGTCAACGCCGCCATCGGCGGCTCCACCAACGCGGTCGTACACCTGCTCGCGATCGCCGGACGCCTCGGCGTCCCGCTGTCGCTGGAGGACTTCGACACCCTCACCGCGGACGTGCCCATGCTCGTCAACCTCATGCCGTCCGGGACGTACCTGATGGAGGACTTCGCCTACGCGGGCGGCCTCCCGGTGGTGATGAAGGAACTTGCCCCGCTGCTGCACATGGACCACATCACCGTCAGCGGCAGGAGCGTGGCGGAGAACGTCGACGGCGCGCAGTGCTGGAACCGGGACGTCATCGCCACCATGGAGGAGCCGTTCCAGCCCGCCGGGTCGGGCACCGTGGTGCTGCGCGGCTCGCTCGCGCCGTCCGGAGCGGTGCTGAAGGTCTCCGCCGCCTCCGCCCACCTCCTCGCGCACACCGGCCCGGCGCTCGTCTTCGACCGGATCGAGGAGTACGTCGTCGCCGCCGACGATCCGGACCTCGACGTCACCCCCGACACGGTGATCGTCGTCCGCAACGCCGGTCCCCGGGGCTACCCCGGCTTCCCGGAGGTGGGCAACGTGCCCATGCCACGGCGGCTGCTCGCGGACGGCATCACGGACATGGTGCGGATCTCCGACGCCCGGATGAGCGGCACCGGCTACGGCACCTGCGTCCTGCACGTGGCACCGGAGGCGTCAGTGGGTGGCCCGCTCGCGCTGGTACGCAGCGGCGACCTGATCTCCGTCGACGTCGCGACGCGCCGTCTCGACCTGCTGGTCGACGACGCGGAGCTCGCCGTACGCCGTGCCGCCTGGCAGCCTCCGAAGCCGGCGGCCGACCGGGGATGGGTGCGGCTCTACAGCGAACACGTTCAGCAGGCAGACAGCGGCGCGGACCTCGACTTCCTCGTCGGTGGCAGCGGCAGCGCGGTGCCCCGTCACTCACACTGACGGCCACGAACGGACGAGGCCCACGAGGAACTGATTCCATGGAAGAACGGATGGCCCGCCAGTGCGAGTTCACACGAAGGCCGCTGTGACGGCGGCCGACCGGCCACCGGTCATGGCTGACGTCGCTCGCCTGGCGGGCGTGTCACACCAGACGGTCTCCCGGGTCATCAACGGCGCGCCCAGCATCAGGCGCGAGACCCGGGAACGGGTCCTGGAAGCGATCCGACGGCTCGACTACCGCCCCAACACGGCGGCCCGCGCGTTGGTTCGCGGGCGGTCCGGGATGATCGGCATCATCGGCACGGCCAGGACGTTGTTCGGTCCGACGAGCATCCATCGCAGCGTCGAGGACGCGGCCCGGGCGGCCGGCTACTTCGCCACCTCGGTGAGCCTGTCCGAGGTGACGGTACGGGCGCTCAGCGACGCCACCGAACACCTCATGCGCGTCGGCGTGGAGGGCGTCGTGATGATCGCCGGCAACGACGAGGCCCTCGAGGTGGTGCGGATGACGCGATCGAGCGTCCCGTTCGTCGTCGTGGAGGGCGACGTGTCCCGGGCCAGCGTGACCGTCGGCGTCGACCAGGTGCTCGGCGCCCGGATGGCCACCGAGCACCTTCTCGACCTCGGACACCGGGAGATCGTGCACGTGAGCGGTCCGCTCAACTGGGCGGAGGCCCGTGCCCGACTCGAAGGCTGGCGTCAGGCGATGAGTGCGGCGGGTCTACGCCCGCCGGAGCCGGTCGAGGGTGACTGGAGAGCGCACAGCGGCTACCTCGCCGGGCTGCGGGTCGACGAGATGCCCGGGGCCACAGCGGTGTTCGCCGCCAACGACCAGATGGCCATCGGTGTGCTGCGCGCGCTGCACGAGCGTGGACGGCGGGTGCCGCACGAGATCTCCGTCGTCGGATTCGACGACGTCCCCGAGGCGCCCTACCTCATCCCGCCGCTGACGACGATCCAGCAGGACTTCGACGCGGTCGGTCGGCGGGCCATCACCGCCGTCACCCAGGCCATCGACGACACGGTGCCGCACCGCCTGCCGCTGGTCGTCCCCAAGCTCGTGGTGCGGCAGAGCACGGCGTCGCCGACAGCCACCTGACCAGCCGACGGTCCGAACCGCGGCGACGGGCGGGAGCCCCAGCCGGTGGCCGGGGCTCCCGCGACGTACGTGGTGCTTCGGGTGATCGAGGTGTTCAGAGGGTGAAGACGAGGGTGGAGATGCTGCGGGCGCCGACGTTGATGGTGGCCTGGCCGCCGTTGACGCTGGTGGGCTGGCTGGCCGCGTTGGCGTTCTGCGAGGTGAGGTAGTGCTCGGCCCGGGTCACGTTCTGCGGGGCCTGGATCACGGCGTTGTTGACCGCGCTGTTGGAGCGGTTGAGGATCACCAGGGTGATCTTCCCGTCACCCTGGTAGGCGGTCACCTCCAGCGGGGAGGCCTTCGAGCTCTTCGTCAGGGCGACCCGCTGGTAGCCGGGGCGCACGTACTTCGCGTACTGCGAGAAGGCGTACCCGCGCTTGAGGGGTGCGCCCGCGACGGTGCCGAACGCCGACTCGCCATCGCCGATGAAGGAGTAGTAGCGCTTGCCGTACCACCAGATGTAGGCGTTCCAGTTGGCCTCCATCGACTTGTGCACGGTGCGCATGATGTCGTCCAGGGTCTCGTTCCAGACCGCCGTGTTGGCCGGGTTGCCCCAGATGTTGGAGCCGCCACCGTCGGCGGCGTGCAGGTTCCACTCGGTCATCCACACCGGCTTGTTGTGCTGCTGGGCCAGCGAGTACGGCCGCAGCCGGCCGGACTCCTCCGTGCCGTAGAGGTGCCCACCGATGTAGCCGATGTTGTTGCGGGCGGTCGCGTCGTTCAGGGTCGGGTCGGTGAAGTTGTAGTTCATGTTCACCGCCTCGGCGACCATCAGCTTGGTGTTCTGCACCTTCGTGCCCTGGTCGCGGACGAAGGTGCGCAGTTCGGTGCCGCTCCAGTCCATCGAGTCGTAGTCCGGGTGCCAGTCGGGCTCGTTCTGCACCGAGGTGACGTCGATGGGGACGCCCTGGCCACGCATGTACTGCACGTAGCTGTTGAGGTGGTTGGCGTAGTCGTCGTAGTAGTCGGTCCTCAGCTTGCCGCCGTTGACCCGGCTGTTGTTGGTCTTCCACGCCGCCGGCGCGGTCCACGGTGAGGCGAGGATCTTCACGTTCGACCCGTACGACTTCGCCGTCTTCAACGAGTTCACGTGCGTCGCCCACTCGTTGGACTCTGGCGACAACCCGGTCCGCACGATCGACAGCCCCAACTGGTTGGCACCCATCCCGACCAGCGTCTGGGTGTCCGTCGTCGACCAGGCGCTACCCCAGATCGACTGCGCGGCCCCGAACCCGTCGACGGTCTGGTACCTGGTCGCGTTGTTCACAGTGATGTCCGCCGGCCCGGTGGGGGGCGGTGGGTCGGTCGGCGGCGGAGTCGTCGGCGGCGGGGTCGTCGGCGGCGAGGTCGGCTCGGTGCCACCGGTGCAGCCCACCCCGTTCAACGCGAAGATGGTGGGATCGGGGTTGCTGCCGGTCCAGGATCCGTTGAAGCCGAACGACACCGTCCCGTTGGTCGGGATGGCCCCGTTGTAGCTGACGTTCCTGGCGGTGACCGCGGTGCCGCTCTGCGTCAGTGTCGTGTTCCAGGCCTGGGTGACGGTCTGGCCGGCGTTGTAGTTCCAGGTCAGCGTCCAACTCGTCACCGCGTCACCGAGATTGGTGATGGTGACGTTCGCGCCGAATCCACCCTGCCACTGTGGATTGGGAGCGCTCCCAGATGCTTGATTCAGAAAGTTAATTCGTCCAACGATTCCTGTCAATGCAATCCGCCCTGGATCGGCGGCCACGTCAGCGGCCGCAGGCGTCGCACGGGCTGCGAGTGCGCAGGTGGTAGTCGGTGGACGCGACGAGCAGACCCAACCCGATGACGAGGTACGCCGACATCGCCACCCACAGGAACGCGTCGGAGAACTCGCTGGGCGAGCCCGTCGTCACCTGCACCATGCCCATCCCGAAGTAGGCCACGATGCCCGCGCCGAGCCCGAAGCCGGGCACCAGAAGCACAAGGCGAGGAATTGTCCGTCCGGCGAGCAGTGGAACCCACCACGGCCAGACCTCGCCCCAGTGATGCGCCAGTGCCAGCGGCAGCAGCACTCCGGCCAGCACCAGGCCGATCTCCAACCCGAGCAGGGAGGCGCTCTGGTCGACGCTGTCGAACCCCACCACGAACTGGGCCGCGAAGCGGGTCACGAGACCGCCCACGGCGACCCACGCGGCCCGGCGCGCCCACCTCGCGGGTGCGGAGCGCCGCGTACCCGGTCGGACCGTCCGGCAGCAGGCCGGGCAGTCGCCCCGGGTGCGCCGCTGATAGCGCCCTGTGGCCAGGGCGAGCAGCACCGCTCCAGTGACACAAGCGAGCCGGCTGACGAACGCCAACGGGTCGAAGAACGGGCCGACGGTGAACAGCAGGAAGCCCACCAGCTCCGGCAGCAGGATCGCGGCCGCCGCGACCAGCGCTCCAGCGACGGCCCAGGCGAGCCCTGCCAGTGCTGGCCGCCAGGTCGCCACCCGGTCCAGGGCAACCGCCAACCCGCCCGCGGCCGCGCACAACGCCACCGACCACCAGCCGGTGAAGCCGAGCAGGTCCAGCCCGAGCCGCCCGAACTCCGGCGCCTCGCCGACCGTCCAGGCCAGACGTACGCCCCCGTATGCCACGGCCCAGCCGAGCACCGCGTACGTCAGGCCGTGGACGCTCCTCCCGGCGATCCGTGTCGATGTCGTCATGGACCGATCCTGCCGGCGTCCCAGGGTGGGTGGGACCCGCTGGCAGGGGAAGGCGCTCCCCCGCAGGGGGGAGTGCCGACGGCGCGCGCGGCGGGCGGACCCGCGGCGGTGCTGGCTATCCGGTTTGTGCCTCCGCGAGCGCGACTCCGGGCCATACCGCGCCCGGCCCGAGGGTGGGGGCGACCTTTCCACTTCAGCATGGCGAGAATGTCAAGCAGCTCGGCAACCCGAGGAATGATCGGCAGCAGAGATAAGTTGTCTGACAAACGATAGGTAGAAAATATGATGGGTTGATCAAACGATTGCGTGGATGGTGAAGCGATGTCGGACTACGGACACGAACTCCGGTTTGGGGCGTTTTTGACGCCCAGCGTGCACGACCCGGACCAGGTGGTGGCGCTGGCCGAGCAGGCCGAGGCCGCAGGGCTGGACCTGGTCACCTTCCAGGACCACCCCTACAACGCGGAGTTCCTCGACACCTGGACGCTGCTCAGTTGGGTCGCCGCCCGCACACAGCGGCTCCGCATCTCGGGGAACGTCCTCAGCCTGCCGCTGCGCCCGCCGGCCGTGCTGGCCCGGGCCGCGGCGAGCCTGGACCGGTTGTCGCACGGCCGATTCGAACTGGGCCTCGGCGCGGGAGCGTTCTGGGACGGCATCGAGGGCATGGGAGCTCGTCGGCTGACCCCGGGGCAGGGGGTCACGGCTCTGCGGGAGGCGATCGATGTCCTGCGCGGTGTCTGGGACGACACGGCCGCCGGCCCGCTGCGGCTGACCGGGGAGTACTACCCCGTACCTGGCATGCGGCGCGGCCCGAAGCCGGCCCATGACATCGATATCTGGCTCGGCGCGTACCAGCCGAAGATGCTGGCCCTGACCGGACAGAAGGCCAACGGCTGGCTGCCGACGCTGGAATACCTGCGGTCCCCGGACCGGGTGACCGCCAACCGGCTCATCGACGAGGCGGCCATCGCCGCGGGCCGCGAGCCCCGGGAGATCCGGCGGCTGCTCAACCTGTTCACCGTCGACGTCTCGTCGCGCAGCCGCGGCTTCCTCCAGGGTCCTGTCGCGCAGTGGGTCGACCAGCTCCTTCCGCTGGTCGTCGAGGAGGGGTTCAGCACCTTCCTGATCGGCCGTGACGACCCGCGCCTCATCCAGACCCTCGGGCAGGAGATCGCCCCCGCGCTGCGGGAGGCGGTGGCCAGGGAGCGCGCCGGCGCCGAGGTCGGCGGTGCGCCGGTCCGCACAACCGTCGCGCTGGCCCAGCGGCACCCCGCTCTCGACTACGACGCGCTGCCCCCGTCGCTGGTCAGCAACTCCGTCGAGCCCGGTGACACGGAGTACGAGGGGGTGCGCCACACCTACAGCCGGCACGGGTCGCCGGCCCTGGTGATCCGTCCGCGGAACGCCGCCGAGGTGGTCGACGCCGTGTCGTACGCCCGGACGCAGGACGTCCCCCTGTCGGTACGCAGCGGCGGGCACGGCATCAGCGGCCGGTCGACGAACGACGGGGGAGTCGTCATCGACATGTCGAGGATGAACAGGGTCCAGGTGCTCGACCGGGCGACCCGTCGGGTGCGGCTGGAACCGGGTGCCCGGTGGGGAGACGTGGCTCAGGCGCTCGCCCCGCACGGCCTGGCCGTGAGCTCAGGCGACTACGGAGACGTGGGCGTCGGTGGTCTCGCCACCACCGGCGGCGTCGGATACCTGGCGCGCAGGTACGGCCTGACCATCGACCATGTCGTGGCCGCCGAGATCGTCACCGCGGACGGCCGTCTGCTCCGCGTCGACGACGAGCACCACCCCGACCTGTTCTGGGCCGTCCGGGGCGCCGGCGGGAACTTCGGTGTGGTCACCGCGCTCGAGCTGGAGGCGTACGAGGTCGACAACGTCGTCTACGCGCACCTTGTCGCGGACGCGACCGACACGGCCGGACTGCTGCTCCGGTGGGGCCGGTTGGTCGAGGACGCGCCCCGGGAGTTGACGAGTTTCCTCTCCCTCTTTCCCGGCCGCCGTGGCAACCCACCGGCTGCCCAGGTGACCCTCGTCTATGCCGGTGACGATGTCGAGGCGGCGCAGTCCGCCCTGAGTCCGTTCCTGGAGATCGGGCCGATCCTCGACCAGCAGGCGCAGCTCGTGCCGTACCCGGCGATCGTCGTGCCGCCGGGCAACCAGCATCGGGGGCAGGGGCTGGAGGACACCCGCAGCGGTCTGTTGCACCACGTCACGCCGCAGGTGGCCGACCTCATGGACCACATGATCCATTCCGGTGACGTGATGATCGTGCAGGTGCGGTCCGTCGGTGGGGCGGTCAACGACGTCGCCAGCGACGCGACCGCCTACCCGCACCGGCAGCAGAACTTCTCGGTGCTCGCCGCCACCGTCGGGGAGCGCCGGCCTCAGCTCGACAAGCTGTGGGCCGAGCTGTACCCGCACCTCGACGGCCTGTATCTCAGCTTCGAGAGCGACACCGACCCGGCTCGACTGCTGGATGCCTGGCCCGAGCCCACCCTCGGCCGCCTGCGTGCCATCAAGGCCAGCTACGACCCGGACAACGTCTTCAACCGGAACTTCCCCATCCCACCGGCCGAGGCAATCGGCTAGAGGTTGCCGGACAGGTACTCGCGGCGACGCTGCGGTTCGAACTTCTCGATCGCGTACCGCAGCATCACCCGTGGCATCACCCGGTAGCGGCGGGCGAGGAAGTCCTCCTCCGCCGCTCTGTCCCGGTTGCCCACCTCGCGCAGCATCCAGCCCACCGCCTTCCGCACGAGGTCGTGCGGGTCGTGCAGGAGCCGGTCGCCGAGTCGGAAGGTCCACTCGAAGTCGCCGGCCTTGATGAAGGCGAAGGTCGCCATGATGGCGGTGCGCCGCTCCCACACGAGGCTGGACTCGGCCAACCGGTCCAGGACGTCCCGGTCCCTGTGGATCAGCCAGGGACCGACGATGTACGGCGCGGACGAGTCCACCAGGTCCCAGTTGTCGATGCTGCCGGTGTTGGCCAGGACGGTGCCGAAGATCTGACCCCGTTCCTGTTCGTCGCCCTTGGCGAACTTGCGCACCAGGATGAGCAGCGAGGTCAACCGTTCCTCGTGCGCGCCCTCGGTGAGCAGCTTCGTCGTCTCGGCCAGCGACAGGTCGCGCCAGAACCGGGCAACCAGCTTGCGCTGGTCGGGCACGGAGACACCGAGGGCCCGATCGCCCTCGCCGTACCCGCCGGGAACCATCTGGAGGAACCGGCTCGATGCCTCCGCGCGACGGGGGTCGGCGAGGCGGGCGAGTTCCCGACGCACGTCGGCGCTGGTGACCATGACCGCCCACGCTACCCGGGGCCGGCCGGCATCGCGTGGACCTCCGCACACCGGCCCGGCAGCCGCGGCCGTGAGCCGCGTGAGCTGCCCGGTGTGGGGGCTGGCCAGCACGCCTCGGCCGGGTGTGAGTGGGGGACCCGAGGGGTAGGACCAGGATTGCTGACGCCCCCTGCGGGCCGTGCCGGAACTGTCACTCCGGCGGACGCCGACCGAGAAGGGCCTTGAGCCGATGACGCAGCCGACGATGGATCCCGCGGACGCGTTGGCCGAGCTGGGCCGGGTCAGATTCGACGAGGTCAACCTCGACGACATGCTGCTCCGGATCGCCGAGCTCGCCAAGGCGAGCATTGCCGGGACGAGAGAGGTGACTGTCACGCTGCTCCGGGGTCCGGTCGGCTGGACCGGAGCATCCACCGGCGAGCTGGCCCGTCAGTTGGACGAGTGGCAGTACGAGGAGCACCGGGGTCCCTGCCTGGATGCCTCCGCCAGCGGTGACACCATTTCGGTGCCGGACATGGCGACCGAGGAACGCTGGCCGGTATGGGCGGAGAGGGCTCGCGCCGCCGGGGTGGGGAGCTCCCTCTCCATCGGGCTTCCGGTCCAGGCATCGGTGGTCGGCGCGTTGAACGTCTACAGCGAGTCGGTGAACGCATTCGACCCGTCCTCGATCATCAGCGCGGAGGGTTTCGGCGCGTACGCGGCAGTGGCACTGGCCAACGCGCACCTGTACGAGAACGCCGCCACGCTGGCGGCCCAGATGCAGGAGGCGATGCGCAACCGGGCGGTGATCGAGCAGGCCAAAGGGATCATCATGGGGAGCCGGCGGTGCTCGTCCGAGGAGGCGTTCTCGCTGCTGTCGAAGATCTCCCAGGACAGCAACCGGAAGGTGCGCGAGGTCGCGGAGTCCCTGGTCGCCCAGGCGGAGGGCAGGACCAAGCGGTGACTGCGCCCTGTCTGGTGGCCGCTCGTCGACAGGGCCACCCGCGCGAGGCGGGCGACCCTATCGACAGAACGCGGAACGGCTGACGTCAGTCAGCTCTCCGAGGGCTTGCGCACCGCGTCACGTACCCGGTCGATGACCGCCAGCACCGGGCCGGCGGCCAGGTTGCCCTTCGCGGACTGGGCGCTGGGATGGGGCCGCGTCGGCGCGGACGCCTCGGCCACCCGCACGGCCGTGGCGAGGCTGCGCAGCCGGTCGACCGGAACATGCTGGCGGAGCTGGGGAAACTCGTAGCGCTCCTCGTGCCGGGCGTGGCGGAGCACGGCGTCGCGCAGCAGGACGATGCCGGTGTCGAAGCCGTCGGCGTCCACGCCACCCTTGATCAGGGTTTGCAGGGTCTCCTTGGCCTGCCGCTCCTCGTCGAGGCGGTCGTCGACCATGGCGTCGCCGCCCCCGCCGGGCAGCGTCCGGGCGAGCGGGTGGATGACCTCCTCCTCCGCGGTCTCGTGGGCGGCGAGGAGCCTGACCAGGTCGTCGAAGGCGTCACGTCGGGTGTCGCCGGTGCCGCCGATGACCAGCAGGAAGAGCTGCTCGATCTCGGCGTGCTGGGCGAGCAACAGGTCGACCACATCCTCCTGCGGCGGCGAGGTGTGGGTGTCAGGCATGGCTGCCTCCCTTGGCGCGCAGCGTCTCGACGGGGTGCGGGCCCTCGGTCTCGATGCGGTACTCGTCACCGAAGCGTTCCCGGTGCATGTCGATGACCTGTTCGCTCGGCGGCTGCTGGCCGTCGTGCAGTTGCTGCTGCATCCACTCGAAGCGTTCGTGTGCCTCACGGACGTAGCCCTCGCCGAGTTTCGTCAGGTCGATCTGGGTGGCCAACAGGTGACGCAGGTAGTCCTTGTTGGGCTCGAAGGTCAGCGGCTCGGGAAGGCCGACACTGCCGACAATCTCCTCCGGCTCCCTGCCGTCGTGGCGACGGAGCAGGTCGGCGGCCTGCTGGAGGTGAGCCAGCTCCATCTGCAGGTGCAGCTCCCAGACCGCCTTGATCCGGGGGTCGCTCTCCTGCTGGAGGAAGGAGTAGTAGAGCCAGCACTCGTTGTACTCGTGGGTGAGCAGCCGCTCCCACCAGTTCTCGCCCGGGTCCAGCAGTGACTCGTAGTGGGTGACGTGCTCCTGCTCGATCAGGCTGATCTCCTGGTAGAGCTGGCGCGCGATCGGCTCCATGTACTGCGGGCCGACGTTCATGTAGTAGAACATCACCTGCTGCTCGGCCGACAGGATCGTCAACGCGTGCAGCTTCGAGCGCGGGTCGACCGAGTTGCGGTCGTACGGGGTGCGGACCTCGTCGAAGGGATGCCGGTGCTCCTGGATCGTCGGTCGGCCGGGCATGACCTCGGTGAGCCCGTCGACGATCTTCTCGGCCTTGCGCCGCTCGACCATCTCGTAGAGATTGGCGTAGCGGTACAGGTGGTCGAAGTCCTCCAGTACGCCGAACTCGTACGCCTGCTTGAGGTAGGGGTCGGGTTCGTGGCGGGCCACCCAGGCGGTGAGGTCGACGGCCACCTGCTCGTAGCCGAGAGTCGTCTCCAGCACACTGGCGACGCCGGGGAGCAGCCAGTTCACGACCCGCTGTTGCTGGCTCTCCAGGTATCGGACGTACGCGAGCTGTCGGCGGACCTCCTGGTCAGGGCAGTTCCGGGCGAACTGGTGCTGGAAATTGATCGCCTCGACCTCGATGCCGTTCATCGTGATGATCCGGCATCGGGTGTAGGGGTCGACCGCCTCCGGATCGATCGGCTCGACGTTCAGTTCACGCCAGTTGCGGATCTGGTCCTCGAGTGGAATTCCTTTGTGGTCCAACGGATTGAACATGTCTCTCCTTGTCGGGGGACGGTGGCCGCGCCGCCTACGGTTGGGCGGCGACGGACGGGCCGAGTGGCTGACGCGGCGGTGCGGCACGGCGGGGCAGGGGTGGGGGTGGGACCACTCCGCGGAGGCGAGCACCGGTCGGTGTGGATGTGCGGTAGAGGTGGAGGTGCCCCAGCACGCCGGCCACGTCGAGCACCCGGAGGGCGAACGGCGAGGGGTCGCGAAGCGTCAGCCGTCCGCCGGCCTGGGCGACCAGGTGAGCGGCGTGGAGCAGGGCGCTGACGGCGTGCGCGCCGAGGAAGCGGACCGCCGCGAGGTCCACGACAACCAGTGGGGTGGGCGTGCGGCAGAGAACCTGCACCAGCTCGGTGAGCAGATGGGCGTTGCTCATGTCGATCTCGCCGACGACCCTGATCTGGCTGGCGGCGCCGTCATGGCTCACCGACAGCGACATGATCGGCCGGTGCGGGCCGTACCGCGAGTTGGGTCCTGAAGACCGGAATGGGGGGTCCTGGTCGGTCACACGATGCCTCCGCCCTCGACGAGGGTGGCCGCCCGCCGCGTGCGTGCCGCGGCGAGGTGACCACTGGAGGGCGCGTGTCTTGACCCGACAAGGACCCTACCCGGGGGGTCGGGGCTCAAACCAACCCGGCGCTGCCGGACGACAACCCGTGGGCCAGCGGCATGTTGGGGTGTAGGGGAGCGCCCGGGGGGTAGGGCCCGCACATGCTGAAGCGAGCGGTGTGGCAGGGACTGGTGGCGGGTCTGGCCGGGGCAGCGGTGATGACGGCCGCGGAGAAGATCGAACAGCGGGTGACCGGTCGGCCCGACTCCTATGTTCCGGCCCAGGTTCTGGGGCGGCTGACCGGCCTGCCGGAATCCTCCGGTCAGCCGCCCCGGTGGCAGAACCTGGCAATGCACTACGGCCAGGGCGTGCTGGTCGGCGTGCTACGCAGCGTCATGGCGCAGACGGGCTTGCGGGGCGTGTGGGCGTCGACGATGTTCACCGCGCTGCGCCTGAGCAACGACCAGATCCTGGAGAACGCCACCGGCGTGGGGGCGCCGCCGTTCACCTGGCCCCGCTCCGAACTCGCCATCGACGTGTTGCACAAAGCCATCTACGCGTTTGCCACCGGAGCTGTGGCCGACGCGCTCGCCGCCCGCGACGGGGCGGGTCCCGGGCAGCGGCACGCGGCGCTCCGTCCCGGTCGTCACTCAGACGTCGGACCGCTGCCCCGGGCGGCCTGGGCACGAAGTGCTTAGCTGAACGGATGATCACACCCGTTCCCCTCGGTACCTGGCCGACGCCGCTGGAGGCCGCGCCCCGGCTCGCCGCCCGGCTGGGGCTGGCCGAGCTCTGGTTCAAGCGTGACGATCTCAGCGGCCTCGGTGGGGGTGGCAACAAGATCCGCAAGCTCCAATACACCTGCGCGCAGGCGATGGCCGACGGCGCCTCCACTGTCATCACCTCAGGGGCGCCGCAGAGCAACCACGCCCGGCTCACGGCGGCTGCGGCCGCGCGGCTCGGCCTCTCCTGCGTGCTGGTGCTCGCCGGCCCGCCTCCGGAGACCATGCGGGGAAACCTGCTGCTCGACGGGCTCGCGGGCGCGGAGATCGTCTGGAGCGGAGACCGTCCGCCCGCCGAGGTGGCGGCGGCCGAGGGCAAGCGACGCTCGGCGTACGTCATCCCGTTCGGCGGCACCTCTCCCGCGTCGGTACAGGGTTATGTGGACTGCGGTCGGGAGCTGCGGGCCCAGTTGCCGGACGCCGACGGTGTCGAGGTCGTGACGGCGCTCGGGTCCGGCGGGACGATGGCCGGCCTGGTGCGGGAGTTGGGCGCGCGGCGGGTCGTCGGCGTGGACGTCGGCGCCGTGCCGGACCCACGGGCGACGGTCGCCGGGCTGCTCGTCGGCGAGGTGGAGCCCGCGGAGCTGCGGATCGACGGCACCCAGGTGGGTGCGGGTTACCGCACGCTGACCGCCGCCGTTCGCGACGCGCTGGAGGTGACCGCGCGTACGGAAGGGGTCTTCCTGGACCCGACGTACACCGGTCGGGCGATGGCGGCGCTGCTGGCCGGCAGCTTCAAGCGCGGCGACCGGGTCGTCTTTCTGCACAGCGGCGGGCTGCCGGGGCTCTTCGGCCACCCCGAGCTGTAGGGCGCCGGCCGGGTATGCACCAGATCGAGCAGAACCGCGCCGACACCCTCGGCCCCGACCGGTACCGCGACTTCAGGGACGCGCTGGCACGTGGCATGGCGAGCCTTCCCGGGGCCGGCCAGGACACCGAGGGCTGAGCCGTGGGCATGTGTCGGCGCCGAACGGGTACGCCGCCGTGGCCCCGGGGGCCGGCGGAACGCGCAGGCTGACCGCTCTGAACGCAGCCGAGGAGCACCGACATGCCAATCGCCGGGCGGGCCCGACTCACGCCGACGGTCTCCCTGGTGCTGCTGGCGTCCATCCTCGTGTCGTTCCTGGCCGCGTCGGCGGCGCCGACCCCGCTCTACGCCACGTACCAGGAACGCTGGCACTTCTCACCGGTCACCACGACGATCGTGTTCGCCGTCTACGCCCTCGCGGTGCTCGCGTCGCTGCTCACCTTCGGCAAGTTGTCCGACCACGTCGGTCGGCGGCCGGTGCTGGGCGTCGCGATCGCGGTGCAGATGCTCGCGCTTGTCGTCTTCATCTTCGCCAACGGCGTACCGTCCCTGCTGGTCGCCCGCCTCGTGCAGGGGCTGGCGGCCGGGGCCGCCACCGGCGCCGTGGGCGCCGCCATGCTCGACATCGACCGGGCCCGGGGCACGCTGGCGAACTCTCTCGCCCCCGGTATCGGAACCGGAAGCGGCGCCCTGCTCTCGGCGTTGCTCATCCAGTTCCTGCCCGCGCCGACGCGACTGGTGTACGTCGTCCTGCTCGTCATCCTGCTGATCCAGGCCGTCGGAGTCGCGCTGATGCCGGAGACGGTGAGCCCGATGGGCGGGGCCCGCCGGAGCCTCCGGCCGGACATCGCTCTGCCCCGTCCGGTGCGCAAGCCGGTCCTGGTCGTGGTGCCGGTGCTCTTCGCGATCTGGGCACTGGCCGGGTTCTTCGGCGCGCTCGGCCCGGCGCTCGTCCGCAGTCTCATGAGCACGTCCATCGTGATCGGCGGTCTCGTCCTCTTCGTCTTCGCCGTCTTCGGGTCGGCAGCCGTGCTGATCCAGCGCAACACCGCCGCGCGGACCGTGATCCTGACCGGGATCACCGCGCTCATCCTGGGCATGGTCGTCACGTTGGTGTCGGTCATGGCGAAGTCCGTCCCGGGTTTCTTCGTCGGCCTCGCGCTCGGGGGCATCGGCTTCGGCAGCGGCTTCCAGGGCAGCCTCAAGACGGTCATGCCGCTGGTCGAGGCTCACCAACGTGCCAGCGTGCTGTCGGTGCTCTACGTCGTCTGCTACGTCGGCTTCGGTCTCCCCACGGTGATCGCCGGCTTCCTCGTGGTCTACGCCGGCGGCCTGCCGAGGACCGCCGACGAGTATTCGGTCGCCGTCGTCCTCCTCGCCGTGGTCGCCCTGTTGGGGGTGCGCAGGGCCACCCGGACGGCAGCGGGGTGATGCCGGAGAGCGGGTTGAGCAGTAACGCGAACAGTAGCGTGATGATCAGGAAGGGAGCGGGGGATGAGCCCGAAGGTTGACCAGGCGGACGCGGGTGCGACGTCGCGCATCGAGGGCCTCGACGTCAAGCTCGAGGTGATCGTCATTCCGGTGTCGGATGTCGACCGGGCGAAGGCGTTCTACGAGCGGCTCGGATGGCGGCTCGACCAGACGCCGCCCGGCATCGTCCAACTGACTCCGCACGGCTCCGCGTGCTCCGTGCAGTTCGGCCCCGGGCTCACGCCGGCGGCACCCGGCTCGGCCATGGCGTACCTGATCGTGTCCGACATCGAGGCGGCCCACGGCACCCTCGTCGCCGCCGGTGTCGAGGTCGGTGACGTCTTCCACGTCAGCCCGGACGGCCCGGTCGACGGGCCGGATCCGCAGCGGCGCAGCTACTTCTCGCGTGCCACGCTGCGTGACCCGGACGGGAACACCTGGCTCATGCAGGAGATCACCACCAGGCTTCCCGGGCGCATCGAGGGCGGCCTGACGTCGTTCGGCTCCACGAGCGACCTGGCGAGCGCGCTGCGGCGCGCGGCCGCCGCGCACGGTGAACACGAGAAACGTACGGGCGAGCATGACGACAACTGGCCCGACTGGTACGCGGCGTACATGGTCAGCGAGCAGTCGGGGGCGAAGCCGCCCGAGTGAGCTACGCCCACGCGTGGGACCTGCTGATCGACGTGCTGCCGGTGAGTCACCTGATGCCTCGCCGGCAGCACCGTCTCCGCTTCCTGAGCGCGCGACGCCACCCGTGCGCGCTGTTCGTACAGGCGATGTACGCGAGTTGTACGTCGAGCGCCGTACCATTCCCCGGACGCGATGATCTTCGATTCAAGCGGCACCGCCGGATTCAGAGCTGACCCGGGCATGCCGTGCCTCGTCGCCTGTGCGCGGTTCCCCGGCCGCCGGTAGGGAGGAGACCTCGATGACGAGTCCTGGTGCGGGCGGTGCGATGCCGTGACGCGGGTACGGTTTCTCGCCCTCGGCCCGCTGCACGCTGAGGTCGGCAGCGAGTGGCTGGACCTCGGGCCCGTCCGGCAACAGGCGGTCTTCGCGATCCTGCTGTTCAACGCGGACCGTGTGGTCACACCGGCGGCGATCCTGCAGGGCGTCTGGGGCGGCCAGATCCCGGCGACCGGCGTCAAGCTGATCCCGCCGTACATCTATCGCCTGCGACGCACGCTTCAGGCGGCGTGCGGAGGCCCCGACGACCCCGCGATCGACAGTTCCCGGATCGGCTACCGGCTGCGTCTCGGATCGGCCCGCACCGACGTCGCGGACTTCGACGAGGCGATGGAACGGGCCGCCGTGGCCGAGGCGGCCGGTGACCTGACCGGTGCCGCGGCGCTACTGGCGAAGGCCGAGCAGAGTTGGGCGGGCGAACCATTGGCGGGCCTGACCGGCCCGTACGCGGAGAGCCGTCGACAGCACCTGCTCGAACGCCGCATCGTCTGCCTGGAACACCGGCTGGAACTGCGCCTGCGGCTGGGCGACTGCCGCCGGGCGATCCCCGCGCTCACCGCGTTGCAGACGGAGTATCCGCTGCGGGAACGGCTGGCGATCATGCTGATGACCGCCCTGTACCAGACCGGCAGGCAGGGCGAGGCGATGGACGTGTTCGGGGCCTTCCGTACCCGCCTGGCGACCGAGTTGGGCGTCGAGCCGACCTCGGCGTTGTTCGCCGCGTACACCTCGATGTTGCGGGGCGACCTGGGCCCGGCCGTCGGTGCCGGGCCGTTTTTCCGGAGGACCCGCCCGGGGCCGTCCACGGCCACCCGCACCTGTCGGCCGAGGCGCTGACCACGCGCTGGGACGGGGGCCGGTCGACACCGTCTCCGGCCGCTGTAGCCGGGCGTCTCACTCGGGCGGGGTCACCGGGCCGCAGTGGCCGGGCGCGACGCGTACCAGCAGTTGCCGCACCACGTCCGCGGCGGGGTGGCCCAGGTCGTCGTAGATTCGGATGGCCCGCTGCCATGCCTCGGCGGCGGCCGGCGGGTCCGCCATCGCCTCGCGCGCCTCGCCGAGCCGGACGAGGGTCAGCCCCTCGTGATACCGGTTGGCCGACTCCTGGAAGCGTTGGACGGACTGCTCGTAGCAGAGCGCGGCTCTGGCCGGGTCACCGAGCCGGTGGTACGCGAAGCCCAGACTGTCCAGCGTCGCGGCCTGCCCGACGCGATCGTTGATCGCCTCCTGTTGGGCCAGCGCCTCGGCGCAGTCGACGACGGCCTGCTGGTAGTCGCCGGTCAGCGCGTGCAGGTAACCCTTGACGTTCAGCGCGCGCGCCTCGGCGTACCGGTTGCCGATGAGCTGCGAGACGCGCAGCGCCTCGGCGCTGTGCTTGAGCGCCTCGTCCAGCCGGCCGTACTGGGTGCAGTGCTCGGTGTACTGGCGCAGGATCAGCGCCAGGCTGTCCAGGTCCTCGAGCTGTTCGTACAGTTCCAGTGCCCGCTGTACGTGGTGCTCGGCCGCGTGCTGGTCGCCGAGCCGCATGAGCGCGCGGGCGAGCATCCGGCTGGCCTGCGCCTGCGCCCGGACGTCGCCGATCCGCTGCGCCGCCGCGAGCGCCGCCTGCTGGGCCGCGAGCTGCTCCTGGAACATGCCTCTGGGCGCGAGGTACGCGGCCAGGGCCCAGGCGAGCTGGCAGGCGTACCGCTCGAAGCCGGTCTCCGCGGCCTGACGCAGCACCCGCAGCAGGACGGGGTGCTCGGCGTGGAACCAGGCCGCCGCGACGACCCGATCTGGCATCGGCACGTGCACGTTCGCCGGCATCGGTGGTTCCACCTCGATGGGTGTCCAGGTCGGCTGGAGCAGCACCGCGCCGGGGTGCGCGCTGTGCAGGTAGTGGTCGTACATCCGGCGCGCGGCGACCTGGCGCTCCTCGGCCAGGTCGGATGCCTGGGCCAGTTCGGCGGCGTACGACCGGAGCAGGTCGTGCAGGGCGTACCGCTCGGGTAGGTGCTCGGTCAGCAGGTGCAGCCGGGTCAGCTCCTTCAGCAGCGGGGTGACCGCCGCCCGGGGGCGGCCGAGCAGCGCGGCGGCGGCGTCTCCGGTCAGGTCGGGGCCCGGGTGCAGGCCCAGCAGGCGCAGCAGGCGGGCCGCCTCGACGCTCAGCGCCCGGTACGACCAGGAGAAGACCCGGCGGACGTCCCCGTCGGCCAGTTGCTCAAGGCGGGACTCGGACTGGCGGAGTTGGGCCGCGACGGCGTCGATCGGGAAGGTGGACCGGGCGGTCAGCCGGGCCGCCACGATGGACAGCGCGAGCGGAAGTCGCCCGGTCGACTCGATCACCTCGCTGGTCGCCGCCAATTCCGCCGCCACCCGGGCGTCACCGAGGCGGCTGCGGAGCAGCCGCGTCGACTCGGCGGCGGTCAGCACCTCCAGCGTCAACGGTCGGGCGCCCTCGGCCACGGCGAGGCTGCTGAGCTGGTCGCGGCTGGTCACCAGGACCGCGCACCGGCCCACTCCGGGCAGCAGCGGGCGCACCTGGTCGGCGTCGCGCGAGTTGTCGAGGACGACGAGCATCCGACGCGAGGCGAGCAGGCTGCGGTACAGCCCGGCCCGAGCGTCGACGCTGCTGGGGATCCGGCCGACAGGTACGCCGAGCGCCTCGAGGAAGTCGACCAGGGCGTCGGCGGGGGACACCGCGTCCGCGTCGTCGTAGCCTCGGAGGTTGACGTACAACTGGCCGTCGGGAAAGCGGTCGGCGGCCCGGTGGGCCCAGTGCAGCGCGAGCGTCGTCTTGCCCACGCCGGCCATGCCGCTGATGGTGGCGATGTCCACAGTGGCTTGCCGTACGGCTCGGCCGCCGAGGGTCGCGTCGAGGAGGTCGAGTTCGGCGCTGCGCCCGACGAAGCCGGGCAGGGCCAGTGGCAGTTGCTGAGGGCGGCCCGGTGCCGCTCCGGCCGACGCGTCGTCCACCGGCCCGGCCGTCACGGTCTGCTGGCTGAGGCGGTGGTGCAGGATGTCGTCGTGCAACCGGGTCAGCTCGGGGCCGGGGTCCATCCCGGTCTCCTCGGCCAGCGCGCGTCTGGCCTGCTGGAAGGCGGCCAGCGCGCCGGCGATGTCGCCGATCTGGTAGAGGCCGGTCATGAGTTGGGACCAGGCCCGTTGCCGCAGTGGGTGACGGTCGAGTAGTGCCCGCAGCCGGGGGATCACCTGGGCGGCCTCGCCGAGCGCGAGCCGTGCTGCGGCGTGGTCCTCCTCGGTCAGCAGCCGCCGCTCGGTGATCCGCGCGACCCGGCCGGTGAGGAGCCGGGGCAGTGGCAGCCCGGCGAAGGCCGACCCCCGCCAGATGCCGAGCGCGCGGGCCAGCTCCGGCTGTGCCGCCGCCGGGTCGCCGGCGGTCAACGCGGCCCGTCCGCGCGCCGCCGCCGCGTCGAACCGGTCCACGTCCCGCTCGTCCGGCTCGACGCGAAGCAGGTAGCCGCCGGGTGTGGTGAGGATCCGGCGGCGCTCGTCCGCGGCGCAGTCGAGTGCCTGGCGCAGCCCTCGCAGGTAGGTGCGCAGGTTCGCGGCGGCCGAGGCGGGGGGCTGGTCACCCCACACCATCGTCATCAGCTCGTTGGCGGAGATCGCCTCACCCGGGCGTAGCAGCAGAGCGGCCAGCACCAGCTGCTGTTTCGTCGATCCGAGGGGGACCGGCCGGCCGTCCCGTGACACTGTCAGCGGCCCGAGCAGGTCGAAGTGGAGGGGCATCCTCACCTCAGGTTGCGGTGCCGGCCGGGCGAGACTGACGATCGCTTGAGCATCGATCGATGACGTTAGCACCGATTGAACATGATCTTCATGTTTGGTCGGGTGGTCGCCGGTGCGGCCCGGTCGGCCCGTCGCCTGTGCGGCCTGGTCGGCCCGTGGCCGGTGTGTGCGCCGGCCGGTTGCCGGTCAGCGCAGTCCGCGGATGAGGTTGTCGACCAGGGTGCGGGCGAAGTCCTCGGTGAGCGGCAGGTCGCCGATGAGGAGGCGGTGGTAGCACGCGCCCCAGAGCTGGTCGACGACGGATTCGGGGTCGATGTCGGCGCGTAGCTGCCCCCGGGTCATGGCCCGGGTGAGGGTCTCGACGGCGAGGGCCCGGCGGGGGGCGGAGTAGCGCTCGCGGTAGGCGGCGGCCAGTTCCAGGTCGGTCTGCGCCTGCCCGATGAGTTGGCTGATGACCCGTCCGGCGGTGGTGTCCCGCACCAGGTGGACGAAGGCGACCAGTTGGTCGGTCAGGTCGGCCACGATGTCGCCGGTGTCGGGGAACGCCAGCGTGGGCGCGACGACAGTGAAGTAACCGTCCAGGGCGAGCGCGCCCTTGGAGGGCCACCACTTGTAGATCGTCATCCGGCTGGCCCCGGCGAGAGCGGCGACCTTCTCGATGGTGAACCCGGCCATGCTCTCGGTCAGCAGGAGCTCACCGGCGGCCGTAAGGATCTCCGCTCGTACCTGATCGGTGGGCCGGCGGCCCCGACCACGGCGTGCTGGCGGCTGGGCCTCCGGCGTGAGCTCGGCCACTGGTCCTCCCGGTTATATGGACACGCTGTCTACTTGCTGGTTATATGGACACAGCGTACACAGCGGTGCCTGGACGCCACCAGCACCGACGACCGAAGGAGACGAGGGACATGACGGGTCTACGACGGCGACGGTTGGGTGCCTCCGGACCGGAGGTGTCGATCATCGGGCTCGGCGCGATGGGCATGTCCGACCTGTACGGGCCGGCCGACGAGGCGGAGAGCGTCGCGACGCTGCACGCCGCGATCGACGCCGGCGTGAACCTGATCGACACCGCCGACTTCTACGGCTCGGGTCACAACGAGATGCTGATCGGCCGGGTGCTGCGCGAGCGTCGCCGGGACGAGGTGGTGCTCAGCGTGAAGTTCGGCGCACGCCGGACACCAGACGGTGGCTTCCAGGCGGCACCGTACGACGTGTCGGCGGCGGCGGTGAAGGACCGGCTGGCGTACTCGCTGCGACGGTTGGGCACCGACCACATCGACATCTACCGGCCGTCGCGACTGAACCCGCAGGTCCCGGTCGAGGAGACCGTCGGTGCGCTGCTGGAGATGCAGCAGGCCGGCTACATCCGGCACATCGGGCTCTCCGAGGTGGGCGCCGACAGCATTCGCCGGGCGGCGGCGGTGGCACCGATCAGCGACGTCCAGATCGAGTACTCGCTGCTCTCCCGAGGCCCGGAGGACGCCATCCTGCCGGCGCTGCGCGAGCTGGGCATCGGGTTGACCGCCTACGGGGTGCTGTCCCGAGGTCTGCTCAGCGGCCACTGGTCGGCGGAGCGTGAGCTGACCGGCACCGACTTCCGGGCGAACAGCCCGCGCTTCCAGGGCGATAACCTGGCCGCCAACCTCCGCCTGGTGGACGCGCTCGGCCGGGTCGCACAGCGGCTCGGGGTGACCACCGGTCAGGTGGCGATCGCCTGGGTCGCGGCGCAGGGCGAAGACATCGTGCCGTTGGTCGGGGCGCGGCGGCGGGACCGGCTGACCGAGTCGCTGGCCGCTGTCGACGTGGTGCTCGACCAGGACGCGGTGGACGAGATCGAGCGGGCCGTACCGGCCGGCGCAGCCTCCGGCCAGCGGTACGCGACCGCCATGATGGGCCTGCTCGACAGCGAGAAGTGACGGCGGGGGAGCGGGCTCAGGAAGCTGCTCGCCAGACCCAGTTGCGGCGTTCGTAGAGCGGCACCAGCCCGGCCCGGCGCATGTTGTTCAGCGACGGGTTCTGCTGACCGGGCGCGGGCTTGCCGGTCTCGGCGAACAGCCACCGGCATCCCGCCTCGGCTGCGGCTCGGGCACGGGCGGCGATCAGCGCCGACTGCGCTCCGAGGCCGCGGTGACCGGAGGCGGTCGCGGCGGCGTTGAGCGACGCGGCCTCGCCGTGCAGGAACAGGTTGCCGCCGGCGACCAGCTCGCCGTCGTCCCAGGCCGCATGGGGTCGCCACGCCGGCTGGCCGACCGTCGCGGCCAGCATGTCGGTGAGCCCACCGGTCGGCATGCCGAACCCGGTGAGGAGCACGTCGGCCCAGGGCCGCGCCTCGGCGGCCGGCACCGGGGCAACGCGCAGACGGGTCTGCGCCGCGGCGACGTCGCCGGGTCGGGCGGCGAGCTTCACCCAGGTGCTCCCCGGCTCGAGCCCGCGCGCCGCGGCGACCTCGTCGAAGCCCCCCGGCAGCACCGACGGAACGAGCTGAAGGACTGCCTGGTCGACGCCCTGCTCCCGGTAGAAGTCGAGGACACGATCCAGGGTCTGCGCCGTGAACGGCTCGGCGGTGCCGAAGCCGAGGGCCTTGTTCCAGTACCCGCCGGAGGGATCGTTGCGCATGGCGAGAACGACACCGCCGCCGATGCGGGTGGTCGCGATCCCGAGCTCGGTGTACGCGGGCCCGGGCGCCTGCGACTCGTAGGAGTGCATGAATTCGCACTCCACGGCTTCGGCGAGCGGGGTCAGGTCGGCTGGCGCGGTCATCGGCTGATTATCGTCCGGCGCGTTCCCAGGCCCGCGCCAACTGCATCCGATTGTGAATGCCCAGCTTGTGGTATATGGAGCGGAGTTGGGTGTCCACGGTGTGGAAGGAGACGAAGAGACTCCTGGCCGCCTCCTTCTTCGTGGCACCGGTCGCGAGCATCTCGGCGACCCGCTCCTCGGCGGGGGTGAGCGCCTCGATGCCCCGGCTCGGCAGCTCGTCCGACGAGGGCCGGTGGCGCGGGGTGGCGGCGAGGTCGGCGTAGCGCTGGTCCGCGATCGCCTGGTCGCCAGGGGCCCCGATCCGGGCGTACAGGGCAGCCGCCTCGTGCGCGGCGTCGCGCGCTTCTCCGGACCGCGCCCGAGGGCAGTTGGCGAGGTCCAGCAGCGCGTCGGCCAGGGCCGGCCGGGCGGCGGTGGTGCGCAGGTGGTCGACCGCCGACCGGAGCGCGCCAGGGTCACCGTCGCGCAACCCTCGGCTCTGGTCGGCCAGCGCTCGCCACAGCGGCACCGGCGTCCGGACGGACACCAGCTCCACCAGTTCGGTGACCCGACCGGCGGCCTGGGTGTCGCCGGCGGCCGTCGCCGCGCGTACCAGTCGGGGGCCGAAGTGCGGCACGGGCAGGAGCGGCCGGACCGACCGGTGCAGGTCGGCGACGACCCTGGTGAGCAGGCCCGCCGGAGTGCTGAGGGTGGCATCGCGCACCGCCACACAGAACGCCAACGTCCACAACGTACGGTCGGGCCATCGGTCCTCGGCCAGGCAGGTGCGGAGGATGGCGCGGGCGTCGTCGTGTTCGCCACGGCGGTAGCGGACCTCGCCGATCACCGCGACCAACAGGGCACGTACCTCCCTGCTGAGGTTCGCCGGACCGGAGCTGAGCGTCGTGACGGCCAGTGCGGCCGCCTCGGGTAGCTCTCCCACCGCCACCATGCGCAGGCAGTCCAGCGCGGTCAGCCCGGTGAGTGAGCCGTCGGTCGCCTCGGGCGGCTGGCGGGTCGCGGCCCGCGCGTCCTGGTGCCGGCCCAGACCGAGCTGCACGAGGATGCGTTCCGCCCGGATGGACGGGGCGTCGGCGCGTGCCGCCCAGGAGTCCGGGTCGAGGGCCGCCAGCACGGCGTGGGCGCCCGGCAGATCGCCGTGCGCGAGTGAGCGGGCGGCCCGGCCAAGGGCCAGATGGCGAGCGGACGCCTGATCACCCGACGTGGCGTGTGCGGTACCCGCGTCGCGCAGCAGGGCATCGGTGTCCGGATGTCCCGTGCGGGCCGCGATCGTGGCGACCAGGGCGAGCACCGCGCTGCGGCTGCGGTCGTCCAGGCGGAGGTGCAACGCCTCCCGCAGACCGACGAGGGCGGTGGTCGGCTGTTCCAGTGCCACGATCTGCGCCAGGCGTCCGAGCAGCATGGTGCGGTGGCGCTCGCCGCCGCGACTCGTGGCGATCTCCGCCGCCAGGACGTGCAGCGCCTCCATCCCGCGCCCGGCCAACCGGAGCTGGTCCGCCGTGGCGAAGAGCCGGTGCCGTCGTTGTTCGGCGTCGGTGGCGATGTCGTCGGCCGGAAGCGTCCCGGCGTTGAAGGGTGATTCGGACAATGGCGTTCTCCCCGGTTGTTACCAGGCGCGTCGAAAGGCCGTCCTGCGACCGAGCCTATCCACGTCGTCCGGCAGGGGCGACCAGAATGACGAACCGGCTCGACTGGGCGGAATGGCCCGCGCCGTCCGGGGTCTGACCGGCGGCAATGGCGCGATCACGTGATGTGTCGGGCGGTGGTCGGCGCCAATCATCGAGTCATGGCCCAGCTCACCGAACTCCCCGGTCTGCACCGGCTCCGGGTCGTCCTGCTGATGTTCGTCCTCTACGCCGGCACCGGGGCGGGTGGTCACGCTCCGGCGTGGACCCGTCTGGTGCTGATGGCGACCGCCGCGGCGATTCCGGTCGCGATCACGGTCCAGTACGGCTGGCCCGGACTGCGTGCCCTGCTGGGTGCCTCGTCCCGGCTACGGCTGCGGGGCGGATCCGTTCCCGCGCCCAATCCGATCCAACCCGACTGAGGAGACAGCGATCATGGCGAACAGCGATCCCCAGCCGCGGCGCGGCGATCAGGGTGCCGCGCCGCTCGCGGGCCGCAACGTCGAGCTCGAGCGGCAGAATCCCGATCTGCTGGTGCCGCCGACGACCGACAGCCGGCTGGTACCCAACCTCAAGTTCTCCTTCTCCCAGGCGCACACCCGGGTGGAGAAGGGCGGCTGGACCCGGGAGGTCACCAGCCGGGACCTTCCGATCGCCACTCAGTTGGCTGGTGTCCAGTTCGGGTTGGAGCCGGGCGGATACCGGGAGATCCACTGGCACCAGCAGTCGGAGTGGGCGTACATGCTCAGCGGCAGTTGCCGGATCAGCGCCGTCGACCACGAGGGACGCAACTTCATCGAGGACGTGAAGGCCGGCGATCTGTGGTTCTTTCCGCAGGGCGTGCCGCACAACATCCAGGCGCTGGAGGACGGCGCACAGTTCCTGCTGGTCTTCAACGACGGGGCGTTCTCGGAGAACAACACGTTCCTGCTCAGCGACTTCTTCGCACACACCCCCCGGCACGTGCTGGCCAAGAACTTCGGCTGGACTCTGGAACAGATGGAGAACCTGCCCGAGCGGGAGAAGTACATCTTCCAGGGTGACGTCCCACCGCCCCTGCAACAGGACCGGGTGGTCAGCCCGACCGGTGACATCCCCCGCAGCTTCAAGCACCGGATGCTCGCGCAGACCCCGCAACGGTTCCGTGGCGGTACGGTCCGGGTCACCGACTCGACGAACTTCGCCGCCTCGGTGACCACCGCCGCGGCCCTGGTGGAGGTCGAACCGGGCGGGATGCGCGAGTTGCACTGGCATCCCACCACCGACGAGTGGCAGTACTACATCTCCGGCACCGGGCGGATGGGCGTCTTCGCCTCGCAGGCCGCCGCCCGCACGTTCGACTTCCAGGCCGGCGACGTGGGTTACGTCCCCTTCGCGTACGGCCACTACATCGAGAACACCGGCGACGAGCCACTGGTGTTCCTGGAGATGTTCCGCCATCCCCGGTTCGAGGACATCTCGGTGATGCAGTGGATGGCGAACACGCCCCACGAGATCATCGCCGACACGATCAACGTGTCGAAGTCGATGGTCGACAGCCTGCCGACCACCAAACAGGTCGTGATCTGAGCGAACCGTCCGTCCGTCCGGCCGTCCGTCCTCGGAGGACGGACGGCCGGACCGGTGGGTCAGCTCCCCGCGGGTGCCGGGGAGGTGGGAGCCGCGGCGGGTCGTCGGCGTCGGGACACCGCACCCACCACCACGTCGATGAGGAGGAAGGCGAGCAGGGTGAGCCCGAACAGGGGCAGCGTCCAGCCGATCGCCGCCGTCACCGGTACGCCGATCAGCAGCGCCCAGAGCGGCAGGCCGCGTACGCCGCTGCGGGCCGGCGGGGTGCCGGCGATCGCACGGCGGTCGGCGCGGGTGGGCCGGCGTTGCCACCACATGCGGTAGCCCCAGAAGATGACGCAGAGCAGACCGAGGGCGAGCGCGGCCAGCAGGATCTGGTTGACCAGACCGAAGAGGATCCCCATGTGGGCCTGGATGCCGAGGCCGCTCAGTTTCGCCAGCAGGGGCCAGTCGGCGAAGTCGCTGCGGGCGGTGACCGTGTCGGAGGCCGGGTCGACGGCGATCCGGTCCTTCTTGACCGGCCAGATGTTGTCGACCTGCGTGACGGTCCAGGCGGAGCCCGGCTCCGGCGCGGGACTGATCTCAACCGGACCGGAGAGGCCCGCGCCGCGAGCGACAGCCAGGACCCGGTCGAAGGTCGCCGACGGGACGACCCCGCCCGCGTCGGCGGGACCGTGTTCGTGGCCACCGCCGGTCTCGGCCGGGGCGGTGGAGCCGACGGTGAGGCTGGTGGAGATCTCGGGCGTACGGGCGCTCAGCGCGTCGAGGCCGGCGGCGAAGTTCGCCCCGGCGTAGCGGGACCAGGTCAGGCCGGTGACCGAGAGGAAGAGGAGTCCGACGGTGAGCCAGATGCCGGTGGTGGCATGCCACCCTCGGGTGCGGCGGACGCCCTTACCCGTGGACAGGTCCGGCACGAACAGGTGCCGGGCGGCGGCTCGTGCGGCCCCACGTCGCCGCCACCAGAGGACGACCCCACCGAGCGCCATCACCCACAGCCAACTCGCGGCCAGCTCGGAGTAGTGCTCGCCCACCGTTCCCAGGTGCAGGTGGCGGTGCAGGTCGTCCAGCCAGGTGGTGACCGGTGTGGACCCGAACCAGGTGGTGAGCTGCCCCTGGGACTCGCCGGTGTACGGGTTGATGTAGACGGTGTGTTGGTTCTCGCCCAGCTCGGGCAGGGAGAACACCACCTTGGTGGTCTGGTCGCCGGCGCCGGGTTGCACTGTGGTGATGCTGCCGTCCGGGTGCGCGTTGCGCGCGGCGCCGATCTGCTCGGCCAGCGGCAGTTGCCGGTCACCCACCTGCGCGACCGTCAGCTGGTCGCCGTAGAGGATCGTGTCGAGTTGCGGGGTGACGGTGTAGGCCAGGCCGGTCAGTGCGGCGACCAGCAGGAACGGGGCGACGAGGATGCCGGCGTAGAAGTGCAGCCGTAGCAGCAGCGCGCCGAACGGCGACGTGCGACGGGCGGCTCGGGCCGGTTTCTCGGCGGTGGTGGCGGGCTCCGGCTGCGGGGTGCCGGACAGTTCAGTCAGAGACATGGTGATCCGATCGGAAGAGTCGGGAAGCACGAAGGTGCTTCCCGTACTGGTCTGGTCGCCCGGTGAGGTGTCGCATCGGCCCTGACTGGTAGTCGGGGAGAAGACGCCGGCGGTTCCCGAAGAACGGTTCTAGGCGAGGTCGTCCTCCGCGCCGGTGGCGTCGGCCCGGTCTGCGGCGGGTCGGATCAGCGCCGGGCGGCCCGTCGCCACAGCAGCCCAGCCGTCACCAGGACGAGGAGGGACAAGGCGGCAGCCGCGACGAGGACACCGGCGCTCGGACCGCCGCCGGACGCTGCCGTGGCGGCGGGCGGGGTGGCCGCTGACGCGCTGACGGCCACAATCGGCGCGGCGCTGGACGAGGGATCGGCCACCGTGAACGGGTACGACCCCTGAACCGGGTGCCCGTCGACGGAGACGACCCGGTAGGCGACCGTGTACGTCCCGTTCGGCAGGGTGTCGGTCAGCTGGACGGTGCTCTTCGCTCCGGTGACCACCGGTTCGCCGGTGGGAACCTTCCGCTTGGCGGCGTCGGTGAGCACGATGGTGGTGAACGCGGGGTCGAGTCGCTGCATGAATTCGAGCGTGACCTCGGTCGGTGCGCTCGGCAGCGTCGCGTCCCGAGCGGGCGTGGCCGTCTTGAGCGAGTTGTGCGCCCAGGCCGGGCTGGCCGGGATGAGCACCGCCACGAGGACGGCGAGCACCGCCGCGCCGAGTCGGACGGCTGCGAGACGGGTCGGTGGCACGCTCATCCGAGCACCTGCTCGCCGATCCACCCGCCCGGTTGACATCCGGGCGGGATGGCGAAGACAGCGGAGCCGATCGGCGTGGTCCACTCGTTGAGCAGGTCCCGGTCGGCCAGCCGGCGCTGGATGGGCAGGAACTGTCGTGCGATGTCGGCCTGGTACGAGGCGAAGATCAGGCCGCTGTCCGCGTGGCCCTCCGCCGTCGGCGCACCGTCGTAGTTGTAGGGCCGGCGCAGAATCTTCAACCGGTCGTCGGTCACGTGGGCGCGGGTCAGGTGCGAGAAGTCGGGGATGACGGTGAGGCCGTCGGCGTCGGTGGCGGCGAAGTCGGGTTCGTCGTGTTCGGCGGTCCCGGTGAGCGGGGCGCCGGTGTCGAGCCGTCGCCCGACGGCGAGTTCGCGGTCGGTCCGGCCGAGCAGGTCCCAGGTCTCCATGTTCATGCTGATCCGCCGGAGCACCACTGTGGTGCTGTCGCGCAGCCACGCCGGGCCCTCCGGGACCCAGAGCGCGGTGTCCATGGGCGCGCCGGGTCTGGGGTTGGCGGTGCCGTCGAGCTGACCGAACAGGTTGCGTTGGGTGTGGCCGCCCGGCTCGACACCGGGGCTGCGCCGGAAGCCCTGCTGGACCCACCGCACCGTCGCGAACGGTCGGCTGTCCTTGATCAGGACCCGCTGGGCGTGGGCGACGGAGATCGCGTCGTCCGCGCAGATCTGCAGCAGCAGGTCACCGCCGGACCAGGCCGGCTGGAGTCGGTCGATGCGCAACGGCGGCAGTTCGGTGACCGACGCCGGCCGGCGGTCGTCGACGCCGGCCGCCCGGTAGAGGCCCGGCCCGAAGCCGAAGGTCACTGTCAACCGTGCCGGCAGCAGCCCGAGTTCGGCCTCGGTGTCGGCCAACGCGGGTCGGCCCTGGGTGAGCCGGGCGGCGTCGTCGGTGAGCAGCCGCAACATCCGGCCCAGCGCGGCCCGGTCGGTGCCGGCCCGCAGGGTGAGCGCCACGAACGACGCGTGCGCCTGCGGTTCGGTGGACACCCCCGCCTGCCGGGCGCCATGGAACGGCTCGACCAGGCCGCCGACGCTCGCCACCGGCGTGGTGTCGGCGACGGCCGGCGGTTGCCCGCCGCCGGTTCGGGTCGTGGCGATGGCGGCACCGCCGGCCAGGGCTCCTCCGGCAGCGAGCGCCCCTCCGGTGAGCAGGCCGCGCCTGCTCACCGGCCGGACGGGTGGCGTTCGCGTCACGATGCCGGGCTCATGCTCGTTCCCGGCGTGGCGCTCATGCCGGGCATCGGCTGGCCGTGCCCGGGGGCGTAGCTCTCCTGCGCGCCGGTGAACGGTTTGGCCACGGCCCTGAACTGCTGGGACCGGCCGTCGGCGAAGGTCAGCGTGAAGGTCAACTCGTCGCCGGCCTGGACGGGCTTGGTGAGGTTCATCAGCATGAGGTGGTCGCCGCCGGGCTCCAGCGCATGCGTGCTCTTGGCCTTGATCACGATGCCACCCTGCTTGGCCTGCATGACCATCTTGCCGTCTTTCATGGTCATCTCGTGCAGTTCCATCGGTGACAGGGGGTTCGTGGCACCCGTCACTGTGACATCGCTGTCGCCGTCGTTGACCAGGGTTCCGAAGGCCGCCGTCATGCCCTTGTCGGCGGCCTTCACCCACGGGTCACGAATGCCGAGCACGCCCGCGTCCGGGTTGGCTGAGGTCGACGCGGACGGGCCCGCCTGCGCGGTCGACGGAGAGTCGGACGCCCCGCAGCCGGCGGCGCCCACCGTCAGAATCGCGGCGGCGAGGATCGCGGCCGAGCGGCGGCGTGAAACGTTCGGGCTGGTGGCGCGCATGTGTTCTTCCTCCGATGATTGCTGCTGGGAGGTTGGTCGGCCGCAGCACGGAGAAAGTTCCGGAGTCAGGGGACGTTGATCGTGAACTCCCCGGTGTGCACCTTGCCGGCGACCTGGAAGTCGAAGAAGGCCCGGTACCGGCCTGAACTCGGCGCGGTCAGCCAGAACTTGACCGTCCCGTCGACCAGCTCCGGCTCGGGGTGCACGTGCACGTAGCCGAGGTCGCCCTCACGAACCACCACCAGGTGCCCGTACGCGGCAAGGTATCGCTCCAGCTGCGCGGGCGCTGCGCTGTCGGCGCTGGCGACCTGGAAGTGGATCGGTGCCGTCACCCCCACCGTCGGGGTGCCGGTCATCGACACCGTGTACGGACCAGCCGTCGCCTTCGCCTGCGCCGGCGGCAGCGCGGTCGGGGTGTGCGCGCCGGGCACCGTGTGGTCGACGCCCAGCACGAGCGGCAGCGGCGTGCCGTTGGCGGCGGTGACGGAGAAGTCGGCGTAGACGCGGTAGCCGCCGGGCCGGGCCAGCGTCATGGGGACGCTCCAGGTGCCGTCGGGTGCCATCGTCGGGTGCAGGTGCTGATAGCCGGTCAGGTCACGGCCCACGACGATCATGTGCAGCGGCTTGTCGTGGACGACCGCGAAGCGGGTCGCCGGCTGCCGGTCGGTGCCGACGATGCGGAAGCGGTAGTCGGCGCGTACCCCGGCGGGTTGGGTTCGTTCCAGCGGTTGCAGCGTGTAGCCGCCGGCGCTGACGGTCGTCCCGGTGGCGAGTGTCTCGCCGGTCGCGCCGTCACCCCGGTGCGTGTGCGGTCCGGTGCCCGCCGGGTGTTGGTGTCCGTCGTTCGCGGACCCTGCCGGGCCGGAGGCGGGCGGACCGCCGACCGGCTGCCGGGCGGTGTTGGCGGCCGGGCCCTCGTTGCCGCTGATGCGCGCCAATCCGAACCCGCCGAGCAGCGCCAGCACCAGGGTACCGACGAACAGTGCCAGGCTGGTGTTGCTCAGCCGGGATCCGGGCGTCGCCGTGGCAAGATCCGGCTCAGCCGATGCCCCGGAGCCGACGGGCGGTCGACTGTCCGTCGTGGCGGGGGCTTTCGCGTCCTCATCGGTCGGAGTTGGATCGACCGAGACGCCGGTCCGAGCCACGACGACCGCGGTCTCCTTGCGCGCGGCCGGCACGGCACCGGGCCGCCGCTTACCATCCGAGGTCTGCGTAGCGCTGCCGGTCGTCGCGACGGTTCTGCCCGCGTCGGTTCTGCCAGCGACGGCTCCGCCGTCGGTCTTAGCGACGGCGGCCTTGCTGACGGCGGTCTTGCTGACGGCGGTCTTGCTACCGGCGGTCTTGCTGCCGGTGCCCTTGCCGCCGGTGGTCCTGGTCCCGGGACGGGTGCCGGCGCCGCGTCGAGCGGATGTCGTCGGCGAGGTACGGCCACGGCCGGCGGGTCGGCCGGCGGGGGTCGTCCGCCGACGCCAGACGACGAATCCGGCCACCGCTGCCGTGGCCACCGTTGCCAGGCCGGCCCAGACGACTGCTCCCGGACCGCTCTCGTCCGTCGACCCGGTCGGCGCGGCCGCTGCCGCGGACGGCGGAACGGCGGTCTCGACCGCGACCGTCGGCACCGCCGACGCCTGCCCGGACGACCCGTGTTGCTCGGCGGTGGCCAACAGCGCCGGATCCGGCTGGGTCGACGGCGGGCTCCACCCCTTCGGTGCCGCCGTCGCCGGCCCGTCGTAGCGGAAGGTCAAGGTGCCGCGTACGGGGTCGCCGTCCGAGGCGACCGACAGGTAGCTCACCGAGTACTGGCCCTTGGCCGGCAGGTGCGCGACCGCCACCGTCGCGGGGAACCCGGTCGTGTACTCGCGTGGCTCGAACTGACCGTTGACCAGGAAGTACTCGCGCACCGGCTTGTCCAGCGGCTTCGGCTCCCCGTACGACCAGCCATTGTCGACCCGGATGCCACCCGGCGCGGTGATCGTGAAGAACGCGTTGGCAGCGGCCTTCTCGGTGAAGAACAGCTGCACCGAGGTCAACGGCTCGCGCACGGTCGCGCCACCCGCCGGCGTGGACATCGCGAGGGTCCCGTGAGCTGCGGCGGGCTGAGCGGACGCGAGGAGAGCGACAGCCGAGGCGAGGAGGAGCGCGAGGAGGCCCGAGACCACCCGCCCAGGAATCTGAGGGTGACGACGCATCTGAATATCCTCACTGGGCTGAGACTTTTTACAAGAGGTGACGAACTTTTTCCTCACATGGCTAAAGCCGAACACCTCCCGGGCGGAGGGGCCGTCACCCCTGGCCAGCTATGCTCCCGGTGGCGCTGGTTCGCCCGGTCGTGAGGTGGCTGGGCGTCGTAAGAGGGAACCCGGTGGGAATCCGGGGCTGCCCCGCAGCGGTGAGTGGGAACGACCGCCGTCATCAGCACTGGGCCAGTGGCCTGGGAAGCGACGGCCAGTAGGGGACCGGCGTGCAGCCGGTCGGGCCCGCGAGTCCGAAGACCTGCCAGTGCCGCGTACACAACCGTGTGCGCTGCCGTCGGCCTCGCGGGTGGGCTGAGCGGGTGACGTGTCGCGCTCTCTGCGTGGGCGCGTCCTCGTCAGTGTGCGTCCGTGGTCCGGGGGTGTGGTTTCCCGAGGGACGGACTACCGCTGTGCACGACACCACCACCACCACCGGCCGAGCACCGTCGGCGTCGCACCTGACCCTGTCGCAGATCATGGACCAGCACCACACGAACCTGATGGGTACGGTGCACGGCGGCCGGATCCTCAACCTCATCGACTCGGTGGCCGGGGTGGTCGCCGCCCGCCATTCCGACGGGCCAGCGGTCACGGCCGCGATCGACGAGACCGCGTTCCTGCGGGCGGTGCGGGTCGGCGACGTCGTGCACGTCGACGCGCGGATCACCTGGGCCGGTCGCAGCTCGATGGAGGTGGCGGTCAAGGTGACCGCCGACCGGTGGGACCGGGCGGTCCCGCCCACCGACGTGGCCACCGCCCACCTGGTCATGGTCGCCATCGACGACGATGGCCAGCCGAGGACGGTGCCGCCGCTGCTGACGGAGACCGACGGGGACCGGCGACGGTACCGGGAGGCGGAGATCCGCCGCGAGCACCGGCTGGCGTTGCGGCGGGCGCTGCTCGACGGTGCCGAAGACGACTGACCCGTGCGCGGTGCGCCCGTCGCGGCGCCGGCGCGGTCCGAGGAACCCGCCCCGCCGTCGATCTGGTCAACCCTCTCGACACGAAGATCCAGGCTGGAAAGGCCGCGCACGCGCGTGTCGAGCTGCCTGCGGTGCTCGGCCTGGACCTTGCCGGCGTCGTGGCGGCGGTCGGCGCGGAGGTGACCGACTTCGAGCCGGGGGACGAGGTGTACGGGCTGCGCGACGCTCGACGCGTCGTTCGCAGCGGTACGCACCTACCACGGGCATGTCGTCAGCGCGCTGGGCTGGGGATCGCATTCGCTCGCCCCGCTGTCGTTCCAAGGCGCGACCACGCTGGCGCTTCGAAAAACAAATCGCTATGGTGCTTCTGAATCAGAATCGCCCTCGGAGGTGGCTATGGCTCGCATACCCGCGCTCGAATCACCCTTCACCGCGGACGTCGAGGCCCAACTCGCCGCGATGATGCCGACCAGCATGCCGCCGATCGGCCTGTTCCGAACGTTCGCCAAGAACTTGCCGATGACCATCGCGATGAGCCACTGGGGCCGATACGAACTCGGCCGGCAACTATCCCTCACACTCCGTGAGCGCGAAATCGTCATCCTCCGCACCTGCGCACGCTGCCGCTGCGAGTACGAGTGGGGCGTCCACCTGATGGTTTTCGCCGACCGCGCCGGACTCACCCGGACCGAGATCGCCTCGCTCACCCACGGAATGCCGGACGATCCGTGCTGGGCCACCGGCCGGGAACAAGCGCTGATTCAGGTGGCGGACGCCCTGCACGACGCAGCGGACATCGATGATGAAATCTGGCGATTCGCCCACGAGGTTCTGGACGAGTCGCAGTTGCTGGACCTGTTCCTGCTCTGTGGGTGGTACCACGCGATCAGCTTCGCCGCCCGGGCCGCCCGCGTCGAACTCGAGCCGGGCGCGCCTCGCTTCGCCGACGTCACGCCCTGATGGACCGCCTCCAGGCGACAGCGGTGGACGCCTGCACCCGCGATGGGCAAGGTGGTAGCCCATCACGGTCGTGATCGACGATGCGCGCTCACCGACGACGAACGGCACTCGATCGCATCCACGGCCGGCACCTCCCACACCGCGTTCATCGACACCAGCGCCGCAGACACCCCGTCTTCACCACCGAGGGCGGCCGATGGGCGACAGCGATGGGATCAGTGCCGCGCGCCAGGCGCTTGGCCGTCGCCTCGCGAACCTACGCAAGGCTGCCGGACTCACGCAGCACGGCCCGCTCCTCTCGTGCGTTATGTCCGCAGCTCCATCGCCAGACCAGACCCGCGCCACCGGCTGCACGTTAGGTCGGTGGGCGAGGGCGTCGCCTTTGACGTGCAACCTGGTCGTCGTCTCGGGCGCCTGGCTCGGTCTTGTGATTAGACGTATACGCCTATAGGTTGCCTGGGTGCCTTTGGACGCGTCAAGGAACAGCCTGGTGTTGCCGATCCTCGGACTCCTCGTCGAGCAGTCGGCGCATGGCTACGACATCACGACACGCCTACGCGAGCGATACGGACACCTATCGGTCACCCGCAGCACGGTTACGTCCCTGTTGAAGGCGCTCGAGAAGGCAGGCTTGGTCTCCTCCGGGCGGCCCGAGCGAGTGGGGAATCGGCCGCCGCGTACGGCCTACGAGTTGACTGCCGTAGGTCTCGCCGACTTCCGCCACAAGGTCGAGGCTGGCGTACGCGACACCCCGGCCGCGTCCGTGGACTTCGTCATGGCGGTCGCCTACGTCGGAATTCTTCCGATCGACCAGGCGGCGTGCATCCTGGACGGTCGCGCCGACCGGCTCGACCAAGAATTGGCTGCCCTTTCGGGGCTGCCCGACGGTGACGTACTCGAAGTGCACATGCTCGAAGTCGCCTACTGGCGCACCATCGTCGCCACCGAAGCCACCTGGATCAGGACTCTGGTGCGGCGGATCTGCGCGCGCGAGATCGGCTGGCCAACCCAGAAAGCCCACCAATACGGGAGTGCAGAAGCGTGAAGTTCGGTATCTATCCGGGCGGGCGGGCCGGCACGGTCTGCTCCCACCCACCCGATGTCGCCGCGATCCGCCACCTCGTCGACGACCTCTCGAATGGTCGCCCCTTCGTCATCCGCGAGTACGTGCACTTCCTCGGCGACCCAGCACCGCCGGACGTCGTCACCTCGCTCGGCGCCGAACACGAACTCGCGCACCTCACGATGCCCGACGAGTGGTACGTCGACGGAAACCGTGAGCTGGACCTCGTGGTCAGCTACATCCCCCGGGCCGCCGACCTCTCCGGATGGCTGACCTTCCTCGACACCGTGATCGACCGCTACGGTCACCTGACGCGGTACCTCCAGGTGACGCTTGAGCCGAACTTCCCCATCCCGCTCATCGACGGAAGCGCACCGGGCGTGCTCGAGGCCCTGGTCCTCGGCATCCCGCACGCACGCGCCGCTCTGGACCGGCGGGGTCTCCAGCACGTACGGACCGGCTTTTCCGTCGCCGAACCACCCGAATGGTTGGGCGGCGACGACCAGTTCTGGTCGTACCTTTCCTCGGTCCCGTACCAGGACTTCGCCGCCCACGTCGACTACGTCGGCCTGGGCCTGTACCCCGACGCCTTCTCGCCCGTCGCCCCGCGGGGCAACCCGGGAGACACCGCATCCCTCACCACACACGCCCTGCACCACTTGCGGGGCGGGTTGCTGCCCCGCGCGCACATCCCGCCCAACACTCCCATCCACATCGTGGAGAACGGCACCCCGAGCGGGTCACCGCGCACCGAGCAGGCACAGTGCGACTCGCTGTCGGACATGCTCGGCGTCATCCTCACCGAACAAGAGCGTCTGAACATCACCCACTACGAACTGTTCAGCCTCAGGGACGCCGACAGCAACTCCACGGAACCCACCGGAACACTCGGCATCGTCACCGACACCTACCGACCCAAGCCCGCCCTCGCCGTCTACCGCGACATCGTCCGCACCGCTGGCCCGCTGCCCGTCACCAGACATCCCTGAGCGCGGCGAACCGAGACGCGGCGAGGCGGGCGATTGTCCACTATGGTCCGACCCCGCATCGTTTCGAAAGCCGACGCACCGACGGGCCATCACCGGCTCACGTCGCGCCGACGCGGTACGCCGACCTACGCTCGCACAAGTAGCCGCTGGCAAGGCGCGGCGGTGGTGAGCGTGCTCCCCGATCGACCGATGCGGCTGCGGGAGCCAGTGCTGGTGCCAACCAAGCACTGGGCAGGCCGCTCACACACCGGCCGGCGGTCGGCGGCCCGGCGCGAGACCGGTTTAGGGGGAGCAGGTTGGGAGCAGGCGCCCACATCACGAGAGGGTGCCCCCGCGCTCTGACTCGCAGGCTGACTGATGGCGGTAGTTCTGTGCTCTGCCCACTCGCCGGTCCACATTGCCAGGTCGCGTACCCGGCCGTCGATTTTTTGCCGGGACTTGGCCGCCCACTTCGTTGCGTCCTTTCACGCGAAGTCGTCCAGGACCTGGCGGTCAGTCGCGGTCGAGGCGGGAAGCCGCGCTATCCACTCTTCTGCCTGCTCGGCGCTGTGGCCGCTACCGATCAGCCATGGACGGGCTCTCCGTTGTCCTGCCGGCGGCAGGACTGCCGTGTGTGCCTTGACAGGAAGGCGGAGCAGCAGGACAGTCGATATATTCATAGACGTTGAACTATTTACGGCGAGGTGTGCCATGCGGAAGTCGCTGACTGCTGTGGCCGCCATCGCTGTTGCCATGGTCGCGATGATGGCCGCGATCTCACACGCCAGTGCGGCGAACGCGGCGGCCGGGTGTCGGGTGAACTACGTCGTCACCAGCCAGTGGACCGGTGGCTTCCACGCCGACATCGCGGTCACCAACTTGGGTGACCCAGTCAACGGGTGGACGCTGCGGTTCGCGTTCCCTGCAGTCGACCAGCGGCTCAGGCAAACCTGGAGCGCCACCTGGGCCCAGGAGGGCCAGCAGGTCAGCGCGACCCATCTCGGCTGGAACGCGACCCTGGGCACCAATGGCTCCGCGAACATCGGTTTCGTCGGCGCCTGGTCGGGCAGCAACCCCGTACCGGCGTCGTTCACGCTCAACGGCGTCACGTGCACCGGCGGCGTCCTGCCCAGCGTGACGCCGACCCGGACGACCACACCGCCGGTCGCTGACTGGCCGGCGATCGTCACCTGGCTCAGCCCGACCGCCGGCGCGGTATACACCACGCCGGGAGCCGTCCCGCTGGCGGCGACCGCGACCGTGGGAGGCGGACACAGCATCACCTCGGTGTCGTTCCGGGTGGACGGCGTCACGGTAGCCCGGGGGGTGAGGACGACCGGTGACCGGTACGAGGCGCTGTGGACACCACCGATCGGGGAGCCCGGCACCAGCACCACCTTCGTGCTGTACGTCTCGGCCGGCACCGACCAGTCGCTGCCTGGCAGTGCGCCGCCGTTGCTGGTCACGGTGGTGACGCCGGCGTCCAGCGGCACCAACCACCCGCCGGCGGTGGCGTTGAGCACCCCCGGCGGGCAGACCTACTTCCTCGAGCCGACGACCGTCACGCTGGTCGCCGACGTCGCCGACACCGATCCCGGGGACCTCGTCAGCCGGGTGGAGTTGCACCTCGGCGCAACCCGGCTGGCCGTGACGCCGACCAGCAGCGGACAGCGCTACCAGTTCCAGACGGCCCTGTCGGCCGGCACGTCGTCCACCTTCACCGTGCGGGTCCATGACTCCCACGGCGGCATCGGCATCTCGAACCCGCTGACCTTCACCATCCGTTAGCGCCTCGGCCCTTAGTTCCACTACAGCGGCGGCTCGCACAAGTGGACGTGGCGCGGTCGCGCCTGGTAGGCAGGCGGTTGTGCGCATCGTTTCCCTGCTGCCGGCGGCCACGGACATCGTGGCCATGCTCGGCCTGACCGGGCACCTGGTTGGCCGTACCCACGAGTGTGACTGGCCGCCGGAGGCCCTGGCCGACGTCCCGGCGGTGACCGCGACGTCCCTGCCGGAGACCTTGACGAGCCGGGAGATCTCGGCGGCGATCGCCGGTGACGCGCACCGAGGCTCGTCGCTGTACCAGCTGGACGTCGCCATGCTGGAAGGGCTGAAGCCGGATCTGATCCTGACCCAGGATCTGTGCGACGTGTGTGCGGTCTCCTACCAGCGGGTCAACGACGCGGTTGGTCTGATCGATCTCGACACCAGGGTGATGTCCCTGGAGGCGCGGACCATCGACGGGATCCTGGACACTGTCGATGCCGTGGCCGCGCTGACCGGCACCGAAGGCAGGGCGGCGGAGATCCGAGCTGACGCCGAGCGTCGCCTCGCCGCGTTGCCGGGGTCGGTGCCCGGCGCGCCGACGGTGCTGTTCGTCGAGTGGCTTGACCCGTTGATGCCGGGCGGGCACTGGGTTCCGGAGCAGATCACCCATGCGGGTGGGCGGTCGCTGCTGCTCGGGCCGGGTGCGCACAGCACCCCGCACCCGTGGTCGGTGGTCGCCGACCTGGCCCCCGACGTGGTGGTGTTCGGGCCGTGCGGGTTCACGCCGGAGCGGACCGTCGACGAGCTGTCCGTGGCGGTCGGGCAGCCCGGTTGGCCGGACCTGCCCGCGGTGCGTGCCGGGCAGGTGTGGGTGGTCGACGGGCCTGCCTACTTCAACCGCCCCGGCCCGAGGGTCGTCGACGGGGCGGAGGTCCTCGCCGGCATCCTCGCCGGCCGCCCCGACTCCCGCGCCCGGCGGGTGCCCCTCGACGTCGGCTGACGCTGTCGCGCCCGAATGGCGGAGGCGGACCTCTGATGCCGATCGCCCGGTCGCCCCCGGCATTCGCAACGCCCCGGACCGAGGGTCAGGTGCGCGCCCTCGCTGCACCGGCAAGGTCGACGATCCGGTCGGTCCAGCGGTCCAGCAAAGTCTGGTCGTGGCTGATGACCAGGACACCGGCCCGCTGGGTCCGCTGGTAGTCGCGGATGACGGCGGCGACGTGCGCCTGGGTCGAGGCGTCGAGCATCGCCGTGGCCTCGTCGCAGAGCAGGTAGTCCGGCCGATGTACGAGGGCGCGGGCGAGGCAGGCGCGTTGCAGTTGCCCGTCGGACACCGCGTGCGGCCGTCGGCCGCGCAGGTCGGCGGTGAGGCCGACGAGATCGGCGAGTTCGGCCACCCGCTCCCGGACCGTCGACTCGGGCGTCCGGGTGGCGCGTAGCGGCTCGGCGATCAGGTCGGCGAGACTCAGTCGGGGGTCGGCGGCGGCACGTGGGCTCTGGAAGAGGGCGGCGACGCGGGTCCGCAGGGCGACCGGTACGGCATACCGGACGCCGTCGACCGGGGTGCCGTCGATGCTGACCTGGCCGTGGTCCGGGCGGTGCAGCAGGGCCAGGACCCGAACCAGCGTCGACTTTCCGCAGCCGGAGGGCCCGCGCAGTCCTACCGCCTCGCCGCGGTCGATCCGCACCGTGACGCCGTCGAGCACGACCTGACGGCCGTACCCGACGGTCACCTCGTCGGCGAGCAGGTGCTGCGGGCTGGTCACGTGGTGGCTCCGGTGGGGATCGGGTGGTGGCAGGCCACCGTGCCGCCACCGGCGACCGGTGTCGGCTCTGGTCGGTCCGCGCAGGTGTCGGTGCGGCGCGGGCAGCGGGGTGCGAACGCGCAGCCGGGGGGCAGCGCGGTGAGCATCGGCGGGTCGCCCGGCACCGGCCGGAAGGCCCGGTCCGGCAGGGCGTCGAGCAACGCCGAGGCGTATGGATGGGTCGGCGCGGTGAAGAGCTGGCCGGTGTCGCGGTGTTCCACGATGCGGCTGGCGTACATCACGGCGATGGTGTCGGCGACGCGTTGCGCGGCAGCCAGGTCGTGCGTGATGAGCACGACCGCCGAGCCGTTGTCGCAGCGACGTCTCAGCAGGTCGAGGGTGTGGTCGACCAGGGGTCGGTCCAGCCCGGTGGTGGGTTCGTCGGCGATGAGCAGCGACGGGTCGGGTGCCAGGGCGAGCGCGGTGACCAGACGTTGCGCCATGCCACCGGAGAGTTCGTGGGGGTAGCGGTCCAGGTCCGCCGGGTCGAGCCCGACGTCGACAGCGAGTTGGTCGGCGTCGGCGCGGTCACGCCCGTGCGCCCGCAGCGTCTCGGCGAGCAGTCGACGTCCGGTGCGCACCGGGTTCAGGGCGGTGGCCGGGCTCTGCGGCACCAGCCCGACGCGGTGCCCGCGTACCCGGCGCGCCAGCTGGCGCTGACCGCAGGTGATCAGGTCGACCGGTTCGCTGCCCGGGTCGTGCAGGACGGCGTGGCCGGTGGTCGTGGCGTTGCCGGGTAGCAGGCCGAGCAGGGCGTGGGCCAGGACGGACTTGCCGCAGCCGGACTCGCCGACGATGGCCAGCAGTTCGCCGGCCCGTACGGTGAGGCTGAGGTCGCTGACGGCACGCACCGTCGTGTCGCGGAGCCGGAACTCGACCCCGAGGTCGTCCACGGTGAGCAGTGGCTGATCCGCGGCGGCGCGGGGAGACGCCGGGGCCGAAACCGATTCGGTGGTGGTCACAGGTGCAGCTCCGCTCGGATCCGGGGATCGAGGCGGTCGCGCCAGCGGGCGGCGAGGACCGCGATGGCGAGGGTGACGACGACGATGACCGCGCCCGGTGCCAGGCTCGCCCACCAGGCACCGGTCAGCAGCGACCCCTGGCCGTCATTGATCATGTTGCCCAGTGAGGCGAGGTGCGGAGGCAGGCCGAGGCCGAGGAACGACAGGGCGGTCTCGTGCCACACCGCGTGCGGGATCATCAGGGTGGTGGCCAGCGCCAGCCGGGGCAGGACGTGCGGCAGGAGGTGCCGGGTGAGGACCCGGAGTCGGCCGGCCCCACCGCTGATGGCGGCGTCGATGAACGGTCGGGTCCGCAGGCTCAACAACTCGGATCGGACGATGCGGGCGGTGGAGAGCCAGTGGGTGAGCCCGACGGAGGCGATCACGGCACCGAGGCTGGGACGCAGCATGGCGACGATGAAGATGCCCAGCAGCAGGTGGGGCATCGCGGCGATGGTGTCCACGACCCGCATCAGGATCCGGTCCACCCGGCCGCCGAGCGTGCCGGCGATCCCGCCGATGACGCCACCGAGCACCGTGGCCACGAGGGCGGCGACCGCGCCGACGAGCAATGAGACCCGCAGTCCGTAGACGGCCCGGTGAGCCACGTCGCGCCCCAGGTCGTCGGTGCCGGCGAGGTGGGTCCAGGACGGTGCCAACCGGGTCTGGTCCAGCGCGACCGCGCTCTGGTCGAGCGGCCAGACGAGCGGTGCCAGCAGCGAGCCGGCGACCGCCACCAGCAGGACCAGGCCGGCGACGACGACACCGGTCTGGCCGGGCCGTAGCCGCAGCCGGGACCGGGCCAGGTGCAGCAGCGGCGGTCGGGTGACAAGGTCAGCCATCGAGTCGCACCCTCGGGTCGGCGGCGGCGTAGGCGAGGTCGGTGGTGAGGTTCGCGGCCAGCACCACGGCGGTGGTGACCAGCGTGATCGCCGCCAACAGCGGGAAGTCGCTGCCCAGCGCGGCGGCCACCGTGACGGCACCGAGGCCCGGCAGCGAGAAGACCGTCTCGACGAGCACCGCCCCGCCGACCAGTTCGGGCAGGTGGGTGCCGACCAGGGTGAGGAACGGCAGCAGCGCGGTCCGCAGCGCGTGCCCGAACAGGACCGTCCGTCCAGGCAACCCGCGGGCCCGCGCCGCGAGCACGTGGTCGTCGCGCATGCTCTCCGCCACCGCGTCCCGGACGAACAGCACGAACCACGGTGCCTGGGAAACGGCAAGCACTGCGACCGGCAGGATCAGGTGGTGCGCCACGTCGGCCCAGGAGGTGCTGGTCGCTGTGACATCGGTGAGCCCGCCCGCCGGAAACCAGCCCAGGGCCAGCGCGAACACGGCGATCGCGGCCAGCCCCAGCCAGAACACCGGCATCGACTCGACCGCGTAGGCCGCCGCCCGCAGACCCCGGTCGAACAACCCACCACGACGGTACGCGGCCAGCGCGCCCAGCAGCAGACTGGCGACCAGGACCAGGGCGAGGGTCACCCCGATCAGCAACAGCGTCCAGCCGGCCCGGGCGGAGAGCACCGAGGCGACCGGCTCGTGACGACTGGTCGACCAGCCCAGGTCGCCCTGGACCAGATTGCCGATCCAGCGCAGGTACTGCACCGGCAGCGGGTCGTCGACACCCCAGTTGGCCCGGATCTGCGCCAGGTTCTCCTCGCTGGCGGTGAAGGCCGCCGCGCCCGCGTACTGCTTGGCGGGGTCGACAGGTGAGGCGGCCCCCAGGGCGAACATCCCGATGCTCGTCGCGGCGAGCACGGGCACGGCGACCAGGAGGCGGCGTCGGATCACCGCCCCGGCCCCGACCAGTCGCCCGGTGCGGGTCATGAGCGCGTCCAGGTGTTGATGTTCCACCAGATGCTGTTCGCCACCCCGTGCTCGTGCGCCTCGACCCGGGGGGTCGTGCCCTGGACGGAGGACTTCAGCACGTAGGTGTGCCGCAGGTAGGTGAGGAACAGCCACGGCACGTCGGCGGCCAACTGCTTCTGGAACTGCGCGTACGCGGCCTTGCGAAGAGCCGGGTCGATCTGGTCGCGGCCCTCCTGCAGAGCGCGGTCGGTCACCTCGGAGCGGTACGAGCCGGGGTTGAAGTAGCCCTGCCCGGCGAACTGGGAGCTGAACAGCTTGTACGAGACGAAGTCCGGGTCGTACGGCGTGCCGTAGCCCATCAGCAGGGCATCGGACTTCATCCGTGGGTCGATGGCGTCCCAGGTGAGCCCGGCCGGGGTGACCTCGATGCCGATCTTCTTCGCGTCGGCGGTGACGGCCAGGGCCAGGTCCTTGCGCAGGGTGTCGGTCGCCGGGTACATCAGCGTGAACCGGGCGGGCCGACCGTCCTTGGCCCGCACCCCACCCGCACCGGGCTTCCAGCCGGCCGCGTCGAGCAGCGCGCTCGCCGCCGTCGCGTCGGCGGTCGGCGAGCCGATTGTCGAAGGGTCGGCGAACTCGGAGGTCGGGGGGACCGGCCCGAACGCCGGCTCGCCGGCGCCACCGAGGATGCCGGACACCATCGCGGCCCGGTCGACGGCGAGGTTGAGCGCCCGGCGGACGGCCGGGTCGGCGAGGACGGGGTTTCCCGTCGGCAGCATCACGCCCCGGTAGTCGGCGGTCGGCACCCGCTGCACCCGGTACGCCGTGTCGGAGTCGAACCCGGAGGCGAGCTTCGGCGGCAGCTCGGCGGCGTCGAACTCGCCGGCCCGCATCCGCTGGGCGCGGACGTTGTCGTCGGCGACGAACGCCACCACGACCCGGTTGTTCGCCGGCCGGCCACCGAAGTAGCGCTCGTTCGCGGTGAGCACCAGCCGGTCGCCCGGCGTCCAGGACTCGACCTTGTACGGTCCAGTCCCGATCGGCTTCCGGTTGAACCCGGTGGTGTTGATGTCCTGCCCGAGCAGCAGCTTCGACGGCACGATGCCGAGGGTGAGTCGCTGGAGGAACGGCGCGTACGGGTAGCGCAGCCGGAACACGACGGTGGCCGCGTCGGGCGCGGTCACCGACTCCACCATGTCCAGGTCCGAGCGGAGCGTGGAGTCCACCGTCGGGTCCAGCACCGCCTGGTAGGTGAAGGCCACGTCCGCCGCGCCCAGCGTGGTGCCGTCGTGGAACTGCACCCCGTCACGCAGTTTCGCGGTCACCGTGCGCCCGTCGGGCGACACCGTCGGCAGGGCGGTGGCCAGCCCCGGGACGAGGCGGTTGTCACCGTCGCGGGCGACGAGTCCGTCGAAGATCAGCGCGGCGCCGTCGACGCCGAAGTTGAGCACCGGGTTCAGCGCGTCGGGCTCGTCGGAGGTGGCCACGACCAGGGTCGCGCCGCCGGCTGGGCTGTCCGGTGTGGTCGGGGCCGAGCAGGCGGCGAGGACGAGCATCCCGGCCGCTGCTGTCGACGCCACAAGGCGTCGGAAGGTCGGACGGATCCGGGTCACGGAACGCTCCTGTGGTGTGGGGAACGGGGCGTGGGCGCGCAGGTGCAGCCGCCTACAGTTGATGATCACGGTGACACAGTTGCAACTCATTGGCAATTGCGAGTCATGTGCATCATTCTCGGGTGCGGCCCGTCGGACGGGGCCTCGCTCTGTCGGTGGTGACGGTCACCGGTGACCGGCTAGGGTTCCGGGATGTTCCGCGCCGTCGTGTTGATCGCTGCCGTGGTGCTCGCCGCCGATCAGGCCACGAAGTTCTGGGCCGAGTCGGCGCTGTCCGACGGGCAGATCATCACGCTCCTCGGTGAGCTGTTGCAGTTGCGCCTCGTCTACAACCCGGGCGCGGCCTTCTCGATCGGCTCCGCGTACACCTGGATCTTCGCGGTGTTCGCGGCGGCGGCGGTGGTCGCGGTGACGGTGGTGGCCCGGCGGGTCACGTCGCGTCCCTGGGCGGTGGCGTTGGGCCTGGTGCTCGGCGGCGCGACGACGCACCTGCTGGACCGACTCTTTCGCGAGCCGGGCTTCGCGCGGGGACACGTGGTGGACTTCATCGACTACGCCGGGTTCTTCGTCGGCAACGTCGCCGACATCGCCCTGGTGGTCGGCGTGGGCATCGTCATGCTGCTCAACGTGCGCGGCGTCCCGCTGCGGGACCCGGCGGGCGAGCCCCGCGAGCAGGTGTCGTCAGACTCCTGACTCGACCAGGACGACCTCAAGGCGGCGCGGGCCGTGCACTCCCTCGACCCGGTTCAGCTCGATGTCGCTCGTCGCGGACGGGCCCGAGATCCAGGTCAGCGGCGCGCGTGGGTCCAGCCGGGCCAGCGCCTCCGGGAGCAGGCCGACGACCTGGTCGGTGCGGACGACACAGATGTGCCGGTCGGGCACGAGGGTGAGCGCGCGTCGCCCCTGCGTCGGGCCGGCGTCCAGGATGATGGTGCCCGTGTCGGCGACCGCCACGGCACAGCCGGTCAGGACGGCGTCCAGGCCGTCGAGCGTGGCCGGTGACAGCGGGGGCGCGTCGCGGTGCAGCTCTCCGGCGTAGCCGTCCAGCCAATGGGCGGGGGTGTCGGTGGGAACGGCGAGCCGGCCGATCTCGCCGAGCAGCCGGTGCAGCGCCCCGGTGCCACGGTGGACGACGGCCCGGTAGTCCTCCAGGCGGTCGACGAGGGTTTCGACCAGGTCGGGGTGGTCGCCGACCCGGCGATAGCCGCGGGGCACCCGCACCGGCGGCGGGCTGTCGGCCAGGGCCGTCCGGAGCCGCGCCAGGATCTCGTCACGTGCGCTCACTGTTTTCCCCACCATTCCCGGAAGGTCTGCGGCGCGGGCAGCGGCAGGTCACGCGACCGGGTCCACGCCGACGCGGGCCAGGGCAGTCGCCGCAGCGTGCGAGCGCCGGTGCGCCGCTGACGGTACGCCCCGAGAGGCCCCGCTCCGGCCCGGCCCAGGCGCAGGGCGGCGGCCCAGCGTCGGGGGCTGCGCATCACCCAGGACAGCAGCCGCATGGTGGCCCGTTCGGCGGGCGGGTGCGGTGCCTGCTGGCGGAGGTGGACCAGGATCTCCGGAATGTTGATCTTCACGGGGCACACGTCGTAGCAGGCGCCGCAGAGGGTCGACGCGTACGGCAGTGAGGCGTTGTCGGCAACGCCGGTCAGCTGCGGCGACAGGATCGCGCCGATCGGGCCCGGGTAGACCGAGCCGTACGCGTGCCCGCCGGCCCGTTCGTACACCGGGCAGACGTTGAGGCACGCGGAGCAGCGGATGCAGGAGAGTGCGGGCCGCCCGACCGGGTCGGCGAGCACCGCGGAGCGGCCGTTGTCGACGAGCACGACGTGCACGTCCTGCGGGCCGTCGCCGGGGGTGACGCCGGTCCACATCGAGGTGTACGGGTTCATCCGCTCCCCGGTCGAGGACCGCGGCAGCAGTTGCAGGAAGACCTCCAGGTCGGTGAAGGTCGGCAGCAGCTTCTCGACGCCGACGACGCTGATCAGCGTCTCGGGGAGGGTGAGGCACATCCGGCCGTTGCCCTCGGACTCGACCACCACGAGCGTGCCGGTGTCGGCGACGGCGAAGTTGGCCCCGGAGACGGCGACCCGGGCCGAGAGGAAACGGCGTCGCAGGTGAGCGCGGGCCGCTTCGGCCAGCGCGGCCGGTTCGTCGCTCAGGTCGGGCGGCGCGTCGGCCATGCGACGTTCGAAGATCTCCCGGATCTGGGACCGGTTGTAGTGGATCGCCGGCACCAGGATGTGCGAGGGGGTGTCCTCGCCGAGCTGCACGATCAGCTCGGCGAGGTCGGTCTCGTACGCGGCGATCCCGGCGGCCTCCAGCGCCTCGTTGAGCTCGATTTCCTGGGTCGCCATCGACTTGACCTTCACGACCTCGTCGGCTCCGGTGGCCCGGGTCAGCTCGACCACGATCCGGCACGCCTCGGCCGCGTCGCGGGCCCAGTGCACAGTGGCGCCGGCGGCGGTGACGGACGCCTCGAACTGCTCCAGCAACTCCGGCAACCGACGTTGGACGTCCGCCTTGATCGCCGAGCCGGCGTCGCGCAGCGCCTCCCAGTCGGGCACCTCGTCGACGACCCGGGCCCGCTTGGCCCGGATGGTGCGGGTGGCCCGGTGCAGGTTGGCCCGCAGTTGCGGGTCGGCGACGGCCGGCCGGGCGGCGGTGGGGAACGGCAGTGGTGTACGGATCCGCCCGTCCCCGGTGGCCGGTGCGACCGGATGGCTCATGAGCTGGCTCCCGTCTCGGCGAGAATCTCGGCGTAGTGCACGGCCCGTACGCCGGAGCGGTGGCGGTCGAGACCGCCGCCGATGTGCGCCAGGCAGGAGTTGTCGGCTGCGGCGAGCACCCGTGCGCCGGTGTCGCGGACCCGGGCGCACTTGTCGGTGAGCATGGCGGTGGAGACGTCCGGGTTCTTCAGTGCGAACGTGCCGCCGAAGCCACAGCACTCCTCGGCGTCGCCCAGCTCGACCAGTCGGATACCGCGCACCTGGCGTAGCAGGGTCAGCGGTCGGTCGCCGAGACGCAGCATCCGCAGCCCGTGGCAGGTCGGGTGGTAGGTGACCGTCTCCTTGAACTCGGCGCCCACGTCGGTGACACCGAGCACGTCGACGAGCAACTCGGACAGCTCGTACGTGCGGGCGGCCACCGACGTGGCCGGCGCGTGCAGGCGCGGATACTGGTCGCGGATCATCGCGGTGCACGACCCGGACGGCGCGACGATGGCGTCGTAGGAGTCGAAGACGTCGACGTAGTTGCGCACCATCGGCATGGCCTCGGCCCGGTAACCGGTGTTGGCGTGCATCTGCCCGCAGCAGGTCTGGTCGGCGGGGAAGTCGACGGTGTGGCCGAGTCGCCGCAGGATGCGGGTGACCGCGATGCCGGTGGCCGGGAACGCGAGGTCGTTGACGCAGGTGATGAAGAGGGCGATCCGCATGGCGGCTCCTCGGATCCGTGGGGGTGGGTCAGGCCGAGTCGCGCGGCGTCGCGGGGGTGGGGAGCCGGTCGAAGGCGGGCAGGTGGCGCTCCCGGGCGGCGCTGAGGTGCGCCCGCATCGCCTCGGTGGCGGCGATCGCGTCGCCGGCGACGATGGCGGCGGCGATGCGCTGGTGCTCGGTGTTGGTGTCCGCTGCGCCGGCGACCGGGAAGTACAGCCGGTGCAGGTGCAGGTGTGAGTGCAGCCGTGTGATGGTGTCCCGCAGCAACGGGCTGCCGGAGACCTCGGCGATCAGGTCGTGGAACGTCGCGTCCAGTGCGGTGAAGGCGGCGTGGCGGCGATATCCGTCGCCGGCCTCCACGTCGATGCTCGCCGCCGCCTCGACGCTGATCTGTTGGCGCGCTTCGGCGGAGGCGTGGGTGGCGGCTCGCCCGGCGGTGGCCCCCTCCAGCAGGTGCCGGACGTCGAAGAGGTCGTCGAACTCGGCACGGCTGAGCAGTGGTGTCGTGGTGTAGCCGGAAAGCGGGCGTTTGCGGACCAGACCGTCGGCCTCCAGCCGGGCGAGGGCCTCACGGACGGGGGTGGGGGAGACGTCCAGTTCCCGGGCGAGCGCGTCGATGTTGACCCGCTCGCCGGGCGGCAGGATGTGGTCCATGACCAGCGTCTTTATCGACTCGTAGACGTCCTCGGCGAGGGTGAGTCGACGGGCGGGTCGGAGTCGGCCCTCGCGAGGTTCCTGTTGGGCCATCTCGTCTCCTCAGCGACCCCTTGACTGTGCCGGTGTGAGCGAGTACACACGAGCCGAACAACATCCTATAGGAAATTGGGTCTTCACGACCCAGGCGGTGGAGGTCGGTTCGTGAGATTCATGCGCGTCGGGCCGGTGGGACGGGAACGCCCCGTGCTGTACGTCGATGGGCGGCACTTCGACCTCTCGTCACTCACCGTCGACATCGACGGCGAGTTCCTTGCCGGCGACGGCGTTCGGCGGGCCCGCGAGGCCACCGACCTACCCGAGATCGACGTCACCGGGCAGCGGGTCGGCGCACCGGTCGCCCGGCCGGGGGTGGTGCTCTGCGTCGGGCAGAACTACGCCGCGCACGCCGCCGAGTCCGGTGCCACGCCACCGACCGAGCCGATCATCTTCTACAAGGCGCCCAACACCGTCGTCGGCCCGTACGACGAGGTCCTGATCCCGCGCGGATCGACGAAGACCGACTGGGAGGTGGAACTGGCGGTGGTGATCGGCCGAACGGCCCGCTACCTCGCCTCGCCGGCCGACGCCCTCGGGCACATCGCCGGGTACGTGCTCTCCAACGACGTCTCCGAGCGGGACTTCCAACTGGCGGTCTCCGGCGGCCAGTGGTCCAAGGGCAAGTCCTGTGAGACGTTCCAACCGCTCGGCCCGTGGCTGGTCACCGCCGACGAGATCGGCGACCCGCAGGCGCTGCGGCTGCGCTCCTGGGTCAACGGCGAGCCCCGCCAGGACTCCAGCACCAAGGACATGATCTTCGACGTGGCGTATCTGGTCTGGCACCTGTCCCAGTACACCGTCCTGGACCCGGGCGACGTCATCAACACCGGCACCCCGCAGGGAGTGGCACTCTCCGGCCGATTCCCGTACCTGGCCGGCGGCGACGTGATGGAGGTCGAGATCGACGGCCTCGGTCGGCAGCGCAACACGCTCCGGGACGCCTGATGCGGTGCGACGGTCTGGTGGCGGTGGTGACCGGAGGTGGCTCGGGGATCGGTCTCGCCTGCGTGCGGGCGTTCGTCGCCGCCGGCGCCCGGGTGGGTGTCCTGGACCTGGAGCTGTCCGGGCTGCCGGAGGCACCCGGGGTGCTCGGCGTCCAGGCGGACGTGGCCGACCGGTCCTCCCTCACCGCGGCCGTCGCCTCGGTCGCGGAGACGTTCGGCGGCATCGACATCCTGGTGAACAACGCCGCCATCTCGGCCGTGGGCACCGTGGAGGAGAACGACGACGAGCAGTGGAGCCGCGTGCTCGACGTCAACGTCTCCGGTGTGGCCCGAACCAGCGCCGCCGCCCTGCCGTACCTGCGCCGGTCGTCGTCCGCGGCGATCGTCAACATCTCCTCGATCGCCGCGACCACCGGTCTGCCCAAACGCGCCCTCTACTCGGCGTCGAAGGGCGCCGTGCACGCCCTCACCCTCGCCATGGCCGCCGACCTGGTGACGGCAGGCGTCCGGGTCAACTGTGTCGCCCCCGGCACCGTCGACACACCCTGGGTGGCCCGCCTGCTCGCCGGTGCGGCCGACCCGACGGCCGAGAAGCGGCAGTTGGCCGCCCGGCAGCCGACCGGCCGACTGGTGACCGCCGACGAGGTGGCCGCCACAGTCGTCTACCTGGCCTCGCCCGCGACCAGGTCGGTGACCGGTTCGTCGCTGCCGGTGGACGGCGGCATGTCCGGTCTGCGCCTGCCCGCCCCCGTCCCGCCCGTGGCCAATCCTGCCGAATCGGGCGCGTGACATGATTGCGGCATGGGGAAACAGCAGGACGTCGGCGCGTCCGACCGTCACCGCGCGTCCGGCACCACCGCCCACCGTCCGATCGGTGGCAGCGCTGACGCTCGGCTCGCCATCGCTCAGGACCCCACGACGCCACACATGACCCTCATCGACCTGGCGTCCGACCCGTCGGTCCTGGTCCGCAAGGCGGTCGCCTCTCGGGTCGACGCACCCGCGCAGGCCCTGCGACCGCTCACCCGCGACCATGATCGTCAGGTCCGGGAGGCTGTGGCGAGGAACCCCTCCGCGTCGATCGCCAACCTCATGCGCCTGGTCAAGGACGCCGACCGGTGGGTCCGCTGGGCCGTCGCCGGCAATCCGGCCTGCGACGAGTCGATCCGCCAGGTCATGTCGAAGACCTCGGACAAGGAGCTTCGCGGGCTCCTCGCGGAAAGTCGTCAACTGGAGCCGGAGCTGGCCGCCAAGCTGATCGACGACGTGTCACCCGAGGTACGGGAACGACTCGGCACGCACACCCACGACCCCGACGTGATCGACGCCCTGCTGGCCGATCGCACCGCACGCGTACGCAAGGGGGTCGCCCGCAACCCGCGGACCACCGCCGCGCAGCGCAGCGCGCTCGCCGCGGACCCGGTGGTCGACGTCCGCGCCGCGCTGGTGCGGGCGGTCGAGCTGAGCGAGGCGGACCTCGCCCGCCTGGTCGACGACCGGGCGGTGCAGGTCCGACTGGCGATGGCGACGTCCGACGTCGTTCCGCCGCACATCAGGGAGACGCTTACCCGCGACGCCGACGAGATGGTGGCCAGCGCGGCACGGGACTACCGCCCGGGGTCGGGCAACGCCTCCGCGGTGCGGGCGCCCCGCATCGCGCACCGGCCGTCCGCCGCCGGCACGAGTCGATCGAGCGGCGGCACCTCGCACTAGCGCGACGATCGTCGCCTCCCGGTGACCCGTGCCTGCGCCCGGCGGGTCGCCTCCCGTCGCCTTTCAGGTCGTTCAGAGCGACCGGAGTGATGAGTTGTCGCATCCGCGCCCGTCATACCTACGACAGGACATGACGAGGCGGAAGGATGACGTGATGAGTGCGGACACGCGGCTGCAGGAGCTGGGCGTGAGCGGTCTGGGCGAAGTCGACGAGCCGGCGTTCTCGGGGCTGGCGCAGCGGCACCGGCGGGAACTGCACGTGCACTGCTACCGGATGCTCGGCTCGTTCGAGGACGCCGAGGACACCGTGCAGGAGACATTCCTGCGCGCCTGGCGACGGCGGGAGACCTTCGAGGGGCGGTCGACGTTCCGGGCCTGGCTGTACCGAATCGCCACCAACGCCTGCCTGGACCTGCTCGCCAAGCGCCGCCCGGAGCCGGCGACCGGCGGCGAGGTGCTGTGGTTGCAGCCCTACCCGGACCGGTTGCTCGACGAGCTGCCCGCTGGCGACGCGGACGAGCCGGAGACCGTCGCCGTCGCGCGGGAGACGATCGAGCTGGCGTACCTGGTCGCGGTCCAGCACCTCGCACCGCGTCCACGAGCCGTGCTGATCCTGCGGGACGTGCTCGGCTGGCCCGCCAGGGACGTCGCGGAGCTGCTCGGTGACTCGGTCAACTCGGTCAACAGCGCCTTGCAGCGGGCTCGCGCCGGCATGCGGGAGCACCTGCCCGCCGAGCGGCAGGACTGGACCGGCGGCGACGAGGACGCCGGCACCCGCGAGCTGGTGCGGCGCTTCACCGACGCCAGCGTGGCCACGAATGTCGACGCGCTCGCGGCCATGCTGCGCGACGACGTCCGCTATTCGATGCCGCCCACGCCGGGCCTGTACGTCGGCCGCGACGCGGTGGTGAACAGCTGGGTCGAGGACGGCTTCGATGGCATGAAGGGCCTGCGGGCGGTCCCCACCTCGGTGAATCGCCAGCCCGCCGTCGCCTTCTACCACTGGCGGGAGCAGGAGGGCGCGTACCTGCCGTTGACGATCGACGTCCTGCGCGTCACCGGCGGCGCGATCACCGAGGTCTTCATCTTTCACGGCGACCAGTTCCCGCGGCTCGGGCTGCCGGAACGCCTGCCGGCGGACGGCACGGAGTAGTCCCGGTGCGGACGCTCACCCTGCACGGCGGCGCGCGTGCCGAGGTGGTCGCGGCGGAGTGGCACGACGCGTTCGGCGTGGTCACCAGCGGGCGGGTGCAGTTGGAGCTGCGCGACGGTGAGCCCGGGCCGGTCCTCGGGCGCGACGCCGGCTTCTGGCTGCGCGGCACCGGCGTCCGTGCGCTGTGCAACCCCGACCGTCGCACGGCGCGAGTGCGTGTGTTCACGCCCGGTGCCGTCACACCTCAGCCACCACATCCGGTACGACAGCCTCCGTCTGAAGGAGACGACATGAACAGCATGAAGGACACCGGGATCGTCGCCGGCCCGGCATCGGGCCCACCCCGCCACACCCACCGATTTCGTGGGCTCGCCGGCACCGGCGTGATCGCGACGCTCGCGGCGATGGTGAGCACCACCCTCGCCGCCGCGCTGGCCCGGGCCGCCGGCGTCGATTTCGAGATCCCCGATGGTGGCGAGACGATTCCGTTGTCCGGGATCGCGGTGGTGACCGGCTTCTTCTCGGTGGTGGGTGTCGTCATCGCCGTGGCGCTGCTCCGGTGGAGTGCTCGGCCCGCGGACCGGTTCGTGTGGACGGCGGTGGCCCTGACCGTGCTCTCGCTGGTCCCGCCCCTCATCGCCGGGGCGAACGCGGCCAGCGTCACCGCCCTGGTCGGGCTGCACGTCGTCGCCGCGGCGGTGATGATCCCCGTCCTGGCACGAAGCCTCCGTGCCTGGACCGACCGACGCTGACAGTCTCTCGAGCGGGTGGGTGGTCACTCCGGTGGCCGCCCGCCCGGGTACGCAGGATGGCCGTTACGTATTCACATGTGTCATCCCGATTCCTCCTAGGCTACGTATGCCCCGCTTCTGGGCATACGTCGTCAAGGGAGGATCAGCGGTGCGATTCAGGAGATCAAGGTCCACGATCGGTGCGATGGCTGTGGCGACAGTGGTCGTCCTCGCGGGGGGAGCGTTTGCCGGCAGCACGGCGAGCGCCGCCGAGCCCTCTCCGTTCACCGTCGTGAACGGGGCGATCCGTACGGCCACCGGCACCCCGGTCCCCGCCTCCGGCACGCACGCCTCGCTCTGGAGCAACTCCAGCTACGCCAGCACCAGCATCAGCGGCTCCGGGAGAGTGCTGATCGGAGCCATCGGGGACAACTGCCAGGGCTGGCCCACCGTCCGGGTGACGGTCGACGGTGTCGACGTCGGCCAGACCACGATCGTCAGCGCGACCAGTTACGGCACCTATCCGGTCGGCGCTGCGGTCGGCGCCGGCCAGCACACGGTGCGGATCCAGCTCGTCAACGACTTCCGGGCCGACTCCTGCGACCGCAACGTCCACGTCGCGTCCGCACGGATGGAGACCGCTGGCACCACCGACCCGACGTTCAGCTTCGCCGTCCTGCCGGACACCCAGCAGGAGGTGCTCAACAGCTCGGACACCCGGTTCCTCAACCGCACGAACTGGTTGGCGCAGAACCGGTCCGCGCTGGACCTGCGCTTCGTGACCTCCTCCGGTGACGTGGTCAACTGGGACACCCCGGACCACGCGCAGTACGTCATCGCCCGTAACGCGATGCGGCCGATCGAGAACGCCGCCATCCCGTACGCGCTGGCTCTGGGCAACCACGACACCCAGGCGACCGGCGTCGGCGGCTCCGCCCGCGACCCCGCCCGCACCCGCGAACTCATCCGCGACACCAGCGTGTTCAACCAGTACTTCACCGTCAGCCAGTACCGCGCGGTCAGGGGGCAGTTCGAGGCCGGCAAGGTCGACAACTCGTACTCGACCTTCACGGCCGGTGGCGTGCAGTGGATGGTGCTGACCCTGGAACTCTGGCCCCGGGTCGCGGCCGTGAACTGGGCCAGGAGCGTCGTCGCCGCCAACCCCCGGCACAACGTCATCGTGGTCACCCACGACTACATCGACGGCAACGGCGCAATCGAGCAGAGTGCCGGGTACGGCGCGACGAGCCCGCAGTACCTCTTCGACAACCTGGTCAAGCAGTACGCCAACATCCGGTTCGTCTTCTCCGGCCACACGGGCATCGCCGCCAACCGGGTCGACACCGGGGTCAACGGCAACAAGATCTACTCGTTCCTCCAGACGTTCCACTCCAACAGCACGAACCCGGTGCGCCTGGTCGAGGTCGACACCGCCGCCAACTCGCTGCGGACCTGGATCTACGCGCCGTACACGAACCGGTCGTTCACCGAGTACGACAGGTCGTTCACGGGTATCGGCGTGGTCCGCTGAGGCGTACCCCCTGGGCTCAGGCTGGGTGATCGACTCGGCTTCACGGATGTCGGGGTGTCCGGGGTGATCCGACACCGCGACTTCCGGAAGGCCGAGTCGATCATGGGGTGCCCGGTCAGCGGATGGTCGTTCCGCGGTCGGGCTCGCCGGTCTGCTCCCACAGTGACTTCATCTCGTCGAACGCCTGCCCCATCAGCTGCACCATGGCCTGCCGGGCGCGCTCACCGTCGCGCCGCTGGATCGCCTGGGCAACGTCGGCGTGCATCTGGAGGGCCTGCTGATGCGGGTGGTGCGGCATGAGGTGGTGCTTGTGCCGGCCGGTGAGCACCTCCGCGACCAGCTCCTGGAGCCGGAGGAACATCTCGTTGCCGGAGGCGAGCAGGACGCGCCGGTGAAACTCGATGTCGAGGTGCAGGAAGCGCTCCTCGTCACCGGCCTCGCCGGCCGCCCACATCTTCGCCGCCAGCCCGACGAGGTCGCTCGCCTCGTCACGGCCGATCCGGCTGGCGGCCAGGTAGGCCGCGTGCGGTTCGACGGCGGTGCGTAGCTCGGTGATCGAGCGGAGCTGGGCCATCCGGCCGGCCGAGGCGAGACGCCAACGGATCACCTGCGGATCAAAGACGTTCCACGCGCTCGCCGGTCGGATCATCACCCCTACCCGTCGGCGCGCCTCGATGAATCCGATCGAGGCCAGCACCCGTAGCACCTCGCGGACGACCGAGCGGGACACGGCGTACCGGTCGACCAGCTCGTCGATGTTGAGGACCGAACCGGGTGCCAACTCGCCGCCGCAGATGGCGGTGCCGAGGTGTTCGAGGACGCGCGCGTGCAGCCCGGACTCGGCGGGGCGGGCCGGAACGGCTGCAACCTCTGGTAAGGACGGTTCCACTCAAAAATCATATCATTTGCATCTACCTCTTGAGGTAATCAGCTTTTTCGGCCTAGCATCCGGATGTTAAGCGGATGTAACGCCGAGGTAGCTGTCCTCTCGGGGGCGGCGACCACGACAGAAGGAGAGACAAGCGTGCGACGTCGATCGATAATCGGCACTTCTCTGGCTGTGGTGGCCGCCGTGAGCCTGACCGCCTGCGGCGGCGACGGCGGCGGCGAGGACTCGAAGACCGTTCGCGTGACACTGGTCAACCACGTGTGGACAGAGAACATCAAGAAGGTCCTGCCGGAGTTCGAGAAGCAGTCGGGCCTCACCGTCGAAGTCACCCAGCTCGGTGAGGACCAGCTCTCCGACCAGTACAACGTCAAGCTGAACGCCGGGTCCGACGACCTCGACGTGATGATGTACCGGCCCCTTCAGGAGGGGAAGCTGTTCGGCAAGAACAAGTACCTCGCCGACCTGGGCAAGAATGCCAAGTCCGACAGCGCCTTCGAGATCGGTGACTTCCAGGCCGGGCCGATGCAGGCGACGACCTATGAGGACAAGGTGGTCGGGGTGCCGATCATCACCGAGCAGGAGGTCCTCTACTACCGCAAGGACCTGCTGACGAAGTCGGGCTTCACCGCGCCGCCCAAGACCCTCGACGAGCTCAAGGCGCAGGCCGCGAAGATCGAGGCCGACAACCCGGGCGTCGCCGGCTTCGTCGCTCGGACCGGCAAGGCCGCCGCCGTCACGCAGTTCTCCAGCTTCCTCTTCAGCTTCGGCGGCGACTTCGTGGACGCCAGCGGGAAGGCCAGTGTCAACACCGAGCAGGCCAAGCAGGCGTACGCCTACTACGGCGGCCTTCTGCGGGAGCACGGCCCCGAGAACATCAGCACCGACATGAGCTGGTCGGAGGCGATGGCGATCTTCACCCAGGGCAAGGCCGCCTTCTACACCGAGGCCAACTCGCTCTACAAGAACGCCACCGACCCGACCAAGTCCAAGGTCGTCGACACCGTCGGCTTCGCCGCCTTCCCGGCCGGCCCGGCCGGATCGAAGCCGTACAACATCCCGTCCTGGGCGCTCGGCGTGAACGACAGCTCGGAGAACAAGGACAACGCCTGGAAGTTCATCCAGTGGGCGGCCGGCAAGGAGCAGGCGCTGGCGCAGCAGACGGCCGGCGTACCCGGTGCCCGCACCTCGGTCTGGGCGAACCCGGCGGGTACCGCCTCCTACCCGAAGGACCTCGCCGAGGCCAACACGGTCAGCACCGCCAACGGGGTCGGGCACGACCGTCCGCTGGTGGTCAAGGTGGCCCAGGCGCGGGAGATCGTCGGACAGCCGATCGTCGACGCGATCACCGGCAAGGACGCCGCCAGCTCGGCGGACACGGCGAACGCGGCGTTCCAGAAGTTCCTCGACGACGAGGCGAAGTAGCCCGACCGCCGGGCGGCGGAGCCGACGGGCTCCGCCGCCCCGCCGGGACCTGACCTGCGAACCCGGAGACCCCTCATGTCAGCCGTCATCACCCCCCGCACCGACACGCCCGAGGCCGCTACGGCGCCCCCGCACGACTCCGCCTGGTCACGGTGGGCCAACGAACACCGCAAGTGGCTCTTCGCGGCACCCGCCATGGCGTTCGTCGCCGTGCTGATCATCTTCCCGGTGGCGTGGACCGGGTACCTGAGCCTGACCGACGCCGAGGGTTCGGTGCGCGCCGACTTCGAGTTCATCGGCGTCCAGAACTACCTCGACGTGCTCACCGACACCGACCGGTTCTGGCCGGCGGTCTGGCGTACGGTCCTCTTCACCGGCGTCGTCCTGTTCTTCGAGGTCATTCTCGGCATGGCGATCGCCCTGCTGCTGTGGCGGCCTTTCCGCGGTGAGAAGTGGGTCCGCGTCGCGATCCTCCTGCCGCTGGTGGCCACTCCGGTGGCGGTCGGCATGATGTGGCGCCTGATCTTCGACCCCAACATCGGGATGGCGAACCAACTGCTCGGCTGGATCGGCATCGGCCCCCAGCCCTGGCTGGCCGGGCAGCACTCGGCCCTGCCGACGACGATGTTCATCGACATCTGGCAGTGGACGCCGATGGTCGTGCTGATCCTGCTCGCCGGGCTCACCTCGCTCTCCGACGAGCCCCAGGAGGCGGCCCGGATCGACGGCGCCAGCAGTTGGCAGCGGTTCCGGCACGTCACCCTCCCGCTGCTGATGCCCACGGTGATCGTCGCCATCCTGCTGCGCGGCATCGACGCGCTGAAGACGTTCGACATCCTCTACGCCACCAAGGGGCGCGGCGGCGGGTCCTTCCACGAGGTCGAGACCCTCAACGTCTACGCGTACGGCCTCAGCTTCGACTACAACGACTACGGCGTCTCGTCGACAGTCCTCATCATCTTCTTCCTGATCATCATCGGGGTGATGTGGGCCCTCACCTATCGCAAGAAGGGGCTGGGCCGATGAAGCCGAGCAAGCCGTACCGGGTGTTCCGCAACTCGGCTCTCGTCGTCGTGGTGTTCGCGCTGACGGCACCGCTGCTCTGGATGATCGCCGCGTCGTTCAAGACCAACGTGGACATCTACGACACGGCCAAGGCGTTCGTCTTCTCGCCCAGCCTGAAGAATTACGAGACCGTTCTCCAGCAGGCGAACTACCTCGAGTTCATCGGCAACAGCCTCTGGGTGGCGTTCGCGGCCACCACGCTCTCGCTCCTGCTCGGGGTGCCCGCCGCGTACTCGATGAGCCGGTTCACCATGAAGAAGTCCGCGCTCGTCGTGCTCATGGCCCGGGTCATCCCCGGCGTCTCGCTCCTGGTGCCCTGGTACTACGTCTTCTCGAACCTGAAGATGGTCGGCGGCTTCACCGTGCTGATCCTGAGCCACATGTTCGTGTCGCTGCCGCTGATCGTCTACATCATGATGGGTTACTTCGACGGCCTGCCGACCGAGTTGGAAGAAGCCGCGCTGGTCGACGGGCTGACCCACATCGGCGCGTTCCGGCGGATCACCCTGCCGCTGTCGGTGCCCGGCGTCGCGACCGCCGGCATCCTCTCCTTCATCTTCTCCTGGAACAACTTCATGTTCGCCCTGGTGCTCTCCGGCGCCGACACCAAGACGCTGCCCGTCGCGATCTTCGACTTCGTCGGCTACGCCAGCATCGACTGGGGCGGCCTGATGGCCGCCGCGACGGTGGTCACCCTGCCGATCATGCTGATCGCCCTGTTCGTGCAGAAGTACGTCGTCTCCGGCCTCACCGCCGGTGCCACGAAGGGCTGACCGGGACATGACGACGATCGCGAAGGTGGAGACGTTCCTGGTCGCGCCGCGTTGGCTGTTCGTCCGGATCGAGACGGAGTCCGGCATCGTCGGCTGGGGCGAGGCGACCTGCGAGGGCCGGTCCGAGACCGTGCGCACGGCCGTCCACCAACTCAGCGAGCTGCTCACGGGACGCGACGCGCTGCGCATCGAGGACCACTGGCAGGTGCTGACCAAGGGGTCCTTCTACCGGGGTGGCCCGATCCTGGCCAGCGCGGTGTCCGGTCTGGACCAGGCGCTCTGGGACATCGCCGGCAAGCACTACGGGGCCCCCGTGCACCAGCTTCTCGGCGGGCCGGTCCGGGACCGGATCCGGGTCTACGGCTGGATCGGTGGTGACGAGCCCGCCGAGATTCGCGACCAGATCAGCGCCCGGATCGAGGCGGGCCTGACCGCCGTGAAGATGAACGCGTCCGGGCGGATGGGCGCGCTCGCCTCGGTCGCCGACCTCGACGCGGTGGTGCAGCGGGTGGCCGTCGCCCGGGAGGTCCTCGGTGACGACCGAGACGTGGCGGTGGACTTCCACGGTCGGTTCACGGTCGCCAACGTCCGGCGGGTCGCCCCGCTGCTGGAGCCGTACCGGCCGTTCTTCCTCGAAGAGCCGGTGGTGCCGGAGAACTCGCACCTCATCGGTGAGGTCGTCCGCAGCACCACCATCCCCGTCTCGACGGGGGAGCGGCTCTACAGCCGGCAGGAGTTCCTTCCCGTCCTGCAGGCCGGCATCGCCGTGGCCCAGCCGGACCTCGCGCACGCCGGCGGCATCACCGAGGTTCGCAAGATCGCCACGTTGGCCGAGGTGTACGACGTGCAGCTCGCCCCGCACTGCCCGCTCGGGCCGATCGCCCTCGCCGCCTGCCTCCAGGTCGGTTTCGCCACACCCAACTTCCTGATCCAGGAACAGAGCATCGGCATCCACTACAACCAGGGTGCCGAGGTGCTCGACTACTGCCTCGACCAGACTCCGCTGACCTTCGTCGACGGGTACGTGAAGAAGTTGACCGCGCCCGGTCTCGGCATCGAGATCGACGAACACGCGGTGCGGACCGCGGACAAGCGCGGGCACGCCTGGCGCAGCCCGACCTGGCGGCACCCCGACGGCTCCTACGCGGAGTGGTGAAAACCCGACCGGCGAGAACGAAAGGCACCCCGTGAAGATCGTCGCAGCAGACATCATCGTGACCAGCCCCGACCGGAACTTCGTCACCCTCAAGATCACCACTGATGAGGGCATCACCGGTCTGGGCGACGCCACGCTCAACGGCCGCGAGCTCTCCGTCGCCTCGTACCTGCGCGACCACGTCGCCCCACTGCTGATGGGACGGGACCCGCACCGGATCGAGGACACCTGGCAGTTCCTGTACCGCTCGGCGTACTGGCGTCGGGGTCCGGTCACCATGGCGGCCATCGCCGCGGTGGACGTCGCGCTGTGGGACATCTTGGCCAAGGCCGCCGGCATGCCGCTGTACCAGCTGCTCGGTGGTGCGTCCCGCACCGGGATCATGGCGTACGGGCACGCGTCGGGGCGGGACATCCCCGAGCTGTTCGACTCGATCCGCAGCCACCTCGACGAGGGCTTCCGGTCGATCCGGGTGCAGACCGCGGTGCCGGGGATCAACGCGGTCTACGGCGTGGCCGCGCAACCCAGCGCCACCGGCCAGCGCTACGACTACGAGCCCGCGCAGCGCACCCCGCTGCCCGCCGAGGAGGACTGGGACACCCGCGCGTACCTGCGCCACCTACCGTCGGTCTTCGAGGCGGTGCGCGGCGAGTTCGGCCCGGAGTTGCCGCTGCTGCACGACGGTCACCACCGGATGACGCCGATCCAGGCCGCCAAGCTCGGCAAGGCCCTCGAACCGTACGACCTGTTCTGGCTGGAGGACTGCACCCCGGCGGAGAACCAGGAGGCGCTGCGGCTGGTCCGCCAGCACACCACCACCCCGCTCGCCATCGGTGAGGTCTTCAACACCGTCTGGGACTACCAGACCCTGATCCGGGAGCAGTTGATCGACTACGTCCGGTCCGCCGTCACCCACACCGGCGGCATCACCGCGATGCGCAAGCTGCTCGACTTCGCCGCCCAGTACCAGATCAAGTCGGGCATTCACGGCCCGACCGACATCTCCCCGGTGGGGATGGCCGCAGCCCTGCACCTGGACCTGGCCATCCACAACTTCGGGATCCAGGAGTACATGAAGCACACCCCGTTGGCCAACGAGGTGTTCCGGCAGTCGTTCACCTTCACCGACGGCTACCTGCATCCGGGCGACCAGCCGGGGCTCGGGGTGGAGCTCGACGAGGAGGCGGCGGCCCGGTTCCCGTACGAGCCCGCGTATTTGCCGTTCAACCGGCTCAAGGACGGCACGGTCCATGACTGGTGAGCCGGGTGGCCGGCACGTGGTGGTGATGGGCGTCTCCGGGTCCGGCAAGACCACTGTGGCGCGTGGGATCGGCGCGGCGACCGGGCTGACGTTCGCCGAGGCGGACGAGTTCCACTCCCCGCAGAACGTGGCGCGGATGCGCTCCGGCGTACCGCTGGACGACACCGCCCGGTGGCCCTGGCTGGCAGACATCGCCGGGTGGATCGCCGACCGCGGCGCGGAGGGCCGCTCGACGGTGCTGGCCTGCTCGGCCTTGCGGCGGTCGTACCGGGACGTGCTGCGCCAGGGCGCGCCGCGGGTGGACTTCGTGCACCTGCACGGGCCGGCGGAGGTCATCCGGGAGCGAATGGCGCGGCGCGAGGGGCACTACATGCCGGCGAGTCTGCTGGAGTCGCAGCTCGCCACGTTGGAACCGGCCGAGCCGGACGAGTCGGTGCTCGTGCTCGACGTCTCGCTCCCGCCGCGAGCCCTCGTCGCGATAGCGGTCAGGAGGCTCGGCCTGCCCATCTGGAGTCCGGCGGGGGAGCGGTAGCTGACGGGTGCGGACCGTCGATGCCGGCCGCTGCCGTCCATGGCAAAGCGGCCGGCGTCACCGCACTCCGGCGGCTACGGCTGGTCGAGGACGTGTTAGGTTAGCCTGCCCTCACCTACTGGAGTTCACCGCCATGCCCCCATCGATCCGAGCATGACAGTCGCCGAGGTCAGTGGGAGCGTGGTGCTGCGCCGCGCCCTGCGCCGACAGCGCCGCCGGGTGGCGCTCGGCATCGTGCTGCTCTGTGCCCACCAGGCCACCGAGGCCCTCGTACCGGTCGCCATCGGCGTGATCATCGACCGGGCGGTGGCCACCGGGGACGTCACCGCGCTGCTGCTCTCCCTCGCCGGCCTCGCCGCCCTGTTCACCGCCCTCGCCTTCGCCTACCGCACCGGCGCCCGGCTGGCCTACGCCGCCGTCGAACACGAGGCGCACGCGACCCGCGTCGAGATCGTCCGGAGCGCCCTCGACCCGCGCGGACACCGCTCGGGTCTGCGCGACGGAGAGCTGCTGTCCATCACGGCCTCCGACGCCGAGTTGTCCGCGCTGGTCGTACGCGTCGCCGGGCTCACCGCCGCGGCGATCACCGCGATCGTGGTCGCGGCCGTCGCGCTGCTCGTCGTCGACGTCCCCCTCGGGCTCGGGGTGCTCGTCGGCGTACCGCTGCTGGTCGTCGCCCTCCAACGGATGGCGCCGTTGCTCACCCGCCGAAGCACGTCGCAGCAGGAGGCCCTCGCGGCGACGACAGCGCTCGCCGTCGACCTCGTCAGCGGGCTGCGCGTGCTGCGTGGCATCGGCGCGCAGGACCACGCCGCCCGGCGGTACGCGGGCGCCAGCCGGCACGCCCTCGACGTGACCCTTCGCGCCGCCACCACCAAGGGCCTGCACCTCGGCCTCACCACCATGGTCAACGGACTCTTCCTCGCGACGGTCGCCGGCGTCGCGGGCTGGCTCGCGCTCCAGGGTCGGCTCACCATCGGCGAACTCGTCGCCGTCGTCGGGCTGGCCCAGTTCATCGCCGAGCCGGTGCAGACGCTCGGGTACTGCGTACAACTGTTCGCCACCGCGCGGGCCTCGGCGGCGCGGGTCGCCCGGGTCCTCGGCGCGGCGCCGGTCCTCGCGCCGGGTGACGCCGGGCCGCCTACCCCGAGCCCGTCCCGGCTCACCCTCGACGCGGTCTCGCACGCCGGCCTCGACACCGTCAGCCTGCACGTCCGCGCCGGTGAGATCGTGGGCGTGCTCGCGTACGACCCGAGCGAGGCCGAAGCGCTCGTCGCGCTGCTGGCCGGCCGGGTGCACCACGCGGACTACCGGGGGACGCTCTCCGTCGACGGCGTACCCGTCGAGGACCTGCACATCGACGCCGCTCGCGCCGTGGTCCTGCTGGAGCCACACGACGTGGCGCTGTTCGAGGGCACCCTGCGCGCCAACCTCAGCGCCGATGCCCAGGTCGACGACACGGTCCTGCGGGCCGCCGTGCGGGCCGCCGCCGCCGAGGACGTGCTCACCGCACACCCGGACGGTTTCGACCGCCGGCTCACCGAGCGGGGAGCGAACCTGTCCGGCGGTCAGCGGCAGCGGATCGGGCTCGCCCGTGCGCTCGTCGCCGACCCACCCGTGCTGGTGCTGCACAACCCCACCACGGCCGTCGACGCGGTGACCGAGGCGCTGCTCGCCGAAGGGCTGGCCTCGGTACGCGCGGCGGACACCCGCGCCACGGTGCTGATCACCACCAGCCCGGCCCTGCTGCACGTCACGCACCGGGTCGCCGTGATCGACAAGGGTCGGGTCGTCGCCGAGGGGCCGCACGAGCGGTTGCTCGCCAGCGACACCCGCTACCGGGAAGAGGTCCTGCGATGACCGACCCGTCGACCGCGAGCGGCCGGCAGTTGCTGCCGACGGCCACCGGCCGGCAGACCTGGGCCGCCCTCCGGATCGAACTGGCCCGCCTGCCGCTGCTCAGCGCCGTCGCCGGCACGTTGCTGGTCGCCGCGTCCGCGACCGGGCTCGTCGCGCCGTGGGTGCTCGGTCGCCTCGTCGACGACGTCATCGCCGGCACCGACACACCGCAGGTCGTGTCCTGGGCGGGCGTGATCGCCGGTGCGGCGGTGCTCGCGGGGCTCCTCACCGCGGCCGGAGCCGCGGTCGCCGCACGTCTCGGCGAGACGGTGCTGGCCCGGCTCCGGGAGCGGGTCCTCGACCGTGCGCTGCACCTGCCGTCGGCCACCCTGGAACGAGCCGGGACCGGCGACCTCGTGGCCCGGGCCGGCGACGACGTGGCAGTGGTGACGAACGTGATCGCCACCAGCGGCCCCGCCTTCCTCGGCGCGACGCTGTCCATCGTGTTGACCGCGCTGGGGCTCTTCGCCCTCGACTGGCGGCTCGGCATCGCCGGGCTGGCCGCCGCACCGGCGTACGCGCTGGCGCTGCGGTGGTACCTCAAACGGTCGGCGCCGTACTACGCCCGTGAGCGGGTGGCGACCGGCGAGCGTACGCAGGCGACGGCCGAGGCGCTGCGCGGCGCGGCGACGGTACGCGCCTACCGGATGGAGGACGCCCACGTCGCGCGGATCGCGGCTCGCTCCGGCGTCGCCCGCGACCTGTCGCTGGAGATCTTCGGCCTGTTCACCCGGTTCGGGCTGCGCATCAACAGGTCCGAGTTCGTGGGGCTCGCCGCCGTCCTGCTGGCCGGCTTCCTGCTGGTCCGCGAGGATCTCTCCACCGTCGGCGCGGCGACCACCGCCGCGCTCTACTTCCACCGCCTGTTCAACCCCATCGGCCTGCTGCTGTTCCAGTCGGACTCGGTGCTCCAGGCCGGGGCGAGCCTCGCCCGGCTCGTCGGGGTGACCACACTGCCGGACACCGCGTCGCCCGACCGCAGCCGGCCCAGCCGCCCGCAGCGGCCCGAGCCGGCGGCGCTGGAGGTGACCGTCGCGCAGCACCGCTACGACGACGGACCCGTCGTGCTGCGGGACATCGCCCTGCGTCTCGCGCCCGGGGAGCGCGTGGCGCTGGTGGGCGCCAGCGGCGCGGGCAAGAGCACCCTCGCCGGGATCATCGCCGGCATCGTCGAGCCCAGCCAGGGTGCGGTGCGCCTGCGGGGCGTGCCGCTGGCCCACCTCGGCGAACACCAGCTGCGGCGGGAGATCGCGCTGATCAGCCAGGAGGTGCACGTGTTCGCCGGGCCGCTCGCCGAGGACCTGCGCCTGGCCGACCCGGACGCCACCGACGCCGAGCTGACCCGCGCCCTCGACCTCGTCGGCGCCACCGGGTGGCTGCGTACCCTGCCGGACGGGCTGGCGACCGCGGTGGGAGAGGGCGGCCGGCAGCTCACCGCGGCGCAGGCCCAGCACCTCGCGCTGGCCCGCCTGGTTCTCGCCGACCCCGCCGTCGCGGTCCTCGACGAGGCCACCGCGGAGGCGGGCAGCGCGGGCGCGCGCGACCTCGACCGGGCCGCCGTGGCGGCCACCGAGGGCCGTACCACGTTGGTCGTCGCCCACCGGCTCAGCCAGGCGGCCACCGCGGACCGCATCGTCGTCCTGGACCAGGGTCGCGTCGCCGAGCACGGCACGCACGCCGAGCTGCTCGCGGCCGGTGGCGGCTACAGCAACCTGTGGCGGTCCTGGCGTACGCCCGAACCGGTGCCGCCGCCGGCCCGGAAGAGCACCGAGCGGATCCAGGACCACGGTCACCCGAATGTGGGAGCCCCGGGAACTTTTCCGGACCCGCCGGCGACAACCAGAGTGCGCGGCTGACCGGCGGCGTCCCGACGACGGCCTCTCGGCCGAAAAGGAGCGCCCGTGGCACACAGGACGGTGGTCTGTGCGGACCGGCGGCGTTGACGACGCCCAGGTCACCCGGTGGGCGCAGGAGGCGGGCCAGGGCGACCGGCAGGCCGCGACGGCGTTCATCCGGGCCCTCCAGGACCAGGTCTGGCGGTTCCTGTCGCATCTCGCCGGGCCGGGTGAGGCGGACGACCTGACCCAGGAGACGTTCCTGCGGGCATTGCGCAACCTCCCCGGCTTCGCCGGCCGCTCGTCGGCCCGCACGTGGGTGTTCACGATCGCCCGACGGGTCGCCGTCGACCATGTGCGCACGGCGGTGGCCCGGCCGAGGCTGGCGTCCGTGCCGGACTGGCAGGCGGCGGCCGAGGCTGCCGGGGCGATCACCGCCGGGGCCGACGAGAGCGTGACAGTGCACCAGCTGATCGCCGGCCTGGCCCGCGAGCGCCGCGAGGCGTTCGTCGCCACCCAGGTGCTCGGCCTGTCGTACGCCGAGGCGGCGGAGATCTGCCAGTGCCCGGTCGGCACGATCCGCTCCCGGGTGGCCCGGGCGCGTGAGGATCTCGCCGCGGCCTGGCAGCTCGACGGCGCCCCGAGCCACGATCGGCGGACAGGCTGAGGGTGGGCACGGTGGCGGCGGTCGGAACCCGCCGACCCCGATCAGTGCCGCCGGGCCTGCCGGATCAACTCTGGGCGTAGCGGGTTCCCGTCCAACGGTAGGCGCGATCCACCGACACGTCGGCGTACTTCTTCGTCGAGGAGATGACCAGTCGTGCCGCGGTGATCTTCACGTCGTCGACCACCTCGGCTACCGGTCCCACCCAACTGCCGACCAGTTGGCCGCTGCGCCCGGTGACGACCAGAACCTGACCGGAGGCGTCCTCGTCGCCGGAGCCGGCCAGGCACGCGCCGTACACGACCGCCTCGTCGCGGCCGTCGCCGTTCAGGTCGCCGAACGTCGGGGCGCCGTCGTCACCGTACGACGGGGAGATCTGGATGTGCGGAGCGTCGCCCGGCGCGCCGCCCCTGCCGTCGACGAAACGGATCCTGCCCGTCAGGCACTCGTCGCCGGTCGACGCCGTCATGGTGATCGTGGCGTTCGCCCAGTCGACGCCGCGCACGCTCACCGGCTTCGGATCGCTGCCGGTCTCGCTCGGTGTGCCGTTCGGGGACGTCGCCCGCGAGCGGTCCGGCGAGCCGGGTGGCGTCGAGGGCGGCGTCGTCCTCGGCGTGGGCGGCGACGGCGGCGGCGACGGTGTGGGGGAGACGCTCACCGATGGTGTCGCTGTGGGCCCGATGACCGGTGGATCCCAGTCCGGATCGGGACCGAACGCGGTGACCGCTGCGATGCTTCCGGCGGCGACCGCCACCACCGCGGCGAAGGACAACACCACCTTCGTCGTGGTGCGACGCCGGGCCCGGCGCACGATCACGTCGGCGGCGGGCGCGGTGAACGACAGGTGGCCACCGGCGGCGTAGGACCGCAGCATGAGACCGGCGACGTCGTCCCGGCCGGGATCCGGCTCCGCGGGAGTCACGACGCGACCACCTTCCCGCTCGACGTTTCGCTGAGATGTTCGGCCAGCTTCGCGCGACCACGGTGCAGCCACGACAACACAGTGCCCTGCGGTACGCCGAGGCCGGCGGCTATCTCGGCGGTCGGCAGGTCGGCGATGTAGTGCAGCACGATCACCCGGCGCTGCCGCTCCGGCAGCGTACGCAGGGCGGCGACCAGCGCGACGTGGTCCGGCTGGATCGCCGGCACCGGGGCCACGAGGGGCTGTCGGCGTAACACGCGGGCCGCGACGGTGATCCGGCGGAGACGGTTGGTGGCGAGGTTCCAGGCCACCCGACGCACCCACGCCACGGGATCGTCGTACGAGGAGATGTCGCGCCACTTCTGCCAGGCCCGCAGGAACGCCTCCTGGCTCACGTCCTCAGCCTCGGTCCGGTCACCGAGGTACGCGTGGATCTGCGCGGTGACCCGGCCGTAGGAGGTCTGGAAGAACCGGTCGAAGGCGGCGCGGTCGTCTGGCTGGTCGCCTGGCACGGCACCTCCTCCACATGTGGACTCCCACCACAGACACGTGCCGAGCCGGACGCCGATTGCACCCGGCCCGCGGCCAATAGTCGGCACCGCCTCGCAGGGTGTCCCGACGGACGCCGACAGGGCCGGCCCGGTTCCCTGTGGTGCGGGAACCGAACCGGCCCTGTCCGGTCTCGTCGGATCACCCCAGGCGGGCCTCGATGGCCTCGATGATGCGCGGACGCAGCTCGGCGGCGCGGATCACGGCGTCCACCGAGCCGACTTCGACGGCGCGGTGGATGTTGTGCACCCGGTCGAACTCCGCGGCCACCTCGCTGAGTTTCTCCGCGCGCACCGAGGACCGCAGCTCGTCGAGTTCCGCGGTCAGCGCGGCGCGTTCGGTGCCGCTGGCGGCCGCGACACCGGCCTCCAGGTCCCGCACCCGCGGGTCGGCGGCCGTGCGGGCGTTGACGTCGGCGGAGAACACCACAGCGGCGGCGGGTGCGCCACCGAGCACCGAGGCGAACGAGCCCTCCAGCGCCAGCACCGTCATGTTCGGGTTCAGCGCCTTCGAGAACACCACGAACGCGCCGCCGTGGTAGCGCGAGATCACGCAGAAGACGATGGGCCCCCGGAAGTTCACGATCGCCCGGCCGATCTCGGCGCCGTACTCCAGTTGCAGCTTGCGCATCGACTCCGGTGAGCCGTCGAAGCCGGACAGGTTAGCCAGTACGACGAGCGGCCGGTTGCCGCTGGCCGCGTTGATCGCCCGCGCGGCCTTCTTCGACGAGCGGGGGAACAGCGTGCCCGCCGTGTAGGTGTCCGGACCGTCGGTGGGCGGGAAGCCGTGCCTGGGCACCGACCGGGACTCGATGCCGAGCAGGCAGACCGGGATTCCACCGAGGTGGACGTCCTGCACGACGGCGGTGTCCGCGTCCGCCATGCCGGCCCAGCGCTCCAGCACCGGGTGGTCCTGGTCGGAGAGGGCCCGCATCACCGTACGGATGTCGAACGGCTTCTTGCGGTCCGGGTTGGACTCGACGGAGAAGATCTCCCCGACGGTGGCGAAGGCGCTGCCCGCCACGTCGTGCGGGAAGCCGGAGATGTCGCGGTCGGCCGGGTCGGTGGTGACCGCCCGCCGGGGCGCGTCCTCGCCGGGCGCGACGTAGGAGTGGTCGTAGTGCGCCATCACCACGTCGCGTGCGGCCGTCAGGTTCGGCGCCCAGTACTGCGCCTGCCCGTTCGGCCCCATCACCCGGTCGTAGCCGCCGATGCCGAAGTTGTCCTCAGCGGACACACCACCGGAGAAGTCGAGCGACTGCTTGCCGGTGAGCACCATCGCCGAGTCGGGCGTCATCACCAGGATGCCCTTGGTGTGCATGAGCATCGTCGCCTCGGCGTTCCAGTACGGCTGCGCGCCGACGTTGATGCCCGCGACCACGATGTTGATCTCACCGCCGGCCTGGGTGAACTCGACGATCCGCTTGAGCGCCGCGGCGACCCAGTCCATGTTCTCCGTACCGGAGGTCATCGAGATCCGGGCGCCGGCGGACAGCGCCCACCATTCCAACGGCACCTGCATCCGCTCGGCCAGGTCCAGTGCGGCGATCACGCGCCGGCACTCCGGCTCCGACAGGGCGCCCAGCGACTTCGTCGGGTCGCCGAGCAGCACCACCCGGGTGACCCCCTGGGGGTAGCGCTCGGTCGGTGTCGTGACGACCCCGGCCACGATGGCGGCGCTGTTGCGCCCCTTCGGCCGGTCCACCGGCACCAGCGCGTGGTCGTCGTCGAGGTCGTGCTCGACGAAGTCGCCGAGTCGGCCGGTCAGCTCGTACGGGTACACGGTGTTGCGGCTGCTGGCCCGCAGCACCTTGAGCCGGTACTCGTCGAGCGGCTCGAGCGGCTCGACCGGCGGCTCCCCGACGGCCAGTTCGGCACCGCCCGCGGCGTCGAACGAGATCCGTACGGCGATCTTGGTCAGCTCGCCGGTCCGGCGGTCGCGCTGGCGCGCGATGAACAGGATCTCCTCCAGGCCGGCACCCGTGGTCGTCGGGCGGACCCGCCCGGCGATCATCTCCATCTCCTCGCGGGTCAGCTCGCTCGGCGGCCACACGTAGACCACGATGCGGTTGGTGTTGAAGCGCGTCTTCGACGGCCGCCGCGACTGGGCGCGCCGGATCGAGTCGAGGCAGGCGGCGATGGCGTCCTCGGCCGTCGGCAGCGCGACCAGGCGGCCGTCCTGCTCGCGAAGCTCGGTCAGGTCACGCACCTGCGCGAACGCGACGAGGCGCTCGTCGGCGCGGTTCTCCCGGGCCACGCACTGGAAGAGGTAGACCTCCTCGTCCGACGACGGCAGCCGGGTCAGGTCGAACTTGTGCAGCCGCTCCAGCTGCATCCGCTGCGCGATGTACGGGTGCAGCCCACGGATCAGCCGGTCCTCGGTCAGCTCGGCGCCGGACGGGCGGAAGGTGAAGTGGTGGTGCATCACCGCCCCGCCGCGACCCGCGACGGTGGTGGTGACCCGACGGACCTGCGGCGGCAGCGGGTGCGCGGTGATGACCTCGGCCAGCGCGGCGGCCATCGCGTCGAAGTCCTCCGGCTGGTTCTCCCAGCCGAGGTAGATGTCGGCGTCCACGGCGTCCTCGCCGACGGCCAGCTCGGCCAGCCCGCGCAGGGCGCTGCCCAGCGCGTCGAAGCTGACCGCGGCGGAGACCACGCTGGAGTCGGTGCGCCCGGCGACCACGAACGTGCAGCCCGCGACCTCGCGGGTGAGCACGCCGGTGAGCGACCGGTTGCCGTAGTACCGCCGGGTCAGCACCTCCAACATGACGGCGTTGTCGAGGTGGTCGCGGACGAGTCGCTGGCCGAGCAGCCGGACCAGCGGTTCGGTGCTGCGCACCATCGCGGCGACGCGCTCGGCGCGGTCCGGGGCGTCCGGGTGCGCGTCGAGGTGCCGCAGGTGCCCACGGACCTCGGCGTAGACGCGGGCGCGGTTGCGGCGCAGCAGCGGTTGGGCGAACCAGGCGAACACCACGCCCCGGGCGAGGTCCGCGACCACGGGGAAGCGGACCTGCGTCGCGGCGATCAGCCGCTCCAGCGCGAGGCCGGCCGGCTCGCGCAGCGTCTCGTCCGGCGGGGTCTCCAGCAGCCACGCGCGCAACAGCGCCGCGACGACCTGCGCGTCCGCGGAGGCGCGCTGCTGGGCGAGGAAGATCCGGAAGACGGCGGCCTCGAGGGCGGGGGTGCGGTCCAGGTCGGTGACGCCGTACCGGCCGAGGGCCTTGCCGAGCCGGGTCTGGAAGGCGTCCGGCAGCCCGGCCCGCTCGACGTCGAGGCTCTGCAGGTAGGTGTGGAAGTACTCCCGGGCACTGTGGACGTGCGCGGCGCCGCCGTCCTCGCCCGTCGGCCGGTTGCGGCTCAGTTCGGCGAGATCGGCGAACACCTCGATGAGGTCGAGTTCGGCGGCCAGGGGCCGCTGACCGGCTTCGGCGGCCGTCCGCCGCGCGGCGAGGTAATCGTCGAGCACCCGGCGGTCGTCGTGCGGATCGACGTCGAAGCCGAGCAGCAGACCCCGCAGGTCCTCCTGGCCGCGCCTGCTGCGCTCGTACGCCGGGATGTCCGTGGCGGCGGTGGGCAGGTCCAGTTCGACGGTTTCGCTGCTCGCGTCGTCGGCGGTCTGCTCGGCGTCGTCCGCGAGCGGCTCCAGGCGCAGCAGCGGCGCACCGGCCTCCACCTGACTGCCCACCGAGACGGCGCACTCCTTGAGCCGCGCCCTGAACGGCGCCCGCAGCACCGTCTCCATCTTCATCGCTTCCAGCACCAGCACCGGCGCGCCCGCCTCGACCTCAGCGCCGACCTCCAGCGGCGTGGCGACGACCAGCGCGGGCATCGGGGAGCGCAGGACGCCACCCTCGTCCCGGCTGACCCGGTGCGTCACGCCGTCCACCTCGACCAGGTGGGTCGGCCCGTACGTGCCGGTGAGCAGGCGGTAGCGGATGCCGTTGACGACGATCTGACCGGTGTGCCGGTCGAAGCGGTCGAGCTCGACGTCGGCGGTGCGTACGACGGGGCCGGTCTCGATGCCGACCCGGAACCGGTGCGCGCCGACCCGCGCCACGCGGGTGCGGTAGCCGACGCCGCGCAGCTTGAGGTCCAACGGTCGGCCGCTGGCGTGCTGCACCTGCGGGCGCCCGCCGGCGGCCGTCGACAGCAGCCGCTGACGCTCGACGCGCTCCTCCTCCTCGTACGCCTCGATGGCGGCGGCGGCCAGGGCGACGGCGGAGTGGCGGTGCGTGACGAGGCGGCCCTCCGCGCGGACGCGGTCGATCCACCCGGTGTCCGCGCTGGCGTCGATCACCTCGGGCTGGTCGAGCAGGTCGAGCACGAAGCTCTTGTTCGTGGCCCCACCTTCGATGATCACCGTGGTGTTCGCCATCGCCCGGCGCAGCCTGCCGAGGGCCTCGTCGCGGTCCCGGCCGTACGCGATGATCTTCGCGATCATCGAGTCGAAGTCGGCGGGGATGGTGTCACCCTCGCTGACGCCGGTGTCCACCCGGATGCCGGGGCCGCTGGGCAGGTCCAGCCGGGCGATGCGGCCGGGGGACGGCGCGAAGTCGCGGTCGGGGTCCTCGGCGTTGAGCCGGGCCTCGATGGCGTGCCCGCGCTCGGCCGGCGGCGCACCGTCGAGCCGCCCGCCGGCGGCGACGTGCAGCTGGGCCTTGACCAGGTCGAACCCGGTGGTCAGCTCGGTGATCGGGTGCTCGACCTGGAGGCGGGTGTTGACCTCCAGGAACGCGAACAACCGGTCACCGGGGTGGTAGAGGAACTCGACCGTCGCCGCGCCGCGGTAGCCGACCGCCACGGCCAGACGCTCGGCCGACGTCTTCAGCTCGGCGGCCTGCGCCGGGTCGAGCACCGGCGACGCCGACTCCTCGATGACCTTCTGGTTGCGTCGCTGCACCGAGCAGTCGCGGACGCCGAGGGCCCACGCGGTGCCCTGCCCGTCGGCGATCACCTGGACCTCGACGTGCCGGGCCCCGGTGACCAGTCGCTCCAGGAACACGATGCCGCTGCCGAAGGCCCGTGCCGCCTCCTGGCTGGTGCGCTCGTACGCGTCGACCAGCTCGGCTTCGTTCCTGATCACGCGGATGCCGCGTCCGCCACCGCCGGCGGTCGCCTTCAGCATCAGCGGGTAGCCGATGTCGGCCGCCGCCGACCGGGCGGCGGCGAGGGTTTCGACGGCGCCTCGGCTCCACGGCGCGACCGGCACGCCGACCTTCTCGGCGATCAGCTTCGAGCCGATCTTGTCGCCGAGTTGACGCATGGCGTCGGCGCTCGGGCCGACGAAGGTGACGCCGATCTTCTCGCACAGCTCGGCGAACGCCGGATCCTCGGCGACGAAGCCCCAGCCGACCCACGCGGCGTCGGCCCCGGTCTCGGTCAGGGCGCGCTCCAGCACCGCCAGGTTGAGGTACGGGCGGGCGGAGGCCGGGCCGAGGTCGTAGGCGATGTCCGCTTCGCGGACGAACGTGGCGTTGCGGTCGACATCGGTGTAGAGGGCGACGGTTTCGAGCTGGATGCCGGTCTCCGCGGCCAGCTCGCGGACCGCGTGGATGAGCCGCATGGCGGCTTCACCACGGTTGACGATGGCGACACGGTTGAACACCCGAAGAACCCCTTAGCTAGACCTCGACCTGCGTGCGGAGAGACGACGGCTCCCAGCAGTGATCACCTTTCCGGGTGGCGGCGGCCAGCGCTATGGCGCAACCACCGAACCCACTGTCCCTCAGTTGTAGGAAGTCCACAAAACTTTTTGGCACCCCCCGGGGCTGCGTCGATCGGCTCCGGCCGCCCCGGCAGTTGATCAAGACGGTGAGAGCACGCCGGTGTCACTCCCACCTACTCTTCGTCCGGGCCGGAGATCGCCGACGGTGAGGAGTTGACGTTCGCGGTGCCGACCGCGCAGCGCTTCGGCCCCGGCCTGGCCCCCGGCACCTCGACCCGGGACGTGTTCGGCGTCGGGGTGAACGGCAAGGCGCGCGTCGACACCCTGAGCCTGGACGGCGAGGTGCGCAGTCGGCAGGCACTGATCGGTCCACCCCGCTTGAATTCGCCCCGTCCGGCCTCACCGGGCGCCGCGAATCCGCGTACCCGAGACTGTCGGCCCCGGGTCGGATAATGAGCCCGACCGAAGGGGCCTGATGACGATTCTCGACAGCCGTGCGCTCAACCGTGCGACGCTCGCCCGGCAACTGCTGCTCGACCGCGCCGAGCTGCCGGCGCTCGATGCCGTCGCCCACCTCGGCGGCCTACAGGCCCAGGAGTCGCAGGAGCCGTTCATCGGGCTGTGGTCGCGGCTGCGCGCGTTCGACCCGACGGTGCTCTCCGATCTGCTGACCCGGCGGCACGTGGTGCGTACCCACCTCATGCGCCGCACCGTCCACCTGCTCGTCGCCGACGATGTCGTGGCCTGGCGTACCCGTCACGACACCATGCTGCGCCAACGCGTGCTCGGGGTCTACCGCGGCGAGCTCGACGGGGTGGACCTCGACGAACTCGCCGCCGCCGCGCTCGCCGTGATGGCCGACGGTGAGCCCCGCTCGATGCCCGAGATAGGGCGGGCGCTCGGCGAGCGCTGGCCGACGCCGGGGCTGCGGGTGCTGGGTGAGATCGCTGTCGCGCTGCTCCCGATGACGCAGGTCCCACCGCGCGGGGTGTGGCGGGCGAAGGGAGGCGCGCGTTACGTCCTGCTCTCCGCCTGGCTCGGCCGGGACGTCGCTCCGCCGGCCGCGACCGGGGTCGACGAGGTCGGCCGGCTGCTCGTCCGCCGCTACCTGGCCGCGTTCGGCCCGGCGGCCACGGCCGACCTGCGCGCCTGGTGTGGTCTCGCCGGGCTGCCGGCGGTGGTGACCGGCATGCGGGACGAGCTGGTGACCTTTCGCGACGAGCGTGGCCGCAAGCTCGTCGACCTTGCCGACGCGCCGCGCCCCGACCCGGACACACCCGCCCCGGTGCGGTTCCTGCCGGCGTTCGACAACGCGATCCTCGGCTACGACGACCGCAGCCGGATCATCGACGACGCGCACCGCCTCCTCTCGGTGGCCGGCGAGCGCGTGGTGCTCGTCGACGGCCGGGTCGCGGCGACCTGGACCGTCGAGTCGGGCACGGTGACCGTCAACCCGCTACGCGACCTCTCCCGGTCGGAGCGGGATGCCGTGGCCGAGCAGGGGCAGTCCCTGGCGTCCTTCCTCTCCGACCGGGAGAGCGACCGGGTCCACGTCGGTTCGTCTCCCCGGTGACGGACCGGCCGGATCGGGATCGGCTTGTATCGATGCTGGTCGACTGTCATGCTGTGATTCGGTCGTGCTCGGGGAGCCAGCGCGCACCCGATCTCCTCCGGTCCGCGAGGCGCGCGAGGTGGCCATGTCACCCGTGCCGGGCAGCCTCGTCGATGACCGGAAACCCGAGCGCGCACCGGCTACCACCTCGGTCATCGGTGTCCGCTGACCACGGAGGTTCCGATGCTTCGCATGTTCCTCGCCGTCAGCACCATGGCCCTGGCCACCTGGACCGGGACGACCAGCGGCACCGACGCGACGCCCACCCTGTCGGCCACGCCCTCGCCGTCGCCGACCATTGCCTGCCCGCCGGCTCTGCCGATCAGCGGGAGCGTCACCGGGGTCACCACCACGAGCGTGACCATCTCGTACTCGATCTTCTTCCGGCCGCCCTGCGGCTACGACCCGCCGATGACCGTCAGCCTCTTCGCCAGCCGCGAGGACGCCCAACAGTGGCGCACGCCGGTGGCCGAGGCTGTTTCCGGGCCGGAGCGCTTCGGTACGGTGACCATCGGGGGTCTGACGCCCGACACGGAGTACTGGTACCGGTTCAGCGACCCTGACGGCAAGCGCGACCCGTACATGATCGGGCCGGCGCGGACCGCCCCGCTGACCGCGTGCCGGGCGACGGCCACGATCGACGCCCGCTGGGGCGGCGGTTTCGTCGCCACGGTCACGGTCCGCAACACCGGGACGCAACCCTTGGACCGCTGGCGCGTCTCCTGGCGGTGGGCCGCGGACGAGCGCGTCCAGACCGTCTGGGGTGGAGTGGTCGAGACCACCGGCGCCGACGTGTCGGTCCGCAACGCGTCCTACAACGGAGCGCTGGCCCTGGACGGGGCGACGACGTTCGGGCTGCTCGTGACTGCCGGTGCGGTTCCCGACGGGCTGACCATGAGCTGCGCCCGGTGAACGACGACCGCCCCGCTCCCGGCGCGACGGCGGGAGCGGGGCGGCGTCCTGTCGGTCAGGGCTTGCGGGCCACGGCCCCGTAGGCGTCGATCCCGACCGCGTCGGCGTCGTCCGGTCGCCACAGGGGGATCGGCACCAGGCCGGGCTCCACCTTGGTCAGCCCGGCGAAGCAGGTGTCGAGCTCCTCCGGGCTGCGCAGGATGTACGGCACTCCGCCGCTCTGTGCCAGCCGTTCGGCACCGGCGACCACGGCGGGGCTGGTGTCGGTGCCGTCCCAGAGCACGAGATAGCTGCCGGACGGCATCGCTGCCATGGTCCGCTCGACGATCGACCGCACCTCGGCCAGGGCGGGCTCGTAGCCCATCACGCCCATGTACATCACGGCGATGGGCTGGCTGAAGTCGAGCGTCCGCGCCGCCTCGGCGAGGATCTTCTCCGGGTCGTGGTAGTCGGCCGGAACGTAGGTGGTGACACCCTCCGACGTCGTGCTGGCCAGCAACGCCCGCGCGTGCACCAGCACCATCGGGTCGTTGTCCACGTAGACGATGCGGGCGTCGGGCGCGATGCCCTGGGCGACCGCGTGCGTGTTCTGCATGCTGGGTAGGCCGGTGCCGATGTCCAGGAACTGCCGGATGCCCGCCTCGGCCGCGAGGTAACGCACCGCCCGTACCAGGAACACCCGGGACTGCTGTGCCATGAGGACGATCTCCGGGTAGACCTCGGCGACAGCGTCGCCGGCCGCCCGGTCGGACTGGAAGTTGTCCTTGCCGCCCATCCAGTAGTTCCAGATCCGTGCCGCGTGCGGCACGTCGGGCTGAAGCTTCGCGGCGAGTTCGGGGTCCGGGCCGGCCATGCCAGGCTCCTATCGAGGGGTCGTCAGCTGGAGGTCACCACAGCGGTACGACCGGGATCGTACTCCGACTGTGTCCACTCTCGACCACGGGTGGACCGACCGCCAGTGGGCAGCCGACCAGGGACACGGTCACCGGTGAACCACCCCGTTCTGGTACGCCCACACGACGGTCTGTAGCCGGTCCCGCGCGCCGATCTTCGTCATGGCGCGCCCGAGGTGCGACTTGACGGTGCTGGTCTCGATGAAGAGCCGCTCGGCGATCTCGACGTTCGACAGTCCCTGCGCCAGCAACTCCACGATCTCGGTCTCCCGCGCGGTCAACTGGTGCGCCGCCGCCGCGTCCGAGCGCGGAGCGGGCGTACGCCTGGCGAACTCGGAGATCACCCGACGGGTGACGGCCTGGTCGACGAGCCCGTACCCGCTGGCCAGGCGACGAATGGCCTCGATCAGCTCGTCGGGCTCACAGTCCTTGAGGATGAACCCGCTGGCGCCGGACTCCAACGCGCCGAAGACGTACTCGTCGAGGTCGAAGGTCGTCACGACCAGCACCGCCGGTGGCGTCCCGCTCGCCTCGGCGACGATCTGTCGGGTCGCGGTGAGCCCGTCGCCGTGCGGCATCCGGACGTCCATGCAGATGACGTCCGGTTGCAGCCGGCGGGCCAGCTCGACGGCGGCGGACCCGTTCGACGCCTCGGCCACGACCTCGATCTCGCCGGCCTGCTCCAGGATGACGCGAAAGCCGGCGCGGACCACCGCCTGGTCGTCGACGAGCATCACTCTGATCATGCTGGGGCCTCCTGCTTCGGACGGGGTACGGCGGGACCGTTCGTCGGGAGCGTCGCGGCGACCGACCAGCCACCGGCCGCCGTCGGGCCGGCGGTGAACGTCGCCCCGATCAGCTGGGCCCGCTCACGCATCCCCACCAGGCCGACGCCACCGGTACGCGCCGCCGGTACGCGTCGCGGCGCGGCGGGTTCGTTCACCACCTCCAGCGACACCGAGCGCGGCTCGAAGCGGAGCACCACCCGCGCCGCGGCGCCCGGGGCGTGCTGGCGTGCGTTGCTGAGCGACTCCTGCGCGATCCGGTAGAGCGCGACGTCGGCGATCGGCGGCACCTCGCGCTGCTCGCCCTCCCGCACGAACTCGACCGGGCCGGCGAGGGTGCCCGCGGTGCGGACGAGGTCGTCGAGCATGCCCAGCCCCGGCACCGGAGTGGCACCGTCGCCGCCCTCGTGCCCCGGTCTGCCGCGCAGCACACCGACGACCAGCCGCAGGTTGTCCAGGGTCTCTTTCCCCTGGCTCCGGATCCAGGCCACACCGGCCTTCGCGGCGGCCGGGTCCCGGTCGATCAGCCGCTCGACCGCCGCCGCCTGCACGACCATGCCGGAGAGGTGGTGCGCGGCCACGTCGTGCAACTCCCGGGCCATCCGGGAACGCTCCGCGCCGATCGCCGCCTGGACCTTCGTGCGCTGCTCCCGGATCGCCTCGTCCGCCCGCACCCGGACCAACTCCACGTAGCGCCGGTAGGTGGCCACGTAGCCGCCGACGAAGGCCGCGCCGGCGTAGGTCAGGGCGCTCGCCGAGACGTACGCGATGGCCGTCACCAGATCCGGTGTCACCACGACGGCCGCCCCGATCGACTCCACCACCACGACCGCGCCGATGGCCAGCAGCGCACGGAGCACCGGCAGCAACAACCCGACGGTGTACGCCGCGACGAACGGTGCGAGGCCCCGGATGGTCACCTCGGGCAGGGAGAAGCCGATGATGGGCAGTTGGAGGCCGACGACGAGCGCGAGGCAGAGCAACGGCCGGACCCGACGCAGGCACAGCAGCACCGCCTGCGCGCAGCAGATGGCGACGAGCAGCCAGGCCCGCGCCGGGTCGAACGACACCCCCTCCTCCGGTGCCACGACCCAGAACAGTGCGGTGAGCAGTACGAACGTCAGGACGGTCAGCGCCGCGGCCAGCAGGCAGTCCCGGTGGAACACGCCGTTCACCCCGAGCCGGGTGAGCCGTCCGTCGAGCCACTTCGTCAGTCGCGGTGTGCCGGGTTCGGTGTCGTCGTGGTCCCTCATGCGGTGCGCATCCTTGCTCCGGATCGTCCCGGGTCGGGCGGGTCAGTAGGAGATGCTAGGCGCGAGCAGGTGGAACTCCACGGCGAACCAGCCCGCCCCGGCGAGAGCGAACAGGATCAGGCCGCTGCCGGTGATCCGCCGCCAGCCGAGGTGCCGTCGCACGTCGTCGACGAGCCGGACGGTGGCGGGCAGCACTCCGAGCAGACCGATTAGTTGCAGCACCTGGATGGCGCGCAGCGCGGGCCCGGGAACGTCCTGGAGGCTCATGATGCTGCCGATGCTCAGCACCCAACCGGCGAAGGCGAGCAGCGTGCCGGCGACGGCGAGGCGACTCAGGATCCGCGCGGTGCGCCCCGCCCGTTCCCGGGGAGCGCGCCCGAGCCGGCGGCGGACGATCGCGCCGACCGGCCAGGACAGCACGGCGAGCAGCAGCACGACGGTGGACACGGCCAGCACCGGGACGGCCACGGCGGTGGAGCGGGCCGGCGCGACGGGCAGCAACGCCAACGCGGGATCGACACTGATCGCCTCGACCCGGTCGTCGGTCGCTCGCATGGCGATCGTGCGCTGCCCGTCGACCTCGCGCCAGACCCAGGGGGCCACCTCCTCGTAGAGGGCGGGAGAGGCCGACAGCGGGCCCGGGTCGACCAGCAACCGGTCGCCGTCGGTAACGCTGACGGTGGTCCGACCGACCAGCCCGATCGCCGTCAGGAAGTTGCTCCCGATCGCTCGCGACGACTCGTACGTGCCGGCGGCCAGCGCGGCGTGTTCGGCGGTGGTCGCCGGGTCCACGCCGACGGTCTGCTGGTCGGCGGGGGCGGGGAAGTAGCGGTCGGCGAAGCCGTTCACGACCGAATCGCGCAGCTCGTGGCTGTCCAGGGCGCCGGAGCCGTTGCTGTTGAGGGACACGAAGATGCCGGCGCGGTGGTCGGGGTAGATCTGCAGGTGCGAGTGGAAGTACTTGGTGTCGCCGCCGTGGCCGAGGATCCGGTGGCCGTTGCGGTCCTCGGCGAAGAATCCGAGGGTCATCCGGGGCCCGTCGGCGAGCGTGCCCAACGACGTCGAGTCGAGTGCCGGCCGCTGCATCAGCTCACGGGTCGGTTGGTCGAGCAGGGGCGCGAAGCCCACCGGCTCGCCGAGCTGGGCGAGCATGAATCGCGCCATGTCCGTCGCCGGGGAGCTCAGCGCACCGGGCGGAGGCGTGCCGACGATCTCGAACGGCGCGGCAGGCCCGGCGGAGGTGTCGTACCCGTTGGACATCCGGTCGCGCAGCACCGCCGGGAGGGGCTGCGCGAAGGTCGACGACGGCATTCCCGCCCGGTCCAGGACGTTGCGTTGGACGTACTCCTCGAAGCGCGTCCCGCTGACGCGTTCGACGATGTAGCCGGCGAGCGCGTTGCTGTAGTTGGAGTACGCGGGGACGGTGCCGGGCTGGTAGATCTGCTCCGGTGGGTCGGTCATCAGGGCCCTGCGCAGGTTGAGGTCGCTGCTGTCGGTGCCGATGAGGCCGGCGATCCGCTCCTCGAAGCCGGCGGTGTGCGTCAGCAGGTGCCGCAGGGTGACGGCCCGCTCGTGGCGGAGAGGCAGTTCGAAGTCGAGGTAGGTCCTGACGTCGGTGTCGAGGTCGAGCTTGCCGTCCTGCACGAGTTGAAGCACCGCGGTGGCGGTGACGAGCTTCGACACCGATCCCATCCGGAACAGATGGCGGTCCGGGTCGACCGGTACGGCAGGGTTCCCACCGGAGCCGGTGTCGGCGTACCCGTACCCCCGGGTGGTGAGGATCTTGCCGTCGTTCACGACGGCGACAGTGGCTCCCGCGATGCCGGTGCGGTCGAGCGCGGCGGGCAGCAGGCCGTCGAGCCAGGCGTTGACGTCGGTGTCCGTCAGGGCGGAACCCGCCCCGCTCGCGGCGGCCGGTGCCGCCGGAGCGTCGATGGGTGGTGCGGGGTTGTGCTGCGTGGCGCCGCAGCCGGCAAGGCTGACGGCGAGGACGACAGTGGTCGCGAGCACCGCGCCGAGTCGGACGACGGGCCGGTGCCGTCGGAATGGGAGAAGAGAGAGTGGACGCATCGTCTGCCAGTGCCTTTCCAGCGAGCGGGTGTCCGGAGCGGGTCCGTACGGCGTCACCCGTCGCCGTGGAACAAGCCTGTTCGACTGATCGCCCCGAGCCATCTGGCGGGAGACGGCAATGCGCCTACGACTTGAGGAGGAGGGCGGGTGCGCCGATGGTGGGCACAAGCGCCGCCCCGGTGGCGTGAACCACCGCCCGCACCGGTGCATCAAACCCTGTGACAGACCCCGCGGAGGAAGGACCACCCATGCGCGGCAACCTGCTCGTCGGCGCGATGCTCACCCTCACGTTCGTCGCCGGTTGCACGTCACCGGTTGATCGGGTCGGCGGCGACGCCGGGCCCGCCGGCTCTCCGTCCACCAGCGCGAGCCCGCCGAGCCCGTCGGTGTCGAGCCCTCCGGCGACCGGCAGCGCCACCCCGGGTGCTCCGGCCACCCGCACCTCCCGGCCGGCCTCGCCGGTGAGCGAGATCAGGCGGACCGACTGGCCCAACGCGGTCATCCGCGATCTGACGTTCTGCGGCGAGTCCGACGACTCGGTGAAGTTCCGCAACGGGTCCAACGGCTTCGACATCCCCTGCCGGATCCTGCCGAACGGTGCCCGGCCGGTGTACGCCGACTTCGTCACCGAGGAGCCCGCGAACGCGCCGTCGACCGAGGACGCGCTCGTCCTCGTCGAACTGGGCAACCCCGGCGCGGCGCGGCGGCAGGCGCTCGTGCCGGTCCAGCTCTCGTACGACGGCCGAGAGCGGTACGCACGGCCGGTCATTCTGGGAGACGATTCCAGTCCGTTGGGCGACCGGGTCATGACGTTCGTCTCGTACCGGGTGGTGGACCAGACCGTGCAGGCCACCGTCCGCAAGCTGGACGGCGGTACCGAGACGCGTCGGTGGCGCACTGTCAACTTCGGCGGCGAGTGGGAACGGTACTAGCGTTGCGTGACCCGCGACGTGTCCACCCGCAGCGTGCCGAGGATCTCGTCGGTGCGGTCGACGTCGTCGATCTGCTTGACCTGGACGTACACCCCGAAGGTGCCGGCGGCAGCGACCAGGGTGACCTCGCTGAACGACGTTCGGGTGCCCCCGCATCGCGCCCAGTGCCGGACGGTCCCACTGAACGCGGCGACGCTGACCGCCCGACCGGCGACGGGGGTGCATCCGCTGTGATCGGGCAGCGCCGGCTGCTCCGCTGGGCGCAGGGCACGGCGCACTCCCACGAAGACCCCCGGTGTCACGCTGTCGACATCGGACCAGTCGCTGAGGTCCGCCCCGACGAGCAGGCCGGGGCGGCGCTCGTCCGGGAGACCGATCACCGCCGGGTCCCAGCCGCCGTCGCGCAGTTGCCGCGCCCAGCCGTCCGGGACGGCCACCGAGACAGCGCCGGTGGCGTCATCCACCCGGGTCCAGCCGTGCGGCGCGGTGGAGGCGGTGGCGGATCCGGCCATGACCAGCGTCGCGGCCACGGTGCCGACGGCGGCGAGGAGTCGGCGGATGCGCCGCGGCGGTGTGCGGGCCGTGAGCTGTCGGCTGGCCAGCAGACCCTCCAACGCCGAGGCGTATGCGGCAGCGGTGGGCCAGCGACGGCCGGGATCGCGATGCAGGGCCCGGCGGACGGCGCGCTCGACGGCGACGGGCACGCGGGGTGCCGCCACCACCGGCTGCCCAGGTGGCGAGCCGGTCAGCATGTGGTGCGTCAGCGCGCCGATCGCGTACACGTCGGCGCGCACGTCGATCCCGCCGCCGGGGACGAGCTGCTCCGGCGCCATGTAGGCGGGCGTGCCGGCGACCACCGTGAACCCGGACGCGTGCGCGAGCGTCTTGGCCAGCCCCAGGTCGGCCACCAGCACCCGGTCGCCGGCCGGGGTGTTGTCGAACAGCACGTTGGACGGCTTGAGGTCACGGTGCAGCACGCCGTTGTCGTGCAGCACCGCCACCGCTCGGGCGATGGCGGCGGCGATCCGCAGCGCCTCGCGCACCGGCATCGGCCCGCCGGTCAGCCGGTCGGCGAGCGTGCCGCCGGCGGCGTACGTCATCACCAGGTACGGCCGGCCGTCGGGCAGCTCACCCACGTCCAACACCCGGACCAGGTGATCGGAGTCGACCTGCCGCATGAACCGGGCCTCCTGGCGGAAGCGCCCCCGGATGTCGGCCCGCTGTGCCCAGTTGTCGGCGAGCACCTTCACGGCCACCGACGAGTGCAGCTCGTCGTCGTACGCCAGCCACACGGTGGCGAACGCACCGGCGCCGACGGGGCGCGCGATGCGGTACCGGCCAACCTGCGGCGGAATGGACACGGTCGTATTATCCGGCGACCGGGACTCCGGTGACGCCCACGAGCGGGGGAGCGCGGGTGGTGAAGGAATCTGACACCGAGGAGCTGGCGAGGCGGGCGGCGGCCGGTGACAGCGCCGCGCTCGACGCGCTGCTGGCCGCGATCGGTCCACGGGTGCTGGAGCAGTGCGGGCGGTTCCTGCCCTGCCGGCAGGACGCGGAGGAGGCGGCGCAGGACGCGTTGTTGCAGGTGGCCCGGCACATTCAACGCTTCGAGGGGCGGTCGCTCTTCTCCACCTGGTTGCACACCGTGGTCGCCAACTGTGCCCGCCAGACCTACCGCTCGCTGCGCCGCCGAGCAGCCGAGCGGCCGAGCGCGCTGCTGCCCGTCGACGTGCCCGACCCCCGGACGACGAGCGTCATCGCCGGCTCGCGCCTCGACCTGTTGGACGCGCTGGACCGGCTGGAGGCGCACCGGCCGGAGCTGGCCACGGCCCTCGTGCTCCGCGACCTGTGTCAGCTCGACTACCAGGAGATCGCCGGGCAGCTGGGCATCCCGATCGGCACGCTCAAGTCCCGGATCCATCACGCCCGTCGCCACGTCCGGGAGACGATGCGGGACAGCTGAGCGTTGCGTACGGCGTTTCGTGGGTTTGCCCCCGATCGAGAGACATCGTTTGACTTGTGTGACGAATGCATCTTTGATGGTCGATGTGCTTGTTCGGCGTGGTCGGGCGCTTCGTCGTCCGGGTGGGCCGGTCGGTGCCCAGAGCCTGGAGGACTGATGCGAGTCAACCCACTACGCCCACGACGACGGCTGTTGCCGGTGGCGATGGCGGCGGTGACGCTGCTGAGCCTGGCCGTGGGTGTGCCGGCGGCCGCCGCGGCACCGTCGACAGTCGTCGGCGTGGCCAGCGGTCGTTGCCTGGACGTGGTCGGCAACGTCAGGACCGCCGGTGCCGGCATCAACATCTACGACTGCAACGGCCAGGCCAATCAGGCGTGGACCCTCACCTCCGCCGGTGAGCTGCGGGTCTACGACGACACGATGTGCCTGGACGTGGTCGGTCAGGACACCACCGCGCCGGCCGCCCTACAGATCAACAACTGCACCGGTGGGGCCAACCAACGCTGGCGGACCACCACCTCGCAGACGATCGTCGGCGTCCAGTCCGGCCTGTGCCTGGACGTGAACGGCGCCGGCACCGCCAACAGCACCACAGTCGGTCTCTGGACCTGCAACGGGCAGTCCAACCAACGGTGGACGACATCCTTCGGCAGCGCCGACAGCCAGCCGCCGACGGCGCCGGGCAGCCCTCGGGTCAGCGGCCTGACCTGCAACTCGGTGACGTTCGCGTGGAACGCCTCGACGGACAACGTCGGCGTGGCCTTCTACGACATCTACCACGACGGCCAGTTGATGACGTCGGTGAGCGGTACGACGCTCTCCACCAACCTGACCGTGGTGGCCGGGGCGACCTGGGGCCTGTACGTCAACGCCCGCGACGCCGCCGGCAACGTGTCGCAGGCGAGCGCCACCGTCTCGATCACTCCACCGCCCTGTCAGGCCGACAGCCAGCCGCCCACCGCGCCCCAACAGCTCACCGGCACCGCGTCGGGCACCACCGTGACGCTGCGTTGGACCGCGTCGACCGACAACATCGGCGTGCGGGCGTACGACATCTACCGGGCCGGCGCGAAGGTGGGCACGGTCACCGGCGCGCCGCCGGCGACCACGTTCACCGACAGCGGCCTGACCGCGAACACCTCCTACCAGTACTACGTGGTGGCCCGGGACGCGCAGGACAACGCCTCGTCGCGCAGCGGCACCGCGACGGTGACCACCGGCGCGGCGTGCGCCAACCCGGTGTGCGGGGTTCGGCAGGTCACCACCGACACCGACATCCCGTGGGGTCTGGTGACGTTGCCCGACGGCAGCGTGCTCTACAACCGGCGCGACGCGCACGACATCATCCAGCTCAACCCGAGCACCGGGGCCAAGACCAACCTGGGCACCGTGCCGAACGTGCAGAGCACCGACGGTGAGGGTGGCCTGTTGGGGCTCGCCATCTCGGGCAGCTACTCCAGCGACCGTTGGCTCTACATCATGCACACCTCGCCGAGCGACAACCGCATCGTCCGGATCAGGCTGGAGAACGGGCGACTCAACACCGCCAGCGAGCAGGTCCTGCTCAGTGGCATCCGGCGGAACAAGTACCACGACGGTGGTCGCCTGCGGTTCGGCCCGGACGGCAAGCTGTACGCCAGCACCGGCGACGCCCAGAACGGCAACTACGCCCAGGACCGGTCCAGCCTCGAAGGCAAGATCCTGCGACTCAACCCGGACGGCACCGTCCCCTCGGACAACCCGTTCGGCAACTACGTGTGGAGCTACGGCCACCGCAACCCGCAGGGGCTGGCGTTCGACTCGCAGGGCCGGCTGTGGGAGCAGGAGTTCGGCAACTCGGTGATGGACGAGACCAACCTGATCACCAAGGGTGGAAACTACGGCTGGCCGGCCTGCGAGGGCACCAGCGGCGCTTGCGGCACGGCCGGGTTCATCGCGCCGGCACGCACCTACCCGACCGCCGAGGGCTCCTGCTCCGGCATCACGATCGTCCGCGACGCGCTCTACGTGGCCTGTGCCCGGGGCGCCCGGATGTACCGGGCGGTGATCAGCGGCAACAGCCTGACGAACGTGCAGACGTACTTCAGCGGCACCTACGGCCGGCTGCGGACGGTGGAGCCGGCTCCGGACGGCGGGTTGTGGCTGACCACCACCAACGTCGGTGACAAGGACAGCACCCCGAACAACAGCAACGAGAGGATCCTGCACGTCACGCTCGGCAACTAGGGCGTGTGGGACGGCCTGCGACCCGGCTTTCAGTTGCTGGTCAGGAGCACGAGTTGCTGGGTGGCCCGGGTCATCGCGACGTAGCGGTCGACGGCTCCCGAGACGCCGCTGCCGAACGCCTGCGGGTCGACGAGGACGACCAGGTCGAATTCGAGGCCCTTGGCCTGATCCGGGCTCAGCGACCGGACCCGCGACGTCGGCGCGAAGGTCGGGTCGCCGATCACGCAGGCGATTCCTTCGGCGTGGTCGGCGAGCCAGGTGTCGAGGATCGACCGCAGGTCGGCGGCCGAGCCGTGGACGACGGGGAGCCCGTTGTCGCGGATGGAGGTGGGCACGTTGGCGTCGGGGAGCACGCCCCGGATGACCGGCTCGGCCTGCGCCATGACCTCCGCCGGCGTCCGGTAGTTGATGCTCAACGAGGCCACCGTGACCCGGTCGAGCCCGACCCGCTTGAGGCGTTCCGGCCACGACTCGGTGAACCCGTGCCGGGCCTGAGCGCGGTCGCCCACGATGGTGAAGCTGCGCGACGGGCAGCGGGCCAGCAGCATCTGCCACTGGGCGTCGGTCAGCTCCTGCGCCTCGTCGACGACGATGTGGGCGAACGGGCCGGCCAGCAGGTCCGGGTCGGCGTCCGGCAGCGCGGAGTCGTCGGTCAGGACGTCGCGCAGGTCGGGTTGGCGCAGCATCGACAGCAGGCCCTCGCCGTCGTCGTAGGTGTCGGCGGCGAGCAGCTCGTCGACCACCCGGGCCATGTGCTCGCGTTCCGCTGCGGCGGCCGGGTCGCGCCGCCGGTTGCGGCCCGCCCTCTCCGCGTCGCCGAGCCGCTGCCGGGCCGCGTCGAGCAGTGGCAGGTCGGACACGCTCCAGGCCCGGGGCTCGTCGCGCTGCAGCTTACGGACCTCCTCCGGGCTGAGCCACGGCGCGCATTTGCGCAGGTACGCGGGCACCGACCACAGGTCACCCACGAGATCGGCCGCGTCGAGCAACGGCCAGGCACGGTTGACAGTCGCCCGCAGCTCCCGGTTGCGCAGCAGCGAGTCGCGGAGCACGGCGTCCGGCTCCTCGCCGTCGTACCGGCCGATGAGGATGGTCAGCAGCTCCTCCCAGATCTCCTCGCGCGCCTCGTTGTGCGGGGTGCCCGGACCCGGCGCCTGGAAGGCGTCGGCCCAGTCGTCGGCGCTCAGGCGGACATCGGAGTCGCCGACCGTGATCGTCATCGGGGCGACCGGTGGGTCCTCGTAGAACCGGACGGCCGCGTCGATCGCCCGGACCAGCTCGGCCGAGGACTTCAACCGGGCCACCTCCGGGTCGGCGTCGACGGTTGCCGTGGCGCCCTCGGCGACGAGGTCGCGCAGGGTGCAGGTCTGCACGTCCTCCTCTCCGAGGCTGGGCAGCACGTCGGCGACGTAGGCCAGGTAGGGCTGGTGCGGCCCCACGAAGAGCACTCCACCCCGGCGTTGACCGAGGCGCGGGTCGGAGTAGAGCAGGTATGCGCTGCGGTGCAGGGCGACGACGGTCTTGCCGGTGCCCGGACCGCCGTCGACCACGAGGGCGCCGGCCGACCCGGCCCGGATGATGGCGTCCTGGTCGGCCTGGATCGTGCTGAGCACGTCGCGCATCCGGGCCGACCGGGCGCCGCCCAGGCTGGCGATGAACGCGGACTGGTCGTCGAGCGTGACGGCGTGCCCCACGAACCCGTCCGGGGTGAACACCTCGTCCCAGTAGTCGCTGATCCGGCCGCGGGTCCAGCGGTACCGGCGGCGGCTGGTCAGGCCCATCGGGTTGGCGTGGGTCGCCCCGAAGAACGGCGCGGCGGCGGGGGAGCGCCAGTCGAGGAGCAACCGCCTACCCGTGCTGTCGGTGAGGCCGCGACGTCCGACGTACACCGGCTCGGGGTTGTCCGCCTCGACCACGTGGCCGAGGCACAGGTCCAGCCCGTAGCGGCTCAGCGAGCGCAGCCGAGCGGTGAGCCGGCCGACCTCCTCGTCCCGGTCGACGGCCTGCCGGCCCTTGCCGCCGGGCGCCCGGCGAGCGGCGTCCAGACGGTCGGACAGCTCGGCGTTCAGCTGCGCGAGGCCCCGCGCCATGGCCGCGAAGTGCCGCTCGTCGTGGGCGATGAGCACCGGGTCGGCCTTCGGGGCGAGGTGATCGGGGAGATCGAACACGGAGGTAGGCAAGGAATCCAATTCATGACTTCCATTTCGGCAGAATCTGGCCTCGGCCGACGATTCTGCGTCATAAACCGGGTCTTGCCGCAAGCCCCCCAGTGCGCTATAAGTTAGAAGTGGCGGGAGACCAGAGGTCTCCCGTTTTCCGTGTTCAGGGCGCGTCGACGACCTCACGGCCGAGCGGCCAGAACGCCGCCGGAACGAGCTTGAAGTTGGCGATGCCGAACGGAATCCCGATGATCGTCACGCAGAGGGCGATGCCCGCGAGGATGTGCGAGAGCGCCAGCCACCAGCCGGCGAGCACCACCCAGAGGACGTTCGCCAGGCCGGAGCCGACGCCCGCGCCCGGCTTGGGTACCAGGGTGCGGCCGAAGGGCCACAGCGAGTAGACCGCGAGGCGCAGCGAGGCGACGCCGAACGGGATGGTGACGACCAGGACGAAGCAGATCAGCGCGGCGATGCCGTAGCCGACCGCCAGCACGAGACCTCCGCCGAAGATGAGCCACAGCACATTCAGTACGAAACGAATCATTACTCCAGCATGAAACATGCTCGCCACCCGGTTGCCGCGCCCCCCGTTCCCTCAACGGGGAACGGCCACCACGTGACCCTCGGGGAGGGGCCTCACGTCACCGTCGGAGAGCTGGGCGAGGGCCTCGTCGCGGCTGTCGAAGATCGGAAACGCCTTGTCCAGCCGCATCGTGTGCAGGACCGTGCGGACGAACCGCGACGGCCCGGCGAGGCAGAGCGTGACACCGCGTTCGCGGGCGTCACGGTGGGCGCGCACGAGCAGACCGAGGCCGGTCGAGTCGATGATGTGCACCCGGCTCAGGTCGACCACCACATGCCCGCCCACGTCGGCCACGTGCCGCAGCGCCGTGCGCAGGTTGTCGCCGGTGTCGAGGTCGATGTCACCGGTGGCGGCGATGACTGTCGTGCCGTCGAGGTGGTCGATGCCGAGGATGCCACCGGGGCCATGCCCGTCGCACGAGGCGTGGCCACCGGTCGAGGCGGGCAGGAGGCTGCAGTGCGGGCAGCGGTGCGGCCCGGTGGCGAAGGGCGAACCGCTCCAGCCGTGCTCGGCCACCAGGGTCCAGACGACCTCGGCGTCGGGGAGCACGCACGCGGTGCCGCGGATGGTCTCGCCGCAGGTGTCGCAGATCAGGGTCATCAGATACTCGTCCGGGACGACGGTCATGCTGCTGGTCCTTCCTCATTGACGATCGAGAGCACCTGATCCAGGCGGGTGATGTGCAGGATGCGCCGTACCCGGGGGTTCGGATCGCGGACGGTGAGGGCCGCGTCGGCGCGAGTCAGCCGCCGGTGCACGTCGAGCAGCAGGCCGATGGCGGCGGCGTCGAGGTGCTGGCAGTCGGACAGGTCGAGCACGACCTGCGCGGGGCGCAGCGCCAACAGTCGGTCGAACACCGCGCCGACCTCCGGCAGGCAGGCCAGATCGAGTTCGGTGACGCGAACCTCGACCAGCGGCAGCGTGTACCTCGCGGGCAGCACCGGCGTCGCCATTGCCGTCCCCCTCTCCGTCGACCCTGCTTCCTCCCCACCGTGCTGGGCGGGGTTGGCGGTCACTGCAAGGCTCTGTGACAGTTGTGTGACAAAACCGCCGGCCGGCGGGCACGGTTGGCCCGCGGGCGGTCGGCCGAGGATGATTCCGGGATGACGGCCGTACTGGTGATCGAGGACGACGACCGCATCCGGCTCGCGCTGCTGCTGGCACTCGAGGAGGAGGGCTACGACGCCCTCGGCGCGGCCACGGCCGAGGAGGGTCTGCGCGCCCAACGTCACCACCCGGCCGACTACGTGCTCGTCGACCTGATGCTGCCCGGCCTCGACGGCTTCGAGTGCATCCGGCAGTTGCGCCGAGACGACGACGTTCCGATCGTGGTGGTCAGCGCCCGGGACGGCACCGACGACATCGTGGCCGCCCTCGAAGCCGGCGCCGACGATTACGTGGTCAAACCCGTGGCCATCCGGGAGCTGACCGCCCGCCTGCGGGCCCTGCGCCGCCGTGCCCGGCCGGTGGTCACGACCTCGGCGCCGGAGCCCGTGCCGGCGGTCGCCTTCGGCGAGTTGGAGATCAGCCCGGAGGCGGGGGAGGTGCGCCGCGCCGGCCAGCAGGTCACTGTCACCCGCACCGAGTTCCGGCTGCTCTGTGAGCTGGCCGAGCACGCCGGTCGGGTGCTGTCGCGTCAGCAGTTGCTGCAACGGGTCTGGGGGTACGACAGCGGCGACGAACGCCTCGTCGACGTGCACGTCGGTCGGTTGCGGCAGAAGATCGAGCCGGACCCGGCGAACCCCCGGCACCTGGTCACCCTGCGGGGCCTCGGCTACAAGCTGCAACGATGAGACGCCTCGGACTGCGTACCCGGGTGACCGCCGCGTTCGCCGTCGGCGCGCTCCTGCTCTCGGCGTCGATGGCCCTGATCTCCTACGAGCTGACCCGACGGTCTCTGCTCGACGACCGCGAACGCATCGCCCTGCGGGCCGCCTACTTCGACGCCGCCGTGGTGCATGCCGGCCTCGACACCGACACCCCCGACGTGGTGGAGGTGCTCCGGTCGTTGGACACCGGCGGAAGCCGCCGACCGGTGCTGCACCTCAACGGCGAGTGGTACGCGAGGGCAGCCGACCCCGGCACCACGGCCGCCATCCCCGACGAGCTGCTCCGGGTCGTCTCCGCCGGGGAGCCGGCCCTGCAGCGTGTCCGCGTCGACGGGCAACCGGCCCTGGTGGTCGGTGTGCCGCTGTCGGCGTCCGCAACGTACTTCGAGGTCAACTCGCTGCGCGAGCTGGAGCAGACCTTCCGGGTGCTGGCCCTCGCGCTGACCAGCGTCGCGGTGCTGGTCGCCGGGTCCGGGGCGGCCCTCGCCTGGTACGCCACCCGACACGGGCTGCGGCCGCTGACAGCCGTCGCCGACGCGGCCGAGAGGATCGCCGCCGGTGACGTCACCGCCCGGCTCGACCCGGCCACCGACCCCGACCTCACCCGCCTCTCCTCGTCGTTCAACCAGATGGTCGACCGCCTCGCCCTGCGCATCGAACGGGACCGCCGGTTCGCCGCCGACGTCAGCCACGAACTGCGATCCCCGTTGCAGACCCTCGCCGCAGCGGCCAGCGTCCTGGCCCGCCGTCGGGAACACCAGGACGAACGGACCGCCACCGCCGCCGGGCTCGTCGCCGACGAGATCGACCGTTTCCAACGGCTCGTCAACGACCTGATCGACCTGGCCCGCAGCGACCAACCGGCCCACCGTGCCCCGGTGGACGTGGTGGAGCTGGCCCGGGAGACCTGCGACGCGTACGAGTTGCCGGGCACCCTCGTCCGCCTGGCACCGGACGTGCCCGCGACGTGGCAGGTCGAGCGGCGGCGGGTCGCCCAGATCCTGACGAACCTGCTCGACAACGCGGCCACCTACGGCGGTGGCCCGGTGGCTGTTCGCCTGAACCGGGACGGGGACAGCGGCGTCATCGAGGTCGACGACGACGGTCCGGGCGTTCCGGTCGAGGACCGCGAGGCGATCTTCGACCGGTTCGTCCGGGGGCGAGCCGCCCACACCCGTGGCGCCGGCGACGGCACCGGCCTGGGGCTGGCGCTGGTCGCGCAGCACGCCGCCGCGCACGCGGGGCAGGTGACGGTCGCCGACCGTCCGGGCGGGGGCGCCTGTTTCCGGGTCACCCTGCCCGGGAGCCTGCCGTGAGGCCCCGCCGTCTCGTCCCGTTGGCCCTCGTCGTGCTGCTGAGCGCATGTGGCATCCCCACCGACGACACCCCACGCGCGGTGCCGGCCCCGCGAGGGCCGTTGAGCAGCGCGGCTCCCGCCGACACCACCGCACCGGCCGGCAGCGCCGCCGAGACGCTCTGCCTGGTCCGGAACAACCGCATCGTCCCGGTGGTCCGGCGCGTCGACAGGGCACCCAGCGTCGCGGACCAGTTGCGACACCTGCTGGCCGGGCCCAGCGGGGCCGAACGGGACAGTGATCTGACCAGCGCGCTGCCGGGTGCGGTCAACGCGGCCGGCGCGACAGTTACCGGGTCGCAGGCCGTCGTCGCGGTCGACGAAGCCGCCGAGGTGGGCGGTCGCAGCGACGAGGTCCTCGCCTTCGGCCAGATCGTCTGCACTCTCACCAGCCGTGAGGACGTCTCCGCTGTGGCCTTCCTGCGCGACGGCAGGGCGCTGGGCGTGCCCCGGGCCGACGGTTCCCTGTCCAGCATGCCGCTCACCCGCGGCGACTACGCCCCCCTCATCAGCGAACGCTGAACGCGAGGTCTCGGGGTCGCTCGGTGGAAGACCTGAGACGAAAGCCAGGGCGAGGCGAGGGAAGCTCCCGGAGGTCGGCAGGCGCCGGCGGTCACATGCTGGCTGGCATGAAACGCGCTGCGCTCTACGTGATCGCCGGCCCGGTCGGCATCGTGGCCTACGGCCTGCTCCGGCTGTGGGGGAAGTCCGACGGGGTGTACGGTCCCGGGCTCGACTGGCAGGCCGCCCACCTGGCAGCCCTCGCCGGCATGGTGTGCTTCGTCCCGGGGGTGCTCGCGCTGTCCCACCTACTGCCCCGCAGTCCGTGGCGCACCGGCGTGGTGGCCGGCACGTTGGTCGGCCTCGCCGCGACGATGGTGCAGTTCGGCGCGGACATCGTCGAGGGCCTGCTGGCCGAGGACCGGGCGGAGATGTCGAGGCTCGGCGCGGAATTCAAGGACATCCCCGGCGTGGAGGTGGCCTTCTACGACGTCGTACCCCAGTTCTTCTTCCTCGGCCTGCTCGTGCTCACGGGTATGCTCGCCGCCCGACGGCGGCTGCCGTGGTGGAGCGTGCCGCTGCTCCTCGTCGGCATCGTCCTGCCGGCGGTCACCCTCGACCTGCTTCCCATCGGCGGCCTGTGCATGGCGCTGGCGTTGGCCCCGGCGCTGCCGCTGGTACGGCAGCGGGGCGAGCGTGCCGGGTCACCGGTCGGCATCCGCTGAGGACCGGGTGGCGCTGGCCCCGTCGGACCAGCGCCACCCATCACGTCGCTACCTCAGGGCGAGGGTGCGGGCGTCGGCGGCGATGACGCTGGCGACCTCCGCCGGCACCAACTTGCCGGCCTGCCGGTCGGCGTAGGTGGCCAGCTCGGCGTACTGGGCGTGGGCCAGCTTGGTGGTCATCGCCGTGACGGCGGCCGGGTCCGCGCCCGAGGTGAAAATCAGATAGCCGAGGCCAGCCTGGCTCACCGTCACGGTGAAGGTGCTGGTCGCCGTGGCGGTGCCCTCGGGACCGGTCGCCTCGGTGGTGATGGTGTGCCGGCCGGCGGTCAGCTTGGCCAGGTCGAGCTTGCGCCCGGCGGCCGACCTCTTGCCGTCCAGCGTCACGGTGACGGTGTCGGCGTTGGTCGCGGCGACCGCGATCACCGGTGACTGTGCCCGGTCGAGCCGAGCACCGTTGGTCGGCGAATCGATCCGCACGCTCGGGTCGGCGAGGGCCCGCTGGACGAACGCCGAGTTCCAGCCGACCAGCTCCGCCGCCCGGTTGGTGATGATCGCGTCGGTGCCGATCCGCTCCAGCCGCTGCCACAGGCCGGCGGAGTCCATCGTCCAGGCCATCACGGCGACCCCGGCCGCGTGCAGCGGGGCGACGACCTCCGGCTTGGCCAACAGCGCGTTGCCGTCCGGGTTGTACGCGGTCAGGTGCAGCTCCTTCGCGATCGCCACCGGGTCGGCGTCCAGGGTGCTGCGGAGCAGGCCGAGCGGCAGCTCGGGGGCGATCTCGTAGGTGTACTTCAGCGCGTCGACCTCGAAGCTCTGGATGAAGACCCGGCCCATCATCTGCTCGTCCCGGATCACCTGGATGATCGTGGCGACCTCGTCCCGGGTGTGCTTGCCCTTGATCTCCACGAGCAGGTTGCCACCCCGCGTGCGCAGGTCGGCGAGCTGCTCCGCGAGAGTGGGCACCCGCTCGCCGACGTACTGCGGGCCGAACCAGGAGCCGGCGTCGAGCGCCTTGATCTGCGCGGCGGTCAGGTCCCGGATGGTGCCGGTGCCGTCGGTGGTCCGGTCGACGGTGCCGTCGTGCAGGATGAACGGGACACCGTCCCTGCTCGGTTGGACGTCGTTCTCGATCCAGTCGGCGCCGCCCCTACGGGCGATCTCCTGGGCGACGAGGGTGTTCTCCGGCGCGGCGGCGGACGCGCCCCGGTGGGCGATCACGGTGAACGGGCTGCCCTCGGGGCGGAGGTAACCGTTCGGCGCCAGCTCGGTGACGGTGACGTCGTCGTACGACACGGTCGCGCCGTTGACGAAGAGCCCCTGGACGCCGTCGGCGGAACGCTGGAGGCTGCTGGTCCGCATCGCCTCCCGCCCGTCGAAGATCCAACGAGCCTGGTTGCCGTGCACCTCGACGGCGACGCGCACGTCCCGGCCGGTGCCGGCGGCGGACAGGGCGGAGGCGGTGTTCGTCACGACCCAGGCGTTGGCGGTGGTCCGCTGGGCGAACTCGAGCCCGTTGGCGGCGGTGGTGCCGCTGCGCATGGTGGCGATCCACCAGGGGGTCGCGCCGCTGGCGGGAACGTCGATGCCGAGCGAGGCCCAGCGGGTGGCGGCCGAGACCGACTCGAAGCGCATGGTCGCCTCGAGGCGGAAGTCGTTCAGGTGTCGACCGAAGGTGATTTTGTTGTTCTCGCTGGAGCTGGCGGAGGTTCCGTACAGTCGGCCGTTCTCGACCTTCCAGGTGCCGTCGACCGCGTGCCAACCGGCGGGCAGCGATCCGGCCGAGAAGTCCTCCGAGACGACGACGCTGCCCGGCTCGGCCGTGGCGGGTGACGAGGTGGCGACGGCGACCGCGACGGCAGCGCCGGTGACGGCGAGAGCGGCAACGGCGGCGGCGGCCCGGGTGCCCAGGGCGCCGAGGCGTGACCCGGCGCGGCGCGGCGACGGTGATGCGGGTGGGACAGTCATGGTCGCGACGGTACGAAGCACGCCCGAACTGATGATCAATCACGCATGGCTGCCGCCGGAACGCCGGGTGTACCGCGCTTGATCCGGCGTGCCGGACTGGTCAGTTCGGCAGGCCGGCGCAGGCGACGCCGTCGATCGTGCACGCCTTGGGCGCGGCGCCGGTCAACGATCCATTCACCCGGAACGTCACCCGGACCGAGGCGTTGCCGGGGACCTGACCGGTGTCCGGGTCCGGCACGAACGTCCACACCGCACCGTCGCGGCTGGCCCGCGCCCCCTCGACCCCGCTGACGCCCAGCGACTCCCGGGGCAGGGTGACGACCAGCGTCCACCCCGGTGCCGCGACCGGGCCCGGATTGCTGATCGTCACTGCCGCGCCGTAGCTGAGCAGCGCGTTGTCAGTGATGGCGAAGTCCGCGCCCAGGGCCGCCGCGGTGGGTTCGGCGGTGGCGCCGGTCGGTGTGGGCCGGGTCGACGACGGGACCGCCGGTGGGACCGACGAGGCCGAGACGGACGGGGACGCGGCCACCGCGGGGCTGGTGAGTGCCGGTTGCGCCTGCGCGCGGGGGGTGGCGGACGGCGACTCGCCCACCTGCTCGACCGATGGCGGCGGATCGAGGGTCACCGGCGTCAGCTTCTCCGGCGTACGCAGCACCCCGACGACGGACACGGCCGTCGCGATCAGCACCCCGAGCGCCGCGACGACGGCCACCCAGGTGGCCCGCGAGACGTCCTCCCGACCGGTGAGCACCCGCCGTGCGGCCGTGACGATGGCCACGACCCGATCCAGCAGAATGATCGCCACGGTACGGCGTGGTTGGGGTGGTGTTGCCGGCACTGCCAGTTTCTCCTTCACATAGTCGCCGGGTGCGTGCCCACGGTCCGTCCGGGTCGCGGTCAGCGTCTGCCCGGTCACAACCCGCGAAGCCCGACGAGTATCGCCTCGAGCAGGTCCTCGGTCGGCAGCTCCGACAGCGTCGGCGGTTCGTGCGTCTCGATCAGCCCGGCCGCGAGCAGGTCACCGAGCAGCACCCGGACCGTCCCCAGCGGAAGATCCAACTCGGCGCCCACCTCGGCCACCGACACTGGATGGTGACACAGCTCGACGATGCGCGCCTGTTCAGGGAAGAGCGGTGTGGGGGGCGTGACCCCCCGCCGGGCGACGACCAGCGAGATCAGGTCGAACTGGCCGCGTGCGGGCGCGGTACGCCCTCCGGTCATCGTGTAGGGCCGGGCGACCGGGCCCGCGTCGTCGTCGTACCACGCCTCGTCAGCGGCGCCGCTGGAGTGCACCTGTGTCCCCGATCGTCACCGAGGAGGCCGGGCCCAGCGTGATCGGCAGGTGCTGCTCGGCCTGCCCCACGAAGAGCGCCACCTCGTACGCCATGTCACCGACCTCGACGTCGTCACCGGCGATCCGCACGGTGAGGATGGTCCCGTTCGGGATGGTGGCGATGAACAGGAACGCCCGCGACATCTGCACCACGACCTGACGCAGCTGACCCGCGTCACAGGTCCGGGTGGCGGCCAGTCCCAACGCGATCAGTCCGGCGACCACGCCGGAGATCTGCTCGGCCAGCTTCGCGCCCACCCGCCGCGAGCCACCGAGCGGCAGCCCGTCCGGTGAGAGCACCACTGCGAACTCCGCGCCGTGCACCCGGTCGACCAGGTTGTTCAGGGCGTCGGTCAGGCCGTTGTCGGTGACCACTGCAGACGTCATTGTTGTCTCCTCGCTGTTCTGGCGACCGGCAACTCGACCGTGTCGAGGCTGGTCCTGCCGTGTTGCGGGCCGGTCGGCCCGGGGTGACGGACCCGCGTCGGTAGCCCGCCGTTGCCGACCGGGCCGGTCAGGTCGGCGTCGGTGTGGGCCGGTGGGTACGGGCTGCCGGGTGGTGCGTTGGCCGGGATGCGGCCGGTGTCGGTGACCGTGATCAGCCGGGAGGGTAGGAGCACGACAGCGGCCGTCCCGCCGCGCCGGCTGGGGTGCAGCGAGACGTGGGCACCGCAGCGGCCGGCCAGTACGGCGACCGCGTACCAACCGGTGCGGCCCGCGGGCGGGCCGTCCGGTGGCGTATCGCCGAGCAGGTGGTTCGCCTCGGCCAGCGCGGCGGCGTCCAGGCCGGGCCCATCGTCGACGACGATCAGGGCACATCCCTGCGGTCGGTGCTCGCCGCTGACCCGGACGGTGGTCTCCGCCCCGGAGAAGGCCAGCGCGTTCTCGATCAGCTCCGCCAGCAGGTGGATGACGTCCGTGACGGCCGGTCCGGCGAGCGACCACGGCCAGTGCGGCGCGATCAGGACCCGGTGGTAGTCCGGCACCTCGGCGACCGCGCCGCGTGCCACGTCGAGCAGTGGCACCGGGCGTCGCCAGCGGCGGGCGGGTGTCGCGCCGGCCAGGGTGATCAGCTTCTCCACGTTGCGGCGGACCCGGGTGGTGAGGTGGTCGAGTTGGAACAGCTCGCCGGTCTCCTCGGTGGACCGTTCCCGACGTTGCATCCCGTCCAGCAGGCTGAGCTGGTCGCGCAGCAGGACCTGGTTGCGTCGGGTCAACCCCAGGAACAGCTCCCGCGCGGTGTCAGCCTCCGGCGTCGCCGGGTCGCGGGGTGCGGCCGGCGTGCCCGGTACCGGAGTCGAGGGATCGGTGTTGCTTCTGGTCAGTTCGTCGGTCAGGCGTCGGACGGTGCCCGCCCAGCTCAGCAGGAGCACGAGCACGACGATGAGGCCGAGCCCCACGACGGCACCGGTACGCGCGATGAGCATGGCGGCACCGGGGGTGGCCCGCTCGACGCTGCCGCGGGCGGTGTTCGTCACCACTGTGTGCAGCGCGCCGAGGGCGGCGTCCGCGGCGGCCCGCCAGTCCTGGACGGTGACACCGGTCAGGGCGTTGGCGGTGCCGCCCTGCAGCAGCCGGTCCTCCAGGGCGAGCAGAGCCGCGAACTCGGGCCCGGCCGCGAGGCGCTGATGCTCGGCCCGGCCGTCGGGCGGAAGCCCGGCCGCGGCCTCGGTGTGCGCGTACCGCTGGATGCTGACCAGCGCAGTCAGCCGGCGCTGCTCGTCGGCGCCGAGCCGGGCGGCGGCCAGGCCCGCGCTGACCAGCGTGTCCTCCCGGGCCAGTAACTCCCGGGCGCGGGCCAGCGCGATCACCGCGCGGGTGTCGGCGGCCAACCCGCTCTCGTACGCGGCCCACTCCGGGCCGTACACCCCGAAGGCGATGTCGATGACCTCGTCGTACCCGTCGACTGCCGCCCCCTGCTCGAGCCGCCCGGTGTCGACCAGGGACCGGGTCGTGCCCAGGCCGTCGAGCCGGCGGACCAGCTCGCCGGCCCGGTCGCGGACCGTGCCGGCGCTGAGCAGCCGGAGGTCGCGGCCCTTGGTGAACGCGCGGATCTCGGCGGCGGCCCGGTCGGTGCCTTCGCGGGCCCCGACCAGCTCGGGGGTCGTCCGCCCCGCCCCGGCGATCGTCTCGGCGGTGATCCGGCGTTCCGTCTGGAGGCTCAGAATCAGGCGGTCGATGGGCTGGCCCAGCGTGTCCGCCAGCGCCCGCACGCGCAGCAGGTCGACGGCGTCCTGGCTGGACACGTAGGCCGTGTACGACCAGAGCGTGACCAGCACGGCGGCCAGCACGGCCAGCCTGGTCCGGATCAGCCGGACGTCGTCACGGGTCATCGGGTCGCCCGCTGCGGCCACGGTTGCCCGGCCGTGTCGCTGGCCCGGTCGGCGACGAGGGTGCGCAGCAGCGCCAGCAGTTCGGTGCGGTTGGCGCAGTTGAGCCGGTTACGCATCCGCGCCACGTGGTGTTCGACGGTCTTGGCCGAGATGAAGAGCCGATCGCCGATCTCCCGGTAGGTCAATCCGGCGAGCACCAGCTCGGCGACCTCGTACTCGCGGTCGCTCAGGCCGTGTTGGGTGGGGCCGGCGATCCGCGCCGTGCTCGTACCGGCCGTCGGGGTCTGCCCGGTCTGCCCGCCGGAGGGCCGCCCCTGCAACGCTCGGGCGCATTCCAGCAGCGTGGTCATCGCCCGTCGGTCCGCGGTGCGGATCGCGGCCTGCCCGGCGAGGCGGGCGCCGTCCCAGCACAACCCGGTGTCGTGCAGCCCCCGGGCGGCGGCCTCCACCCGGATCGGGTCGACGACACCCCGGAGCACCTCCACCCAGCTCTCCGCGGCGGCGGCGACCACTGCCGCGTACCGGCTGTGGCCGGCGGCGGCCAGCAATGCCGTGACGTGTCGGTCGGCGATCGTCGGCTCGCCGGTCAGGATGGCGGCGTGCAGCTCGCTCCAGTGCAGCGGAACGCTCCACAGAGGTGGGTCGTCGAGGCGGTCGAGCAGCTCACGCCCCTGGTGCAGGTACGGCTCCAGCCGGGCCAGGTCACCCAGCCGTGCGCCCGCGATGGCCAGCTCACCCAACGGCAGCAGGGTGAACAGGTCGACGGGGTGCCGCACCACGGCCTCCAGCGCCTGCTCCCAACCACGCTTGAGCGCCCCGAGGTCACTGTTGCGCCGGCCGATGCCCATCCGGATCGCGGCGGCGAAGAGCTGGTCGCGTGACTCCAGTGGCCGCCCGTCGAGCGTCACAGTGGCGAGCCGCTCGCCGGCGGCGTGGATCTCGCCACGGACCATCAGGATCCAGGCCTGCAACAGCCGGTGGCGACGGGCCATCAGCGGGCCTCCGACACCGGCGGCGAGTGCGCGGTGCAGCACCCGCTCGGCGATCTCCAGCTCACCGCAGTGCACTGCCGTCAACGCGGCGAGCGCCGCCGGGCTGTCCGGCAGCAGCGCCGCCCGGCCGTCCGGCTCCAGCAGCGCGGCGGCCTGCACGAGCGCGGAGAGCGCGGCGGTCGGGGGGCCGGTCACGCTCTCCCGTACACCGTTGGCCATCAGTCGGGCGGCGCTGGCGTGCAGGGTCGGGGGGTCGCCTGCCGGGTCGGCCGCCGGTGACTCGGTGCGGGCGGCCGGGTCACCGATGGCCAACCCGCCGACGATGGCGAACGCCGCCGCCGAGGCGGTGCCCGACCACCGGAACAGCTCGACGCTGCGACCGATGTGACCACGGTGAGCCAGGGCGGTGGCGGCGACCACGGCCGCCTCGGAGCGATCCGGGGGAGCGGCCGTGGCCAGGAGGCGGTCCGCCAGCCGAAGCGCGTCGTCGAGGTCACCGGCGAGCGCGACGGCGAGCGCCTGCTGCGCGTTGGGCGGCCGGCCGGCCGCCGTGGCCGCCGCGAACAGCTCGGCGGCGAACGCCGGCTCGTCGGCCAGCGCCTCGTCCGCCGCGGCGGCCAGGGTCGCGGCCGGGCAGTCGCCGAGCGCGCCGAGCGCGCGCAGGGAGCGGACCAGCGGCAACACCGCGCCACCGCGGGCGAGCTGCAACTCGGTGAGCCCTCGCCAGACCGCTGTCCGGTCGGTGGTGGGGCTGAGTGTCGCGACGGCTCGCCGGACGATCGGTGCGAGCCGGCCGTCCGCGCCGAGCAGCCCAGCCGCCCTCGTCGTGGCGATCAGGTCGTCCACTCCGGCCGGGTCCCGGCCCAGCAGCGCGCCGAGCATGGTCACCGGCAGCGACCCGCCGGCCGCGACAGCGAGCAGCAGTCGTCGTACCCCGGGGGGTTGGACGTCCAGGTCCGGACCGAATTCGAGGATGACGGAGCGGGGTGGGTCCACCGTGCCGGTGCGGGTTTCCGCGCCGGCCAGGCCGCGGGCCAGCCGGGCCACGTCGCGGGGTACGCCGGCGGTCTGCGTGTGGACGAAGTCGACCAGGTCGGCCGGGCGGCCCAGCTCGGGCGTGCTGGCGAGATGAGCGGCGGTCTGCTCCCGGGTGAACGGTGTGAGCAGCACGGACTGCCCGTCGCGTCGCAGAGCGTCGACCAGCTCACTGAAGGCCGCCGAACGCGGCCACGGGCGGTGGGCGACCACCAGGCGGTGTCGTCGGCCCGCGACCAGACGCAGCAGTGCTTCGGCCCGTGCGTCGTCGAGCAGGTGCGCGTCGTCGACCAGCACCACCGTGTCGGGGTCGACCGGCTCGTCCGGCTCCGGGGCGGTCGTGCGGACGGCGATCCCGGCGCGCTGGTGAACGCGCTCCAGCTCGGCGAGGAACGCGGTCTTTCCGTGACCGGCCGGGCCGGCGACGCCGACGGCGAGTGGGCCGCTCGGGTCCTGCGCGACAGTGTCCAGTAGCGCCTGCAAACCCCGGTCCAGGATCAACCCTGGCGCGGCGAGGTCCTTCATGATCATCGGGGTCATCCTTCGCGTCCGCGGCCGCGGGCCAGCGCCAGGCGGGACGGCTTCGGCAGTTCCAGTGGGAGGACCCGCACCGGGGGCCGCGGTGGCGGATCGCCCGGAACGGTGTGGTGAGGGCGGCGTGGTGCCGGGAGGGTGGCCCGCCCGGCGCCGCTGACCGGGGCCGGGACTCGGGCCGGCGGTGGCTGGCGAGGGCGTGGTGACACCACCTGGCAGGCGGCCATCGCCGCCCCGGTGGCGGCGGTCAACTGTGCGTCCGGCTCCACCTCGACTGGCACCGCGAGAGCCGCGCCGATCAGTTCGGCCACCAGCGGGACCCGGGTGGAGCCGCCGGCCAGCAGGACGCCGTCGAGTTGGGCCGGGGTCAGGTCGGCACTGCTCACGGCCCGGAGCAGGAGGTCGACGGTGGCCTGCACCGTCGGGCGGATCATGGCCTCGAACTGCGCCCGCGTCACCGGCACCCGCGCCGGGCCGCTCGGCAGGGTCAGCATCACGTCGGCCGTGAGGTCGACGGTCAGCACCCGCTTGACCCGGTCACACTCCGCGCGCAGCCCGCGCAGCGCGGCCTGGGCGCCGCGACGCCCGGTCGCGGCCAACTCCCGGGCCAGCACGGTACGGGCATGCTCGGCGAGCGCCTCGTCGAAGTCGGCGCCACCGACCGAGTCGAGACCCTGCGGGGTGCCGAACGTCTCGTACGTGCCGCGCGGGGTGCGGCGCACCAGAGCCGCCTCGAAACTGTTGCCCCCGAGGGCGTAGACAACGGCAGTGCTTCCCGCGAACCCCCGAGCGGCGTGACTCTCGGCGACGGTGACCGTGCGGGGTAACAACGTCACGTGCCGTAGGCCGAGGTCCGACAGGGCCCGGTGCAACACCTCCCGCCGGTACGGGCGCCATCCTGCCGGGTGGCTGAGCACGATCGCCTCGGCCGCCCCGCCCTCCAGGGCGTGGACCCGCTCCACCACCCACGCCGCCAGTTCGGCGGTCAGCGTCTGCGGCGCGCACGGCTCGCCGCCGAGCAGCACCGGCACGTCGTCGCCGATCCGGTGGACGAAGTCCCGGGTGATGCGGCTGCCGTCGTCGGTCACCGGCTCGCCGACGCGCAGCGAACCGTCCTCGACCAGGCACAGCACCGAAGGCATGAGAGGTGAGCCGGCGCTCAGCGGGACGGCTTCGGGACGGGTCCAGGTCGCGCCGCGTCGCCGTGCGACGGCGGCGGCCGTGTTGCTGCTTCCGATGTCTATCCCCAGGACGTACGGCATCGTCTCTGTCTCTCCCCGTGAGTCAGCCGGTCGGTGGCGATGGCGTCGGCTGCCCGACGACCCACCCCCGGCGAACCCCGCGGGCTCCTACGTTCGTACCAGAGATCAGACCCTGGTCGGGACCCTAATCTCGTCGGGACGGTTTCCCCCTGTCCCCCTAACGTACGAGGTGGCGCAGCCCCTAGTTCAACCGGCCCGGATGCGGGTTCAGCCCCGATGCCCGGGGGCGCGCCCCGGCAATAGCGTCGTCACCGTCGACGTACGACACCCCGCCAATGCCACATCCGAGGAGAACCGGCACATGGACTCGCAGCAGACGCTCCACGACTTCGTGCTCGACCTACTGACGAACCCGGATGCGCGGTCGGCCTTCGACCTCGACCCCGAGGGTGCGTTGCGGGGCGCGGGGCTCACCGACATCACCGCTGCGGACGTGCAGGACGTCGTGCCGCTGGTCGTCGACTACGCGCCGGGTGCCGGTCTCGCGTCGTTGGCCTCGCCGGTCGGGCAGCTCGGGCTGGACCCGCTGCTCACCGACACCACCGACGTGGTGGGTCAGTTGCAGAGCGTGGCGCAGCAGATCAGCGTCACCAGCTCGCCCAGCGGGGTGGACGTCAAGGCCGGCGTGCTCGGCGCCATCGCCGTCGACCCGTCGACCGCCGCCGCCGGGGTCACCGTACTGCCGGGCATCGGTCTGGGCGTCGGACCGTCCGGCCTCGACACCGACCTGGCCGGTGTCTCCGACGTGGCGCACACCCTCGACGCCGACGTGGTGCAGCCGGTGGACGCGATCGCGGACCCGGTGCTCGGCGACGTCACCGGCACCGTCGGTGACCCGAGCGGTCTGCTCGGCGACGTCACCGACTCGAACCTGATCGGCGGCGGCCTGACCGGTGGTGTCCTCTCCGGCACCCACGGTCAGCTCGGCGGGGTCGTCAGCTCCCTCGGTGTCGACGACACCCTCAGCGGGCTGGGCCTCGGGCACGGCGACGGCATCGTCGGCGGGGTCCCGCCGCTCGACGTGCCGTCGACGGTGGGCGGCGTGACGCACCAGGTGGACAGCCTCCTCCCCGGTGTCACCGACACGGTCGGTGACGTGACCGGTGGGGTCACCGATGGTGTGCTCGGCGGCGACTCGCACGCCTCGACCGATCACGGGCTGCTGGGTATCACCGGCGGTCTGCTCTGATCCGGATCTCCGGTCGGAGCGAAGGGCCGGATCGTCTCGGGCGATCCGGCCCTTCCCGGTTCCACATCCGGTCCCTCTTGATAATTGAGCCGAAATCCGCACACTTGGTGCGGTGATGGCCGGGATCTGGTTGGACGTGCTGGACGAGATCGCCCGCACGTGCAGTGCACACGGTCGCGGTGACCTACTCCAGACGGTGCGGCAGAAGCGTGCGCAACTGCTGGATCCGACGCTGCGTGTCCTGGTCATCGGCGAGCCGAATCAGGGCAAGAGTCAGCTGATCAACGCGATCATCAACGCCCCGGCCTGCCCGGTCGGCGACGGCCGGACGACGGTCCTGCCGACCGTGGTGCGGCACGCCGAGGCCCCCACCGCGGCGGTGGCCCAGGCGCCGCCATCAGAGCCGGGCCAGCGCAGCGGCGCCGTCGACGCGGTGGCCGTCGAGCGGACCCCGGTGGCGCTCAACCAGGTCGCGGCGGGCGTTGCCGGCCTGGTCGGTCGCCGGCCGGGCGGCGGCCCGGCGTACGTGGAGATCGGACTGCCCCGTGCGCTGCTCGGTGCCGGGTTGGTGCTGGTGGACACTCCCGGCACCGACGAGGTCGCCGGCGTCGGCGCTGCCGTTTCGGTCGCCGCGCCGGCCCGCGCGGACACCGTGCTGCTGGTCTCCGACTCCACTCGGGAGTTGTCGGTCGCCGAGCTGAACATGCTGCTGCACATCATGCGCTCGCATCCGAACGTGGTGGTGGTGCAGAGCAAGACCGACCTGGTGGCGGACTGGCGGGCTGTCGCCGAGCGCAACCGGCAGCACCTGGCCGAGGCGGGGGTTACGGCGACGCTGATCCCGGTTTCGGCGGCGCTGCGACTGCGCGCGGCCGCCGCCGACGACCGTGGGCTCAACGCCGAGTCGGGCTTCCCCGCGTTGATCGCCCGCCTGCAAGGTGACCTGGCCGGGAAGGCCGACCACCTGGCCCGGGCGGCGGTGCAGACGGTGGCCCGGACGGTGGTGGAGCAGTTGGCCGCGCCGCTGCGCGCCGAGTTGGAGACCCAGGAGGCCGAGGAGCAGTCCGGGCCGATCTCCCGGCTGCACGCGGCGCAGCGCGAGGTCGACGAGTTGCGCCGGTGCTCCACCCGGTGGCAGAACACGCTGACCGACGAGATCACCGACCTGCTGGCCGACCTCGAGTACGACCTGCGTGACCGGACCAGACAGATCCTGCGCGCGGTGGACGAGGCGTTCGACACGGCGGACCCGTTGGTCGCCTGGGACACCTTCCAGGACTGGCTGGAGCGCAGCCTGGTGGAGGCGGCGGAGGCGAACCACGAGTGGCTGATCCAGCGCTGTGACTGGATCGCCCGGCGGGTGGCCGCCAACTTCGACAGGTACGGCTACGACGTGCTGCCGCCCTGGTCGATGACGATGCCGGACGACATCGGCGAGCGACTGCCCGACCTGCAACGGCCGACGATCGACAGGTTCACCACCGGTCAGAAGCTGTTCACCGGCATGAAGGGCTCGTACGGCGGCATGTTGATGTTCGGTCTGGCGACCACCCTGGCCGGCATGCCGATGATCAATCCGGTTTCGGTCGGCATCGGGGCGCTCTTCGGCGGCAAGAGCATCCGGGACGAGAGCAAGCAGTTGCTCCGTCGGCGGCAGGCGACGGTCAAGACGGCCATCCAGCGGCATGTCGACGATTTCTTCGTCCGGATCATCCGAGACTGCCGCGACGCCGTCCGGCAGGTGCAGCGGATGCTGCGGGACCACTTCACCGGGCTGACCGAGGAGCTGCAGGAGGCCATCGTGCAGTCGTTCCGCAGCGCGAAGCAGGAGGCCGACACCGATGCCTCGGTGCGCGAGCAGCGGCAGCGTGAGATCCGGCAGAAGATGACCAGGCTGGCGGCGGTGTACGAGCAGGCTCAGCAGTTGACCGGCGCCCGTTCCGCCCCGCTGCTGTTGGAGCCGCAGGCATGACTGTGGGAGTGCGCCTGGACGAGGCGGCGTGGGGGTTGCTGCACCAGGCCATCGAGCTGTACCAGGACAATCCCCGGGCCGTCGCCGAGCTTCGGCAACAGGTGGCCAGGTTGGAGCAGCCGCTGCGGATCGCCATCGTCGGCCCGTGGCGATCAGGTAAGTCGACGGTGCTCAACGCGTTGATGGGCGAGGAGGTCGCGCCGGTCGAGCGGGCGGACGGAGCCTTCACCTGGTACGAGGACGGCGCCGCGCCGCGTGCCACCGCCTACCCGGTCGGGCAGCCACCGCAGGAGTTGGCGGTGGTGAAGTCGGCAACCGGGCTGCGGGTGGATCTGGGCTGGGGCACGGGGGAGGTGCGGGACATCGTCGTGCGGTGGCCGACGCGGGCGCTGCGGCAGATCACGCTCATCGACACTCCGGCGGTCACCGGTGGCGCCGAGCAGGGCCGGTCGCCGGTGTTGGAGCGGGTGCTGCGCGACTCGGACGCGGTGTTGTACCTGACCCGCGACGGTCGCGACAGCGACCTGCGGGTGCTGGAGTCCGCACGGGACAGTGCCGTCGGGCAGTCCGCTCCGGTCAACGTGATCGTGGTGCTGTCCCGCGCCGACGAGACCGGTGGCGGCCGGATCGACGGGCTGCTCACGGCCCGCCAGCTCGCTCGCCGGCACTACCGCGACCCGAGGGTGAACGCGCTCAGTGTCAACGTCGTGGCGTGCAGCGGCATGATCGGCTTGGCCGGTCGGTTGCTCGGTGAATCCGATTTCGCCGCGCTCGCGACCCTGGCCCAGGTGCCTCGGGCGGAGCTGGACGCCCACCTCATCTCCGCCGACCGCTTCCTCCGTGGTGAGCTGCCGGTACGGCTGGACACCGAGGTGCGCGCCGCGCTGCTGGGCCGGTTCGGGGTCTTCGGTGTCCGGCTGGCGACCACGCTGGTGCGCAGCGGGTTCGACAGCCGGGTGAAGCTCTCCGCCGAGTTGATTCGGCGAAGTGGTCTCACCGAGCTGCGTGAGTCGGTGACGCGGTCCTTCATCGATCGCCGCGACGCCCTCAAGGCGCGGTCTGCGCTGGCCGCGGTGGAGGCGCTGCTGCGGGCCGAGCCGACCCGGGGTTCCGCCGAGCTGGTCGGCGCGGTGGAGCAGATCCTCGCTGGCGCGCACGAGTTCCGGGAGCTGCGCCTGCTGGTGGCGCTGCGCAACACCCGGCTGGGCTTCGACGCGGAGCTGGCCGCCGAGGCGCAACGGCTCGTCGGTGGCGACGGGGTGGGCCTCGCGGCTCGACTCGGTGTCGAGCATGAGGCTGACGTGCGGCAGCTCTGGGAGGTCGCCGCCGAGGCGCAGTGGCGGTGGCGGGACCGGTCGGAGGATCCGCTGCTCCCGCTGGCCCAGCGCCGCGGCGCCCAGGTCGTCGTCCGCAGTTGCGAGGGGATGATCGCCGAGCTGGCCGCGGGCGGTCGCTGAGCACCTGTCGGCCGGGCGTACCCGCGCAGCCGGCGTCGGGCCGCGGGTGGGGGACGGCGGTGACAGCCGTAGCCCTCACCCGCGTCGCGCCGGGATCAGCGCGGCTCGTACGTCTGACAGTCCGCGATGTCCTGGCCCGGACCCACCCGGATGGACGGCGCGTGGCACTCCAGCTCCGCGTTGTGCTGGCAGTCGGACCGCTTGCAGGCACCGACCTGGGCGATGACGCGGTCCAGCCCGCCCTTGGCCGAGGTGTCGATGAACGTGGCGCAGCTGGCGTTCTGCTGCCCGATGGTGATGGCGAACGCGTGGCAGCCGTCGTGGTTGTAGCCGCAGTCGGTGACGGTGCACTCGTGTACCCGCGGCATCTCCAGCATGTCGGTCATGACGATCTCGCTTCCGTCGGTGGCACCGGTTCATCTCCATACCCGGGTCCGACCGGACAATTCCCCATCCTTTGGCATGTTTTGCGTAGGCCAGCCTTGCCTAACCGCCGATGACGGCGACTCAGGCGCAGGTGTTGGCACCGGAGTCCCCGATGAGGGATCGTGGCCCGAAAACCGTTATTCGATCTCACCTCACACGGTCGTGCCTGACCTGCGGAGATAACGCTCTCACGGATGCTGGGAGAGTGCTTGACGCGGCCGTGATCCGACCGCAACGATGCATTCACATGTCTCGTCCCACCACCGCCTGGCGTGATCGGCGCACGCCGTCCCCCCGCACCGCGAAAGGACCCCACTGTGCGCAGATCCCTGAGATCGTGGCTCGGCCTCGCGCTGAGCGCGATCCTCGTGGCGGGCGGCATCGTCGCCTCGCCACCCACTGCCAGTGCCGCACCGTTCACCGTGCTGGTCTTCAGCAAGACCGCCGGGTTCCGGCACGGATCCATCACCCCGGGCATCGCCGCGATCCAGCAACTCGGTGCGGCAAACGGCTTCACCGTCGAGGCCACCGAGGACGCCGCCGGGTTCACCGACGCCAACCTGGACCGGTTCGCCGCGGTGATCTGGCTCTCCACCACCGGCGACGTTCTCAACGCCGCCCAGCAGGCCGCGTTCGAGCGCTACATCACCGGCGGTGGTGGGTACGTCGGCGTGCACTCCGCCTCCGACACCGAATACGACTGGCCCTGGTACGGGGGACTGGTCGGGGCGTACTTCGCCTCGCACCCGGCCGAGCAGACCGTCACGGTCAAGGTCGCCGACCAGGTGCACCCGTCCACCGCGGGGCTGCCGCAGCGGTGGAGCCGGTTCGACGAGCTGTACAACTACCGGACCAACCCCCGGGGCAACGCGCACGTGCTGGCCACCCTGGACGAGACCACCTACACCGGCGGCAGCATGGGTGCCGACCACCCGATCTCCTGGTGCCAGAACTACTCCGGCGGCCGAGCCTGGTACACCGGCCTGGGCCACACCGACGCCTCGTACAGCGAGGCGAACTTCCGCCAGCACCTGCTCGGCGGCATCCGGACCGCGGCGGGGGAGGTCGACGCCGACTGCGGCCCCACCGTCACCAGCAGCTTCCAACAGGTGGAGCTGGCCAGGGGCGCGGCCGAGACCGGCGAGCCGATGAGCCTGACCGTCCTGCCGGACCGGGGCGTGCTGCACACCTCCCGCAACGGCGTGATCCGGCACACCGACGCCGCCGGCAACACCAAGATCGCCGCCACCCTGCCGGTCTACACCGGCGACGAGGAGGGTTTGCAGGGCATCAAGGCCGACCCGAACTTCGCCACCAACCGCTGGGTGTACGCGTACTACGCCCCACCACTGAGCACCCCCGGTGGCGGCGCGCCGGCCACCGGCACCCCGGCCGAATTCGCCGTCTGGGAGGGTGTCAACCGGCTGGCCCGGTTCACGGTGAACGCGGACAACACCATCAACCTGGCCAGCGAGACGTTGATCCTCAACGTGCCGACCAGTCGGGGCATGTGCTGCCACGTCGGCGGCGACATGGACTTCGACGCGGCCGGCAACCTCTACCTGTCCACCGGTGACGACACCAACCCGTTCGACTCGGCCGGCTTCACCCCGATCGACGAGCGGGCGGGCCGCAACCCGGCGTTCGACGCGCAGCGCACCTCGGCGAACAGCAACGACCTGCGCGGCAAGGTCCTCCGGATCAAGCCGAGCGCGGCCGGCGGCTACACCATCCCGGCCGGCAACATGTTCGCCCCGGGCACCGCGCGGACCCGCCCGGAGGTCTACGCGATGGGTTTCCGCAACCCGTTCCGGATGAGCGTGGACAAGGCCACCGGCATCGTCTACCTCGGTGACTACGGCCCGGACGCGGGCACCGCCGACCCGAACCGGGGGCCGGCGGGCAACGTCGAGTTCGCCCGGATCGACCGGCCCGGCTTCTACGGCTGGCCGTACTGCACCGCCCGCAACGACGCCTACAACGACTACACCTTCCCGTCCGGGCCGTCCGGGGCGAAGTTCAACTGCGCCGGTGGGCCGGTGAACAACTCGCCCAACAACACCGGCATCACCCAGCTGCCGCCGGCCGTTCCGGCCTGGTTGCCGTACGGCGGATCCGGCTCGCCGCCGGAGTTCACCGGCGGTGGCCTCTCGCCGATGGGCGGGCCGGTCTACCGGTACGACCGCAACAACACCTCGCCCGTGGCGTTCCCCGAGTACTACGACGGGACCTACTTCGCCGGTGAGTTCGGTCGTCGCTGGATCAAGAACATCAAGCTCGACGCGTCCGGCCAACCGTTGAAGATCAATCCGTTCCCGTGGACCGGCACCCAGGTCATGGACATGGAGTTCGGCCCGGACGGCGCGCTCTACGTGCTGGACTACGGCACCGGCTGGTTCAACGGCGACGCCAACTCGGCGCTCTACCGCATCGAGTACGCCCGTGAGGGCAGAGCACCGGTCGCCAAGGTCTCGGCCACCCCGACCAGTGGCACCGCGCCGCTGACCGTGGCCTTCTCCTCGGCCGGCACGCTCGACCCGGACGGTGACCCGTTCACCTACGCCTGGGACTTCGACAACAACGGCACCACCGACTCGACCGCGGCGAACCCGAGCTTCACCTACACCACGAACGGGACCCGCAGCCCGACGCTGACGGTCCGGGACACCACCGGAAAGACGGCCACCGCGAGCGTGGTCGTCACTGTCGGCAACAGCGCCCCGGTGGTCACCGTCAACACCCCGTTGAACGGGCAGACCTTCAGCTTCGGGGACGCCGTGCCGTTCTCCGTCACCGTCACCGACGCCCAGGACGGCGCGATCAACTGCGCCCGGGTGAAGGTGAACTACGTCCTCGGCCACGACTCGCACGGCCACCAGCTCGGCAGCGTGCAGGGCTGCACCGGGGTCATCCAGACCTCGAAGGACGGCGAGCACGACACGGCGGCGAACATCTTCGGCATCATCGACGCCGAGTACACCGACCTGGGTGGAGGCGGCCAGCCGGCGCTGACCACGCACACCCAGGCCGTCCTGCAACCTCGGGTACGCCAGGCCGAGCACTTCGGTGACTCGTCCGGCATCCAGATCGTCGCCGGGGCAGCGGGCAACGGCGGCGCGGCGGTCGGCTACGTCGACAACAACGACTGGATCTCGTTCCGCCCGTACAACCTGACCGGTGTCCAGTCGTTCAGTGCCCGGGTCGGCGCACCGGCCGGTGGCGGCGGCACGTTGGAGTTGCGGGTCGACTCGCCGACCGGGCCGTTGGTGGGTTCGGCCACCGTCACCTCCACCGGCGGGTACGCGAACTTCGCCACGGTCACCGGTGGGGTCACCGCCCCGACCGGCACCCGGACCCTGTTCCTGGTCTTCAAGGGCACCGGCCCGTACTTCGACATCGACGAGTTCACCCTCTCCACCAGCCCCGGCGGTCCCGGACCTGACCCGGACCCGGACCCGGATCCCGAGCCGGGCGCCAACCTGGCCCGGGGCAAGCCGGCGCGCGCGTCCAGCTTCGAGGGCGCGTTCACCGCGGCCAACGCGTTCGACGGCGTCGCCGGAACCCGATGGGGCAGCGCCTTCGGGGACCCGCAGTGGATCGACGTGGACCTCGGCGCCACGTACGCCATCAACCGGGTCAAGCTGACCTGGGAGGCGGCGTACGGCAGTGGTTACCAGATCCAGACCTCGCCGGACGGGGTCAACTTCACCACGATCCGTACGGTGACCGGCGGTGACGGCGGGGTGGACGACCTGACCGGGCTCAGCGGCTCCGGCCGGTACATCCGGCTCCTCGGCACCACCCGGGGGACCGCCTGGGGCTACTCGCTGTTCGAGTTCGAGGTGTACGGCGGCACCGGAACCCCGACCGGCGGCAACCTGCTGCTGAACAAGCCGACATCGACGTCCAGCAACGAGGGGGCTGACGTGGCCGGCGCCCAGGCGGTCGACGGCAGCCTCACCACCCGCTGGTCGAGCACGTTCTCCGATCCGCAGTGGATCCGCGTCGACCTCGGCAGCCCCACCGCGATCGGTCGGGTCAAGCTGAGCTGGGAGGCGGCGTACAGCAGCGCGTACCAGATCCAGACGTCGAACGACGGCACCACCTGGACCACGGTGAAGACGGTGACCGGGGCCGACGGCGGCGTGGACGAGCACACCGCCCTCGGTGCCAACGGCCGCTACCTGCGGATCCTTGGCACCGCCCGGGGCACCGGATATGGCCACTCGCTCTGGGAGCTGGAGGCCTACGCCAGCTGAACCACCACCGAAGTCCGCCCCCACCCCCGATGGGCGGTGGGGGCGGACTCTCCCCGATCACGTGATGCTCATTGGCTCCGGTGGCCGCCTGATACGTAACGCTGCGGGCGGTTGTCGGCCACCCGGTCCGCCTTCAACCGGTCGCGCGCCCACCGCAGCTCCGCGCACCCGCCTGGCCGACAGTGCCAGCACGACCCATATGCCTGGTGCTGCGCGATGGTCTGCCGGGCCAGCATCGGCACCCACGCCGACCGGGGCAACTCCTGTTCGATCACCTGCAGTGCGCCTTGAGCGTGTCCCGCGCCCACGTCAGCATGTCGCACCGGTCGCCCTGGCACTGCCCGCAGCGGCGCGGTGGCTCGTGGTGCTGGGTGATCACCCGTTGCGCGGTCCAAATGACCAGCGCTGGCGTCACGGGTCCGTCGTCCATTGCCACGGCTCCACCTCCAGGAGGGCAGGTCCGGCCACCGATCCTCGATCAGGTGACCGGACCGCATCCGGTTATCGCCCCACTAGCCTCCCCTGCAACGTGCACACCGTCAAGCTTGCAAGTGGCAACCTGCGCCCCCGACACGTGCATACGGTCATGATGTGAGACTCGTGGCGCTCTCCGACATCGCGGACATGCTCGGCGGCGTGTCGCGCACCCGTGCCACCGAGATCACGAACCGCGCGACATTCCCGGCACCCATCGACACGGTGGCAAGCGGCAAGGTGCGGGTCTGGGATCGAGCCGACGTGGAAGCGTGGATCAAGAAGCACCGGCCGCACCAAGCGCGCGACGAAAGCTGAGACGGCCCGGACCCTGGCGGGCCAGGTGGGACACCGCTGCGTCCAGCTCCCGAGGACGGCCATCCTCGGGACCGCCTTGAACGGTCACGTCTGCTCATGTCCGAAGGGGAACAACCTCCGTGTGCAGCCGACTCAGTCGTCGGCGACTGACACCGGCTCCGAGCCGATGCAGCGCACCTTCAACTCGTACTCCCGGGTCGCCCCTTGGAACGTGACCTCGACGTCGTCGTCCGGACCCCGGTCCACGTCGCGGACCCGGTAGCCCTGCGCGGGCGCCCAGGAGACGAGGCGTACGCCGCCGACGCCGCACTCGGCGACCGCGGTACCGCCGTCGGTGGCGAACCCCCGCCGGGCCCCCGAGCTGGCGCTCGGCGCGGTGCCCGTCGTGCCCGGCGGGACCGAGGCGGTGCCCGGCCCGGCCGTGGGGACCGGCTCCGGCGAGGCGAGCGCCCGCTCGATATCGGCCTCGCTGCGCACCCCACCCGGGGTGCCGGTGAGGCTCTCGCCCACCAACCGGATCGCGCCCAGGCCGATCAGCGTGGCGATGGCGGCGGTGGCCACCCAACCGGTGGCGACGAGGATCGAACGACGGCCCATCCCCTGACTATCTCCGATCCGTCCTTGTCGTTCGCACATCCCAACGCTAAGGCGTGGTTAACGTGCGCCGTACCGACGACGGCAGCGGTTAGCCTGCCAGCTGTGGCCCGCCTGTTGCTCATCGAGGACGACCTGACGATCCGTACCCCACTGATCCGGGCCCTGCGCGAACGCGGCCACGCGGTCGCGGCGGCCTCGACCGCGATGGCCGGGCTCCGCGACGCGCTGGAGGACCGACCCGACCTCGTCGTGCTCGACCTGGGCCTGCCCGACCTGGACGGACGTGAGCTGCTGCGGATGTTGCGCGCGGTCAGCGCGGTGCCGGTCATCGTGGCCACCGCGCGCGACGACGAGACCGAGATCGTCCGGGTGCTCGACGCGGGCGCCGACGACTACGTGGTCAAACCGTTCACCGCGGCGCAGCTCGACGCCCGCGTCCGGGCGGTGCTGCGGCGGGGCCCCTCCGGCTCCGACGGGCAGGTGCCGGCGCTCGTCGTCGGTGGGCTCCGCGTCGACCCCCGGGCGCGGCAGGTGACCCTGGACGGGGTCGCGGTCGAGCTGACGCCCCGTGAGTTCGATCTGCTGCACCATCTCGCCGGCCGGCCGGGCCAGGTGGTCACCAAACGTGAGTTGCTCACGGAGGTGTGGCAGATCCCGTACGGCGGCGCCGACAAGACCGTCGACGTGCACCTGTCCTGGTTGCGTCGCAAGTTGGGGGAGAACGCCCAACAGCCGCGCTACCTGCACACGGTGCGTGGTGTCGGGGTGCGTCTGGAAGCCCCGGCGGCGCAGCGGTGAGGGCGCGTCTCACGCTGCTGGTCGCCGCGGTCAGCGTCCTCACCCTCATCGCGTTCCTGGTGCCGTTGGCGTTGCTGGTGCGCACCGTCGCCGAGGACCGGGCCACCGTGCGGGCCACCGCCGACGCGCAGAGCCTGGTGCCGGTGGTCGGCACCGCCGACGCGGCGACCATCCGGCTCACCGTCGAGCAACTCGCCGCGGAGTCAGGTCGACCGGTGAGCGTCTTCCTGCCCGACGGCACGGTGCTCGGCGCCCAGACACCGCGTACGCCCGCGGTGGCCCTCGCCGCGCGCGGACAGAGCCTCACCGGAGAGTCGGCGGCCGGCCGTGAGGTGGTCATCGCCGTGCAGGGCCGGGCGGACGGCACCGGGGTGATCCGGATCGCGGTGCCGCAGCACGAGCTGACCGCCGGGGTCACCCGGGCCTGGCTGGTGTTGGCGCTGCTCGGCGTGATCCTCGTGCTGATCGGGCTGTTGGTCGCCGACCGGCTGGCGCGCACCCTGGTCCGGCCGATCAGCGACCTCTCGGCCGTCTCACACCGGCTGGCCAACGCCGAGTTGGACGCCCGCGTCACGCCGGCCGGCCCGCCCGAACTGCGCGAGGTGGCCGGCGCGCTCAACCACCTCGCCACCCGGATCCAGGTGCTCCTGGTGCAGGAACGCGAACAGGTCGCCGACCTGTCCCACCAGCTGCGTACGCCGCTGACCGCGTTGCGGCTGGAGGCGGAGTCGTTGCGTGACCCGGACGACGCCGCCCGGATCACCGCCGCCGCCGACGGGCTCGAACGCGCGGTCACCGGGCTGATCCGGCAGGCCCGGTGGCGGCACGCACCGACGCGAGCGGCCGCCTCGGACGCGTCGGCGATCGTCGCCGACCGGGTCGCGTTCTGGTCGGTGCTGGCCGAGGACACCGGCCGCGCCGTCACCCTCGACCTGACGCCCGGCCCTCTTCCCGTCGGTGTGGCCGCCGACAGTCTGACGGCGGCCGTGGACGCCCTGCTCGGCAACGTCTTCGCGCACACCCCCGACGGAACGCCGTTCGCCGTCCGGCTCGCTCCTGCGGCGGGCGAGCCGGGCGAGGTGGTCCTCACCGTCGCCGACGAGGGGCCGGGCATGCCCGCCGGGGCGATCCGGCGGGGCGCCAGCGCGGCCGGGTCCACCGGCCTCGGCCTGGACATCGCCCGGCGCGCCGCGCAGGCCGCCGGCGGTCGACTGGAGTTGCGGGCCGGCCCACACGGCGGCGCGCAGGTGCTGCTCCGGCTCGGCCCGCCGACGTCGCCACCGGACGCATAGGCCCGGCGGTGCCGGGTAGCTGCCAGTCATGGCGCGGTATACGAAACCCGAGCTCAGAGAGCAGATCAAGGAAGAGATCCAGGCCTCCGACAAGGGCGGCAAGCCGGGGCAGTGGTCGGCGCGCAAGTCGCAGCTGGTCACTCAGGAGTACAAGCGGCGCGGCGGCGGATTCCTGGGTCAAAAGGACGAACGACAGAAGGCGCTCCAGCGCTGGGGCAACGAGAAGTGGCAGACGAAGGAGGGCGACACCCGTGCCCGCAAGGACGGCACGACGAGTCGCTACCTGCCCAAGAAGGCCTGGGACGAGATGTCGGAGAGCCAGAAGCAGGCGACCGACACGAAGAAGCGCGAAGCCTCTCGAACGGGCAAGCAGTACGTCTCCAACACCGGACCGGCCAAACGGGCGCGTCGGGACGCCACAACGGCCGGCCGGATGACGGAGATGTCGGTCGCGGAGGCGGCCAAGCTGGTCCGTGGCCTGGACACCCGACAGCTCAAGACCGCGCTGCGTAACGAGCGCGCCAGCAAGGACCGCAAGACCCTCGTGCAACGGCTCGAAGCCGAACTCAACCGGCGCGGCTGACCCGGCCCTCGACCGCCTTAACCGGGCCTTAGCGTCCGGACAGCGCGGTGCTATCCCGATCTGGCCGATCCTCGGAGTCGACAACCGAGGAAAGGTGGACACCACGATGAAGCGCACCAATCTGCTTCTGGCGTCGGTCGGCGGGTCGGCGGTGCTGGCGGTGGCCGGGGTCGCGCTCGGCGTCAACGCCGCGAACGACTCGCGGACCGGCGGCACGGCACTCGCCGCGGCAACCGTCGCACCGACGGCCACCGACGCGCCGGCAGTCACCGGTACGCCGTCGGTCGGCACCCCATCGGGTACGCCGTCGAGCGCAACGCCGTCCGGTACGCCGTCGACCGGCAGCGCGCCTGCGGGGAGCGCGGTCGACGAGAAGCGCGCCGGTGAGATCGCGCTGTCCAAGGCCGGTGGCGGTCAGATCGTCGAGGTCGAAGCCGAGAAGGAGAACGGCCGACCGGTGTGGAGCGTCGAGATCGTCGCCGGCGACACCGAGCACGAGGTGGACGTCGACCGGGACAACGGTTCGGTGGTCAAGGCCGAGCAGGAGCCGGTGGACGACGACGACAACGACGCTGACGACAGCGACGACAACGACGACGACGACAACGACGACGACGACTGAGCGCGGTCGCCGCTCACCCCGGGTGCTTCCACGGCGGTGAGCGGCGGCGCGCTGTGACGCGGTGGTCGAACTGTCCCTCCCGGGCGGATCGACCACCGCGTGCGTCATGTGACGACCCGCTGCTCCTGGCCCGTCGGTTGCGCCTGGGCGGTCGGTTGCTCCTGGCCCGTCGGTTGCTCCTGGCCCGTCGATTGCGCCGGGGTCGTCGGTTGCTCCTGGGCGAACTGGGTGCGGTACAACTCGTGGTAGCGCCCACCGGCCGAGAGCAAGTCGGTGTGTCGCCCGCGTTCGACGATGCGTCCGGCTTCCACCACGAGGATCTGATCGGCCGCCCGGATGGTGGAGAGTCGGTGCGCGATGACCACGCTCGTCCGACCGGTCAGCGCCTCGGCCAGGGCGTCCTGAACCGCCGCCTCCGAGGTGGAGTCGAGATGCGCGGTGGCTTCGTCGAGGATGACCACGCGCGGGCGGGCCAGCAGCAGGCGCGCGATGGTGAGCCGTTGCCGTTCCCCGCCGGACAGGCGGTATCCGCGCTCGCCCACGACGGTGTCCAACCCATCGGGTAGCGAGCGGATCAGGTCGTCGAGGCGGGCCCGCCGGAGCACCTCCCACATCTCGTCCTCGGTCGCGTCCGGCTGGGCGAACGCCAGGTTGGCGCGGATGCTCTCGTGGAAGAGGTGCCCGTCCTGGGTCACCACGCCCAACGCCGCCCGGATCGACTCGGCCGACAGTTCACGGACGTCGACGTCGGCCAGCTTCACCGCGCCGTCCTCGACGTCGTACAGGCGAGGAACGAGTTGCGCGATCGTCGACTTGCCCGCCCCGGAGGAGCCGACGAGCGCCACCATCTGCCCCGCTTCGGCGCGGAACGACACCCCGTGCAGCACTTCCTCACCGCCGCGCGTATCGAGCTTCGCCACGTCCTCCAGGGACGCGAGCGACACCTTGTCCGCTGAGGGGTAACCGAACCGGACCCCGTCGAACTCGACCGCGACCGGCCCTTCCGGAAGAGGCCGGGCGTCGGATTTGTCGAGGACCAGCGGCTTCAGGTCGAGGACCTCGAACACCCGCTCGAAGCTCACCAGCGCGCTCATCACCTCGACCCGAGCGCTGGCCAGCGACGTCAACGGTGCGTAGAGCCGCGACAGGAGCAACGCGAGGGCGACCACCGCCCCGGCGTCGAGGCTGCCCCGTAGGGCGTAGAGACCACCCAGCCCGTAGACCAGGGCCAGTGCCAGCGAGCCGACGACGGTGAGCGCGGTGATGAAGACCCACTGGAGCATCGCGGCGCGGATGCCGATGTCCCGGACCCGGCGTGCCCGAGCCGCGAACTCGGCGGACTCCTCGGCCGGCCGCCCGTACAGCTTGACCAGCGTCGCGCCGGGTGCGGAGAAACGTTCCGTCATCCGGGTGCTCATCGCCGCGTTGTGCTCGGCCGCTTCGCGCTGCAACTGGGCGAGCCTCGAACCCATCCGGCGGGCCGGCAGGACGAAGATGGGCAGCAGGACGAGTGCCAGCAGCGTGATCTGCCACGAGAAGGTGAGCATCACGGCCAACGTCAGCATCAGCGTGACGGCGTTGCCGACAACGCTCGACAGCGTGTCGCTGAAAGCCCGCTGCGCGCCGATGACGTCGTTGTTCAGGCGGCTGACCAGTGCGCCCGTGCGGGTCCGGGTGAAGAACGCCACCGGCATGCGCTGAACGTGGTCGAACACAGCCGTCCGCAGCTGAACGATCAGCCCCTCACCGATGCTGGCGGAGAGAAATCGCGTCACCAGCCCCAGCCCGGCCTCGGCGAGGGCGATCACGGCGATCAACACCGCCAACCGGATCACCACGCCGCTGTCGGCGCCGTCGACGATCGCGTCGACCACCCGACCGGCGAGAATAGGCGCCGCCACAGTGAGGACCGCCGTCACCACACTCAGCAGCAGGAACCTGACGATCAAGGCGCGGTGTGGCCGTGCGAACCGCGCGATCCGCTTCAAGGTGGCGCGGGACAGTGGTCGCTCGTCCTGCGCGTTCATCGCGTGATGCAGAGACGTCCACGCGGCAAATTCCATGCTCATTCGTTACCTCCGATACGCGAGGTTAGGACCTCACCCGAGCTTGAGGTCAAGCCGCCGCGCGGGGCTGCGGCAATGGGCTGACACACGGGTCGTCGCCCACGAACGCATCGGCGTCGTCCACGACGACAGGTGCCGCGCTCCAGCACCACGGCGGGCTGCTGTGAGCCGGTATCACCGACGACAGCGCGGTGCCCGCGATGCAGCAGACCCCACCATGGGCTGGCCTCTGCTCTGCTCTGCCCGGCCCGGCCGCGCGATGTCTGCCGAACGATGTCGCTCGGCGCTTCGGCTGTCTCAGCCTGCGCTGGCAGGCCGCCTCGACGCGGGGTGATTGGACTGAGCTGCTCCTATGTGCGTCGGTGGTAGTGGTTGCGGCGGGGGAGTTGTTCGGGGTCGAGCCAGGTGGGTGGGATGAATTCGGGGTGGCCGTGGTTGCTGAGTTGGATGGTCCAGTCGCTGTGGTGCAGGTGTCGGTGGTGGTGGCCGCAGAGCAGGACGGCGTTGGTCAGGCTGGTGGGGCCGCCGTCGGCCCAGTGGTGGATGTGGTGGGCGTCGCACCAGCGGGGTGGTCGGTCGCAGCCGGGGAAGGCGCAGCCGCGGTCGCGCAGGACGAGGGCGCGGCGGAGTGGGCCGGTGATGAGGCGGCGTTGTCGGCCGACGTCGAGGACTTGGCTGGCGCCATTGAGGACGGCGGGCAGGATGGTGGCGTCGCAGGCGAGTCGGCGTACGGCCTCGGGTGTGAGGGTGAGGCCGGTGTCGAGGGTGCCGCTGCTCAGCTGTCGGGTCAGCCCGTCGTAGGTGGTGGTGACGACGATCTGGGCGGGGTCGCCGCCGCTGTCGGGTAGTTCGCCGGTGCGGAGGGTGAGTCGGCACAGGTCGGCGAGGGCGTCGTGGCGTCGTTGACCGGGGGACCGGGAGTCGTCTGGTCCGGATGGGGCGGTCAGTGGGTCGATGGCGGCGCGGAGTAGGCCGGCGGTTTCGGTGTCGAGGGTGCCGGTGAGCCGGAGTCGGCCGTCGGTCTGTTCGGAGAGGGTGAGGTGGCGGTCGCGGGCGGCGCGGGCGGCTTCGGCGTCCAGGGCGGCGCGGGCGGCGGCGTCGGCGAGGTCGGGGGCGACGTGGTCGAGGATGCGGGTGCCGAGCTTGCGCAGGTGGGTGGGGTCGAACTGCCCGGCCCAGTCGGTGAGCAGGCTGACGGCCTTGTCGGCGACGTCGGTGCCGGCGGTGGCGTGCACGGTGGTGGCGGTGTCGGCGATGACCCGGGCCTGGTCGAGGGTGATGGTGCCGTCGGCCAGCGCCTGCCGGATTCCGGGGCTGCTGGTGTCCAAGGCGGTGGCGAGGTCGACCAGGCGGCGTGCGGCGGGGATGGTCAGTCGTAGCCGTTCGCGGAGCCAGACCGCGGTGCAGGAGGCTCCTTGGGTGCGGGCGGTGCCGCGGCCGTCGATCTCGCGGATCAGGGCGAGAGTGACGGCGGCGAGACGTTGTTGAAGGCGGTGTGCGGCGTCGAGCGCGGTGATCAGGTCGGGTTCCGCGAGGGCCCAGGCAGCGGCGTCGACGCAGGCGGCGACCGCCTCGTCTGCCTGCGCCAACTCCTCGACCATGACCCGAAACTAGAACAGGTGTACGACACTTTCGTCGACCATGATCGATCCGTTGTCGGGGGCTGACGAAGGGTGTCGCGCTGGTACGACTGCGGAAGTCGGCGGGTGACCGGTCGAGACGCGCGCTGCGGGCCCCACTGTCGTGCCGGACCGATCCCGCAACCGGCGACTACCTTGATCGCGAGCGGGTTGACGCGATCATCGACCGGGCCCTCGGCATGGAACCGTGGGCGTCGCTGGAGGGTCCGTCGGCCTGGTGCACCTGTCCTACCTGATGTGGTTCCACAACGGCGCGATGGCCAACGGCGCCGCCTGGCCGCTCGGCGTCTGCACCGCCGAGCAGATCGCCGCGTTCGCCGCGGTCGGAGCCGCCGGTCAGGAGCAGCAGGGCCGCGCCGGGCGGTGGAAGCGCCCGGGGTGGCGGGGCCGTCGGCGAAACGAACGACGACCCCGCCATCACTCAGCGAGCTAGCCGATGCGGAACTGGTCGCCGTAGACGGCGAACACCAGTGGGGTGTTGAGGTTGAAGTTGCCGTTGTTGAGGAACACCCGCTGGGCGGTGTCGACGCGGGAGGTGTCCGAGTGGGCCGCCTCCTTCTTCATCTCGATGACCCGCTCGTCGAGGAAGGCGTTGAGCCAGGTCCGCTCGTCGCCGCCCTGGGCCGGGGGCTTGGCCCGGTTCAGGGCGCGGTTGCGGATCTGGCGCATGCCCTCGTACCCGTGCATGACCGCCGCGTCGTAGTAGGCGAACTGGCCGAGCGCCCGGACCTGGTCGTTCTTGCCGTCGCGTACCGATGGGTTGAAGTAGACCCGGTCGCGTTCGGCTTCCTGGGCGGCCTGGAACACGGAGTCGTTGGCGGCGGTCCGCCAGTCGCGGGGGAAGTTCGGGTCGAGGCCCGAGTGCGACGGGGTGCCGTTGACGGCACGCAGCGCCGGCAGGTAGCCGGCCAGGACGTTGCCCGGCTTGGTGTTCGTGTACGCCTGGACCAGTTCGAGCATGTCGCCGGTGCCGGAGCAGAAGCCGATGATGCCGGCGGTGTAGCCGCGTCCGTCGCCGATGTCCTCGATGTAGGAGAACTGCGCGCGCCAGTCGAGCGAGGAGTTCTCGGCGGCCGAGACGAGCTGCATGGCGACGTCCTTCTTCGCCGGGTCGTCGAGGTTGGTGCCGGTCGGGGTGGTGGGCGGGGGAGTGGTGGGAGTGCCGCCGCCCGGCAGGGTCCACCGCTGGTTCGTGGTGCCGCCGCACGTCCAGATCTGCAACCGGGCGCCGTTGGCAGTGCTCCGGTCGGTGACGTCGAGGCACTTGCCGGAGGCGGTGTTGACGAGCGCGCCGTTGCTGGCGGTCCACTTCTGCGCGCCGGTGTTGTTGCAGTCGTACAGCTGCACCTTGGCGCCGTTGGCGGTGGAGGCGGCGGTGACGTCGAGGCACTTGCCGAGCGCCCGGATCGAGGTGTCGCTGTTCCCGACGGTCCACGTCTGGGCCGCGCTGCCGTTGCAGTCGTAGAGCTGGACGGCCGTGCCGTTGGCCGAGCTGGCGGCCGCGACGTCGACGCACTTGCCGCCGAGGCCGGTGATCGGGCCGGCGGTCGCGGCGCTCGCCGACGGCAGGCCGTAGCCGACGGCGGCGACGCCGACAAGCAGGGTGCCCACCACGTAGGCGGCTGTTCTCTTGTGAACCATGGGTGTTCCTCGGGGAAGGGGCGGCGTGCCGCCAGCCGGTCGGTGGCCCGGCGCGACGGTTCAGCCCCGGCGGGCACCGCAAGCATCAGGAAACTGTATTAACAGATACCAGTACGTCGATTCGCCGTCAATCGACGACAGCGAGGCGTGACGGCGTCTGTTCATCCCGTCGTTGGCGGGACGTACCGGGTGGTGGCTATCGTCGGGCCGTAACTGATCAACGGGCCGGTCCGTCGGAACCAGCACCCGTCCGACGGACAGAAGATGGTCATGGAGTCGAGTCTGCGCGCTCGGGTACGAGCCGGTGACCCCGGCGCGTTCGCCGAGCTGTTTGACGCGTACGCGCGCTCGGTGTACAACCACGCGTTCCGGCTGACCGCCGACTGGGCCACGGCGGAGGACGTCATGGCCGCCACGTACCTGCAGGCCTGGCGCTCCCGGGAGCGGGTCACCGAGGAGGGCGGGTCGCTGCGTCCCTGGTTGCTCGGCATCGCCACCAACGAAGCCCGTAACCACGCCCGTAGCAACCGTCGCTACCGCAGGGTGGCCGCCGCGCTGCTCGCCGCCGACTTCACCCTGCCCGACCACGCCGACGAGGTCGCCGGCCGGCTCGACGACAGCCGACGCATCGCCGCCGCCATCGACGCGCTGGCCCGGCTGCGTCGATCCGAGCGTGAGGTGCTGACCCTGTGCCTGTGGGAGGGCCTCGACTACGAGTCCGCGGCGGAGGCGCTGGGTGTTCCGGTCGGTACGGTGCGCTCGCGGCTGTCGCGGGCCCGCGCCCGGCTCCGTACCCTCGTCGATGCGTCGCCACGCGCCGCGCGACCGCCGGTCGTGGACGCCTCGCTCGTACGGGAGGGCAGCCAGTGAGCGCGCCGGACCCGGCCGAGTGGGCGGAGATCGCGCCCCACCCCGGTGACCACGACCTGCCGGCGGGCCGGCACGAGCTGCACCGCCGGCGCCTGCTCGCGGCGATCACGCAGGAGCCGCGTACCCGAAGAAGGGCTTTCGTGTCGTCGCGGCTGGCGCTCGCGGCGGCGGTGTTGGTCCTGGTCGTGGCGGGGATCGGCGGAGGGCTCGCGACCCGGTCCGGCGACGCGCCCCCGGCCGTGCTCTCGTCGCCCGAGGCGACCCGTCCGGCCGCTCGGCCGGCGCCGCCGGGCACGGCCGCCAAGAATCGTGGGTACGGCACGGTGCGCCAACTCACCGACACGGCCGACCTGGTGGTCCGCGGCGAGGTGGCGTCGGTGACGGACGGTCGGGCGGTCTACCGGGTGGCGGAGGTGCTCTACCGTGTTCCGGCGGCCCCGGTGCCCACCGAGATCATCGTGGCCGCGCAACCGGCCGGGACGGTCGGCCGACCGAGCGTCCTCTACCTGGGCCTCGTCGACCCGTCTGCCCGCGTCTACCACCCGCTCGGCGGGGAGTTCGGGATCTTCGACCTCGCCGGGGAAACGGCCACCAGCCGGTCACCGGCGATGTCGGTGACCGGTCTGCGGGGCGAGGACGACACCGCGGTGGGTCGCGCGTTCGTCACCACGCTCGCCGAGCTGCGTCAGCTCGCCCGTGAGCGGCGATGACCCCCGAAAGTGAGTCCGCAAAAAAATGGAACCCGGTGCCCGGGGCGCACAGATAGAAGGCGTGAGCAGTGCCGCGTTCCGAGCGAGACGGCCCGGGACGGCACCGAGACGCGAGGAGCGTTCCATGGCAGTCGACCTTCGCCGTACCCGGCCGCTGTGGGCCACGGCCGCCGCCGTGCTGTCCGCCGCGGCCCTGGCCGCCTGCGGCAGCGGCGGTGACGCCGACCGGGCCGCCGGGCCCGCCCCGAGCAGCGCCGCCCCGAGCAGCGCCGCCACGCCGACGGACGTGGCGCCCCCGCCGATCAAGGGCAAGCTGCGCGGGTACGCCACCGTGCGGCAGCTCAGCGACACCGCGGACCTGGTGGTACGCGGTGAGGTCGAGGAGGCCGGATTCCGGGTCGACGAGGTGCTGCGCGCGACGACCGGATCGACGGTGCGGGCCGGGGCGCGGATCACGCTCGCCCCGCTGCCCGCCGGTGTGCCGGACATGGCGCACATGTCGAAGCTCGAAGCCGGCCAGGTCGTGGTGCTCTACCTCGCCCAGGACCCGGCGGCTCCGACGTTCCGGACGCTCAGCGGCGACTTCGGCGTGTTCGACCTGAACGGCTCCGGCGCGGAGGCCGTCGCCACGACCCGCTCGCAGACCATGGCCGTCAGCGGCCTCAGCGCCGAGGACCCGGCCGCCTCCGGCCGTGGTTTCCGTACCACTCTCGGCCAGCTGCGGGCCGTCGCCGCTCAGGCCAGGTAGGAGCGCTCAGGTCGGGTAGGAGGAGTGGGCACGCGGACGGCACCCGCCGAACGCCGTCCGCGTGGTCACTGTTCCCGGTAGGTGGCCAGGTCGAAGTCGGCGTGCACGCCGTCCCCGCCCAGGTCCTGCACCCACAGGCCCAGGAACGCCCCCGTGAAGCCCCACGCCGCCGGCTCACCGTCGATGATCAGCGCGGCGTGCTCGTCGGACAGGATGGTCGCGTCCAGCTCGACGGGTAGCCGCTGCCAACCGGCACCGAGGTCGTAGTCGAAGCGCACCGCCGGCCCGTCGAAGACGGCCCGCAGGCCGACCCGAGTGACGCCGTCGACATCGACGGTCAGCTCGGGGTACGCGGTGCGCCGCCCGTTGTCGGAGCTGAGCAGCTCCAGCACCGTCCGGCCGTCGTCGGCCCGGGTCAGGTAGAGGTGGTGCCAGTTGAGCGTGTTGTAGTAGGCGGTGATCCCGGCGAGCTGACGGTGGTCGGCCGGTGCGAACTCCACCACGGTCTCCAGCGAGCACTTCGTCGCACCGACGCGCCGCCCGACCAGGCTGGGCGCCTGTCGACCGACCGGCGACTGCCCGCCGTGGACCCGCAGGTACGACGGGCGGGTGTGCAGGTCGACCCAGTCCGGGGTGGCCGGCCGACGCAGCGTCGACCAGCACGGGCCCAGCTCGGGGGCGTCGAAGTGGTCCGTCTCGGGCTCCGCCGGCCACGGGTGCGCGGGCAGGTCGGGTGCGACGACGTCGTTCGCCGGCACCCCTCCGGCGATTCGCGGCCAGCCGCCCGACGGCCACTCGACCCGCTGGATCGCTGTCTCCCGACCCAGCACGCAGTTACCCAGCGGAGAGTACGGGCGACCAACCAGGTGGGCCAGGTACCACTCGCCGTCCTGCGTCTGGACCAGACTGCCGTGCCCCGCCTTCTGCAACCGCAGGTCGGGCCGCCCGAAGGAGGTGAGCAGCGGCCCGTCCGGGTCCACCTCGTACGGTCCGAACAGCTCCCGGGACCGCGCCACGGTGACCTGGTGCTCCCAACTGGTGCCGCCCTCGGCGGTGATCAGCCAGTACCAGCCGTCGTGGCGGTACAGGTGCGGACCCTCGGTGAGCCCGGCCGGGGAGCCGGTGAACAGGATGCGGGGGCTGCCGACCAGACGGCGTGCGGCCCGGTCGTACTGCTGGATCTCGATGCCACCGAAGCGGTCGCGGCCGGGCCGCCAGTCCGCGCTCATGCCCAGCAGCCAGGTGGTGCCGTCGTCGTCGTGGAACAGTGCCGCGTCGAACCCGCGCCCGTGCAGCTTCACCGGATCGGACCAGGGGCCGGTGATGTCCTCGGCGGTGACCAGGAAGTTCTGTGGATCCCAGTAGCCGCTGGCGAAGCTGGCCACGTCGCTGTAGACGAGGTGGAACCGACCGTCGTGGTACGTCAGGTCGGGCGCCCACACCCCGTTGGAGTCACCGCATCCGCGCAGGTCGAGCAGGCGCCGGTCGGTGATGATCCCACCCAGGCTGCGCCAGTTCACCAGATCACGCGAGTGGTGCACGAGCACACCCGGATACCACTCGAAGGTCGAGGTGGCCAGGTAGTAGTCGTCGCCGACGCGCAGGATCGACGGGTCCGGGTGAAAGCCGGCGAGGATGGGATTGCGGATCGACCGGGTAGCGGTCGCCACGTCAGCGATGTCGGTCGCCACGAGCACTCCTCTGGACGGGCTGTCTGGAACTTCCGGAAAATCGGGTCCTGGATCACTGGAAGCTCTCCTTACGCTAGCCGGTCCTTTCGCAATAGGACAGAGGTCTTGACCGCTGAGACAACAGCTCGTAGCGTGCCGGCCATCGATCGGCATTACCGGCGAAGCATTGAAAGTTTCGGAGATCCATAGCTCCGCAGGGGGGACCGTGGGTACGGAGAACGGCCGAAACGTCACCATCGCCATGATCGCGCGGTTGGCCGGAGTTTCCGTGCCCACCGTCTCCCGGGTCATCAACGGCCGATCCGACGTCGCCCCCGACACCCGGGAACGCGTCGAGGAACTACTCAACCGGCACGGCTACCGTCGCCGCTCGCCGTCGCGGCGTACCGACGCCGCCCTCATCGATCTGGTCTTCAACGACCTGGACAGCCCGTGGGCCGTGGAGATCATCCGTGGGGTGGAGGACGTCGGCCAGACCAGTGGCGTCGGCACCGTCGTGTCGGCCATCCACTGGCGCATCTCCTCGGCCAAACAGTGGCTGGACAACATGCGGACGCGTTCCACCGAGGGAATCATCTTCGTGACCTCGATGGTGAATCCACCGTTGCAGGCCGAACTGCGCCGGCTGCACCTGCCGGTCGTCATCATCGACCCGGCCGGGGTCGACCCCCAGGAGTCACCCACCATCGGCGCCACCAACTGGGCGGGCAGCCTCAGCGCCAACCAGTACCTGATCAGCCTCGGTCACCGCCGCATCGGCTTCATCGCCGGGCCACCGCACCTGATGTGCAGCCGGGCCCGGATGGACGGTTACCGCGCCGCCCTCGGCGCCGCCGGGATCCCCATCGACGACGCCCTGATCCGCCCCGGCAACTTCTATCACGAGGCCGGCTTCACCGCGGGCACCCAACTGCTGGCCCTGCCCGACCCGCCCACCGCCATCTGCGCCTCCAGCGATCAGATGGCCCTCGGCGTCTACGAGGCGGTCCGTAAACGGGGTCTGCGGGTGCCCGACGACATCAGCGTGGTCGGCTTCGACGATCTGCCGGAGGTGCGCTGGTGCTCACCACCGCTGACCACCGTCCGGCAACCCCTGGCCGAGATGGGCATGCTGGCCGCGCGGACCGTGCTGCGCCTCGCCGGCGGCGAGCGGACCGAGAGCCCTCGGGTCGAACTCGCCACCGAACTCATCGTCCGCGACAGCGCCGCGCCAAGACGCTCGTGACCTCGCCTAGTCGCTGCGCAACGCGTCGTCGACGCCTGTCTCCCGGCGGCCGAGGTGCGCCGGATCCCGACCGGAGAGCAACTCCAGCGCGGCCTTCAGGCAGGCGCCGTTCTCCCGGTACGAACTGAACCACCACGTCTGGGCGTACCGCTTCGCGCTGTCGTCGCCCACGCCGTTGGCGTCGATGCCGAGGCGGCGGCACAGCGCCACGGCGCGCGGAAGATGGAAGGTCTGGGTCACCACCGTGGCCCGCCGCACCCCGAAGATCCGCTCAGCGCGCGCACACGAGTCGTAGGTGTCGAAACCGGCGTAGTCCGGCACCACCTTGTGCGCTGGCACGCCCCGCTCGACCAGCCAGTTCCGCATCGCGGCCGGCTCGTTGTAGTCGGCGTTCATGTTGTCGCCCGACACGAGGATCGCCCGCACCTTGCCGGCGTCGAACAGCCGCCGCGCGATCTCCAACCGCGCGGCGAGGACGGGTGAGGGCGTGCCGTCGGCGTTCACCTTGGTGCCCAGGACCAGGGCGACCGGGGCGTCCGGCACCTCGGACTCGCCGTAGAGGTGGCCCTGTGCGGTGTCGCGGATCCACGTCACGCTGGCCACCGTGCCGCCGCTCAGCACCACGATCCCCACCGCGAGCGCGACGACCGTACGACGGACCAACGGGTGCTTCCCGTACCAGCGTCTGGCCGCGCCGAATCGTCCCCGCATGCCGCAAGGCTATTGCGCCCGCGCTCGCGGCTGTCGTCGGCGTCGCTGTCGCCCCGGTGCCGCAGCCGAATCAGCGGCCAGCACTGGGATATGTGCCGCCGTCGTGGTTGGGGTCGCGTCGTGAGTCGCCTTTCCGACTGACCTGCGGCTCAGGGGCGTGCGTCTGCTTCGGTATCCGGGTCACATGCCCAGCAACCGACGGGAGGGCAGATGGTCGCGGCACCCGGGTTGAGGACGTCAGCGGTGTCGGATGGGTACGCCTGCGTGAACTGTGGTGACACCGTCCACGGCAGGGCCAACACGCGTCGGCGTGGTCCGGACATCGCCTGGTACGCGCACTGTCCTCCGTGCGCGGCGCTGGTCGCGGACCAGATGGAGCCTCTCGGCGTCCTTCCGGCCGAAAGCGGCGTCGACATCCACCGGTGCCGCGGCTGCGGCAACCACCGGATCTGCCGCAAGGGTTGGCGGACCCGCTGCCACATCTGCCTCGACGAGCGCTCCTCGGGATCAGCGCTCGACAGCGGCCGGGAGCTGCTTTCGCGGCTGTCGGCGGAGCCGGCACTGGCTCACCAGGTACGCCAGTTCGCCGATGTGGCCACCGACGACGCGGTCTCACCGCGCGTCGCCGCCGAGTTCCGCGCCGCGGTAGCGCTCGGCAATGACCTCGACCGTCGCCGCGGCGGCGGCTGGACTGATCTGGCCGGGGACGTTCACGGCCTACCCTGGTTCGGGCAACGGCGGCAATCCATGTCGCACGGGACCTGGGGCGTGCATCTCCGGTGTGGGTCCTGGCAGCGGCTGACCGGCCCGGGTAAGGGCTGCGTCACCTGTCCGCCGGAGGTCGGTGACCGGTCGTTCGCGGCGTTGCGGGACACGCCCTATCTGCTCTACCTGTTCAAGCATCGCGGGCTGCTGAAGTTCGGCGTGGGCGGGATGCCGAGGGTGCGGGAGCATCTTCGTGGGGGTGCCGAACTGCTGGAGGTCGTCGAGGGCCGGCACGCTGACGTCATCGCCGCGGAGGCGATCCTCAAGCGCCGTAAGCGGGAGGCGGCGAAGCCGCTGCGGGAGTGGCGGAAGCGGCGGATGCCGACCAGCTTCGGCAGGGGTACCGAGGTGGTCCGCACCCGCGTGCGGATCCGGTTGACGGACGTCCTGCCGGACGGCGTGGATGTCAGCGACCGCTTCGGTCGATAGCCGCCTCCTCGGTCCGTAAGGTAGCCGAGCTGCCGTCGCGAAAACCTCAGAGGCGGCGGTGTCGGTGAGCGGCAGCCCCTCCAGAGCGGCGGAGAAAGCGATTGTCTATGGACAATTGCTTACTGTTAACGTTAACGTGACGGACAGTCGTCAATGCTCGACCGATCTCAGGCCGCTGTGACGGAGCTGTCGCCATTGGCCCGGGGCGTGACGGATGACGATCGTGGCGTGGGGCGGGTGGCACGCGGCCGGCGCGAGACGGCCCGAGACCACCACCGGGCGACCCGCGCGCCACGCGGCCGAGGCGTGAACGGCCACCGGGATTCCAGGGCACCGCAGCAGCCGGGTCAGTCGTGCGACGACGACGACCGGCCCGCTCACCTGCCAGCGCACCGCTGAGCAGTGGCCCGCAGTTGGGCCGCCCTGATGGCGACCGTCGATCCCGGCCCTGGCCGCCGGGTTGCGTCCCGCTGTTCGGAGTCCGGGCCCGAGCAGCGGGACGCACACCCGCACGACCAACCGACGGGGTACGCCGCCGTCGGTCACCGCGTCAGCTTCGGGACCACCGTTGGCCGTTCGAGCCGTTGCAGCTCGACAGGACCGCAGGGGTGCCGTTGGCGGTTCCGCCGGCGTTGGGCGTCAGGCACAGGCCGGACTGCGCTCCGGTCACCGTGCCATCGGTGTTGACGTTCCACTGCTGGTTGGTGCCGCCGTTGCAGTCCCAGATGATCACCCGGGTGCCCGGCGAGGTCCCGGCGCCCTCGGCGTCCAGGCACTTCGTGCCGTACACCTGGAGTTGTTTCGCGGCGGTCGACGTCCACTGCTGGTTGGTGCCGCCGTTGCAGTCCCACAACGTCAGTTGGGTGCCGTTGGTCTGCGACCGCGACGGGACGTCGAGGCAGCGGTTGGCGGCGGCGTTGCGCAGCGGCGCGGACGTGCCGGCGGGTGGCGGCGTGGTGGGGCTGGTGGTGTCGAAGCCGAGGAACCGGATCGCCTGCGCGGCGTCGAACGGGATGGAATGGCCGTACCCCTGGAAGCTGATCGCCTCGACGGGCGCCGTGCCGCCGGTGCCTCCGTAGCGGGTACGGACGGCGCTGGCCTGCGGGGAGTCGGTGAGGCTGGGGGTCTGCGACACGCCCTGCACGTTGGTCCACTGCTTGATCTGCTCGCCGAAGTTGACGTAGCTCAACGTGGTGTCCGTGGTGCCGTGCCAGATCTGGAACCGGGGTCGCTTGCCGGAGTAACCGGGGTAAGCGTTGCGGACCAGGTCACCCCACTGCTGCCCGGTCCGGACGATCCGACCGCCGGAGCACTCGCTGTTCCACTCCGCGCCGTTGGTGGTGGCGAAGCACCCGAACGGGACCCCGGAGGAGCTGAACCCGGCGTGGAACAGATCCGGGTAGAGGCCGACCATGACGTTGGTCATCATGGCGCCGGAGGAGAACCCACCCACGCCGATCCGGTTGGCGTCGACCGGGTAGCGGCTCCGCACGTGGTCGACCATGGACTTGAGGCCCACCGGGTCGCTGCCGCCGTCGCGCCGCAGGGCCTGCGGTGACGATACGTCCCAACACTTGCTGCTCCGGGTCACCGACGGGTAGATCACGATAAAGCCGTAGCGGTCGGCGAGGGTGCTCAGGCCGAAGCCGCTGTGCACCGCCGGACCGCTGCCCGTGCAGTAGTGCAGGGCGAGGAGCAGGGCCGGCTGAGCCGCGACCCGGTCCGGCACGTACAGGTGCATCTGGAGGTTCGACGGGTTGGTGCCGAAGTTGGTCACCTGGGTGAGCGTCGCGGCCGACGCCGGGGTGGCGACCGTGACCACTGCCGTCATCGTCGCCAGCGCGGCGGCCAGCAGTGCGATCCTTGATCTCATCGGCGGCTCCTCTTGTCGTGAGTGGGGGACCCGGCGGCGGTCCGGCGCAGGCGCGTCGACGACGACGTACGGGTGGTTCCGGGCGCGCGACGCCCGCCGCGCGTCACCGGCGGCTGCTGACGGATCCTGATGCGACGTCCACCTGCCCAGGGACGTCCTGACCACTGAGGTCGAGCCAGCGAGGGGCCTCCCGGTGAGCCGCGCGCGCTGATCGCCTCGCATCGACTGTGAGCGATAACATGCCGTTCGTCAACCTGTAACGTTCGACGATTGCCGATCGCATGTCGGGGCGTTCACGGCTTCCACGTCTTGAGATTGTCCAACTGACAGTGCCATTGTGGTACGTCGATGAACAGCCGCGCGCGGGGCTGACGTCCGTCCACTGGGCAGCCGGGATCCAGAGGTGATCTCGGGGGGCGGTGACACGAGCGATGGACCAACCCGAGTCTGCCGTCCCCGAGATCGCCCGTCACCGGTCGCACCCTGACCGGTCGGGCGGCTCATCTGCGCGAAGGAACCCCGCCCATGCGTAAACCGAAGACCCGAGCAGCACTCCTGGCGGGCTTGCTGCTCGCCGCGAGCGCGCTCGCGGGCCTCAACCCACCAACCGCCAGCGCGGCGGCCGACCCGGTCACCGTGACCGTCAACACCCGCGCGGGACTGGCGAGCGTCCCGGACACCGCTCTCGGCGTCAACCACGCCATCTGGGACTCGAACCTCGGCACCGCCGAGACATCGGACCTGCTCAGGAACGCCGGTGTGCAGATGATGCGCTACCCCGGCGGCTCGTACGCCGACATCTACCACTGGAAGGATCACACCGCGCCCGGCGGTTACGTCGCGCCGGGCACCGACTTCGACACCTTCATGGCGGCGGTCCGGCGCGTCGGCGCGCAGCCGATGATCATCGCGAACTACGGCACCGGCTCGCCCGCCGAGGCAGCCGACTGGGTGCGGTACGCCAACGTGACAAAGGGCTACGACGCGCGTTACTGGACCGTCGGCAACGAGAACTACGGCAACGGCCACTACGGATCCGCGTGGGAGGCCGACGACCACCCCGACAAGAGCGCCACACAGTACGCGAGGCTGGTCGTCGAGTACGCCGACGCGATGAAGGCGGTCGACCCGAGCATCAAGGTCGGAGCGGTGCTGACCATGCCGGGCAACTGGCCGGACGGGATCACCGCCGGCAGCGATCCGGGCCCGTGGAACCAGACCGTGCTCTCCATCGCCGGCCCGAAGATCGACTTCGTGGACGTGCACTGGTACCCGGGCGGCACCGCCGCCGAGTCGCTGGCCCGCGTCAACCACCTCCCCGACGCCACCTACCTGCTGCGGCAGCAGCTCGCCCGGTACGCCGGCCCGAACGCCGACCGCATCGGCATCAGCTTCACCGAGCTGAACGTCGACGCCGGCCGGAACACCCAACCGGCCGCGCTGTTCCTTGCCGACGTCTACAGCGGTCTGCTGGAGAGCGGCGTCTTCACCGCCCACTGGTGGAACGTGCACAACGGCATGGGCACCGTGACGCAGGTGGCCGGTCAGACCGACTACGGCGACTTCGGGATGCTCTCCAGCGGGGCCTGCACCGAGGACGGCTCGGTCTGTCAACCGCCGCTGAACACACCGTTCGCGCCGTACCACGGGCTGAGCATGATGAAGCTCTTCGCGAAGACCGGCGACCAGTTCGTTCGCGCTGGCACCGACGAGCCTCTGGTCACCGCCCACGCCGTCCGCCGGAGCAACGGTGACCTCGCCGTGCTGCTGGTGAACAAGGACCCGGACAACGACCACCCGGTCACCATCGACTACTCCGGGTTCACCCCGTCGACCGTCGCGCCGACGGTGTCCACCCTCGCCAACGGGGCCACCGGCATCGTCACCAGCCAGTCCGGCTCGGCGACCAGCCGGACGCTGCCCGCGTACTCGTTGACCACGCTCGTGCTGCGTGCTGCCGGCACCACCGCCGGACGGCCGGCGACACCGGGCCAGCCGACCGCGAGCGGCGTCACCGACCGCGCCGCGACGATCACCTGGCCGGCGTCCGCCCCGGGCGCCAGCCCGATCGCGAAGTACGAGGTGCACCGGCAGTACGACGCGGTCAGCGAGCAGGTCGGCGAGACGACGAGCACCTCGTTCACCGTCGACAACCTCGTGCCGGGCAGCAGGTACACCGTCAACGTGCTGGCCCGCGACACCGCCGGGCGGATCTCCTGGGCCTCACCGCCGCTCACCTTCGCCACCGGCAGCCCTGCCGCCAGTACGTGTACCGTCCGCTTCAGCGCCAACAACGACTGGGGCAACGGTTACATCGGTGGCGTCGAGATCATCAACAACGGGTCCAGCCCGATCAACGGCTGGACGCTCACCTGGACCTGGCCCACCGGTTGGCAACAGGTGAGCAGCGGTTGGAGCGCCACCTGGGAACAGGTCGGCACCGCGGTGCGGGTCACGCCCACCACCGACAACCGGCAGATCGCCCCCGGTGGCACGGTGAGCGCCGGCTTCGTCGGCGCGTACGGCGGGCCGAACGTGCTGCCCACGGCGTTCACCCTCAACGGCACCATCTGTAGCACCAGCTGACACCACTGTGGTCCGGTCGACCCGTTCGCCTGGTCGGCCGGACCACCACGTGCCGCACCCGCGAGCCGCGGTCGCTGTGTCACGGCGAGTCGGCGCTGTCGAGTCGACGGCGCAGCTCGGCGATCTCCACCGGATTGTCGTCGGTGAGCTGGCGCAACGCCCGCAGCCAGGTGTCCCGGGCCGCCTCGACGTCACCCGCGTCGTGCAGAACGTCGCCCAGCCGGGTCGACGTCTCGGCCACGCCCCACCGGTCATCCGACTGCTCGTAGAGCTCCAGCGCCCTCCGATAGCAGGCGCCTGCCTCGTCGGAGTCACCCCGCTGATGGTGGACGTAGCCGAGGCTGTCCCAGGTCTTGGCCGCCCCGGTCAGGTTGCCAACCTCCTCGTGCAACGCGAGGGCGCGCTGGCAGTGGTCGGCGGCCCGATGATGGTCGCCGAGACGGGCGTGATCCCAGCCGATGGCGTTGAGGGCCTTCGCCCGCCCGACCAGGTGGCCGACCTCGCCGAAGAGGGCGAGGGCCCGCTCGTCGCACTCCAGCGCCTCCCGGTGCTGGCCCTGCCCCTCGTACACCCAGCCCAGGTAGAGCGCGACGTACGCCTCGCCGGCCCGGTCGCCAAGCCGCCCGAACAGCTCGCCGGCGCACCGAAGGTGGTCCAGCCCGTCGGCCAGCTCGCCGAGCTGGTGCAGCGCCAGGCCGAGATCGCGGTGGCCGTGTGCCTCCCCGACGAGGTCACCCACCCGCGCCGCCGCGGTCACCGCGGTGCGCTGGGCCGCGGCCAGATCCGACCATCGCGACAGCCTGCTGAGGTAGGTGGTGACGGCCCAGGCCAGCCGCCAGGCGTGACCGTCCAGGCCGGATTCGGCGGCCTGGTCGATGGCGGCGAGAAGCACGGGCCGTTCGGCGTCGAGCCACTGCTGTGCCTGCTCGCTGTCGGTGAACGACGCGACGGCCGTCCCGGCGGTCGGCGGCGGCAGGTCGATGCGGTCCCGATGCGGCTCGATCGTCAGCGCGGCAGCGTGAGCCGTGTGCAGCCAGTGGTCGTGCAGCCGGCGCACCGCGGGTGCCCGGTCGTTGTCGTCCAGCAGCTCGCCGGCGTACGCCCGCAGCAGGTCGTGGCACGCGTGGCGATCCGGGCCGGTGAGGTCCACCAGGTGGGCCCCGAGCAGTTCGTCGAGCGGTTCACGCACCTGCGCAACGGGCAGCCCGACGAGGCTGGCCACCGCCGGCAGGCTGACGTCCGGGCCGGCGTAGAGCGTGAGAAGGCGGAACAGCGTGGCCGCCGGCGCGCTGAGCGCCCGATAGGACGCGGCGATGACCGACCGCACGTCGGCGACGGCGTCGCGGTCGGCCAGGGCGTCCAACCCAAGGTGTTGATCGGTGAGTTCGTCGGCCAGGTCCTGGAGCGACAGGGCCGGGTTCGTGGCGGCCCGGGCCGCCACGATCGAGAGGGCGAGCGGCAGGCCGGCGCAGGCGGAGACGATGCTGGCCGCCGCGTCCGCCTCGGTCGAGAGCCGGTCCGGGCCGAGCCGGCCGGCGAGGAGGTCAAGGGCCTCGTTCCGGCTCAGGCAGCCGAGTAGCAGCGGACGGATCCCTTCGGTCGCGACCAGGCCCGACATCTGATTCCGGCTGGTCACCAGGACCGCGCAACTGGCCGAGCCCGGCAGCAGCGGGCGGACCTGATCGGGGTCCCGGGCGTCGTCGAGCATGATCAGCATCCGTCGGTCGGCCACCAGGCTCCGGTACAACCCGATCTGGGAGTCGAGGTCCGCCGGCACGGCGTCCGGCGCGACGTCGAGCGCGTCCAGAATCGCGCGTACCGCGCCGGCCGGGCTCATCGGCGGTTCGGTGGGATGAAAGCCGCTGAGGTTGACGAAGAGCTGACCGTCCGGGTACCGGTCGAGGTGGTCGGCTGCCCAGTGCAGCGCGAGCCAGGTCTTGCCGATCCCGCCGGTGCCGCTCACCGCCACCGCGGTAGCGGTCGTTTCCCCGTACGGCAGCAGGGCCGCGTCGAGCTGCGCCAGATCCTCGGACCGGCCGGTGAACGACCCGGACGGCATCGGCAGTTGTCGGGGGACCGGTGAGCCGGCCGGGGGCGGGTCCGCCGCGACATCCGGCGTCAGGATCGACCGGTGCAGCTGTTGAAGATGGGGGCTCGGCTCCACACCGAGTTCCTCGACCAGCAGGTCCCGAAAACGCCGGTAGTGTTCCAGCGCCTCGGCCGAGCGGCCGGCGCCGGAGAGCGCGAGCATCATCTGGCCGGCCAGGCGCTCGTTCAACGGTTGCCCCGACCCGAGCCGCGACAGGTCCGCCAGCACCTCGTCGTGGTGGCCGACCCGCAGCGCCGCATCGACGCGTTCGAGCTCCGCTGTGAGCTTCTCCTGCTCCAGATCCGTCCGCACGCTGTCGAGCCAGAATGCGTCCAGCCCGGAGAACGGGTCACCGCGCCAGAGACCGAGCGCCCTGTCGAACAGGGCGAGGCGGTCGTCCTCGGACCGTTCGGCGCGGGCCCTGTCCCGCAGATGGCGGAAGCGGTGCAGGTCCACCGCCAGCTCGTCGGCGGCCAGCAGATAGCCGCCGGACCGGCGAGTGATCGCCGCGTCGGAGACGTCGGCCAGACTGCGGCGCAAGCGGTACAGATAGCCGTAGAGGGTGTCCCGGGCGCGTTGCGGTGGGCTGTCGCCCCAGACCCGGTCGATGAGCTGGTCGACGGAGACGGCCCGATTGACGTCGACGAGCAGCGCGGCCAGGACGCATTGCTGTCGGGCGTGCCCGAGCGCGACCGGGCGGTCGTCGACGGTCGCCACGACGTCCCCGAGCAAGCCGAATCGCACCGCCACCCGCGTCTCCTCCCCGAGGCCCCGTCAATGCCTTACCCCGGTGGGACCAGCGGATACCAGATCCGTCCCAGACCGACCCCAGACCCGACGCCGATAGTCGGTCGGGACAGCCCAGGACGGGCTGGAAACGAGATGGAGGGCAACGACATGGGATGGCTGAAACGACCGCTCGTCGTCACCGCGACGACCGCGGCGGTCCTGCTGGGCACGGGCGGCATCGCCCACGCCGGAACCGACCGGGTGGCCACGATGTCCGGCGCGAAGGTGACGTTCACCAGTTACGGTGACTCGTTCTCGGTCTGCGACACCTCGACCGACGGGTTGAACGTCTACAACGAGTACAAGTACATCCGCAAGGACGGCAGTCTCCAGCACGACATCGAGTACAACGGCCTCGGTAGCGGGACCTGCGCCTCGTACGACCACAACTTCGGTGAGGGCCGCAGCGTCACCTTCCGTGCCTGCGCCGACATGCCGGGAATCATCCCGGACCCCTGCAGCAACTGGGTGGTGGGTGTCGCATGAGGACGGTCGGGAAGCTCAGTGTGGTAGCCGTCGCCGCGACGGCGACGATTCTCGCGACCGGAACCAGCGCGTACGCCGGGACCGACGCGTCGTCCTCGGTGACCGGCTCGTCGTCGCGGTTCATCAGTTACGGAGACAAGTTCGAGAACTGCGACACGTCCTCGGACGGTCTGATCTCGTACGTGGCCTTCGAGTACGTCCGCATCGACGGGTCCCTGCAGACCGGCTCGCACTACAACCCGGGAAGCAGCGGCGACTGCTCGCAGTGGGACCACAACTTCGGCGAGGGACGCACCGTCCGCTTCCGCTCCTGCGTGGACCAGCCCGCCTGGGCCACCGACACCTGTGACCGGTGGCGCAGCGGCGTCGCCTAGCGTCGGGTGACCTGGTCGCCGACCACGGCGACAGGTCACTGCCCCGCGCGAAGGACGCTCAACGGCCCGTCCCCGACCGATGCCTGGTCGGGGGCGGGCGGGCGTAAATCGATCATCCTGGGCGTTATGCTGCGGGACCGGGCAGCCGGGGGAGAGGTGGTCGATCATGACGCAGTCGCAGTCGCAGTCGCAGCCGGAGGTAGCCCTGCAACCGGACAGGCCGAACGCGGCGCGGATGTTCGACTACTACCTCGGCGGGAAGGACAACTTCGCCGCCGACCGGGCCGCCGCCGAGATGGTGTTGCAGGTGGCGCCGTGGATGCCCGAGGCTGCCCGGCAGGGCCGTGACCTGATCGCCCGGACGGTCCGGCACCTCGTGCAGGAGCGGGGCATCCGACAGATCATCGACCTCGGGTCCGGGCTGCCGACCCGGGACAACGTCCACGAGATCGCGCACCGCGTCGACCCGGACGTGCGGGTCGTCTACGTCGATAACGATCCGGTGGTCTGCGCGCACGGCCGCGCCTTGCTCGCCGGCTCGCCGTCGGTGTCGGTGGTCCAGGCCGACCTGCGCGATCCCCAGCAGGTGCTCGACCACCCGGAGATCAGCGCCGCGGTCGACCTCGGTAGCCCGGTCGCGGTGCTGATGATGTTCGTGCTGCACCTGGTACCCGACGAGCAGAACCCGCAGCGGATCGTGGCCACCTATCGCGACGCGCTCGCCCCCGGCAGCTACCTGGCGCTGTCGCACGCCAGCACCGACACGCACCCCGACCTGATGGCCCGGATCTCCGCTATCTACGCGCGAGCGAACAGCCCCTTCGTGCCGCGGAACCACGCGGACATCTCCCGGTTCTTCGGCGATTTCGTCCTGGAGTCGCCCGGCCTGGTCAACATGTGGCCGTACGCCGAACCGCCGGCCACCGAGGACCCACAGGTCGCCCGCACCGGCTACAGCGGCGTCGGCCGCAAGCCGTAAGCCGGCCTGCGCCACTCGGCCGAACTACCGCTGCGGCCTGGTCCACTCGGATGCCCAGCGCCGCCCCACCACCAGATCTTGGACAGTTTCCGTTACGGCGTAACGGAAACTGTCCAAGATCTGCTCGGGCCCTGGGCGAGAACGCCTCCACCGTGTTTCGGGGTCTCTTGCCAGCCGCGCCGGTGGTTACACTCCGCTGGGTAGGTGACTACGTTCAGGCAGTTCTTGCCGGGTGATCTGACGAAGCGTTCTACGTCGGGCAGCGGTGTGAGTAGTTGTGGGGGAACCAGCATGGCCGACTTGCCAAGCCCGCTCGCCGCGTTCATCGTCGCCGAGATTCGCCGCGCCCGAGGAGCCTCCGGGATGACCCAGGATGCCTTCGGCCGGGCCGCGGGCTTCAGCGCCTCCCACGTCAGCGCCGTGGAGAGCGAGACGCGGGCCCTGACGATGGACTTCATCAAGGGCGCCGACCGGGCGTTCAAGAACGGCGGCCTGTTCGAGCGCATGGTGGGAAAGCTCGGTGCCCCGTCGTGGTTCCTGCCGTGGCTGGACGCCGAACGCACGGCGACGCAGCTCAGGTGCTTCCAGCCGAGCCTCGTTCCGGGCCTGCTCCAGACGGAGAGCTACGGCCGCGCCGTCATCCGCTGCAACGACACCTTGAGCGACGACGAGGTCGAGAAGCGGCTTGCCCACCGGATGGACCGGCAGGAGACCCTCACGAAGGCGAACGCCCCGCACTTCGTCGCGGTCATCGCCGAGGCTGTGCTCCGCCGCACCAGCGCGGACTTCCACGACACCATGGCGGGGCAGATCAAGCAGTTGGCCACCCTCGCGGAGCGACCAAACGTCAGCATTCACCTGTTGCCCGACGACGTCATCATGCACGTCGGCCTGACCGGGCCGTTCAGCCTGGCCCGGTTGCCCGTCCACAAGTGGGTGGCCGAGATGGAGAACCAACTCGGCGGCGTCGTCATCGACCGCGACGACGATGTGGATACCCTCATGTCCCGGTGGGAGATGGTTCGCAGCGAGGCGCTACCCCGCCGGCAGTCGCTGGATCTGATGAAGGAAGTGGTGACGTCATGGACCTGATCGACGCTACGTGGCGCAAGTCCACCCGCAGCGGCTCCGGCGGCGGCAACTGCGTCGAGGTCGCGGACGACCAGCCCGGCATCGTTGGCGTGCGGGACTCGAAGGACCCCGAGGGGCCGGCGCTCGTCTTCGGGCCGGTGGCCTGGCGGGCGTTCGTCACCGAGGTAGCCCGGCGGTCGTAACCCTCAGCACGCACGGAAGCGCCCGCCCCCAATGCGAGGGGACGGGCGCTTCGCCGTGCACGGGTCGGTCAGCTGACCACCGACCGCAGCGGCACCTTCGCGTCGCGCAGGGCGCGTACCAGATCCCTCGCGAACGGGTGTTCGTCCACCTGGAGCCCTCGCGGGTTCGGGATCACGACGTACGCCGAGCCGTTCTTCTCGGACGCCTGCGCGTCGGTGCTGAAGCGTTCGACGATCGCCCGGGTGCGGGGCAGGTCGCCGGCCGCCACCTGGATGGTGATCGGCCGCCATCCGCCGCCGAGGTCCGGCGTCACCGGCGCGGCGGCGGCGCTGGCGCGCGCCTCGCCGACGCCGGCCGGTCGCCGCGCGTCGGGCGCGGTGGTCGCCGGGTAGAGCAGCGTGTTGGCGACCAGGTGCAGGCCATTTTCGTTGTACGCGCGGAAGAGCGGATTGAACGCGAACAGCACCGCCCGACCGGCGCCGGTCGGTTCGTCGACGACGGCCGCCGTGCCCTTCAGCGTGTCCGCGCCGACGGTGAAGCCGTTTGCCCAGAAGGTGTCGCCAGTCGGGTAGGTGAGCACGTTCGTCCCGGTGGTGCTTGGGGTGAGGATCGGGTCGCTGTTGTTGAACTCGAAGTCCTCCGCCGGGCGACCCAGCGCCACCGGGCTGTCCTGGTCGACGTCGACGCGCAGGTGCGAGCCGATCACCAGGTAGTCAGCGGGCTTCGTCTTCTCGGTGGTCGAGGTGAGCCCGGCGGCGCGGGCGATGCGGGTGCCCTCGTTGCGCAGCCCGAGGTAGGTGTGGCCCTGGCCGATCCAGTCACGCAGGTTGGCCTGCCCGGTGGCGGTCAGACCGCCGGTGGCGCTGCTGCCGTCCGGCACCACCAGCACGGTACGCCCGGTGAACGCCTCGGTGTTGTCGTTGATGTCGGCCGTGGTGACCGGAGTGAGGTCGAGCCCCCACCGCTTGCCGAGCACGTAGCGGGCCTCGCCGTGCGAACCGGAGGTGGTGGAGATGCCGGTGCCCTGGAACAGCCCCACGTCGGGCAGATCGAGGCGGGTGCCGGACGGCCGACCACCCGGGGTGAGGGTGACACCCAGCCTCGTGGCCGACTCGTCCACGGTCCGGCTCACCCTGGTGGCCGGGATGGCGACCCTGCTGGTCGTGAGATCCCGGACCAGGGGTACGCCACGGCCGAGCAGGGTGAAGGTGAACTCCGCGGCGGCGGCCGAATCCAGCGGGTACGTGTACGAGCCCCAGGGCCACGCCGCACCGGTGCGACCGCCGGAGACCTTGCGCACCAGTTCGGCCTTCGGCCGGACGGTGTCTCCGGTGTAGATGGTGTTGATGCCCATCAGCAGCGGGTTGCTCCAGGACGACACGTCGTAGAAGTACGGGAACGGGACGTACGGGTCCTCGCCCATGACGGCCTGGATCCAGTGCTTCTGCGGCTGGTCCATCGGAATCCAGTACGCGCCCTTGGGCACTGTCACGTTCGTGGCGCTGCGCCCGCCGAAGACCCGCGCGGTGGGCACCCGGGTCGCCTTCTGCACCTCGTACACCTCGACGTCCATCCGGCGTAGCCGCTCGACGAGTTGGCGGACGTCGGCGAGCTGCCGGTCGGGCAGCAGGAAGTACGAGCGGATGGTGAGGTCCGGCACCGGGAACTGCACCTCGTTGGTGGGCTGCACCACCTCGTTCGGCTCCAGTGTGCCCGCCCTGCCCTGGGCGAGCGCGTCGGTCCAGATGTCGAAGTAGCCGTCCAGCACCTCGCGCTTGTTCGCGGCGGCCCAGCCGAGCGTCGACCACTGGGTGTGGAACTGCTGCTGGACCCGGTCGGCCACCGCCGACGCGCTACCCTTCTCGTACGTCATGCCGGCCGCGCCGAAGCCGGTGGTCGGCACGGTGTCGCCGTAGCCCATGAAGAACATGTCGTACGTGTCGTAGTTGAAGTAGCACTCGGTGGTAACGGTGTCGTCGCAGGCCCCGTTGAAGCCGAAGCCGGCCTTGTTGGCCTCGCCGATGCGGTTGATCCAGTCCACCGCCTCGCCGGCGATCTCGTGGTGGATCGGATCGGCGTTGGGCGGGAAGAAGTACTGCCGGCCGCCCATCTCGTGGGCGTCGATGAACACCTGCGGCGGGTAGCGGCGCAGCAGCTCGAGCTTGCCGTCGGTCTCCTGTTGGGTGCGGGCGAACCAGTCCCGGTTCAGGTCGAAGCCAAACTCGTTCTGCCGGCGGGTCGCGTCACGGCCGTCCGGGTTCTGGGTGGGGACGATGATGGTGACCAGGTTGTCGTTGCGCCGGGCGACATCGCAGGACAGGCCCGCGGCCAACTCGTACAGCGTCTTGAGCGCCGCGTCGGCGCCGCTCTTCTCTCCGCCGTGCACGTTCGCGGTGACCCAGACGATGGCCGGGCTGTCCTTCGCCGTCCGGGCGGCCGTCTGGACGCTGGTCCGGCGTGGGTCGCGCAGGTCCCGGATGTCGTCGGCGATCTCGCGAAGCGCGGCGGGCCGCACGTGACGCTCGTTGGACACCACCGCGTACGGCAACGGCTGGCCGAGCACACTGGTGGTCATCACGCCGGTCACGACCCGGTTCGAGGCGCGATCGACCGCCCCGAGGTAGGTCCGGACCTCGTCGTTGGTGACGACCCGCTCCTGTCCCGCGCCGAGCGGGAAGCCGAGCACGGCGTCCGGGCTGGGCACTGTGGTCAGCCGGGCGGTCGGGTCGCTGCTGCAGGGGGTCGGCCGGGGCGCGCTCGCGGCTGCCGGGCCGCTGAGCAGGGGAGCCGTACCGAGCAGGAGCGCGATCGTGGCGGCGCTGGCCAGCCGCTTCGCAGGGAGGGTCCAGAACGGACGCGACGATGGGACCATCTCTCGGGTTCCCTTCCTGGGGGAAAGCCTCGCAGTGGCCGGAGCCTATGGACGGGCGGACGCGACGGTCAAGCTCTGATCGACTCCGGTGACTGCGCGGGCTGCCGATGGTCACGCCGGCTGGCAGGATGACGCAGTGGGGTTGGCCTTCGCCGGAAGGAGAAGACGTTGCCCGCGTCTCAGGAGACGATCACGTTGTCGGTCTGTCCGGATCTTCCCTCTGCCGATGCTCGACGTTCTCTGGGGTCCTGGCTTCGCGCCGAGGACCGGCTGCGTGAGGGTGTGACCACTGCGCCCGCCGCGGCCGCCACCGACGTGCTGGTGGTCGCCGTCCACGATGGCGGTGCCCTCATGGTGCTGGTGCAGGCGATCGCCGGCTGGTTGACCCACCGCCGCGACGACGTGACGGTGCGGCTCACCCGTGCGGACGGCTGGTCGGCCGAGTTGGACGTGCGCGGTGCTCGTGACATGGATCAGGTGACGGCGCTCATCGCGAGCGCGGTGCGTGCTCCGGCCGATCACCGGCCGAGGGTCGAGACGAACGACCGCTGAGCCGCTTCGACCTGACCAGGTCGACCGGCTGCCCGCACCCAACAGTCGTCGATGCGTCAATCGCCTCGACGATGACCGATATCGATCGCCGCACCGTGACCCGATCCCGCGCTCCGAAGTGGATCGATGTCGGGTTCTCGACCCAGCGCTACCGCCCGAATCCCCTTGCCCGGACAGTGCACTGCGCCGGAGGAGGTGGGGACGTTGGGGCAACCGACGGGCGAGACCGTCATGATCCGGGACTGGTTCAGCGTGCCGCGGGTGTCCGCCGAGAACCGGGCGGCGGTCTACGGGGCACGGACCCAGGATCCGCGGGTGGAGTTCGTCGCGCTGACCGTACGGTACTGGGTGGACGCGCACGCCACCCGCTCGATGACCCGCGACCGGGTGTTGCAGGCGATGACCGGCCGGATCTCCGCCGACAACGTCTGGGACCTGGTCGCGATGCTGACGAGGCTCGGGCTGACCGAGGAGTTCTTCGACCTGGCGGCCTCCGACGTCGACGCGGACGGCGCGTTCCGCCGGTTCCTGCTCGGCCTCGACCCGGCGCTGCTCGACGCGATGCGCCACTACGCGGCCTGGAACGGCATCAATCCGAAGCTGTTCCTCGACGGCTTCCTGGTGGGCGTCGGGGAGTCGTTGGCGACCGTGGTGGTCGACCTCGGCAAACTCGTGCAGCTCGTCGGTCGGCTCCAGCAGGAGCAGTTCACCACTCTGATCGTGCTCACCGTGGACCCCCGGGCCGGCCTGCGACGCCTAGCCGAGCAGGCCACCGTCGTCCGCGAGGCGCTGGCCGGCGTCGTGGCCGCGCTGGACCCGAGCACAGTGCCCGAGCGGCTGCTGACGCTCTGGCGCGGCTGGGCGACGGAATTCGGGCGGCACCTGGAGGACCTCGACCCGTTCGCCGCCGGCCGGCTGCTCGGCCGGATCGCCGGCGACCTGTTCCAGGTGCTGACCGGCCTGGTCCACCTGGTCCGGCTACTCGGTGGCGTGGCGGTGCGCGCCGCGATCCGGTACGTGCCGCTGCTGATCGTGGGCGCCCGGGAGGCCGCCGCCGAGGTCCGTCTCCTGACCACCCAGATCGCCGCGCTGCTCGTCGCGATCGGCCGGGCGGCACTGCTCGCCACGCCGCAGGTGGGCCTGGCGGTGCTGCGTACCCTGTTCCCCCCGAAGGTGCTCGACGCGTTGTTCCGGCAGGGCCGGGCGCTGCTCGTCGACGCCGAGTTGACCCTGACGGTGTTCAACCAGGCCGCACACGCCGAGGCGTTCGCCGGGGCGGGTGCGGGCGCCCGGCTCAGCGCGCTGATCAGCGCCGACGGCAAGCCGGTCCTGATGGCGTGCATGTCGGAGACCGTGTCGTCGGCCGGTCGTTCGGCCACCCGGGCGGAACTGAACCAGGCGCTCGACGAGATCATCAAGCGGGTCGAGGACCTGCGCGAGCTCAAACCCCCCAAGACCCCCCGCGACATTCGGGCCGCCGCGGTGCGGGCTGCCATCGCCCGTCAGCTCGAGCAGCGCCTGACCACCGTGTTCAACCGGGCGTTGCAGACCGCCGCGTACGAGGAGTTCCGCGCGTTGCGCAAGGCCGGGCAGGCGCAGCCCTGGCGGCTCGGCCAACAGGTACACCGGCGGATGGCGGCCGAGACCGCCCAGTTGGTCGCCCGCTCACCGGGATTGCAGCCGTTCGCGGAGAAGTCGCTGGCCACCGTCGTCGAGGCGGTCCGCGCGGCCAACCCGGAGCTGGCCGCGGCCCTGCGTGGCTCCGACGCGGTGCTCCGGCAGACGGTCGCCCAGCTCCTGCTCAGCCACCCGGACCGGGACCTGCTGCTGCGTCTCGTCGGGTTCACCAGGAGCCCGGCTGCGGCCGGCGCGGAGAAGGCGTTGGCCACCCACCTCGCCGAGCGGTTCGGCTGGAAGGCGTCCACCACCGTCGGTGAGCTTCGCAGCGACCTGCTGTTGGTCGATGCGGAGGCGGCCCGGGTCACCAACGTGGACTGGACCGCGTCGACGAAGCTGGAGCGCTTCGAGAAGACGTGGGGCACGGTCGCCGACGACCTCGGCGAGGCGTTCGACGGTCGCTGGGAGGCGATCGCGGACGCCTACCGGCGGGCCAGCAAGGGCGGGGTGCCGGCTGAGGTCGTCGCCGGCCTGGAGGAGCTGACGGCGCACGCGGTGCGGGAGACCGTCGTCCGACAGGCCGCCCTGAGTCAGTTGTTTCCCGGGTTCTTCGTCACCTCGCACGAGATGACCTACCAGGGTCTGCACGCTCTCTACCAACTGCCACTCTAGAAGGAGCACCGATGGGTGAAGTCGTCGTCGCCGAGGCGGACCTGGCGACGCTGGGGTTCAGTACCGCGCACTCCGACCGCTACGTCTACTCCAACTACTTCGTGCCGGTCCAGCTCACCTTCGACGACGGGCAGACGCCCCTGCTGCCCTTCTACGTCAAGCAGGCGTTGATCGAGGCGATGCGGTATGGCGGGCTGTCCCAGGACCGGCTGCCGCACCTGCTCAAGGAACTCGGTCTGTCGGGGCTGTGGAAGGCCAACGACATGGACGCCGCCGACGCGGCGCTGCCGGGGCAGGACTCCGGCATGATCTACCGGGAGCCGCCGGCTCGGCGTCAGAGCATCCTCGGTGACCAGGAGGCGGAGTTCGTCGCCGGTCTGCTCCAGTCCGACGTGGGCATCGCGTTCCTCGACCGGACCCGGATCCGGCCGGTGGGCTTCGCGCTCGGCGAGCACGTCTACGCGCTGGCGCTCGCGCCCGGCGAGGAGGCGGTGCTGGAGCAGCGCACCTACACCAAGCGTGAGCTGACCCTGGAGGAGCAGGCCGAGACCGAGAGGCAGACGGACGTCGAGCTGACCAGCGCGCTCACCACGGAACTGCAGGAGGGCTTCGAGCGGCAGAAGTCGCTCACCGACACCTGGGGGCTCAACGCCAGCCACACCGGCCAGTACACCAGCCCGACCGGCGTCTGGGGCACCTTCAACGCCAGCCACACGATCGGCTACACGCGCAGCGTGACGGCGGCCAGCCAGGAGACCAGCCGCCGCGCGGTGAAGGACAGTCAGACCGCCACCTCCAAGGTCGCCGCCCGCTACCGCACCCAGCACAAGACCGACTTCAAGTTGGTGAGCGAGACCGGCATGGAGTCGACCTCGAAGCGGACCGTCCGCAATCCCAACCGGGTGACGCCGATCACGCTGCACTACTTCAAGGTGCTGCAACGCCTGGAGCTGGCCCACGAACGCTACGGCGCCCGGGTGTGCTGGGCGCCGACGGTGAAGGACCCGGCGCTGGCGTTCGCCAAGAAGATCACCGACGGGCGCCAGCGGATCAGAGACAACGCTCTCGCCGCGCTGCCCACCATGCCGGTCAAGCCGGTGCGCCCGGCACCCGGCGTGCCGGCCGCCGTGGAGACCCGCACCATCCACTCCCCGGTGGTCACGCTCGACAAGTGGGGCTTCACCGGCGACATGAGCGCCGACTACGACATCGACGTCACCTTCGACAGCGGGTGGGAGTGGGACGGCGACATCGAGAGCATCCGGCAGAGCCTCAACCTGATCACCCGTCGGCCGCCGTCGGGCATCGCGGCTCGGGTGGTCGGCGTTCCGGTGGTCACCGACGCCAACGGTCAGCCCGCGCTGCGGGTGCGCATCCACGTCGGCGCGGCCAGCTGGCTCGCCGGTCCCGGCGCCGACGTGCAGCTCGCCGCCACGTTCCGGCGTACCCCGACACTGGTCGACCAGAATGCCGACGACGCCGCGTACAACGCGCTGGTGGCGGGCTATCTCACGGATCTGCAGGACTGGCAGGACACCCGCGACGCGGTGCTGGCGGCGGCCGAGGAGGCCGGGGACGAGTTCGAGGCGCGGCTGCGCGGCGGCTACTCACCGGTCAACGAGATGGTCTCGCAGATCGTCGAGGCGCACTTCCCGGCCAGTGTGCGGGACGAGGCGTGGGAGATCGACTTCTGGCACCGGGTCTTCGACTGGGAGCGCGCCTCGTTCGTGTCGTACCCCGGCTGGTGGTCGGCCGGTGACGCCCGTGCCCCCGAGCGCGACCCGAGTGACTTCCTCAACGCCAGCTGGGCCAAGCTCTACCTCCCGGTGCGGGCCGGTATGGAGCTTGCCGCGCTGCGGTGGATCTTCGGCAAGGCGGTGGCGACCCGGCTCGCGCCGGCGGTGGAGGAGCAACTGGCCGCGTTCGTCGACGAACTGGCCGCGTTCCGCACCAGTCACCTCGGCACCGGCGACGAGATGCCCGACCTGAGCAGCGAGTGCCAGGAGGTGCCGGAGCGGGTCTACTGCCTTGCCAAGTGGGCCGAGCTGATGCCCACCGACGGCACTCACCTGGAGGTCGTGCAGGGTGCGACGACCGCGGCCGACGCGGTCACCAGCAGGGAGATCACGGACGCGGAGGCGCTGCGGGCGGCACTGCTCGACGGCGAGGTGCAGACCAACCGGCTCAAGACCAGGGCGTACGACCAGATGACCGGGGCCGCCGACGTCGACATCCACCTCGGCACGTCGGGTAACAGCAGCCCGACGGCGTGACGCAGTGCCGGCCCGCCACCAGCCGACGAATCGGCCGGCGGCGGGCCGGATGGATCGGGTACGGCTACCAGGTCGTCAGACCGAGGCCGATCGTCTTGGTCAGCGTGGCGTTGTCGTCGTCGCCGTCGAGCGACCAGATCATGGCGCCGCCCAGGCCGGCCCGTCGGATGTAGAGCGTTTTCTGCAGCACGACAGCCGGGTCGTCGTACGTCCACAATGTCGTACCGTCGAAGAGCCAGGCGTGCCCGGCGCGCAGGTCGCGGTGCACGGTGTAGCCGTTGCCGGCCAGGGTCTTGAGGTTCTTGTAGTCCTCGTAGCCGGCCTCGAAGGTGGCCGGCGCTGGCCCGGTGGCCGGCTGGAACAGACCGTTGCCGCCGCCGGTGATGCCGGTCCAGCCGCGACCGTAGTAGGGGATGCCGAGCACCAGCTTGTCGCGCGGCGCTCCTCGGGCGATCCACCCGTCGATGGCAACCTCGACGGAGAAGTCCGGGTTGTCCGGGGCGCCCGCCGGGACGCGCAGCGCCGACTGCTGGTTGGCCCGTGCGTCCCAGCCGCCGTGGAAGTCGTACCCCTGCACGGTGGCGAAGTCCAGGTACTTGAAGATCTTGCGGCCTTCGTAACCGGCGTCCATGGTGGCCGGGCTGGCCGGCAGGAACGCGGTCAGCGGGTGGTGCGCGCGGGTCGTGCGCCCGTACGCGTCGAGCTGCCGGCGGAACTCGGCGAGCAGCTTGGTGAAGTTCTCCCGGTCCTCGGGGCGGATGACGTTGCCGGGCTCACCGTCCGAGCCGGGCCACTCCCAGTCGAGGTCGATGCCGTCGAAGACGCCGGCCCCGGCACCGGCGGTGGTGCCCGGCAGGTTGCCCTTGAGGTAGAGGTCGATGCAGGACGTGACGAACGCCTTGCGGGACGCGTCGGTGGCGGCCGCGTTCGAGAAGTACGTCGACCAGCTCCAGCCGCCCAGCGAGATCAGCACCTGCAGCTTGGGGTGCTTGGCCTTCAACTTGGCGAGTTGGCCGAAGTTGCCGTTGAGCGCCTGGCCCGGGGCGTCCGCGACACCGTCGACGCTCTCCTCGGCGGGGACGGGGCGCTGGTAGTCGGCCCAGGCGTCGCCCTCACCCGGCCCACCGTCGACGTAGCAGCGACCGTCCTCAGTGACGTTTCCGAAGGCGTAGTTGAGGTGGGTGAGGCGGCTCGCCGCCCCGGAGGTTTCGAGCTTCTTGACCGGGAAGGCCCGGCCGTAGATGCCCCACTGGGTGAAGTAGCCGACCCGGTGGTAGCCGGCGCGTTCCGGTTTGCCGCCCGCGTTCGCGGCGGTCGGTGGGGCGGCGGTGATCAGCAGGGTCGTCAGAGCGACGACGGCGGCGAGACGGCGGTGACGGAATGGTCGCATCGGCACACTCCCACGAGACATCAAACAGAATTAGTTAAGAGACTTATCTGATTGATGAAGTTAAGCCGGTCACCGTCTGCGGTCAAGAGGCGTCCGTCCGCACGGGGGATTGTGAAGGCGTTACCCGGTGGTAACGATGTTGTGCCATGGACTCCGCCCTGACACTGATCGGACTACCCGTCGCCCTCGGCATCATCATGCTCGGTCTGGGTCTCGGACTCACCATGGCGGACTTCCGCCGGGTGGCCCAGCACCCGCGGGCCGCCGTCATCGCCCTGGTCTGCCAGGTGCTCGTGCTGCCAGCGATCTGCTTCTGCCTCGTCCTCGCGTTCGACCTGGCACCCGAACTGGCCGTCGGCATGATGCTGCTCGCCGCGTCACCGGGCGGCACCACCGCCAACCTCTACAGCCACCTGTTCGGCGGGCACGTGGCCCTGAACATCACCCTGACCGCCATCAACTCGGTGCTCGCCGTGTTCACCCTGCCGATCCTGGTCAACCTGTCGGCGGCGTACTTCCTGCCCGACGGCAGGAGCATCGGCCTGCAGTTCGACAAGGTGCTCCAGGTCTTCGCCATCGTGCTCGTCCCGGTCGCGATCGGCATGCTCATCCGGGCGCGGGTGCCGCAGGTGGCCGAGCGGCTGAACCGCCCGGTCCGGATCTTCTCCGTCGTCGTACTCGTCGCGGTGATCGCCGGCGCGGTGCTCGGCGACCGGGAGAACATCGCCGACTACTTCGTCTCGGTCGGCCTGGCCGTGCTCGCCTTCAACCTGCTCAGCCTCGCCATCGGGTACGGGGTGCCGCGCCTCGCCGGTGTCGACCGGAGCGCCGCGACGGCCGCCGGTTTCGAGATCGGCATCCACAACAGCACCCTGGCCATCACGATCGCGCTCAGCCCGGCGCTGCTCAACAGCACCCAGATGGCGATCCCCGGAGCCGTCTACGGCATCGTCATGTTCTTCACCGCGGCGGCCTTCGGTTACCTGGTGAACCGCGCCGGCGCCCGGTCCGCCCCCGCCCTGACGCCCTGACGGCCGGCGCCCTGTCGCCCCGACGGCAGCCGTCGAGGCGACAGAGCGGACCGCAACGGTCAGCCGACCTGGTTGTTGTCCTTCTGCTCGCCCCACCCGTGCCAGCGGTCGATCTCGATCAGAGCGCTGACCCGGGCGCGTTCCCGGCGCGGGTACGCGTTGCCCGTGTAGTGCTTCGACAACCGGTCGATGTCCGCCAGGCCCTCGTCGGCGCGCAGTTCGATGACGTGCCCGATGATGCTGACGTGGGTGTACCAACCAGCCTCGTCGAGCACGGTCAGCGACACCCGGGGGTCGTTGCGGACGTGCTCCAACCGGCGGCGGCTCTCGTCCATGTTCACCAGGATCCGGCCGTCCTCCCACAGGTACCAGGTGGCGGCGGACACCGGCTGACCACCATTGCGAAGTGTGGTCATCACTGCCGGGTTCGGCTTCCGGAGCATGGCGATCGCGGCCTCGGGAAGCGGTGGCTTGGACATGAAGTCTCCTCGTCGCGACAACGTTTACCCCTGCACGTTACGCAGCAGACGCCCCGATCGCTCTGAGAACGGGATCAACGGGGTGGTCCTGGCCGGTGGGCCCGGGAGCAGTGACAACTCGATTGCGCGAGGTCGATACGTCGGGAAGCATCGCCGGGCACCACGCGGAGAGGTGATCATGACACGGACATTCCTGAAGCCCGACGACGTACGCGACCTGGTGGTGGACCAGTTCGGCACCGACCGCAGACTTGTCGATCTGGTCCGGCTGACCGGTGGCAGCAAGAAGGGCGTCTACCGGCTCAGACTGGACGACCAGGCGACAGTGATTCTCTACGTCTGGGCGGCCGACGAGAACTACTGGCCCCCGGGGCCGGCCGTCCCCGACGACCCGTTCACCGACGCGTCGGGCGCCGAACTGTTCGCCGTCAACCACGCCGCCCTCACCGCGGCGGACGTGCGGACGCCACGGCTGCTGATGCTCGACCGCGACGGCCGCTACCACCCAGCCGACCTCGCGGTGGTCGAGGACGTCGGTGGGGTGACGCTCGAAACCCTCCTGGAACAGGACCCGGCCGCGGCCGCGACGCCGCTGTCCACCCTCGGTGCCACCCTGCGTCGCATGCACACCACCCGGGGGTCCGAGTACGGCAGACTCGCCGCCATCGCGCACGACGCGGCACCCCAGGTGCGCAGCGCGGCGGACATCATCCAGGACCGAGCGCTCGGGCACCTCGACGCCGTGGCGGCCCGCGACACCCGGCTCGCCGACGCCCACGATCGAATCGCCGACCATGTCCGCCACCTGCGCCGAGCGATCAGCAACCGCAAGGAGTACGGGCTGGTGCACGGCGAACTCGGACCCGACCACGTGCTCGTCACGCCCTCCGGCGAACCCGTGATGGTCGACATCGAAGGGCTAACGTTCTTCGACGTGGAGTGGGAGCATGCCTGGCTGCAGATGCGCTTCGGTGACGCGTACCCCGCGCTGCGCCCGGTCGCGCTCGACCCCGACCGTCTGGAGTTCTACCGGTATGCCCAGGTCCTGTCGCTGATCGAAGGCCCCCTTCGGATCGCGGACAACGACTTCCCGAACCGCAGGTGGATGCTGGACCTGGCCGAGTGGAACATCGCGAAGGCCCTGGCGGCGATCTGACGTCTGGCGGTACCGCCGTCAGGGCGCAGTTCGTCGCCGGGAAGGATGTGGTCATGAGCATCCCCGCACTGCCCAGGCGTGTCGTCGTCACCGGCGCCACCGGAAAGCTCGGCCGCGCCGTCGTCGCCCACCTCCGGGCCGCGGGTGTCGACGTGCTGGCGGTGGACCGCGCCGGCGGTCGGGACCCCCGCGACGTGGACGGCGAATTCCTCCTGGTCGACCTGACCGACTACGGGCAGGTGGTGGAGGCGTTCACCGGAGGCGCCGACGAGCACGCGGGCGGCGTCGACGCGGTCGTGCACCTGGCGGCGGTCCCGGCCCCCGGTCTGATGTCGAACGCGACGACGTTCGCGAACAACTCCGCCGCCACGTACAACGTGTTCGCCGCCGCCCGCGCGGCCGGGATCAAGCGGGTCGTCTGGGCGTCCAGCGAGACGGTGCTCGGGCTGCCGTTCGACACACCGCCGCCGTACGCGCCGGTCGACGAGGAGTACGCGCCGCGCCCCGAGTCGACGTACTCGTTGAACAAGGCACTTGAGGAGGAGATGGCCCGGCACTTCTGTCGCTGGGACCCGGAGCTGGTCATGGTGGGTCTGCGCTTCTCCAACGTGATGGACGTCGAGGACTACCCGCCGTTCCCCTCGTTCGACGCCGACCCGCAGCTGCGCCGGTGGAACCTGTGGGGCTACATCGACGCCCGCGACGGGGCCCAGGCGGTCGAGCGCGCGCTCGCGCACGACCAGCCCGGAGCCGACGTCTTCGTCATCGCCAACGCCGACACCGTCATGAGCCGGTCCAGCGCCAGCCTGATGGCCGAGGTCTACCCGGGCGTCGAGATCCGCAAGGAGTTGGGTGAGCACGAGACCCTGCTCAGCATCGATAAGGCCCGCCGGGTGCTGGGCTACGAGCCGCGGCACTCATGGCGAGACCACGTGGACGGCCGGGGCCGCTGACTCCCCGACGGCGTACGCCCGGGGCATCCGGGAGAAGTCGTCCGCGCCGTGGCCGGCGTTGATCGCCCGCAGGGCCGCCGCGTGGGCCGCCCGCACCGTGCCGACGTCGAGGTCGTGCTCCTCGGCGGCCTCGACGATGTGGGCCATGCTGGCGGCGGCCGAGGCGATGGCGGAGACGTCGGCGGTGTGCTCGTCCGTGACCAGCCGATGGGCCATGTCGTCGACCAGGTCCGGTAGCAGTTCCGCGATGCCCCTGGCGTACGGAGCGAGGGCGGTCGGGCTGATGTGCTCGGCCTGGGCCAGTGCGAAGGCGTGGGCGACACCGCTCATCGCCGACCAGAAGAGGTCGAGCAGCGCGATGTCGTGGGCGGCGGCTCGGCCGGGCTCCGGTCCGAGCCAGTCGGCGGATCCGCCGATGTTCGCCAGGGTCGGCCGGTGTCTCTGCCAGACGTCCTCGGGGCCGCTGTAGAGCACGAGCGCGTCAGATCCGCCGATGGTGGGGGCGGGGGTCATGATCGCGCCGTCGAGGTAGTCGACACCGTGCGATCCCGCCCACTCGCTCATGGTCCGAGCGCGACTTGGCGTGTCGGCCGTGAGGTTCACCAGGGTGCGACCTTTCAAAGCGTCGGCGGCCGGTTCGACGATCTCGCGCACCGCCGCGTCGTCGATGACGCAGGTGAGCGTCAGCGGGCTGGCTCGGATCGCCTCGTCCACGGTCGTCGCCCGCCGTGCCCCGCGAGCCACGAGTGGGTCGGCCCGTGCCGCCGTCCGGTTCCAGACGGTGGTGGGGTGCCCGGCGGCCAGCAGCGCGGCCGCAAGCGCCTGACCCATCGGCCCGAGTCCGAGGACGGTGACCGGGGGACGGACGTGATCGGACATGGAGATGCTCCTCAAGAGACGGGACGGACTGACGCCGGAACGGTTGTTCGACGGGCCGATCCCATCCTTCGTCCGCCCTGTGGGAGGCAGCAAGTACTTACTATTTCCTCAGGTACCTACCTTTTGGTGAGCGGAGGGGCCATGAAGAAGCGCACCTACACGTGTGGTCTCGATGCGGCGGTGGACATGGTGGGTGGTAAGTGGAAGGCACTGATCCTGTGGGAACTGCACCAGGGCCCTCGCCGCTTCGCCGAGGTGCGGCGAGGGATCACCGGGATCAGCGAGAAGATGCTGATCGAGCAGCTACGTGACATGGAGGCGTACGGACTGGTGCACCGGGAGGTCTACCACCAGGTGCCGCCGAAGGTCGAATACTCGCTGACCGGTTTCGGTCAGTCCCTGAACGACGCCCTGATCCCACTCGGCGACTGGGGTGAGCGGCACCTGGCGACGATCGAGGCCATCCCGCGGGATTGACGACGCCCCGCGAGGTCAGCGCGCCGCCTGGTAGGCGCGACCGACGGCGGTGGCGGTGCTGCCGGTGCGGAACAGGCCGGTCTGGTCCTTGTCGGTGGCGGGCAGGCCGAACCACGCGTACCGCTGCAGCCAGGACAGCCCACCCAGCATCTTCGTCGCTGCGGTGAGGAACGCCGCCTGCTGTGCCTGGGTGGGGAAACGGACGCCGTTGGAGAAGTCGATCAGGGCGAACTCGGTGAGCCAGACCGGCAGGTCGTACCGGTCGTGCACGGCCTGGAGGTACGACTTGAGCTGGTTGACCGCGTTGGCCGTGGTGAAGTCCCCGCCGTACCAGTGCAGGGCGATGAAGTCGACCCGGTAGCCGCGCTGCTTGGCCCCGGCCATGAACCGGTCGAGCCACTCGCCCGGCCGGTCGCCGCCCCAGGCCACCGCCGGGCTGCCCAGCGGCAGGCCGGTGGCCTGCAACTGCGGCCACAGCTCAAGCGCCTGCTCGACGGTCATCTCGGCCTGACCCTTCAGGTCCGGCTCGTTGAAGCCGAGCAGGTAACGGCCGTTCTGCTTGGCCTGTTGCAGATTGCTCGCGGTGACGCTCTTCGCTCCCCAGATCATCGGGACGAACTCGGTGCCCTGCGGGCTGGTGACGCCCTGGTGCTTCACGTCCCAGGTGTAGTACCAACTCGCCCCGGAGCTGGCCAACGCCTGGTTGACGCCGTCGAAGGTCCACACGCCGACGCCTTTGCGCTTGGAGGTCACCGCGGTGGCCGCCGGGGCGACCGGACGCCGGGTTGTCGGCTTCGCCGCCGGCGTCGACGGGGGAGCCGTCCCCGTCGGGCTCGCCGTGGCGGCGGGCGTGGTCGCGGCGGGTGTGCCCGGCAGCGGGCTGGCGGACGGTGGCGCGTCGAGCGCCTGCGTCGCCGCCGGGGCGGGCGTCGGCCCGGTCGGCTGCACCACGACGATCACACCCGTCACCAGTACGGCGACCGCGGCGGCCGCCAGGAGCGGCCACAGCAGCCGCCGCGCGCCGATCGGGAGGCGGCCGAGCACCCCGCGTGGGGGCTCCGCGTGGACGCCCCGATTTCCCCTTGCGGCGTCCGCTGCACCCTGGCCGGTTGCGCGCATCGTCTCGACTCCCTCGTGTGTGGTCGCAGCACTGTTCCATGCCGCGCTGGCGGGGGAACCCGCCAACTCCTCACCTCAGGAGACTCGCCAGCCCTACCCGGATAACAGTTTCGTCGTCGGCGCGGCACCGAATGCACGTGGTCCGGGCCGTCCGACCGCAACCGCTGGCTCAATGGACTGACGGTACCCGGAGATCGAGCAACGCTGGTAGGTTCTGGGCCCCCTTGGTCAGTGTCTGCAACGGAGATCGCATGCCGCCCGCTCGATCGATGTTCCTGGCCAGTCGGCGGCATGTCGTCAGGGCTGCGATCATCGCGGTCGCCGGGGGCATGGGTGCGGTGTACGTGCTGCGCAACGTCGGACCACCGGCTGACAAGGCTGACGTGGTGTGGCAGGTCGACCTGGGTTTGTTCTCGGCCATGCTGACGGCGGTGACCATCGTGTTCGCGGTCACGATCACGCCGCAGACCCGGTGGCCGTCCTTCAGTGACCTGATGCGGGCGATGGCCGCAACGTCCTGGCTGGCGACGGCCACCGTCGGGATCACGTGTGCGGCGGCGGGCGACATCTGGTCGCACTCGGGTCTCGCGGCAGTCGGGGCGGTGCTCACGGTCGTGCAGCTCGGCTTCGGGCTTGACTCGCTGTGGGTCCTGATGCGGTTCCGGTCGGCGGCGGGACGCCGGAGGATTCTGATCAGGCTGGCCACCCGGCGACTGCATCGGGCGGCGGCTGACGGCACGCCGACGATGGAGCACCACGAGTTGACCGACCTGAACGACGAGATCGAATATTCGATCGATCGCGGTGACGTGGCCGAGATCGCAGCGCGGGTCACCGAGATCGTGGACGGATGCCCGGACGATCGGACCGCCGATCAGGCACGCTACCGGCTGGCTCTGCTCACCCACCTGCTGGAGCGGCTGGGTCGGTCGGTGCTGTTCGAGTCGCTTACCGGCGACGCGGCTCGCGCGGCGGTGCCGCCGTTGGTGCGCGGTGTGCTGCAGACCAGCTGGCGGCTCAGCGAGCTGACGTTCCCGAATCGGACCGCCACCGAGCGGGACGAGGTGGCTGCCGCAGTGGCCCTCGGGCAGGTGTGCCGCGTGATCGCGTGGCTGCAGCAGTGCGCTCAGGAGCGTCTGCAGACCGACCCGGGCGACCCGGGGAGCCGCCAGATCGGAATTGCGCTGAGCCAAGGTCGGCAGCGGATCGTGCAATTCGTCGACCCGGACCCGCCTGGCCTGTTCCGGGCACCGAACGACCCCTGGCCGTACGGGTTCAGTGATCCTCGCGCCGCCATGCTGTGGTTGTCGACCCTGTGCGAGTTCGGCGGCAGCCAGGCCGGGGTTGGGCTCTACATCCTCTGCGAGGTGCTGACGGGCGAGAAGTTCTTTGGCAACTACTGGGACGACGCCTGCGTTTTCAGCGAGATCGAGCGGCGGGTCGGGCCGTTCGGGGAGCATTCGGCCACGGCGAGCGCCCTCGTCGCCGGGTGTGGCGGCCTGGGTACCGTCAGCCTCGACCTGGCCGCCACCGTGATCGCGGGGCTTCGCAACCGCAACTTCGTCCCGCCCGCGGGCTGGGAATCCGATGCGAACTACTCGACCGACAAGCGTTATCTGCGCAGCCAGTTGACGATGTTCGCCACCTACGACTGCCTCGCCGATGAGGACGCCGCGCTCGACTGGGTCGCCGACGCGCTGCTCAGCGCGCCGACGAGACGGTGCGTGGAGAATGTCGTCCAGGACGCGTACGTCCAGCACGCTGAGCCGAGCCGGATTCCCATCCGGTCCCTGGGTGAACGCCCTGGAGCGGTCGTCCTGGCCGCGCTGATCCGGCTGGCGCTGCACCGACCGCCGCAGGCCGAGGCGTTTCTGCGTCGGCTGCCGCCGCCCCTGTTGGGTGGGGCGCTGCAGCAGGCCCGGTTCAGCCTCCGTGCGTCCACCCCGGCGGAGCCCGTGGCCGCCATCTGGACGGCGAGCGCTCGGCGGCTGCTGCCCTCGCGACCGGAGCAGGAGAGGGAGCTGATGAGCATCGTCGTGGAGGTGCTGGCCCGTGACTGACGACAGGGATACGCGGTGGGTGGAAGCCACGAACGCGGTCGAGGCGGCCGAGACGGTCTGGATCGTCCAACTGGCGGATCGTTGGCTCGTCGACCCGGCGACCGCCGGTGTCCGGGACGCCTTGGACCTGGCACTGTTCCGGCGGCTGCTGAGAGCCCCACGGGGCATCGCGATCCGCCGGCTCTTGCACTACGACCCGCCGAGCGACCTTGGCGGCGAAGTCGGGTACGAACGGGCCAAGCTCGAGCATGAGGACTGGGTAGCCAGGGTGCGGCGGCAACTGGCCTACGTCGGCGCGGCTGGAAGCATGAACCGCAACGACCCACCGGACTGTGACTACCTGATCCGGCTTGTCATCCTTCCGAGGGCGGGACGACAGGCGACCGTTACCCCACCGGACGGGATCTGGATCGACTCTGCACCACCGGACCAGGTGCTCGAAGCGTGGGCCGCCGACGGCTTGATCGTGCTCGACCCGCACGAGATGAACGTCGTCGGGCCGTACAGCGACCGCAACCCGCTGTGGGTGGGCATCATGACGTGACCAGCAGTGGTCACAACTTCGGGACGACCGGTTGCGGAAACTGGGCCGCCCATGACTTCAGCACTGCGGCGGCCTGGTCGTGAAGCGGGCCCTCTGCGGTCTCGACGCGCAGGGTGCGCTGGGTGGATTCGACGGTCAGTTCGCGGTAGAGCTGAAGGTCCTCGAATCCGTAGGTGCCGACATCGTGACTCGAAGCGCCGCAGACGAGCCGTGGAATCTGCGCCCAGTAGCAGGCGACCAGGCACATCGGGCACGGCTCACTGCTGGCGTACATGGTGGCGTCGGGCATCAGGTGGCGCTGAAGCTTCCTGCCGGCCCCACGGAGGGCCATGACCTCGGCGTGCGCGGTCGGGTCCCGTGATTCGACCACGCTGCTGGTGCCTTCGGCGATGACCGTCGTGCCGATGACGACGATGGCGCCGAATGGGGTCTTCCCCTCGTCTTCGAGTGCGTATCGCGAGATCTCGATCGCCCGGCTGAGGAACTCCGAGTCGGTCGGGCTGAGGCTTGCCGGCATCGTCGTATCCTTCGCGGGTTGTTCGGTGTCCGGTCAGCGTTGACGCTCACACGGGGGTGTCGCAAGGCAGGTGCGTCGGTAATAGCACAGGACCCGCCGACAGTGGTCCCACGCCCGGGACGGCACGACGCGCGACGGTCTGGTCAGCGCCGAAGGGTCGCGGACGGCGGCTCACCGAACCGACTCCGATACTCGGTCGCGAACCGGCCGAGGTGGAGGAAGCCGTGCTGGAGCGCGACCGTGGTCACGGATGTGCCCGGCGCGGCCGAGCGGAGCGTGCGGTGGGCCGCGTCGAGGCGGCAGGCCCGCAGGTACGCGGTCGGGGTGGTCCGCAGCTCGCGGCGGAAGCAGTCCTGCAAGCTGCGGACGCTCACCCGCAGCGCCTCCGCGATGTCACCGACGGTCAGCGCCTCGCTGTGGTGATCGGCGATCAGGGCGCAGGCGCGCCGGACGAGCCGCCCCGGGTTGGGGTGGTGGGCCGGCTCCGTCAGCAGGTCGGAGTGGCTGTGCCGGTGGGCGAGCAGCAGTTTTCCGATCAGCCCTTCCGCGAAACGGTCGGCGACCTGCGGATTGTCGAACAGGGACGCGTCGGCCGGCCGCGACAGCTCGTCGGCGAGGAACGTCACCCCGCGCGCCCACGCCTGCGCGGTCGGCGTGGTCATCACCATGCCGGCGTCGAGGCGGATCGGTTCGTCCACCGGGCGGCCCAGGAGGCGGGCGAGTTCCCGGTCGACGGCTCGCCGGTCGGCGTAGAAGATCCGGTGTGGTGACCCCTCGGACCAGCGCATGTCCGAGGAGTCGTACGGGGACAGCACCGAGGCGACGTCGGGAGTCGAGGTCACGGTCTGACCGGCGTGCCGGACCAGCGTGCTCCCGGCGGTGGGGATCTGGACGAGGTAGAACGTCTCCAGCGCGGGCGGTTGGATGCGCACCGCCTGCCCGTAGTCGAGGTCGATGATGCCGACCGCGCCCGCCCGGCGGGCCGCCATCCGCAGGTGGACGTTGCGTACGCCCGCCTCCGGGGTGAGCCGGTGCGGACAGAAGACCCGGCCCACCTCGGCGCGAGCCCGGTCGACGTCGTCCGTGCGGACCGTCACCGCGTCCATCCGACACCTCCGGGCGTCCTGATGCGCCGACCCTAAGGCGTGACCGGGCCGACACGGACCGGAGTGCCGTCGACCCGACAGCAGAACGGGCGCGACAGCGTACGGCGGATATCGGCTGCGCCGCGCGGATAGCGACCTTCCGGGATCGCTCGTTAGCGTGCGACCACCGCTGGCGTGGTGTTCGGCGGCGGTTCACCCGGTGGAGGAGATCATGAGGATTGCCGTCGTCGGCGCCGGATTCGCCGGTGTCAGCGCAGCCAAGGTGCTGCGGCAGAGCGGGTTCGACGTCACAGTGTTCGAGCGCGCGCCCGACGTCGGCGGGGTGTGGAGTCGTACCCGGCGATACCCCGGCCTGCACACCCAGAACGACAAGGGCACCTACCACCTCTCCGACCTGCCGATGCCCGCCGACTACCCGCAGTGGCCCTCGGGTGAGCAGGTCCAGCGGTACCTGGAGAGCTACGTGGAGAAGTTCGGGCTGGCCAACGCGCTGCGCCTGTCCACGGAGGTCGCCTCGGCCGAGCTGGTCAACGACGAGACCGGGTGGCTGGTGACCTCGCGGCCGGCGGGCGCCCCGGACCCGCTGACCGTGGAACGGTACGACCACCTGATCGTCGCCAACGGCATCTTCTCGGATCCGTTCGTTCCGTCCTTCGACGGGCAGGCGAGCTTCGCGGCTGCCGGAGGGCGCGTCCTGGCGACGGGGGAGTTCCACGACATCGAGGCGGCCCGGGGCAGGAATGTCCTCGTGGTCGGGTACGGCAAGTCGTCCTGCGACGTGGCGGTCCCGGTGAGCGAGGTCGCCGCCCAGACCCACGTGGTGGCGCGCGAACTGCTCTGGAAGATGCCCCGCAAGCTCGGTGGAGCGCTCAACTACAAGTACCTGCTGCTCACCCGGATGGGTGAGGCGCTCTTCCGTTACCTGCACCTGAAGGGCTTCGAGCGGTTCCTGCACGGCCCGGGGAACGGTCTGCGCCAACGGATGGTCGACAGCGTCGGCTCGGTCGCGACCCGGCAGTTCAAGCTGCGCCAGCTGGGTCTCGTGCCCAACGGCAGCTTCGAGGACATCGCCCGCAGCACGGTCAGCCTCGCCACCGAGGGCTTCTTCGAGCGGGTCGCCGACGGCCGCATCGCCGTACACCGGGAACAGGTGATCACCGAGTTGCTCGTCGACGACGGTGGCCGCCCGGCCGCCCGCCTGGCCGACGGCACGGTGCTCCCCGCCGACCTGGTGATCTGCGGTACGGGCTTCCGCCAGCACGTGCCGTTCTTCGACGACGCGTTGCACGCCCGGCTTCAGGACGACGCCGGCAACTTCATGCTCTACCGGCAGATCCTTCCGATCGGCGTGCCTCGGCTGACGTTCGCCGGCTACAACTCGTCGTTCTTCAGCCCGCTCAGCGCGGAGATGGCGGCGGTCTGGACGGCCGCGTACCTGCGCGGTGGGATCACCCTGCCGACCGAGGTGCGGATGCGCGACGAGGTGCGCGCCCGACTGTTCTGGATGACGAAGCGCACCAACGGACGGCACGCCCGGGGCACGAACATCATCCCGTTCTCGATGCACAACGTCGACGAGGTGCTCGACGAGTTGGGGCTCAACGTCGGCCCGCTGACCCGGGCGCGGCAGTGGTTGTTCCCCGTCGACCCCGGCTCGTACCGCAGGGTGACGGCGCAGATGATCCGGCGTACCGCCGACCCGGTATCCGCCATCGGCGGCGAAGGTCTGTTAAAGATGGATAAAGTACGCAGATAGCGTCGCGGTAGACGAGGGAGGCTCGGGGACGATGGCAGGCCAGCAGGGTCACCAGCATGGGGTGCCCGTGCCGGCGGCCCTGGCCCGCTGAGCTGTCCCGACGTCCGTGCTGAGGCGCGCCGAGTTCTTCCGGGGTCTCGGGGACAGCAGGAGCCCGAACTCGGCGACCGTCCTGGAACTGCTCTTCGACATCGTCTACGTCTTCGCGCTGGCCCGCCTCGCCGGGCGGGTCGCCGACGACCTGACCATCGTCCGGCACACGCTGCTGTCCGAGGCGGGCCAGACCGTCCTGTTCTTCACGGCGATGTGGATGATCTGGTCACTCAACGCCCTGCTGGCGAGCACCTACGACCCCCGACGCCCCGACCTGCAGGCCGTCCTGCTGGCGACGATGTTCGGCACCCTCGTGCTGGCGGTCACCTTGCCGCAGGCGTTCGGCCAACGTGGCGTGATCTTCGCCTGCACCTACGTGGTCATCCAGGTCGGCCGACCGCTCTTCCTGGCGTTCGCTCTGCGGGGCCACGTGGTGCACACGTTCTCGCTCCGGGTGCTGACCTGGCACGTGGCGTCCGGCGTGCTCTGGATCAGCGGCGGCATCAGTGGCGGTCTCGGTCGGGGCATCTTCTGGACCATCGCTCTCGCCATCGAGATGATCGGCGCTGCCACCACGTACCCCCTGCCCCGGATGGGCGGGCCGCAGCTCACCTCCCTGGGGGTCACCGTCTCGCAGGCGCACCTCGCCGAGCGGTACAACCAGTTCTTCATGATCGCTCTCGCCGAGGTGGTGCTCGAAGCCGGTGCCGCAGTCAGCTTCCCGGGCTTCTCCACCGAGGGAACGATCACCCTCGTCGCCTCGTTCGTGGCGGTGGTCTCGTTCTGGCGGATCTACTTCTACCACGTCAGGTCCGGTCACGCCGCGACCCCGAGTGGAGAGGGGATCCAACTGTCGCGCTGGGCGAGCTACAGCCTGCTGTTGATCGTCGGTGGCATCATCTGCACCGCCGTTGGCTTCGGACAGATCATCGAGGATCCGCACCCGCCGATCGACTGGGCGCTGGTGGCCATCGTCTTCGGCGGCCCGGTGCTGTTCCTGATCGGGCGGAGTTTCCTGGAGCAGGACAGCCGGATCGCGCCGCGCTGTCGGGCGCTGTTCCTGGGTGCGGCGGCACTTGTCGTGGCTGCCCCGGTGATGGTGTTCCTCCCGCCGGTCGCGGTGGCGGCATCCGCGGCGGTCATCCTGGCCGGCATCACCGTGTTCGACCAGCGGGCCCACAAGCGTGGGTCGGAGACCAACCCGACGCTGTGACACGTCATTGCGGGTCGGCGGCCACCCCGCGTATGGTCGTCGGGCACGCCGTCGAGTGGGAAGGAGGTCAGAACAATGTCCGATGTTCTGCGCCCCCTCCGCGCTCCGGCGTCCGCGCGGATCTGATCCGGGGCGCGCGCTTCCCGGAGGACCAACCCATGACTGATCTGGTCATCCGCCCGCTCGTCGCGGGCGAGGAAAACCTGTTCGACTCCATGCCCGACCCGCTGCCCCAGCTGCGCCAGGTCGCGTACGCCGACGGGATCGCCGGTGGCGGCTACCGTCCCGAGACCACCTGGGTCGCGCTGCGTGCCGGCCGGGTGGTCGGTCGGGCCGCCTGGGTCCTCCCACCGGGTGCCATCGGTGCCCCGTGGCTGGAACGGTTCGACCTGGACGCCGAGCCGGAGGTGGGCGCCGAGCTGCTGCGCGCCGCCCACGAGGCGCTGGGCGGTCCCGGTCTGTACTACGCCGCGTTGCCGGCGCACTGGCGGCGTCGGCCCGAGGTGCTGGCCGTGGTGCGGGCGCCCATGGCGGCCGCCCGCCTCGCCGGGCTGGTCGAGCGGGGGGAGCGGCTCCGCTGCTCCTGGACGGGCACCCCGCTGCCGGCATCCTCCAATCGGTACGACTTCCGTCCGCCCGTCGACGTGGCGGAGATCAACGCCCTGGTCGCCCGGATCGCCGAGCCGGACGTGCTGACCGGCGTCGAGAACGCACTAGCGGTCGGCGGCGTCGACCTGGCCACCGACCCGCTCGCCTGGTTGGGCGACAAGACCGAGGAGTGGCGCGTCGCGGTGGACGCCGGTGAGCCGGTGGGCGTGGCCGGAACGGCCGGAGACGCCTGCTACCCCCTGCTCGCCTACCTCGGCCTGCTCGACGAGGCCGCCCGGCCCGAACTGCTCGCCGAGGCGGTCCGGGTCCTGGCCGCCGGCGGTGCCCGCGAGGTCATCGCCGACGTGGACTCGCACCGGGTGGCGGTGCTGGCGGAGTTGGAGCGGACCGGCTTTCGGCAGCTGCGTACCCGGGTCGTCTTCGCGCCGCCGAACACCACGGAATAGCTGACCGGGTGCGCCCGGTCACCCGGGCGCACCCCCACAGCCCGTGTCGAGCGCGTCCCCTGTCAGCATCTGACCATGCCGGAGATCATCGCGCTCCTCGTCGGCGGGTTGGCGCTCGTCGTGGCGGCGGTCGCCGGGCTCTACCTCTGGCCGGTGGGCCGCCGTGGGTTACGGGTCGCGCCGGCCCGACCGCTCGACTTCGACACGGCCACCCGTGCCGCCGCGGCCATCGTCGCCGCCGAGACGGCCGATCCGGAGGTGCGACCGGAGTCGCGCAGTCGCCTGCTGAGCCACGGTTCCCGTACCGGCCGGGCCGTGCTGCTGTTGCACGGGTACACCCTCGCGCCCGAGCAGTACGAACGGCTGGCCGAGGAGTTCTTCGACAGTGGGTACAACGTCTGGGTTCCCCGGGCGCCCCAGCACGGGACCGTCGACCGGCGGGCACACCACCGGGTCGAGGCCGATGAGCTGACGACGTACGCCGCGCAGGGGTGGGCTGTCGCGGCGGCGCTGGGAGACGAGGTCGGCGTCGTGGGAATCTCCGGGGGCGCCGTGCTGGCCGCCTGGCTGGCCCAGGTGCCCGGAAACGTCGTACGGCATCTGCTGTTGCTGTCGCCGTTCTTTGCTCCGAATCCGCGACAGGCACCGGCCTACGCGGTGAAACCGCTCATCACGCTGTACGGGCGTCGCGTTCTGCGGGATCGCGTCACGTCGCGGGGATACTCCCTCGCCGCCGTCACCCAGTACCTGAGGATCGCGCGTACTCTGCCGAAGCCGCCGCGGCGGACCGGTCTGCGGAGCGCGGCGGTCGTGATCAGCCCGCTCGACGGCGTCGTGGACCTCAGGGCGGCGGTCGACGTGCCGCGCCGGATCGCCGACGCGAACGCGTCACCGCTGCGGGTGTGCACCCTGCCGGAGACATTGGGCGTCGAACACAACACCCTCAACCTCGCCGCCCTGGGCGCCGAGGGCGACGAGCTGCGCCGGCTCTACGTCGCGCTCTACGAAGGCGCACCAGCACCAGACCCCACACCAACCCACCGCTAAATCCCCCACCCCGCCGCCCCGCCCTCGCCCCGCCCCGCCCCGCCCCGCCCCCGCCCTCCGCCCCCCGCCCCGCCGATCTTGCACTTGGGGTTGTCGACATGGGCGGGACGCCCCTTATGTCGGGACAGAAAGTGCAAGATCGGCGAGGGCGAGGGCGAGGGCGAGGGCGAGGGCGAGGGCGAGGGCGAGGGCGGGGCGAGGGTGGGGGCGGGGGCGGGACGGGGGTTTGGTTTTTTACTTGGCGTTGAACACCGGCGGGGCGTAGCCGGCGGGCTTGTCGCCGATGGCGAGGCCGGGGCTGACCACCCAGGACTGGTACTGCGGGGTGAACATCACGTAGGGCACCCCGAGTTGCGGAGCGCTGGCCTCGTCGAGACGGCGACGGGCGTCGGCCGGGATCTCGAAGTCGAGCGCCTCGAAGTTGCTGCCGATCTGCTCGGGGCTGCTCGCGCCGATGATCACTGAGGCCACGGCCGGTTGGGTGGCTACCCAGTTGATCGCGACCTGGGCCATGCTGCGGCCCAGTTCGGTGGCGACGCTCTCCAGGGCGTCGATGACCTGCCAGTCGCTGGGGCTGATCTCGCGGCCTCCGGCGTTGGGAGTGGTCAACCGGCCGGTCCCGCTCAGGCCGTCGTCGCTGCGCCGGTACTTGCCGCTGAGCAGGCCGCCGGCGATCGGGCTCCACGCGGTGAGCCCCATGCCCATGGTCTGGGCCATCGCCACGAACTCCGCCTCGATGTCACGGCTCACCAGGGAGTACGGCAATTGCAGGTTGATCATCGGGGCCAGGCCGTGCGCCTCGGCGTAGCTCTGCGCCCGGGCGGCGTACCAGGCCGGTACGTCGGAGAGGCCGGCGTACCGGATCTTGCCGGCGCGTACCAGGTCGTCGAGGGTGTGCACGACCTCCTCGACGGGCGTGATCCGGTCCCAGGTGTGCAGCAGGTACAGGTCGATGTAGTCGGTGCCCAGTCGGCTCAGCGACGCCTCGACGGCCCGCATGATGTGCTTACGGCCGTTGCCACTCGCGTTCGGGTCGCTCGGGTCGACGGTGTTGGTGAACTTGCTGGTGAGCACGAGCCGTTCGCGCACGCCGGCCCGCTCGATCAGCCGACCGAGGATCTTTTCGCTCTCGCCGGCGGTGTAGAAGTCCGCCGTGTCGATGAAGTTCCCGCCCGATTCCAGATACCGGCGGAAGATCGGCTCGGCCTCCTCCTCGGTCTTGCCGTACGCGGCGTGGAACCCGTCGACGCCGAAGTTCATGGTGCCCAGCGCCAGCCGGCTCACCCGCAGACCCGACTTACCGAGCAGGTAGTAGTGGTTCATCGTGGCGTCCTCTCGATCACGTGGCGGCCCCGAGCGGACCGTTTTCCAGACCTTTGCTCGACAAAATTGGACCTGCAAGTCCAAAACCCGAGCTAGGGTCGGACGGGCAGGCACGAGGGGCAAGCGGTGAGGGAGGTCTCATGACAAGGGCGCTGACCCGCAAGGGCGAGGCCACCCGGGCGCGGATCGTCGCCGGCGCCGCCGCCGAGATCCGTGAGCGCGGCGTCGACGAGGTACGCCTCGAGGATGTGATGGCCCACACCGGCACCAGCAAGGGTCAACTCTTCCACTATTTCCCGGACGGAAAGGAAGAACTGCTGCTGGCAGTGGCCCAGCACGAGGCCGACCAGGTCCTCCTCGACCAGGAGCCGATGCTCAGCAACCTGACGTCCTGGCCGGCCTGGCTGGCGTGGCGCGACCGGCTGATCGAGCGCTACCGGGCACAGGGGGTGAAGTGCCCGCTCAACGGGCTGCTCGGCCAGACCGGGCGGCGGGCGCCGGGCGCACAGGCGATCGTGACCGGGCTCATGTGGCGCTGGCAGAACGCGATCGCCGACGGTGTCCGGCACATGCAGTCGACCGGGGACATCTCCTCGGACGTGGACGCCGACCGCGCCGCCGCGGCGCTGCTCGCCGGCATCCAGGGCGGCGTACTCCTGCTGCTCTCCACCGGAAAGACCGACCACCTGGAAGCGGCCCTCGATCTCACCATCGACTCCCTGCGGGCAGGTGCCCGGACGGCCTGATCGGGTCAGGATCTGCCGTCGGCCAACAGCTCGTCGAGCACGGGCGGGAGCTGAGCCGGAGCCGGCACGGTTATTGTTGTGCCCGAGTTCTGGGAGATCGGAGCAGACGTGGCAGGTGACGACGACATCTCCGGGTGAGCACCCGGACCGGCCGCCGACGGGCGCGTGATCTCGCCTTCGTCGCCGCGGCCTCCGTCGTCATGTCCTGCTTGCGCCGGGGTGCCGGTGTGCGCCCCGGATCGTCGTTATCCGAGGTTCCCCATGTCTGTTCGACCTGCTCTCATCGCCCATGATCTCGTGCGGGTCCGCGGCGACCGCCGGGTGCTCGACGGCGTCTCCCTGACCGCCGCGCCCGGCCACCGCAGCGGCCTGATCGGCGAGAACGGCACCGGCAAGACGACCCTGTTGCGGGTCCTGGCCGGCGTCGACGTACCCGACTCCGGCACCGTCACTCGTCCACCGGACGTCGGCTTCCTGCACCAGGAACTGCCGTTGCGGGCATCCGCCACCATCGCCGCCGTCCTCGACGACGCGCTGCGCGAGGCTCGCGCCGACCTCGCCGAGCTGGACCGGATCGGCGTCGTGCTCGCCGACGCGCCGGAGGGCACCGAGCGGCACGACCGGTTGCTGGCCGCGTACGGCGAGATGCTGGAGCGGGCGCAGCACCGCGACGCCTGGGACGCCGACCGGCGTGCCGCCACGGTCCTCGACGGCCTCGGTCTCGGCGGGCTGCCCCACGACCGCATGGTGGGTGTGCTCTCCGGCGGGCAACGTGGTCGGCTCGCCCTCGCGGCGACGTTGATCCGCCGGCCGAGCGCGCTGCTGCTCGACGAGCCCACCAACCATCTCGACGACGCGGCGGCGGCGTTCTGCGAGGACCAGGTCCGTGCCATGCCGGGAGTGGTCGTGGTGGCCAGTCACGACCGGGCCTTCCTGGACGCGGTCTGCACCGATCTCATCGACCTGGACCCGGCGGCCGACGGGCCGGTCCGCTTCGGCGGCGGCTACACCGCGTACCTGGCGGCGAAGCGCGCCGAGGCGCAACGGTGGCGGCGGCGCTACGACGACCAGCAGGCGCTCCTCGCCGACCTGCGCGAGGCCGCCACCGTGACCGGGCACCAGGTCGCCCCCGGCCGGGGCCCGCGCGACAGCGAGAAGATGGGGTACGGGCACACCGCCGGCCGTGTCCAGAACCAGATCTCCCGGCGCGTCCGCGACGCCGTCCGTCGACTGGAGACGATCGAGCGCGACCCGGTTCCGGTGCCGGCGGAGCCGCTGCGCTTTCAGGCGAGGGCGCTCGCCGTCGGCGACAGTGACGGCCTCATCGTCACGGCGGAGCGGCTGGAGGTTCCCGGCCGACTGTGGGTGTCGCATCTGGAACTCAGGTCCCGCGACCGGCTGTTGGTGACCGGCCCCAACGGCGCTGGCAAGTCGACCCTGCTGGCCGTCCTCGCCGGCCGGCTGACCGGTGCCGGAGCGCTCTGGCGACGACCGGAACTGCGGATCGGCCTACTCACCCAGGACAGCGTCTTCGCGGATGCGCGGCGAACGGTCCGGCAGGTCTTCGAGGCGGCCGTCGGCGTGGCGCGGGCCGCTGCCGTACCGCTGTCGTCTCTCGGGCTGTTCGCCACGGCGGACCTCGATCGCCCGGTGGCCGACCTGTCGGTGGGACAGCGCCGTCGGCTCGCCCTCGCGGTGCTCGTCGCCGATCCGCCGGAGCTGCTCCTGCTCGACGAGCCCACCAACCACCTCTCGCCGACGCTCTGCGACGAGTTGGAGGACGCGCTGGGCACCGGCCCGGGTGCCGTCGTCCTGGCCAGCCACGACCGCAGACTCCGCTCCCGCTGGCCCGGCCCACAGCTCCACCTCCCCACCTGAACCCACCCCCCACCCCCCACCCCCCACCCCCCGAGCCGTTGATCATGAAGTTATTGCCACGACACGCCGCTGCGCAGGGCAACAACTTCATGATCAACGCAGGGGTTGCGGGGGTGAGCGGGGGTGGGGGTGGGGGTGGGGTGGGGTGGGGGTCGGTGGAGTGGGGTGGGGGTTGCGGGGGTTGGAAACGTTTTCGTAACGGGCCCTTGACCTCTCCGCCACTTGCGGAGCAGACTCCCCGGAAACGTTTACAGCTATCGGGTGGAGGTGCCGAACGTGGGTCGTAAACGTTTACAGGAACCGGCGGACGGCCGGCCCACGGTGCACACCGTCGCCGCCCGCGCCGGCGTCTCCATCGCGTCGGCCTCGCGGGTGCTCAACGGCGTCGGCGGCAGCCCCGAGACGATCCGCAAGGTACGTGCGGCGGCGGCCGAGGTGGGCTACGTGCCCAACGCGATCGCCCGGTCGTTGCAGTCCCAGCGCACCGGTCTGATCGCGCTCGCGGTGGAGGACATCGGCAACCCGGTCTACGTGGAGATGATGCGGGCCATCGAGGCCGTGGTCGCGTCCTCCGGGCGGCAACTGCTGGTGCACGCCACCGGCGGGCGGATCGACAACGAGACCGCGCTGCTGCGGCGACTGGCCAACCGCTACGTGGACGGCATGATCGTCTCGCCGATCCGGGTCACCGACGACCATCTCACCGCGCTGGTGGACAGTCCGGTGCCGGTGGTGGTCGTCGGCCAGCTCGGCGCGGACGCTCCGATCGACAACGTGCGTACCGACTCCCGCCACGGTGTGGCGCTGGCCGTGGACCATCTCGTCGCCACCGGCCGACGGCGGATCGGTTTCGTCAACGGCCCGCTCGACACCGTTCCGGGCGCCGCCCGTGACGCCGGGTTCCGGGCCGCCCTGACCCGACACGGCATCCCGCTCGACGCCGAGCTGATCGAGGTCGGCGACTTCCAATACGCGGCCGGCCGCGCCGCCACCGAGCGACTGCTCGCCCGCGCCGACCCGGACGCCCTGGTCTGCGCCAACGACCTCATCGCGGTCGGCGCGCTGCACGCCCTGCTGGTCGCCGGCCGTCGGGTGCCGCAGGACGTCGCGCTGGTCGGCATGGACGACACCGAACTGGCCCGGATGATGTTTCCCCAGCTCTCCAGCGTCTCGCTCGGCTCGGCCGAGCGTGGTCGCCGGGCCGCCGAACTGCTCCTGCACCGCATCGCCGACGCCACACTGCCGCCGCGCCGCGAGCAGGTGCCGCCAAGTCTCGTCGTTCGCGCGTCCAGCGCCGCGACCCTGCCGGTCCCTCGACCCGCCGGCCCACCCACCACCCACCCGTCCAGCGAAGGGGTGACCGCATGACCACCCTGACCGAGCGGCCGGACGTCGAACGGGCCGAGCCGGCCCGCCGGCCCAGCCGGTTCCGCTCCGACCGCACCACCATCTACCTTCTCCTGCTGCCGTCGCTGCTGCCGATCCTGGTGCTGTCGGTGTTCCCGCTGCTGCGCGGCATCTACCTCGGTTTCACCGACGCTCGCGCCGGTCGCAATGTCGAGGTCAGCTTCACCGGCCTGGCCAACTACCGGGACCTCCTCGGCGACGAGCTGTTCTGGAACTCGTTCAAGATCGGCCTTCTCTGGGCGGTCGGGGTGACCGTGTTGCAGTTCCTGCTCGCCCTCGGGCTAGCGCTGCTGCTCAACCAGCAACTGCGGTTCCGAGGTGTGGCGCGGGTGCTGGCCGTCGTGCCCTGGGCGATGCCGCCCGTCGTCGTCGGCATCCTGTGGAAGCTCGTCTACCACCCCGACGCCGGCCTGATCAACGAGTTCTTCTACCGCGTCGGCGCCGACGGACTGCGGACGAACTGGCTGGGCGACTTCAGCACCGCCCTGCCCGCGGTGATCATCGTCGGGGTCTGGGCGGGCATGCCGCAGACCACCGTCGTCCTGCTGGCCGGCCTGCAGGGCGTGGGCCGTGAGCTGCACGAGGCGGCGGCGGTGGACGGGGCGAGCACCTGGCACCGGTTCCGACACGTCACGCTGCCCGCGCTGGCGCCGGTGATCGTGGCGATCACCTCGCTGGACTTCATCTGGAACTTCAACTCGTTCGGCCTGGTCTACGTGCTGACCGCGGGTGGGCCGGGCGGCAAGACGATGCTGCCGATGCTGTTCGCGTACGAGGAGGCGTTCCGCTACGGCAACTACGGCTACGCGGCGGCGCTCGGCAACGTCATGGTCGTGATCATCATCGCGCTGCTCGCGGTCTATCTCCGTCGCCGGCTCAGGGAGGCGAACTGACATGTTCGGAAAACCGAGCCGCACCAGCCGGACGTTGCAGTACCTGGCGCTCGCCGGCTACCTGATCTTCCTCGGGTTCCCGCTGGTCTGGCTGCTCTCCACGGCGTTCAAACCGCCGCGCGAGCTGGTCCGCCTGCACCCGACGTTGATTCCGGACAACCCGACACTGCAGAACTTCGTGCAGGCGTTCACCGAACAGGAGCTGGGCCGGGCGGCGCTCAACAGCCTCCAGGTCTCGCTCGCCTCGGCGGTGCTGACCGTGCTGGTGGCCATGCCGGCGTCGTACGCGTTGGCCCGGTTCCGCTCCAAGCTCGGCACCGCCGCGCTGGGCTGGGTGCTGCTGTCCCAGCTCTTCCCGTTCGTCCTGCTGATCATCCCGATCTTCCTGGTACTGCGGCAGGTCGGCCTGGCCAACACGCACGCCGGGCTGGTGTTGATCTACGTGGTCTGGGCGCTGCCGTTCGCGCTGTGGATGTTGCAGGGCTTCGTTCGCAACATCCCGCGGGAGCTGGAGGAGGCCGCGTCGGTCGACGGCGCCACCCGGGTGCAGGTGCTGCGGCGGGTGGTCTTCCCGCTGCTGGCCCCGGGCCTGGTCGCGACCGCGCTGTTCTCCTTCATCTCCGCCTGGAACGAGTTCTTCTTCGCCCTGGTGCTGATCAAGACCCCGGAGCTGGCCACCCTGCCGGTGGCGCTGGCCCGGTTCGTCGGCATCGAGGGGACCGCCCGACTGGGGCCCCTGGCCGCCGGCTCACTGCTGGCGACCCTGCCCAGCCTGATCTTCTTCGCGTTCATGCAGCGCCGGCTCTCGTCCGGGTCGCTGGCCGGCGCGGTCAAGGGCTGAGCCGTCCCCCACCCACCATCACCAAGGAGGTAACCCCCATGCTCCGTACCCGATTCCGCCGACTCGCGGCGGCTGCCGCGGTCGCGGTCGTCGGCCTCGGCGCGCTCAGCGCGTGCGGCGACGGCGGCGGCGACGAGGACGCGTCCGGCCCGGCCAAGCTGCGATTCCTCAGCCTCGCCTGGCAGAAGGAGTCGCTCCAGGTCAACAAGGACCTGGTCGCCAAGTGGAACGCCGAGCACCCGGACATCCAGGTCGAGTACGTCCAGGGTGACTGGAACTCGGTGCACGACCAGCTGCTGACCTCCTTCGAGGGCGGCGACGCGCCGGACATCGTGCACTACGAGGCGTCCTCGATCGGCGAGTTCAGCAAGCAGGGCTATCTGGCCGACCTCTCCGACCTGGTCTCCGACGACCTCAAGGGGCAGATCGACAAGGGCATCTGGGACACCGCCACCACCGACGGCAAGGTCACCGGCGTGCCGTTCCTGCTGGAGTCGCAGGTCGTCATCGCCAACAAGAAGCTGCTCGACGCCGCGGGTGTCGCGGTCCCACCGGCCGACGGCGGTTGGACCTGGGACGAGTTCCAGAGCAACGCGCAGAAGCTCACCAAGCCCGGCCAGTACGGCGCGGCGTGGGCGTTGAAGTCGCCGACCAACCGGGTGCTCAACCTGGCGCTCAACTACGACGGCACGTTCTTCTACGGCGACGGTGGGCGCACCGAGGTCAGGGTCGGCGACGCGGAGAAGGAGATCCCGAAGCGGATCCACGACATGCTCTACACCGCCAAGTCCGCCTCCCCGGAGGCGCTCGGCATGAGCGGCGCGGACACCCTGCCCGGCTTCTTCGGCGGGAAGTACGCGATGCTGCCCGGCTCGGTGTCGCTGCGCCAGCAGATGGTCGAGCAGGCGCCGGCCGGCTTCGAGTGGGTCACCCTGCCCCCGATCAAGGGCCTCTCCACCAAGCAGGCCGCCAACCCGCAGACGCTGTCGATCTCCGAGGACAGCAAGCACAAGAAGCAGGCCGCGCAGTTCCTGGAGTACTTCCTCAACCCGACCAACATGGCCGCCCTGGCCAAGGGCGACTGGCTGGTGCCGACCGGCAAGCAGGCCAACGAGCAACTGGTCAAGCTCACCGACGGCAAGCAGGGCTGGGACGTCGCCGCGGACAGCGCCACGGACCTGACCGTCGCCCCGTTCCAACAGGCCGACGGCTACCCGGAGTGGAAGACCAAGTACGCCACCCCGGCTCTCCAGCAGTACTTCGCCAACAAGATCACCCTCGATCAGCTCGGCACGCAGCTGGTCGACGGTGGCAAGCAGGTTCTGAGGTAACGACATGTCACTCTTGCTCGACACATCGGTTGGTTGCCTGGTCGGCGCCGCGGTCGGAGACGCCCTGGGTGGCGCCACCGAGACGGCGCTGCCCGAGCAGATCCGGGCCCGCTTCGGCGGCTGGGTCGAGGGCATCGTGCCCCCGTACCACGCCGACTGGGCCACCGCGCGACCCCTCGCGCCGTACCACAAGGGCGACGGGCACCTCACCGACGACACGTTGATGACCCACGCCCTGGTCCGCGCCTACGCGGCCAAACGGGACCACCTCGATGCCTTCGACGTGGTCGACCTGCTGGTTCCCGACCTGATCGAGCGGGTGGTCTACATCCCCGACCTGGAGCGCGACGGGGTGACCTTCCACCGGCTCGCCGCCGCCGAACGGTGGCTGGTCACCCGACTGCACCACGCCCACGCGGACCCCCGCGAGGCCGGGGTCGGCAACATCGTCAACTGTGGCGCGGCCATGTACATGGCACCGGTCGGCATCGTCAACGCGGGCGACCCGGCCGGGGCGTACGCCGAGGCGGTGGAGATCGCCGGCGCGCACCAGCACAGCTACGGGCGGGAGGCCGCCGCCGTGTTCGCGGCCTCGGTCGCGGCGGCCGCGACCCCCGGCGCGGGCGTCGAGGACGTCGTCTCCGCAGCCCTGGACGTGGCCCGTGACGGCACCCGCGCGGCCATCGACGCGGTGGTCAAGGAGGCCCGCGGCCACCACGACTGGAAGCAGGCCATCCCGGCGCTGCGGGCCGCGGTCGCCCCCTACGACACGGTGGGGGAGGAGTACCGCAGCCCCGGCCTCGGCGCGCGGCGGCCCAGTCGCCTGCACGCCATCGAGGAGCTGCCGGTGGCTCTCGGCATGCTCGTGGTGGCCGGCGGCGACTTCCGGGCCGCGGTGCTCGGCTCGGTCAACTACGGCCGCGACGCCGACTCCACCGCCACCATGGCCGCCGCCATTGCCGGGGCGCTCGGTGGCGCGGCGGCGGTGCCGGCGGAATGGTCCGACGTGGTCGCCAGCGCCTCCAAGACCAACCTGGTGGAACCGGCCCGGGTCCTCGCGACGGTGGCCGGTGAGGTCTTCGAGCGCGACCAGGCCCGGTTCGCCCGCCGAGCCGACCGCTTCGCGGCGCTGGCGCAGGAGTCGACCCGGTGAGGATCACCTGGGTTCAGCCGGAGGACCTGCTGCCGCACGAGCTGGCGGCCAGCCGGGACGAGGGGCGCGACGTCACCGCGCTCGCCGCGCGCTGGACGGCGGCCGGCGGGGACCTCACCCCGCCGGTCAGCGGGGCGTCGGTGAACCCGGCGTCGCCGCAGCTGCGGGCCCTCGCCACGGAGCTGCTGGACGCCGCCGACGCGTTGCCCGCCGTCGACACCACCGACGAGGCCGACGACCTGGCCTCGCTGCGCGCCGGGTGGCCGACCACCTGGTCGCTGCCGACCGAGGCGGCGTACGACCGGCTGCACGGCGGGTGGCTCGGCCGGGCGGTCGGCTGCCTGCTCGGCAAGCCGGTGGAGAAGATCCCCCGCGCGGGCATCCGGGAGATCCTCACCGCTACCGACCGGTGGCCACTGGGCGACTGGTTCACCGCGAAGGGGCTCCCGGCCGACGTGGCCGCCCGCTGGCAGTGGAACCGGCGCAGCGCGCCGACCAGCCTCGCCGAGAACATCGACGGGATGCCCGAGGACGACGACCTGAACTACGCGCTGCTGGCCCTGCGCGTGCTGGAGACGCACGGTCGGGGCTTCACCAGCGCCGACGTGGCGCAGGCGTGGCTGGACTGGCTGCCCGGCGGGCGGGTCTTCACCGCCGAGCGGGTGGCCTACCGCAACCTGCTGCTCGGCTACCCGCCGCCGCAGAGCGCCCGCCGGCACAACCCGTTCCGGGAGTGGATCGGCGCGCAGATCCGCACCGACGTGTACGGCTGGGTCAACCCCGGCCGGCCGGACCGCGCCGCCGAACTGGCGGTGCGCGACGCGACGGTCAGCCACGTCCGGGGTGGGGTGCACGGCGCGCTCTGGGCCGCCGCCCTGGCCGCCGCGGCCCCGGTCGCGAACACCGTGGACGAGGTGCTGGACGCCGCCGAGGCGGTGCTGCCGCCGAACAGTCGGTTCGCCACCACGGTCCGGGAGGCACGTGCCCTCGGCGCGGGCACCGACGACTGGGAACGCGTCGTCGACGAGCTGTACGCCCGACACGGCCACCTGCACTGGGTGCACGTCCGCAACAACGCGGCGCTGGTGGCCGCCGCCCTGGCGTACGGGCGGGGAGACCTGGAACGGTCGATCACCGCCGTGGTCAGCGGCGGCTGGGACACCGACTCGACCGGCGCGACGGTCGGCGCGGTGACCGGAGCGCTCACCGGCGCGTCCGGGTTGCCGCAGCGCTGGGTCGCCCCGCTGCGCAACCGGCTGGCCAGCAGCATCGCCGGCTTCGACGGGATCGGCTTCGACGAGCTGGCCGGGCGGACCCTCGCCCTGGCGCAGCCGGCGACGGAAGGGAGCGTGGCATGAGCGCGCGGGTGGCGGTGGTGGGCAGCAGCAACCTGGACCTGGTGGTCACGGCGTCGCGACTGCCCAGCCCCGGTGAGACGGTGCTCGGCGAGAACTTCCGGACCGTACCCGGCGGCAAGGGCGCCAACCAGGCCGTCGCCGCCGCCCGAGCCGGTGCGGCCTGCGACTTCGTGGGCGCGGTGGGCGACGACGAGTTCGGTACCCGGATGCGGGCGAGTCTCGTCGACGCCGCCGTGGACGTCCGGGGTCTGCGGACCGCTGCCGGCCCCTCCGGTGTCGCGTTGATCGCTGTCGACCGGGACGCGGAGAACTTCATCCTGGTCGCGCCCGGCGCCAACGGCACGCTGACCGAGCTGGACGCGGACGACCGGGCGACGATCGCGGCGGCCGACGTGCTGCTGCTGCAACTGGAGGTGCCGCTGACCGCGGTGCTCCAGGCGGCGAGCTGGGCCCGGGCCGACGGCACCACGGTGGTGCTGAACGCCGCGCCGGCCGCCGCGTTGCCCGCCGCCCTGCTCGACCTGGTCGACGTGCTGGTGGTCAACGAGCACGAGGCGGCGGTCGTCGCCGAGGTCACCTCCGACGACCCGCCGGTGCTGCTCGACGCCCTGCTGAAGCTGGTGCCCCGGGTGGTGCTCACCCTCGGCGCGCGCGGGGCCGCGTACGCCGATCGACACGGCCTGCGTCTCGCGGTCCCGGCGCCGCAGATCGACGCGGTGGACACCACCGCCGCCGGTGACGCGTTCACCGGCGCGCTCGCCGTGAGCTGGGCCGAACGCGGCGGCGCCAGCAACGAGGACACCGTCACCGCCAGCCTGCGCTGGGCCTGCGCCGCCGGCGCGGCCTGCGCCCAGCGGCCCGGAGCGTCCACCGCCCTGCCCGACCGGCCGGCCATCGACGCCCTCTACGACGCGACCTACCGAGGTGCACCGTGAGCTTCAACCCGTACGTCCCGCGCCCGATCGACCGGCCGACCGAGGTGCCGTTGGGCGGGCACGCCGACCTGAGCACCCTGGACGAGGCGAAGATCTTCGCCGCCCCCGCCGACCCGGCCGACTGGCCGGCCTGGCGGGAACAGATCGCCCGTTGGCGGGTCGACGCCCGGGACCGGATCGGCTACGTCGGCGAGCACTACGACGAGATCGCCGGTGACTGCTTCAGCGTCTGCCTGGCCTGGCTCTGGGACGGGACGCTCTACGACCACGAACGCGGCGTCTTCACCGTCGACGAGTTCCTCGACGCGGCCGGGCGGGACTTCGGCGGCTTCGACGGGGTGGTGCTCTGGCACGCGTACCCGGTCATCGGCCTCGACGACCGCAACCAGTTCGACTGGTACCGGGACGTGCCGGAGCTGCCCGATGTGGTGCGCGCGTTCCAGCAGCGTGGGGTGCGGGTCTTCGTCGACTACAACCCGTGGGACACCGGCACCCGGCGCGAGGTGGGCAGCGACGCCGAGGAGGTCGCCACGCTGGCCGGCAAGCTCGGCGTCGACGGGGTCTTCCTGGACACCCTCAAGGAGGGCGCCGGGGAACTGCGCACCGCGCTGGACGCAGTGCGCCCCGGCCTGGTCCTGGAGGGCGAGAGCCGGGTGCCGCTGGCCCGCATCGCCGACCACGCCCTGTCCTGGGCGCAGTGGTTCGCCGACTCCGAGGTGCCCGGTGTGCTGCGGGCGAAGTGGTTCGAGCGACGGCACGTGCTGCACCACACCCGGCGCTGGCATCGCGACCACCTCGACGAGCTGCACTCGGCCTGGCTCAACGGCGTCGGCGTGCTGGTCTGGGAGAGCGTCTTCGGCGTCTGGGTCGGCTGGAACGAGCGCGACCGCGCGGTGCTGCGGGCGATGCGCCGGGTGCAGAGCAGCCACGCGGCGTGGTTGCGCGCCGAGGACTGGGTGCCGCTCGCCGACCACCCCGGCGACGGCCAGGTGTACGCGTCCCGCTGGACGCACGACGACGAGCCGCTGTGGACGGTGGTGAACCGGGGCGCGGACCACGACGGCCCATGGCTGGTCACCGACCCGAGCGCTGGCCGACACTTCGTCGACCTGGTCACCGGTGTCGAACTGACCGTCACCGAGACCGCCGACGGTCGGCTGGCGGTGGGCGGCCCGCTCCCCGCCGGCGCTATCGCGGCCGTCGCGCGCGGACGCGCCTCCGCGTACCGGCACGAGCCGCCGACCGGCGACCCGTCCTTCCCGGCCCGCGCCGCGGTACGCGTCCGTACGCCATGGGCGCCCCGACCGCAGGTGCCGCCGGGCCTGGTCGCCGTCGAGGGCGGCCGGCACGACCTGATCGTCCGGCACCGGGTACGGGAGACCGGGCTGTACGGCGAAGCGCCCTACGTCGACGAGTGGAAGCCCCTGCCGCCCCGGCTGCACCACCCCGGCGCGCTGCGGCGCAGTGTGCGCCTCGGCCGGTTCGCCATCGCCGTGCACGAGGTCACCCACGGCGAGTACGCCGAGTTCCTGCGCGCCGCCGGCTATGTTCCGGTGCGCCCGGAGCGGTTCACCGCCGGCTCCGGTCCGGCCGACGCCCCGGTCACCGGGGTCGACCTGGCCGACGCGCGGGCGTACGCGGCGTGGGCCGGGCTGCGCCTGCCCACCGAGGACGAGTGGCAGGTCGCCGCCGAGGCGGGGCTGCTCGTACGGCGGGAACCGCTGGTGTGGAACCTGACCGAGAGCGAGCACTCCGACGGTCGTACCCGCTTCGCCATCCTCAAGGGCGGCGCCCAGTACCGGGCGCAGGGCTCCGACTGGTACCTCGACGGCGGTCCGCAACCGGCGGACGTGTCGGTGAAGCTGCTGCTCACCGGCGCCGGTCTCGCCCGCTCCGAACAGGTCGGCTTCCGTTGTGCGGCCGACCTGCCGGAGGTGACCCGGTGACCGCGCCACTGGACGGCGTCAAGGTCGTCGACCTGGCCACCCTCTTCGCCGGGCCGCTCGCGGCGGCGTTCCTCGGTGACTTCGGCGCCGACGTGGTCAAGGTGGAGCATCCGGCCAAGCCGGACCCGTCGCGGGGGCACGGCCCGGCCCGCGACGGTGTCGGGCTCTGGTGGAAGGTGCTCGGGCGCAACAAGCGCACCGTCACCCTCAACCTCTCCGACCCCGACGGCGCGGCATTGCTGCGTCGGCTGCTGGCCGACGCCGACGTGCTGGTGGAGAACTTCCGCCCCGGCACCCTGGAACGGTGGAGGCTCGGCCCGGCCGAGCTGCACGCCGTCAACCCCCGGCTGGTGATCGCGCGGATCAGCGGGTTCGGGCAGGTCGGTCCGTACGCCCGCCGGCCCGGCTTCGGCACTCTCGCCGAGGCGATGAGCGGTTTCGCCGCGGCCACCGGGGAACCGGACGGGCCGCCCACGCTGCCACCGTTCGGGCTGGCCGACTCGGTGAGCGCGCTCGCCGCCGCGTACGCGGTGATGCTCGCCCTGCGGGCCCGCGACGTCACCGGCGCCGGGCAGGTGATCGACCTCGCCATCATCGAGCCGATCATGGCGATGCTCGGGCCGCAGGTCACCTGGTACGACCAGCTCGGCTACCTCCAGCCCCGGCTGGGCAACCGGTCCAACAACAACGCTCCCCGCAACACGTACCGCTGCGCCGACGGGCGCTGGGTGGCGGTCTCCACCAGCGCGCAGAGCATCGCCGAGCGGGTGCTGCGGCTGGTCGGCCGCGGCGAGCTGATCGACGAGCCGTGGTTCGCCACCGGCAGCGGGCGGGCCGCCCACGCCGACGAGTTGGACGCGGCGGTGAGCGCCTGGGTGTCGCAACGCGACCGCGACGAGGTGGTGGCCGCGTTCGAGGAGGCCCAGGCCGCGGTCGCCCCCGTCTACGACGTGCGCGACATCCTCGCCGACCCGCAGTACGCCGCGCTGGGCACCGTGCGCACCGTGCCGGACGAGGAACTGGGCGAGGTACGGATGCAGAACGTGCCGTTCCGCCTCACCGAGACGCCCGGCGAGATCCGGCACGCCGGCCGGCGGCACGGCCAGGACACCGACACCGTCTTCGGCGCGCTCGGCCTGAGCGCCGAGGAGTTGGCCGCGCTGCGCGAGCGGGGGGTGCTCTGATGCTGTTGAGCTGGCTCTACGTACCCGGCGACCGCCCGGACCGGTTCGCCAAGGCGGTCGCCTCCGGTGCCGACGCGGTCATCCTCGACCTGGAGGACGCCGTGGTCGCCGGACGCAAGGCGTACGCCCGGGACGCCGTCGCCGAGTTCCTCACCGAGGCGCATCCGGTACCCGTGCAGGTCCGGGTCAACGAGCTGACCGGCCCGGACCTCGATGCCGACCTGACGGCGGTGGTTGGCCGGCCCGGGTTGGCCGGGCTGCGGCTGCCGAAGGTCGAGTCGGCCGCGACGCTGGCGGCCCTCGCCGAACGGGTCGACGTGCCCCTGCACCCGCTGATCGAGTCGGCGGCCGGGCTGGAGGCCGCGTACCCGATCGCCGCCGCCCACCCGGCGGTGGCCTCGATCGGGCTCGGTGAGGCCGACCTGCGCTCGGATCTGGGGGTGAGCGACGACGACGGGCTGCTCTGGGCGCGCGGCCGGGTGGTGGTCGCGGCCCGCGCGGCCGGTCTGGCCCCGCCGGCCATGTCGGTGTACGCCGACGTCGTCGACCTCGCCGGTCTGGCCGCCTCCTGCGCGACGGGCCGACGGCTCGGCTTCCTCGGTCGTGCGGCGATCCACCCACGCCAGCTTCCGGTGATCGTCGACGCGTTCCGGCCGGCCGACCGGGAGGTGGCCCGCGCCGCGGAGCTGCTGGCCGCCGTGGCGGACGCGCACCAGCGGGATACGGGGACCGTGGTCCTTCCCGACGGCCGCTTCGCCGACCGGGCGATGGTGGCCGCCGCCCGGCGCGTCGTCGACCTCGCCGCCCGCTACGCCGCCTGAGCCTCGTCGGCTGTTCCCCGTCGTCGGTGTGGTCGACCGCCTCGGGTCGGCCCCGCCCGGCCGCCCACTGAGCCCGCGGCTACGCGGGGTCGAGGTGTTCGAGGCGGGCGAGGTCGGCGGTGCCGGACCGCACCACGGCCGCCGCCAGCGCGACGGTCGCCGGCTGGACTCCGCTCTGCTGCTCCGCGGCGGCGATCCGGACCGACTGTGCGAGATGCGCCCGCAGGTGCCCGGCGAGCAGGCGGTGAAACGGCTGCCCGTTGGCCGCTCGCAGCGCGGCCATCTCCTGCGCGGTGGCCATGCCCGGCATGTCGTGGCCCTCGTGCGGATTCGTGGTCGGGGCGGCGGCCTCGGCCAGCAGCCGGCGGGCGGAGTCCAGATCGGCGCGGCGGGTGGTCGCCACCTGGGTGGCCGTCTGCCGCCAGGCCGGGTCGGTGGTCCGCGCCGGCACCAGATCGAGCACGGGCAGCAGGCGTTCGGTCATCGCCACGGTCAGTTGCAGCCAGGCGACGTCGGTGGGGTTGAACGCCGTACCCGTGGGGGTCGGCGCGGTCGTCGCCGGTGGCGCGGCCGCAGGTGGTGTGGCGGTGCTGGCCGCGTCCCGGGGCCCGGTGCCGCAGCCGGCGACGAGCAGCACGGCGACGAGCGCCGTGGACACTGCGCGCTGGCGCATCCGATCTCCCTTTCCGACCAGGGCGGCGGGCCCGGGTGACCGGACCCGCCGCCGTGGTGTGGAGCCGTCGTTCAGATCGGTCGGCCGTCGTGACCGCACTTGATGACGGGACGGATGCAGTCCTGGACCCGGCGGGCCAACTCCGCCACCGGCCAGGCGTTGAAGAAGTCGCCGTGCATGGTGTAGCCCGGCCCGGAGGCCAGCCGGAACCGCGACGGATCGCCGGTGACCGGGTACCGCAGCACCTGGCGCAACTTCGGCACGTGCACCGGGTGGGTGCTCGGGCAGGCCTGGTTCACCGGGTACGCCAGGTGGCTCTTGTGGTCCGGCGAGTCGAGGTCACGGCCGTTCCAGCACTGCGGGAAGTCCAGGTACGACTCCAGCATGGTGCCCGACGGGCAGTTGACGAAGTCCTTCGACGGCGGCACGTGCCCGGCGTGCAGGCAGGACCAGCGAGCGATGCTGTCGTTCGGCCCGGTGGCCTTCGCGTTGCCGGCGACGAGCCGCAGCCCGAGCGGGAACGGCTGGGTGTTCGCGACGACGTCGGCGCGTACGCCCTCGCCCAGGTAGTAGAACGTGGCGATTGCCGGCTCCACCGCGACGTTGTCCCGGTACAGGGTCGGCACCCAGTACGACGAGACGTCCACCCGCGGGTTGCAGGTGGTGGGCGAGTTGACCAGGTCGGGGAGGGTGGTCCTGGCGTTCGTCACGGTGCTGCCGAAGAAGCTGTGCATGTGCGACGCCCCGGGCAGCCCGGGGAAGATGATCGGGTCGTCGGGCAGTCGGTGGCTGTAGGTGCAGTCGGCGGGGAACTCGGCGACCCGGATGACGTTGGCGCCGAAGTCGGCGCCGGCTTGGCCGGGGGCGGCGTCGGCCCGGTTGGTGGTGGACACCAGGTACGTGCCGAGTAGCACCAGCAGGGCGCCGATCGCCGTGGCGAGGCGCAGTCGGCGGGGGATGCCGGAGAGGGGTGCGGCCCTGTCCATCGTGACTCCTGTCGGGGGACGGGTCAGGGACAGCTCCGGTGCCGCCGCCGAAGGCATCGGAGTTGTGCCTGACCAGACTGGGTGGTGGCCGGTTGGGCCGGTGCGAGAGAGCGCTCTCACTGCTCCCCAGCCTCACGCCGAAGTCGACAATTGTCAATACGTGCCGCAGATGGTGGAAAGACGACGAAGGGCCGGGCCCCGTGGTGGGGGTCCGGCCCTTCGGTGCTGGTGCTGGTGCTGGTGCTGGTGGTGGGGTGTGGGGGTCAGCTGGTGGCGTAGCCGCGGGTGGCGATCCAGTCGGCGAGGTGCTCGACGCTGATCTGGTAGGCGGCCTGGTTGGCGTCGGCGGAGTCGGCGATGGTGACGGTGTCACCGTTGTCGCGGTAGCCGACGACGCTGATGTAGTGCCCGCCTTCGTAGGAGTGGCTCACACCGGTGGTGTCGGTGCTGGTCCCGGCGATGTTCGCGACCACGGCCCTGCCGTCGTCGACGGTGCGGACGATGTCGGCGCGCAGCCGGTCGGTCTGCTTCGCGTCGGCGTCCGGGGTGCTGATCTCCACCGACCGGTAGGCGTTGTTCTTACCGGTCTCCTTGTTCAGCACCGGGGTGATGTCGTTGATCGAGTTCGTGCCGGCCTCGGTGGTGCCCATCTCCTTGGCCATGTCATCGACGTTGATGTTCTTACCCTGCACACTCAGGGCGTTACGGGTCGCGGCGGGCCCGCAGTAGTAGAAGTTCGGCTGCGCCTCGTACCGCACACCCAACTCCCGCTCACCATGACCCTTACGGTCAGTCTGCGTCCCAGTGGTGGGCTTGGCATCGGACATGGCGTAAGCGGCGGTCACCGGCCCGGCGATCGCACCACCGGCGAACGCGAGCCCGGCGGCGGTCAGGGCGGTCTTACGGATCAGATCGGTACGCATGATGGCGTGCTCCTCTGCCTTGGGGGGAAACCCACACCACAGCGGGGGATGGTGGCGCGGGAAAGTTCTTGCCCGGCGACCCGCAACGGGGTCGGCGTCGGGACAGGGATGTAACCGGTCGCGGTGGCCGGTCATTCCGGCCTGACCGCGAGGGGATCAGCCTGTTGTGGTGCTCGGCCGATCAGGGGGTGTAACCGGGGCGGGCTGCCCGGTGTTCCCGACGGCAGCCGGCCGTTTGGTGCTCGGCCGCGCGGGGGTGTAACCGGGTCGGCCTGGCGGGTGTTCCCGGCGGCGGCCCGGCGTGTGGTGCTCGGCCGTGCGGGGGGATGTAACCGGGGCGGCCTGCCTAGTGTTCCCAGAGGGCTGCCGTGGCGGCCGTGTGGTGCTCTGCCCTGCGGGGGTGTAACGAGGTGGCCTGCCGGGTGTTTTGGCGGGCCCTGGCCTGGGGTTGACCCGGGCTGCTGCGATGGTCTGCCAGGTATAACGACCCCGGCCGGCCGCGGATTCCGCCGCCGGGGTGGCCCCAGCCACCCGACATTCACCCCGAACCCGACAAAACACCCAAGTCGCCGCCGCAGTAAAGCCCGACATGGCGGTCAGCGCGGCATGATCCACTCGGTTTCCCGGAAGTCGCGGTATTCCGCTGCCCAGGATGCCCCGACTTCACGGAACCCGAGTGGATCATGCTTCCGTGCACCGTTCGTGTGCCGGACGGGGGTTGACGGCGGGGCGGCGGGTCGTGTGGTCGGCCTTGATCGCGGTCACCGCGTGGGTGATGTCGGCCTAGACGGGGGTGCGTGTAATATCGGGCCTGGTTGAGGTCACCGTGTGGTGCGGTCGGGCCTGGTTGAGGTCACCGTGTGGTGCGGTCGGGTCTAGTTGAGGTCACCGTGTGGTGCGGTCGGGTCTGGTTGGGGTTGCCGCCGGGTGCAATCGGGGCCTGCTCGGGTTACCGAGCGTTTGGCTCGGCTGGTCGAGGTTGCCGGAGGGGGCGGTCGGGTTGCCATGTCGTGTGACGCGGCCTGGCCCAGCTGGGCGCAGCGCGAACCCGGTGCAAGATCATGCTTGATCCAGGAAGCAGGGCCTTCCTTGTGCCACGAGACCACTACATCAAGGATCGAGCACGACCTTGCGAACGTGCGCAGGGTGCCGGAAAGGACGTGGCCCCCGGCATCGTGCGCACCGACATCCACGCCGACTCCGGGGCTCGATCCCCGACCTGAACGCGGTCGCGGAAGAAGAGCTGCAGTTCGCGAATCGCCCCGCCAGCGTCGTCGATCATGGAGTTGTGGTGGGTGACAATTCCCTTCTTCGTGACCAAACCGGGCACCACAACTCCATGATCGACGCTGGCGGGGGCGGGGGCGGGGGCGGGGACGGGGACGGGGACGGGGGCAGGGGCAGGGACGGGGGCAGGGGCAGGGACGGGACGCGCGGGGTGGCACGTGTGGGGCGGCACTCGCGGTGGTTCTGACGTGCGGGTGGGGCAGCCCGAACGTGTCGGACTGCCCCACCCGGGAGCGCGAAGATGAAATCAGAACCCGAGGACGCTCCGGCCGCCGACGACCGGCAGTCGTAGTTCGCTGTCGTTCGGGGCGACCCGCAGTTCGGTGCCGCCCAGCGGCAACAACGTGTACTCCTGGTCGCTGGAGAAGACGACGACGCCGATCCGGTGTCCCGCCGGGAAGATGTAGTCCTTCGGCTCCATGGTCCACCGGTAGTCGTACAGCTTGCCCTGCTTGACCGGCGCGGTCCGGGCGGCGCTGACGCGGTTCTGCGGGTCCATCCAACCTCGCGTCACCACGGTCGGGGCGTCGGTCGACCCGGCCGGGCCGTAGTCGACCAGGTACGCGGTGAGGTTCGCGTCCGGCTTGTTGTCGATCGCCATCCGCAACCGCATCTCCGGACGCCCCGAGATGCGCACGCTCTGCGTCAGCTCGGGAGAGCGGTAGGCGAGTCGGTTGGCGCTGGCGGTGTCCGGGTTGGACACCAGGGTGTCCGGGTGGATGGTCCGGCCCTCGTCGACGAAGCTCTGCTCCACTCTGGCCTTCGGCGGCTTGCCGGTGGTGAGCGTGCCGGGTGCGGTGGCGTCGGTGGCGGCGAAGCGCAGCCCGACCTCCCGCGCCGCCGGGTCGGGCCAGTTGGCGTACGTGGTGTAGGCGCGGTCCTCGCGCTGGAGCACCGCCGTCGGCTCGTCCATGATGCCGTTGCGCACGTTCCACAGCCAGAAGTCGAACCAGCGGTTCTCGGTCTGCTTGTACGTCCATGTCTGCCCACCGGGCAGGGTCACCGACGCGTTGCTGCCCGGGCCACCGTGGCCGCCCTGGTGCAGCCAGATCTTGCGGGGGACGTCGCGCTTGGCGAGCTGGTCCCACCAGCCGGCGAAGTGCTCGGTCTTCACGTTCCAGTCGTTGAGGCCGTGCACGACGAAGACGCTGGCCTTGACGTCGCGGGCGTCGAGGTAGTCGCGATCCTGCCAGAACGTCGAGTAGTCGCCGGTGACCCGGTCCTGCTTCGCGGTGATGTCCGCGAGCTCGTCGGCGCAGGGCCCCTCGGCGCGCGCCTGCCCGGCGGTGTACTGGGCCAGGATGTCGAGGTCCTCGCCCTGGAACGTGCCGGGCGCGACCACCAGGCCGTTGGCCCGGTAGTAGTCGTACCAGCTGCTGATCGCGGAGACCGGGACGATGGTCTTGAGCCCCTTGACGCCGGTGGTGGCCACCTGGTTGGGCAGGGTGCCGTTGTAGGAGACGCCGGTCATGCCGACCGCGCCGGTGCTCCAGCCGGCGGTGACCGGGGCGCCGTTGGCGTCGTACCCCTTGGCCCGGCCGTTGAGCCAGTCGATGACCGCCTTGGTGCCGAGCGTCTCGGCCTGGTCGCCGCTGGTCGGGCAGCCGTCGGAGTCGCCGGTGCCGACGCTCTGGCCGAGCACCACCGCGTACCCGCGGGGTACGTAGTAGTCGTCCAGCGAGCCGGGCAGGTTGGCCTTCGCCTGGGCCCGCTGCGCGCCGGCGTCGAGGGCACGACGCCCGTTGCGGTCGGTGAGGCCGTTCTGCGGCAGGTCGTCGACCAGCACGCTCGGGTACGGCACATCACCCCAGGTGCCCTTGCGGTACGGGCTGTGCTCGAAGATGACGGGCACCTTGAAGCCGGTGGTGGCGGTCTCCCCGGGTCGGGAGATGTCGATCGCGACCCGGTCGGGCCGACCGTCGTGGTCGGTGTCCACCGTGGTCTGGACGAACACCCGCTCCTCGATCGCGTCGGCGAGCGAGAACACCGGTTGGGTCATGCCGTCGCTGACCACGATGCCGGTGGGCGTGGTGGCGGCGGGCGGTGCAGCCGTTGCGGTGGAGGCTGCGCTGAGCACCAGAGCGCCGGAAACGCCGACGCTCAGGAGTGCCAGATGACGGGGTCGACGCATGCGCGTCTCCCTTCGGTTGGGCTGGTTGCCGGGGGTCGGCAGGGGCCAATCTCGAAGATCCATTCGTGGTCATGCTAGGTCCGCCGCGGCGTTCCGTCGATCCCGTCGGCTGTCCACCGTGGTCGGTCAGGGAGTCGGTGGCGTCACCGCGATGATCAGGTGGGCGCGCTGGTCGCTGGCGTTGCGGTAGAGGTGCGCGAGGCGCGAGTCGAAGGTGACCGACTCGCCGGCGGTGAGGGTGTACGGCTCGCCGCCGATCTCGGCGACGACAGCGCCGCTGATGACGATCGCGCATTCGGTCGACGGGTGCGCCCACGGTTCGGCGGAGCTGGCGTCGCCGGGCGCGAGGTGGGCCTGGAGCACCTCCAGGTCGCCGCGGCCGGGGGTGAGCCGTTCGTAGGTGATCTGGCCGGGTGGCGCGGCCAGCCGGGTGCGGGCGCCGACGCGGCTGACGTGCACCGGTGGGGCCTCGGGCTCGGAGAACAGCTCGGCGATCGAGGTGTCGAAGACCTGGGCCAGCTTGCGCAGAGTGGAGAGGCTGGGGTCGGTGGCGCCGTTCTCGATCTGGCTGAGCAGAGCGGGGGACACGTCGGCGGCTGTGGCGAGCTGACGCAGCGTGAGGGTGTGCTGCTGACGCAGGTCGCGGAGTCGGTCACCGAGCATGTGTCCTCGTTCCGAAAACAGTGTGGCTGAATCTTGATTGACCCGACTATACGGGTCTGTTTAGTATCGCTGAACAACAGGCGGCAACGTTCGACACCACTAGACAAGGCCGCGTCAAGACGAACCGGACGACGTCCCCGTCCGGCCTACATCCAACCCGAGACGACGCCTCCCGAGAACCCCGCGACGATCTCCCGCCGCTTCCGCCGGTGGTCTGGTCGCCCGAGGCGTCGACGCCCCGCGGTTCCCGCACGGCGGGCCGCGCGATACGAAGGTAGGAACAGCATGTCGGTGTCTCCCCGCCGGCTCCTCGCCGGAGCGTCCGCTCTGGCGACGCTGGCCGTCCTCTCCGTCAGCGCCTGTAGCGCCGGCGGCAGTGGTGGAAACGCGAACGGCACGGCCAAGACCCTCACCGTGAACACCTCGTTCGTGCTCAAGACCCTCGACCCCGGCCGGGTCTACGAGGCAACCGGTCTGACCGCCGTGCACGCCCTCTACGACACCCTGCTCACCTTCGAGGGTTCGGATGTGGGTAAGCCGGTCCCCGCGCTGGCCGAGTCGTACCAGGTGTCGCCCGACGCCACGACGTTCACCTTCAAGCTGCGCCAGGGCGTGACGTTCGCCGACGGCAGCCCGCTCACCGCCGACGACGTCGTCTTCTCGCTCAATCGGCTGAAGAACATCAAGGGCAGCCCTGCGGTCACCGTCAGCGGCCTGACCGTGACCAAGACCGACGACAGTACGGTCGTGGTCGCCTCGGCCACCCCCGACCCGAACATCCCGGTGGTGCTGTCGATGCCGTCGACAGCGGTGCTCAACGCCAAGGTCGCCAAGGAGCACGGCGCCCGTGACGGCGCCGACGCCGCCCAGGGCGACACCGCGCAGCAGTACCTGGACACCAACTCCGTCGGCAGCGGCCCGTACGTGCTGAAGTCCTACGACCCCTCGTCGCAGGTGGTGCTGGAGGCCAACCCGAAGTACTGGGGCGCGAAGCCGCAGTTCTCCCGGGTCGTGCTGCGCAACATGGATGTGCAGACCCAGAAGCTGACCATGCAACGCGCCGAGGCCGCCGAGATATCCCTGGACATCTCCGGCAAGCTCCTCGACGGACTGCCGGGCAGCCTGCAGACCTCCGGCGTGCAGGACACCGTCTACTTCCTCTTCCTCAACGCCGACCCGGCCGTCTCGGCGGTCACCTCGAACCCGAAGTTCAACCAGGCCCTGCGCGCCGCCATCGACTACCAGGGAATCGCCGCTCTGTACGGCAAGGGCGCCGCCCCGGGCGCCGGGCTGGTCGCGCCCGCCTTCCCCGGCGCGCTGCCGGCCGGCGAGGAGTCCAAGCGGGACGTGGCCAAGGCCAAGGCGCTGCTCACTGAGGCCGGCCTGACGAACCCGACGGTCAAGTTCACCTACCCGGCCATCACCTACAAGGGTGTGGATCTCGGCACGGTGGCCACCAAGGTGCAGGGCGACGCCGCCGAGGCCGGCATCAAGCTGGAACTCAACCCGCAGCCGCTGACCACGTTCCTCGACGAGATGCGCGGCGGAAAGTCTCCGCTCGGGTTCACCCCGCAGAGCCTGAACTACCCGGTCGCCGATTCACTGATCAACAACATGGCACCGGGCCAGGCGACCGCGCTGCGCTCCGGCTGGACTGTCGAGCGGGCCGACCCGGCCGTGGTGGCCGCCGGCAGGAAGGTCACCGAGACCCTCGACCTGGCCGGCCGGGCCACCGCGATGCAGGAGTGGCAGCGGCTGATGAACGCGTCCTCGCCGTACCTCGTGCTGGCCAGCAACTCCTCCATCGTCGTGGCGACCGCGGACCTGACCGGGGCGGACTACACCGCTGCCGGCTGGCAGGTGGACGTCGCCGCGGTCGGGCGCAAGTAGTCGGCGACGACATGACGACAGTCCACAACGGTGAGCCGGGCGCGGTCGCCACGACCGCGTCCCGGCCCCGGGGTGCGCACCCGCTGCTGACCTTCCTGGCCAAGCGGGTGGCGGTCACTGCCGGCCTGCTGCTCGGCGTCACCGTGGTGACGTTCGGTCTGGTCAACGTGGTCCCCGGTGACCCGGTCACCGCCAACCTCTCCGACCAGGCGCTCAACGACCCCGCCGCGGTGGCCGCCTTCCGCGAGAAGTGGGGCCTGGACCAGCCGCTCTGGGCCCAGTACCTGCACTACCTGGGCAACCTGCTGCACGGCGACCTGGGCCACTCCCAGCAGACCGGACGGGCCGTCCTGGACGACCTGCTGCACTACGTGCCGGCGACCCTGGAGCTGGCCCTCCCGAGCATGGTGCTGGCGCTGCTCATCGGCACCGGGGTCGGCATGCTGGCGGCGGTCCGCAACGGCCGGTTCACCGACCAGCTCGTTCGGATCGGCGCCCTGCTCGGGCTCTCCACCCCGCCGTTCTGGCTGTCCCTGGTCGTGCTCTACGTCTTCTTCTACCAACTCGGCCTGGCCCCCAGCGGCGGGCGACTGTCCACCGACTTCAGCCCGCCGCCCACCGTCACCGGCATGTACACGGTCGACGGGGCGCTGGCCGGGCAGTGGGACGTCGCCTGGGACGCCGCCCAGCACCTGTCCCTGCCGGTGCTCGTGCTGACCTCGCTGACGGTGGCGATGCTGGTCCGCTTCGTCCGCTCGGCGATGCTGGAGGTGCTCCAGCAGGACTACATCCGGGCCGCGTACGCCAAGGGCCTGCCGACCCGGGTGGTGCTGCGCCGGCATCTGCTGCGTGCCGGCCTCGTTCCGGTGGTCACCGTCTCCGGCCTGGCGTTCGCCTCGCTGCTGTCCGGGACGGTGCTCGTCGAGAGCATCTTTGGCTGGCCCGGCGTCGGCCAGTACGCGTACCGCAGCGCCACGGCGCTGGACCTGCCCGCGATCCTCGGCGTCAGCCTCTTCGTGGCGCTGGTCTACACGTTTGTCAACCTGACCGTCGACCTGCTGTACGGGCTCATCGATCCGAGGATCCGGCTGTCATGACGACACGTGCAGACCCGAAGGCGGAGCGGGCCCTGAGCCGACGCCGCTGGCTCGGCCGGCTGCGCGGCGGCTCGACGAGCCGACCGGTGTGGCGTCAGCCGATCACCGTGGCGGCGTTGACCATCCTCGGTGGATGGCTGCTGCTGGCGTTGCTGGCCGACGTTCTCGCACCGTACGACCCGCTGGCGCAGAGCCCCGTCACGTACGCGTCGCCGTCCGGGGCGCACTGGTTCGGCACCGACTCGCTCGGCCGCGACATCCTCAGCCGGGTCATCCACGGCGCCCGCCTGTCCATCCCGCTGGCCCTGGCCATCGTCTCGCTGGCCCTGCTGGTCGGCGGGCTGCTCGGGCTGGTCGCCGGATACGTCGGCCGGTTCGTCGACGAGGCGCTGATGCGCCTGACCGACCTGGTGTTCGCGTTCCCGCAGATCATCCTGGCCATGGCGGTGACGGCGGCGTTCGGCCCGAACACCCGCAACGCCGTGCTGGCCCTGGTGATCGTCTCCTGGCCGGTCTACGCCCGGGTCATCCGCAGCGCCGTGCTCAGCATGCGCGGCGACGACTATCTCAACGCCGCCCGCCTGCTCGGCGTCGGGCCGATCCGGGCGTTGCGCCGCGACGTGCTGCCCAACAGCATCGGCCCGGCCATCGTGCTGGCCACCCTGGAGCTGGGCAACGCGGTGCTGCTGCTCGCCGCCCTGTCGTTCCTCGGTCTGGGTCCGCGCCCGCCGGCCGCCGAGTGGGGCTCGATGGTGGCCCTCGGCGCGCAGGACCTGTCGATGTGGTGGGTCAGCGTGTTCCCCGGCCTCGCCATCCTCACCGTGGTGATGGCCTTCAACGTGCTCGGCGACACGTTGCGCGACCGGCTGGACCCCCGCTACTCGAAGGGACGCTGAGGTGGCACCGCTGCTCGACGTCGACTCCCTGGCCGTCACCCTGCCCTCACCGCGTGGCGCGCTGCCGATCCTGCACGACGTGTCGTTGACCGTCGACGAGGGTGAGCTGGTGGGCATCGCGGGGGAGAGCGGCTGCGGCAAGAGCCTCACCGCGCAGACCCTGCTCGGGCTGCTGCCCCCGGGGGCGGCGGTCACCGGCTCGGCCCGGTACGCCGGAACCGAACTGCTCGGGCTGGACGCCCGGGGCTGGCAGCGGATCCGTGGCGCGGGAATCGCCATGGTGTTCCAGGACCCGAGCGCGGCCCTGCACCCGATGCTCACCGTGGGCCGGCAGCTCACCGAGCACATGCGGGTGCACCTGCGGATGGACCGTCGCGCTGCCGGCCGCCGCGCGGTGGAGCTGCTCGACCAGGTCCGCATCCCGGACCCGGAGCGGGCGCTGCGCGCGTACCCGCACCAGTTCTCCGGCGGGATGCGGCAGCGGGTGGCGATCGCCATCGCGCTGGCCGCCCGGCCCCGGCTGCTGATCGCCGACGAACCGACGACCGCGCTCGACGTCACGGTGCAGGCCGGCATCCTGGCCCTGCTGGAACGGCTGCGCGCCGAGACCGGGCTGGCCGTCGCGTTCATCACCCACGACCTCGGGGTGCTCAGCGCCCTCACCACCCGTGGCTACATCTTCTACGCCGGGCGGGTCGTCGAGACCGGCCCGACCGGCAGCCTGCTCACCGCCCCCACCCACCCGTACACTGCCGCGCTGCTCGGGGCCCGACCGCACGGCACCCAGCACGGCGGGACGTTGCGGCCCATCCCGGGCGCCCCGCCGGCACCCGGCGAGGCACCGCCGGGGTGCCCGTTCCAACCCCGCTGCGGGTACGCCGAACCGTCCTGCGGTGTGGCCCCGCCCCCGCTCACCCCCGCCGGAGCCGACCGGTCGGTGGCCTGCGTGGTCCGTCCGCACCTGGAGGTGGCCGCGTGAACACCACAGCGCCCGCGCGACTGTCCTTCACCGACGTGGAGGTCGAGTACCGCTCCCGAGGGCGGGGCCGGGTTCGGGCCGTCGCCGGGGTCAGCCTGGAGGTGTCCCCCGGCCAGATCGTCGGCCTGGTCGGCGAGTCCGGGTGCGGAAAGTCCACACTCGCCCGCGTCGCGGTCGGGCTCAGCGCGCCGAGCGCCGGCACCGTCGAGTACGCCGGCCGACCGGTCACCCCGCTGGGCTGGCGGCCCCGCTCCGGTGCCGAGGTCGGCCTGCAGATGGTCTTCCAGAACCCGTACGCCTCGCTGAACCCCCGGCGCACCATCGGCTCTCAACTCCTCGACGGCGTGCCGGCGGCGGTCACCGGGTCGGCCCGCCGAGCCCGGGTGCACGAGCTGCTCGAACGGGTGGCCATGCCGAGCAGCGCCGCCCAGCGGTATCCGCACCAGTTCTCCGGCGGTCAACGGCAGCGCCTGGCGATCGCCCGCGCGCTCGCCCCGGAACCCCGCATGATCATCGCAGACGAGCCGGTCACCGCGCTGGACGCCTCGTCCCAGGCGCAGGTGGTCAACCTGCTCGTCGGGCTGGTCCGCGACCTCGACATGGGCATGCTGTTCATCTCCCACGACCTGGCACTGGTGCACGAGATCGCCGACGTGACCGCCGTGATGTACCTGGGCCGGATCGTCGAGGTCGCACCCACCCGCGAGCTGTGGAGCGAGCCCCGACACCCGTACACCCGGGCGCTGATCGACGCGGTGCCGCAGATCGGGCCTACCGCACGCCTGCCCGCCATCCTCGCCGGAGAGGTGCCCGACCCGGCCCACGCGCCCACCGGGTGCCGTTTCCGGCCCCGCTGTCCGCACGCGTTCGCGCCCTGCGGCGAGCAGCCGCCCACCGTCGACCTGGGCGGCCGCAGCGTCGCCTGCTGGCTCACCGACCCTGCCACGGCCCCGACCGCCGCGCGCTCACTCTGAGGACGCCCCATGCGCATGCCCACCGAACAGGTCCTGGTCAACCTCGCCCTCTACGACGGTGTCCAGGACGCCCTCCAACCGGACCGCGGCATCTGGATCGACGCCGACGGGATGATCCGCGCCGTCGGTCAGGTCGACGACGTTCTCGCCGAGGCCGGCGCGGCCCGGGTGGTCGACCTGGGCGGCGAACACGTCATGCCGGGTCTGACCAACATGCACGTCCACCTCTCACTGGGGTTGCCCGGCCACCTCGCCGACAGCGTGCACAACTCCAACCTGGCCGAGCTGGTGCTGCTGATGGCCGACTCGGCCCGGCGTACCCTGCACTCCGGTGTCACCACCGCCCGCCTGGTCGGGGAGAGCCGCTACGCCGACTTCGCCCTGCGTCGGGGGATCGAGGCCGGTGCGGTCGACGGCCCGCGCATCTTCACCGCGGGGCACGCGCTCTGCTGCACGGGTGGGCACGGCTGGGACGCCGACGCCCTGGAGGCCGACGGCGCGGACGGGTTCCGGCGGGCCACCCGCGAACAGCTCCGCGCCGGCGCCGACCTGATCAAGGTCTGCATCTCCGGCGGGATCGCCGGCCAGCACGAGGCGATCGACACCCCGCAGCTGCTCGACGACGAGATGGCCGCGGTCATCCGCGTCGCACACGACTGGGGGCGCAAGGTCACCGCGCACGCCGGCCCGGCCGACTCGGTCCGCCGCGCCGTCGAGCTGGGCCTCGACTGCGTCGAGCACGGGTACGAGCTGACCGACGACGTCACTCGGCTGATGGCCGAGCGGGGTGTCTGGTATGTGCCGACGATCGTGGTGAGCCGCTGCGAGCAGTTCTTCCGCGACTCCGGGGTGCCCGGCTGGCTGATGGACCGCGCCCTCGCGGCTGGCCCACGACACTGGGAGAGCCTGCAGCACGCGATCCGCAACGGCGTGCCGATCGCACTGGGCAGCGACATGCCCCCGCACGCCGGCTACGACGAGACCACCGCGACCGTCCGTGAACTGGAGTTCATGGTGGACGCGGGGATGCCGGTAGCGGACGCGCTCAAGGCCGCCACCACCCGCCCCGCGCAGTGGCTGGGTCGTGCCGACACCCTCGGCACCGTCGAGGCCGGGCGGCACGCCGACCTGCTGGTGCTGCGCGACGACCCGACCCGCTCGGTCTCCGCGTTGCGCACCCTGCACGCGGTGATGAAGGGCGGGGTGGCCTACCGCGACGACAACGGCCGGTTCGGCGTGCCGCGATGAGCAGCATCACCCAGGTCGCCGACGGGTACCTCGACGCGCTCGCCGAGCTGGACCCGCAGGCGGCCGAGGCGGTGGGGCGTATCCCCGGGTCGCACGTCCCGGATCTCTCCCCTGAGGGGTTCGACGCCCGCGCCGAGCTGGCCCGGCGCACCGCGACGGCCGCCGCGGCGGCGACCACGCACGACCCCGGTGAGCGGTCCCTGGCCGGGGCGCTGCGTGATCGGCTGGCCAGTGAGATCGACCTGTACGACGCGGGCTTCACCACCCGGCTGCTCGCCCCACTGGCCACGCCGGTGCACCTGCTGCGGCAGCTCTTCGACAATCTGCCCCGGCGCACCGAGGACGACTGGGCGGTGCTCGCCGACCACCTGCACCAGGTGCCCGACGCCCTCGACCGGTACGCCGCGACGCTGCGCCGGTCGGCGCGGCAGGGACACCTGGTCGCCCGCCGTCAGGTGCTCGTGGTCGCCGACCAGTGCGCCTCCTGGGTCACCGCCGACTTCTACGGGCGGTTGGTCGACGGCTGCCCCGACGGCCCGCTCGCCGTTCGGCTGCGTCGGGGCGCGCGGCTGGCGACCGCCGCCACCGCCGGGTTCGCCGCGTTCCTCCGAGCCGAGCTGGCACCCGGCGCTTCCGAGGTGGACGGTGTGGGTGGTGACCTGTACCGGGTCACCGCCCGCAGTTTCCTCGGCGCGACGGTCGACCTCGACGAGGTGTACGAGTACGGCTGGGCGGAGTTGACCCGCACCGCCGCCGAGCTGCGGACCGCCGCGGGCGAACTGGGCCACCAGCGGGTGGCTGCCGCGCGGGCGGCCCTGGACGCCGACCCGGCTGGTCGGGTGGCGGTCGGGCCCGCTCTGGAGGAGTGGCTGCGCCAGCGCACCGAGGAGCTGACCGACGCGCTCGACGGCATCCACTTCGACATCCCGGCCGCCACCCGCCGGGTGGTGTGCCGGATCAGCCCTGCCACGTCCGGGGTCATGTACTACACGCCCCCCGACCCGGCCTTGATGCGTCCCGGCGCGATCTGGTGGTCGGTGCCCACCGGCGAGTCGACGGTGCCGGTGTGGCGGCACGTCGGGACGCTCTGCCACGAGGGGCTGCCCGGCCACCACCTCCAGCACGCGCTCACCCTCACCACCGCCGACCTGCACCCGTGGCAGCGCACCCTCTGCCAGGTGCACGGGTACGCCGAGGGATGGGCGCACTACGCCGAGCGCCTCGCCGACGAGTTCGGCCTGTACGCCGACCCGGCCGAGCGTCTCGGCATGCTCGACGGTCAGCTGTGGCGGGCCGCCCGCGTGGTCATCGACCTGGGTCTGCACCTCGGGCTGCCGATCCCGGCCGGCAACGGCTTCACCGAGGAACGCCGTTGGACGCCTTCTCTCGCGGTGGACGTTCTCACCCGTGTCGTCGGGCTGGACGCCGAGACCGCGCGCTTCGAGGTGGACCGGTATCTCGGCTGGCCGGCGCAGGCGCTGGCCTTCAAGGTCGGCGCGCGGCTGTGGCAGCAGGCCCGCCGGGACGCCGAGCGGCGCGAGGGTACGGCCTTCGACCGGAAACGCTTCCACCACACCGCGTTGGCGCTGGGACCGATGGGACTGGACCCGCTCCGCGCCCGCCTGGCCGACCTGCCCTGACCTCCGCACCGCCGTACCCGATCGGAAGTGACAGCCGATGAGCGATGAGCTCGCCACCACCATCACCGACCTGTACCGGTCCCTCGGCGACCGGCCGGCCTTCGACGCGCACCTGCACCCCGACCTGACGTTCTGGGAGTCTGACGCCGGCGGCCTGCTGTCCGGCCTGGGCGCGCTGGACGACCTGCGGGACCGGCGGGCGAGGCGGGCGACGGGTTCCGCGCCGATCTCGGTCGCGCCGGAACACCTGCGTGCCGACGCCTGGGGCGACACCGGCCTGGTGCGTTACGTGCTGCGGGCCCGCTTCGGCGACGCCCGGCCGGACGAGTGTTTCCGGGTGACCGACGTCCTGCGCCGCGAGGCCGGCTCCTGGCGAATCGTGCACCACCACGCGGAGGCCGTGCGATGAGCGCCGAGGAACCCACCACCGACCTGTACGACCTGCGGGTCGTGGTGGAGCGGATCGAGGGCCGCTCGGTGTGCGGCCTGAAGCCGGGCGACCACTTCGACGTGACCGAGTCGAACCGGCTGACCATCCCCGCCGGCGGGCACTTCTGCCTGTACGCGCTGGCCGCGTGCCTGCCCCTGATCCCCGCCAAGCAGCGGGAGTTGGCCGAGGGGGACTGGCTGGCCCAGGACAGCCACGTCGCCTGCCCGGATCCGGAGGAGCGCCTGATCATGCGGATCGAGCGGACCGGCCGCCGGCAGATTCCCACCGGGGAGCTGACGTGAGCGAAGGGCTGGTCGGCATCGGCCTGCAGTCCGACAAGTCCGCCGACGAGTACGCGGAGTTGGCCGAGTTGACCGAGCGGCACGGGTTCGACGTGCTGTCGGTCTTCGGTGATCTGATGTACCAACCGCCGATCTTCCCGCTGCTGGTGGCGGCCCGGCACACCAGCCGGATCCGCCTGGGCGTGGCGTGCCTCAACCCGTTCACCCTGCACCCGGTGGAGGTCGCCGGTCAGGTGGCCGCACTGGATCTCGCCTCGCACGGCCGGGCCTACCTCGGGCTGGCCCGGGGCACCTGGCTCGACGAGATCGGCGTGCCGCAGATCCGGCCCATCCGGCGCATCGTCGAGACGGTCGCTGTCGTCCGGCTACTGCTCGCCGGGGACGACAGCGGTTTCCAGGGCAGCGAGTTCACCGTCGCGCCGGGCACGTCGCTGCGGTACACCCCGGCCCGTGCCGACGTGCCGGTCCTGGTCGGTACGTGGGGGCGGCAGACCGCGCGGGCGGCGGCCGGTTTCGCCGACGAGGTCAAGGTCGGCGGGTCGGCGAACCCGGCGATGGCCCGGCTGATGCGGGGCTGGCTCGACGACGCGACCGCACCCGACCGCGACCGGACGGGTGTGGTGCTCGGGGCGGTGACGGTGGTCGACGAGGACGGTGTCGTGGCCCGGCGGGTGGCCCGCCGGGAGGTGGCCATGTACCTGGCGGTGGTCGCCGCCCACGACCCGACGATCGGGGTGGACCCGGAGTTGCTGGCCCGGATCCAGCAGCACGTCGGTCGTCGGGAGGACGACCTCGCCGGGGCGCTGATCGGCGACGACCTGCTCGACCTGTTCGCCTTCTCCGGCACACCCGAGCACGTGGCCTCGCAGGCCGCGGCGGTGCTCGACGCCGGGGCGAGCCGGGTGGAGTTCGGCACCCCGCACGGGTTGACGCCGCACGGCGGGATCGACCTGCTCGGCCGGCGGGTGCTCCCACTGTTAAGAGCGTGAAAACCTCCTCGTCGAAGGCTCCCCGAAGATCGTTGACCTGCATATGATCTTGCAGAAAGTCGCCCGATGAGGCACTTTCGTCCACATTAGACGAGGAGCACCATGCTCAGAAGAACGCGGTGGCTGATGGCGGTCGCCGTCACGGCCACGACGCTGACCGCCCTACCGGGCGGCTCGGCCACAGCCGGCGGCATCGACCGACCGGGCGCACCCGCCGCCTCGACCGACGGCAGGACGCACACCGTCACCCTGCTGACCGGCGACGTGGTGACCGTTCGCACCAACGGCTCGGGCTGCCCGCAGGCCACGATCCGGCCGGTCGACGAGAACGCGGTCATCAACCAGAGCTGCGGCCCCGACGGTCACCTGCACGTCGTCCCCGCCCGCGTCGCGTCCCAGATCGGCTCGGTCCTCGACCCCGACCTGTTCGACGTCACCACGCTGATCGCCGACGGGTACGACGACGACAACTCCGCCGAGCTGCCGCTCATCGTGCAGCCCGCCACCGCGTCCGCCCGCGTCGCCGCGCTCGGTGACGTGCTGCCGTTGCCCAGCATCGGTGCGGTCGCCGGCCGCGTACCCAAGAAGAGCCCGGCCACCGCGAAGCTCGCGACCAACTCGCTGCTGGCCGGGGCGAAGAAGGTCTGGCTCGACCGCAAGGTCCGCGCCACCGCCCTGCCAGCCGGCGCGAAGCCCGCCGGCCTGGACCGCAACCTGACCCAGATCGACGCGCCGGACGCCTGGAAGGCCGGCTACACCGGCAGGGGGACCACCGTCGCGGTGCTCGACACCGGCGCCGACTTCACCCACCCGGACCTGGTCGGGCGGATCGCCGACCGGGCCGACTTCACCGCCGAGGGCGGTGACGCCGTGGACCACAACGGCCACGGTACGCACGTCGCCTCCACCATCGCCGGCACCGGCGCGGCCGCACGCGGTCAGCGTCGCGGTGTCGCGCCCGACGCCAAGCTGCTGATCGGCAAGGTCCTCGACGACCGTGGCTACGGCGAGGACTCCGGCATCATCGCGGCCATGGAGTGGGCCGCCCCCCGCGCCGACGTCATCAACATGAGCCTCGGTGGCAGCGACGCCGACGACGGCAGCGACCCCCTCTCGCTCGCCGTCGACGCCCTGAGCGCGTCCACCGGCACGCTGTTCGTCATCGCGGCCGGCAACAGCGGCGCGCAGATCTCCTCGCCCGGCTCGGCGTCCAGCGCGTTGACCGTCGGGGCCGTCGACCGCGACGACAAGCTCGCCGACTTCTCCAGCCGGGGACCACTGGTCGACAGCCACGTGGCCAAGCCGGAGCTGGTCGCGCCGGGCGTCGACATCGTCGCGGCCCGGGCCGCCGGCACCAACCTCCAGGACCCGATCGACGAGCACTACGAGGCGATCAGCGGCACCTCGATGGCCAGCCCGCACGCGGCGGGCGCCGCCGCGTTGCTCGCCCAGCGTCACCCGGACTGGACCGGCCAGCAGCTCAAGGCCGCACTGGTCGGCGCGGCCGATCCGCTGACCGGCATCGACCCGTACGCCGTCGGAGCCGGCCGGCTCAACGCGGCCCGGGCCCTCGGCGGCCCGACCAGCAACCAGCCGGTGGTCAACCTCGGCACGTTCGCGTACCCGCAGTCGGGGACCAGCGAGACGAAGCTGAGCTGGACCGCTGAGTCGACGACCGTACTCGACCTCGACGTGGCAGTGGTCAACCACGACGGCCAGCCGGTACCGCGCGGCGCGGCGTCGCTGTCGACGAGCCGGGTGCCCCTCAAGCGGGGCGCGACGGGGGCGGCGACCCTGCGGATCAACCGCGCGGCGCTGGGCAGCCGGCCGGGCCTCTACCTGGCCACCGTCACCGCCCGCAGCGGCCGCAAGCCGGTCGTGACCACGCCGGTGAGTTTCTACGTCGAGCCGCCCAGCTACGACCTGACCATCCACACCAAGCCGATGCCCGGTCTGCGGGACGGCGCGGACAGCTGGATCAACGTCATGGTCGCCAACCTCACCGACCCTCTGTTGTTCTACGGCGGGGGCGGTGGCACGCCGGGGGAGACCTTCACCCTGCGGGTGCCGGCGGGCCGGTACTCGGTGCTTGGCGCGTCGATCGCCTACTACGTCGACAGCGACGTGCAGGAGAGCACCCTCACCGCGGCCGGTGACCTGGACGTGCGGGGCCCGCGGAGCGTGACCCTCGACCCGGCGCGGGCCCGGCCGGTCACGGCGACCGTCGACGGGGCGGCCACCACGACCACCCGGACCGACGTCACCACCTTCCAGACCGCGGTGAACGGCCTGCCGTGGTGGCACCAGATCAGCGGGTTCGGGGTGGCCACGGCGGTCCGCAGCGTGGCGGTCCCGAAGCCCACCATCGGATCGCGGCGCACCTGGGCGGCCGTCAACATGGATTCGCCGGCCGGCACCGCGAAGCCGTACCGCTACAACATCGTGCACGAGTACGCCGGCGGCGTGCCGGCCGACCCGTCGTTCCGGGTCACCAGGGCGGAGCAGGCCCGGCTGGCCCGCATCGACGAGACGTTCCACCAGACCGACTCACCGGAGATGTACACCACGTTCGTCCGCTTCGGCGAGACTCCCGACGGGGTGCCGGTGACCCAGACCTTCGAGGGCGTCATGCCGCCGAGCCGGACGTCGTACCTGTCACCGGAGATCGTCTGGGCCGACCAGGGTGTCTACGGCGGACTGGGGGCCATGGAGGCGCCGCGCCAGTACCGGCCGGGCAGCCAGCAGTCCAAGGTCTGGGCGCGGCAGCCGCTGCACTCCGACTGGTACGACGACCCGGCCGGCGCCGACTGGAGTTGTGCCACCCCGCCGTCGCGGACCCGCGGCAACCTGCACCTGGACATGGTGACGCTGACCGACCAGCACCAGCGGGCCGACTGCCTGCAGGGCGAGGTGATCGGCGTGAAGCGCACGCTGTCGCTGTACCGCAACGGCAAGCTCGTCGACGAGCGGTCCGGCCCGTACGGCGACTTCACCGTTGCGCAGTCGATGGCCGACTACCGGGTGACGCTCGACGTCGACACGAGTCTGATCCTGCCGATCTCCACCAAGGTCAACACCTCGTGGACGTTCCGGTCCGCCGGCCCCGACGGGACCGGGAGCGTGCCGCTGCCGCTGCTCGCTGTCGACTACGCCCTGCCGATGGACCACGACAACCACCCGGTCGACGGAACGGCCGAGCTGGCCGTCCGGCAGGCGCACGGTGTGAAGACGCAGAAGGTGACCTCGTTCCAGGTCTGGACGTCGACCGACGACGGCGCCACCTGGACGTCGGCCCGGGTCACCGGCAGCGGCGACGCCTACCAGGTCGCGCTGCCGAAGGCCACCACCGGGCAGGCAGTCTCGCTGCGGGTCAAGGCCACCGCCAACGGCGGTAGCGGAATCGACCAGACCATCATCCGGGCGTACCGCGCCGGCTGACGGTCAACATGGTGTCGGCCCGGCTCCGGCCGGGCCGACACCAGACCGTCACTGACCTTCCCAGACCGCCTTCGCGCCGGAGTCGCCGGTGCGGATCACGTAGTACACGGCGATGCCGGCGGCGATCACCGACAGCACCTGCAACGCGATGGTCAGCGGTCGAGAGGGCCGTCCGTCGGCGCTCGCCTCGGCGGCTCTCGGCGCGACGAACCGGACCAGTGCCAGCGCCACGATGCCCAACAGGATCGCGGCCCAGAGCGTGATGTCGCCGAACTCCTGGTGCGTCTCCAGCGTCGGCAGGAACTCCGGGGTCACCCGATTGGCGGCACGCATGCGTTCGAAGAAGGCGTCGCCGCTGAGCTTCGCCAGCAGGGCCGCGATCGGCGCACCCACAGCGAGCAGCGCCAGCACCCACCGGGTGTGCGGCCGGATCAGCGGGACGAGCGCGTAGCCGATCGTCAGGAGCGCCAGCAGCGGCACGAACACGACAGCGGCGTGCAGCACCAGCGGGTGGGCGGGGATGCCCATGAACTCCTCGAACATCGGCGTCTCCTCCGGTCACATCGGCCTGGACGGTGATCGTCCACACCGGGACGCTAGCGGTACCAAGCGGGCGTGTCATCCCCGCCGATCGATCACCTGTCGCGACGTGACTCAGGTCGTCGCCGCGCGGACGCCGAGGCCGACCAGGATCACGCCGGTCAGCCGATCGAGCCTTCGTCGCACCGATGCGGTGCGGAGCAACCGGGCGGCGGCACCGGAGACGACGGTCCAGCCAGCGAGCCAACAGGTGTGCAGCGCGGCGTGCGCCGTGGCGAGCAGCACCATCGGCAGCAGCACCGGCCGGCCCGGTTCGAGGAACTGCGGCGCCAAGGTGAGGTAGATGGCGGCGGCCTTGGGGTTCAGCACGTTGCCGAGCAACCCTTGCAGGTACGGGTGGTCCACCCGCCAGGGCAACCTCCGGGCGGAACCCGTCGGTCGCCGTCCCGCCTCCGTGCGACGCCGCGACGCGGACCAGAGCATCCAGAGCCCGAGCCCGACCAGATAACCGGCCCCGACCAGCTTGACCACCCAGAACGCCTGCGACGAGCGGAGCACCAGCGCGGCCAGGCCGACAGCGGCCAGCGTGGCGTGCACGTAGAGCCCGGTCACCGTACCCAGGATGACCCACCAGCCCTGCCGCCGCCCGCCGGTGGCGACCCGCGAGACGACCAGGGTCAGGCTCGCGCCCGGCGTGGCGGTGATCGGCGCGACGGCGACCAGGAAGCCGAGCACCGCGACCCCGTGCATCCTCAGACCACCACCCGGTAGTGGGTCGTGAGCAGGCCGGCGTCGTCGTAGACGTGGAACGCGACGCCGGGCGGCTGGGTCTGGGTGGTCAACGGGCCGTCGCCCTCCCAGGGCATCCGCAGCGTGGAGACCACGCCCGGGGCGATCAGCAGTGGACGGCCCGCGAAGGTGCTCGCGGCGGCGGTGTGGAAATGCCCGGTCAGCACGGCGACGACCTGCGGGTGGGCGGCGACGAGTGCGGCCAGGGGGTCGGCCGGCAGCAGCCGCATCGGGTCGATGACCGGGTGGTGCAGCACCACCGGCGGGTGATGCAGGGCGATGAACGTGGGTGTCCCGGCCGGCACCGAACCCAACTCGTCGGCGAGCCAGGCCATCGTCTCCTCGTCCAGGTGACCGTCGTCGGCACCGGGCACGGAGGAGTCGGCCAGGAGGAAGACCGCCCCGGCCACGTCGTGGCGGGCGTTGATCGGGCCGGTGCCGCCGTCGTCGTCACCGAGCAGACCCTTGCGGTACGCGTCGCGTACATCGTGGTTGCCGGGGCAGACCATGACCGGCAGCGGGGATTCGAAGAGCTTCGCGGCGGTCTCGTACTCGGCCACCTCGCCGTGGTCGGCGATGTCCCCGGTGATCAGGATCGCGTCGACCTGTCGTGGCAGGCCGTGCAGGTAGTCCATGACCCGGGCGGTCCGTTCGGCCGACCGGGGATGGCTGTCGAGGTGGGTGTCACTGAGGTGCGCGATGACCAGCACGAGGCTCTCCTAACGGCTACCAACGTCAAAGCCGTCAGGGACGCTACTCCGGGCCAGGTCGACCGGCGCAGCGCGATGACCGCCGCGGTCAGCTCCGCGAGCGCGGCAGGCAGTCCTTCTTGTACTTCAGGCCCGACCCGCACCAACAGGCGTCGTTGCGCTCCGGCGGCCAGGCGATCCGCGCGCTGGGCCGCGCCGACACCTCGGCCGCGTACCCCGCGCGGACGCCCGCGTCGGCCGGGTCGCCGTCACGTCGACCGGCGAACGCGGTCAACCCGGCCACCGTCGCGCCGAACACGCCCAGCCCGGCCTGACCGGCACCCCGCAGCCGAACCAGCTCCGTCTCCAGCCGGCCCCGGTGCGCGTCCCAGTCCGGCCCGTACACCTCGCTGAGGGCGGGATGCTCGGCGAGCAGGCGATCGAACTCGGCTTGCGGCCAGAAGAGCAGATCCGACTCGGCGTCCCTGCGCTCCCCGGCCCGCCGGACGAGCTGGGTCTCCAGCCGGTCCGCCAGGTCGTCCTGCCGGTCGTGCGGCAGGTTGAGGTTCCGGCGTACCCGATGCCGTTGTTGCAGCAGGAAGAAGGTCACACCGGGCGCGTCCGGCGGACCGAGGTCGATCACCGGGTCGGTGGCGGTGATCGCCGACGCGCCGGCGCTCGCACGCTCGCCCAGCACGGAGTCGACTGCCTCGCTCAGCCACGTCTCGGCGATCGCCGACCGACCACCAGCGTCCAGCGCCGCGCTGACGTAGGCGGCGGCGTCGGGCCGCGTGAGCAGCAACGGGCGCAACACGGTCAATTCCGCTATCGCCTCGTCGTCGTGACCGCCGGCCCGGAACAGCGTGCGGGCCCGCAGCGCCCGGGCGAACCCGGCACGAGGATCATCGCCGGACGGGTACGCCGCCAGGGCCTGCTCCGCGTACCGCAGCGCGGCCTCGGGCCTGGCCCGGATCTCCGCGATCTCGGCGGCCAGCGTCAGCGCGTCCCCGGCGTCGTCAGGGTCCTCCAACCGGCCCTGCTCGACGGCCTCCGCGAGGTCGGCCGCGACACCGAGCGGATTCGCCGTCCCGAGCGCCGAGCGGCGAAGTTCGGCGAGGTCAGCCTTGGTGAGTGTTTCTCTCGTCGGCACGATCTCACGGTACGTCGGGGTGCTCGTGGTACGCGGGCAGATCACCTGTTACCCCGCTCTCATGCCGCCCGCCGGGCGGACTACGACCACGCGCCAGCCGCAGCGGCCCGCGTGGCGTAGGTGTCGAAGTCGAGCGGGTCCCGTCCGAGAACCCGACGTACCCCGTCGGTCGGCTCGGCGAGGTGGCCCGCCCGCATCCCGGCGAACAGGGCGTTCAGCGCCGTGGCCGCCTCCGCCGGATAACCCTCGGCGAGCAGTTCGGCGTGGTACTGATCCGGGGTGAGCTCCACGTAGCGGATCGAGCGGCCGGTCACCCGCGCGATCGTCGCCACCGCCGTAGCGAAGGTGAGCGCACGGGGGCCGGACAGGTCGTACACCTGTTCGTGGTGACCGGGCGAGGTCAACAGCGTCGCCGCCACGTCGGCGACGTCCTGGGCGTCGACGAACGGCTCGGGCGTAGCGCCCATCGGCAGGGCCAGCCGACCGTCGAGCAGCGGTTGGCGAAACAGGTCCTCGCTGAAGTTCTGACTGAAGTTGTTGGGCCGGATGATCGTCCACTCGATGCCGGACTTCCGCACCGCCTCTTCCGCGGCGAGCATGCCGGGGGAGAAGTCATCAACCCGGTCGATCCCGCGCCCGGAGAGCGCCACGATCCGGCCGACACCGGAGTCGACTGCCTGCGTCACGAAGTCGGTGGCCAGCGCCGGGTCCTCCGGAGCGAGCAGATAGACAGCAGAGACGCCTGCCAGAGCCGGCCGCCAGGTGTCCCGCCGCGACCAGTCGAAGCGCACCTCACCGGAGCGAGAGGCGGCTCGGACGTGGTGACCCGCCGCCCGCAACGTCTGAACCAAGCGGCGGCCGGTCTTGCCGGTGCCGGCCATCACGAGTGTCGAAGGTACGTCCGTCGTCATGACCACGAGTCAACGCGCCCGGTCGTCGGCGGGACATGTCCTGTCGTACGCCGGGCATGTCCGATCGTCCGCGGTCCATCCTCCGCGATCTATCGTCGGTGGCATGGACCCGTTCGACAATCTGCTGCGCGGTCTGCACGCCGACGGCGCGGCCTTCGGCCGGTCGGTGCTGACGCCGCCGTGGGCGCTGCGGTTCACCGACGGCGCCCCGCTGACGCTCTGTGTTCCGATGCGGGGCGAGGGCTGGATCTCGCATCCGGACAACGACAAGCCCCGCCCGGTCCGGGTCGGCGAGGCGGCCATCGTGCGCGGGCCGGCGCCGTTCGTCTTCTCCGCCGAGCCCCGGTCGAGCTTCGAGCCCGGGGAGCTGCGCGACGTCCGGCGCGGCCAGACCGGGGTCCTCGACCCGGTGGGCACGGATCACACCGACCGTCTCGTGCTGCTGGTCGGGGTGTACCAGGTCCGGGGTCGGGTGCCACAGCGGTTGCTGGGCGCGCTGCCGCCGGTGCTCGTCGTGCCGGAGGACCAGGACTGCGCAGCGCTGCGCGACTACCTGGACGCCCAGCTCGACGCGGGTCGGCCCGGACGGCAGGTGGTGCTGGACCGCCTGTTGGACTGGTTGTTGGTGTGCACGGTGCGGGACTGGTTCGACCAGCCGGAGGCCGAGACGCCCGGCTGGTACCGCGCGCTCAGCGACGACACTGTCGGCCCGGTGCTGCGCGCCATGCACGACGCGCCGGGCCGACCGTGGACGCTGGCCAGCCTGGCCGCCCAGGCCGGGGTCTCCCGGTCCACACTGGCGAAACGGTTCACCGCGTTGGTGGGCGAACCGCCGCTCACCTACCTGACCGACTGGCGCATGGCGGTGGCCGCGGACCTGCTGTCCGAATCGACGGCGACGGTCGCCGCCGTGGCGCGTCGCCTCGGGTACGCGGACGCGTTCGGCTTCAGCGCGGCCTTCAAACGCGTGCACGGGCTGAGCCCGAGCGGGCATCGACGACTCACCCGGGTCGACGCCACGGCGGCGTGAGCGGCACCCGTCAAGGACCCGGAGCCGGTCGACGAGTGGACGCAAAACCATCGAACTACGGTCATCTGCCGTCAACCCGTCGTCGGTAGCGTCCGGTCGCCAGTTTCCCGACCAGATCGCACAAAGGCGGAGTTATGGGCACAGTGGATCGCCGTACGCGTACCGCTGCGCGGGTCATGTCGAGAACGGTAAGGAGAGCATCAGCGACCCGGCTCTCGGCGGGCTCGTCTGGGCGACACCGCGTCACCCGGGCCGCCGCCGGCCCGGGTGACGCGGCTCGGCACCGCGGTCGGCGGCGGATTTGCGGATGAGCGTGATGACTCACAGGCATATTGATGCCGCACAGTCATCACGCTCGTCACGGCGCTCGCATGTCGGCTCGGTCAGAACTCCTCGTACACCGCCGGGTCCTGGTCCGAGAGCCGCCCGTCCGGGCGGCCCAGCGCGGTGATGGCCTCGACCTGCGCGTCGGTGAGCGTGATACCGAAGACGTCCAGGTTCTCGGCCTGCCGCTGCGGGGAGGCGGCCTTGGGCAGCGGAATCACCCGACGGGCCACGTGCCAGGCGAGGATCGTCTGCGCCGGGCTGACGCCGTGCGCGGTCGCGATCTCCACGACGACGGGGTGCTGCTGGAGGTCGTTGCCGTGGCCGAGCGGGCTCCACCCCTGCACCAGGATGCCGTGCTCCCGGTGGTAGTCGAGCGCCTCCTGCTGCGGGAAGTACGGGTGCACCTCGATCTGGTTGACCACCGGGGCGACCCCGGTCTCGGCCACCAACCGCTCGATGTGCTCGGGCAGGAAGTTGGAGAGCCCGATGTGCCGCACCAGGCCACGCTCACGCGCCTCGATCAGCGCCCGCCACGCCTGCACGTACCGGTCTTCCTTGGGGTTCGGCCAGTGGATCAGGTACAGGTCGACGTGGTCGAGGCCGGTGCGGAACACACTCTCCTCGATGGTGGTCAGCGCCTCGTCGTAGCGGTGGTGCCGACCCGGCAGCTTCGAGGTGACGACCAGTTCGTCCCGCAGGTCACCGGCCGACCGGGCGGCCCGGCCGACAGCGCCCTCGTTCTCGTAGTTCACCGCCGAGTCGATCAACCGGTAGCCCGTCCGGATCGCCTGACCGATCGCGTCGACGCCCGCCGAGCCGTTCAGCTTGTAGGTGCCGAGCCCGATCGCCGGCAGGGTCGTGCCGTCAGCAGCCGTCAGGTGCGGAATTGTCATGATCGGAACCCTACCCGCGTGGGGCGTCCCGGATGGCGAGCGCGGCCTGGATCAACGCGGCGTGGGTCAGCGTCTGAGGGTAGTTCCCGAGATGGGCGCCCGTCGCCGGGTCCACCTCTTCCGGGTAGAGGCCGAGCGGGCTGGCATGGTCGACCATGGCCTCGAACAGCTCGACGGCCTCACGGCGACGCCCGGTGCGGGCGAGGGCCTGAACGAGCCAGAACGAGCAGGGCAGGAACGCGCCCTCGGTGCCGGGCAGGCCGTCACGTCCGGGTGGGTAGCGGTAGAGCAGTGGCCCGCCGGCGGAGAGCCTGCTCCGGATGGCGTCGATGGTGCCGCGTACCCGGGGTGAATCGGTCCGGTCCATGTCGAGCAGCGGCAGGACGAGCAGGGCCGCGTCAAGATCCCGGGAGTCGTACCTGCGGACGTAGCTGCCCGCCGTCGGGTCGAAGCCGCGCGTGCGGACGTCGGCGGCGATGGCGTCCCGGGCGTCCTGCCAGCGTCGACGTTGCCGCTGCGGCAGGGGGTGCGTGCCGGCGATGGCCAGGGCGCGGTCCAGGGCGAGCCAACCCATGAGCTTGGAATGGACGTGCTGGGCCGGTGCCCGTACCTCCCAGATACCCGCATCGGGCTCCCGCCATTGACCGGCGACCACGTCAGCGAAACCGCGAACCGTCCGCCAGGTCTCGGCGGGGAGGCGGTGCCCGGCCTGAGCGAACACCCAGGCGGCGTCGATCACCCACCCGTAGCCGTCGAGTTGGTGTTGGCCGGCGGCGCCGTTGCCCATCCGTACCGGAACGCTGTTGTGATAGCCGGGCCAACCGGCCAGTTCACGTTCCGCGGGAACGCGCCGGCCGTGCAGGGTGAGCAGCGCCGGCAGGCGTGGCCGCTGCAACCGGGTGGCGTGCAACAGCCAGGCGAGGAAACCGCGCGCCTCGTCGGTTTTGCCGACGCTGAGGAAGGCGCTGACCCCGATGCTCGCGTCACGCGGCCAGACATAGCGGTAGTCCCAGTTCCGTACACCGCCGGGATCCTCGGGCAGTGACGTGGTCGGTGCGGCCACCGGCGCTCCCGAGGGTGAGTAGGTCAGCAGGCGCAAGGTGAGCAGACTGCGTACGACGTGGTCCCGGAACGGCAACCGCTCGTCGATCTCCGCGGTCCAGGCTCGCCAACGGGCCTCGTCCTCGACGAGTAGTTCCCAGGCGGCTGTCGGGTCGACGTGGATCACCGGTTCACGGTGGGCCACGGCCAGCACGAGGGTGACCGGGGTTCCCGGCCTGACCGTCATCGAGGTGGGCCGACCCGGTTCGATTCTGAACATGGGCGTGCTGTTCAGCGCGACCGCCAACGCCCCCCACTCGCAGACGAGCCCCTGGCGCCGGTGCTGTGCCCGGGGCCGGTGGTGCCGCGCGCCAAGGCGGGGATCGAACTCCACCACCGCCTCGACCGCTGCCTGCTCGGCCGACAGCCGTCGCACGATCAGTGTCGTGGGCAGCAGGCGACGGCTGACCTCGGCCACCATCGCCTCCGTGAGGCGGAGCCGCCCACCGTCTGCCGCCCAGGTGGTCTCCAGGGTGGCGGTGTGCTGCCGGTACCGGCGTTCAACGACGGTGGCCGGCCCGGCCGGTCCCACCCGGTACGTTCCGGCGTCCGGCCCCCCGACCAGTCGGCCGAACAGGGGATCGCCGTCGAAGCGTGGAACGCAGAACCAGTCCATCGCGCCGTCACTCGCGACCAGGGCAGCGGCGCGCGTGTCGCCCAGCAGACCGTAGTCGCTGATCGGTGGCACACCGGTCATGAAGATCGCTCCTCGACGCGCCACGCCGGTAAGCAGCCCGTGTCGGGCCGGGACGCGCCGGTCACCTGGGTTGCAGGAGCAGCCCGAGACAAACCCCGTAGACGACGTGGACGACAGCCGTGACCAGCGGGGTCTGGATGCCGTAGTTGAGTGCGAACAGCCCGGGCGGCTCCAACACCGCCGTGCTGGCCGGTCCCGCCCGTTGCGAGGCCATGCGCGGATGGACACCAGGAAGCAGCGGCAAGATCACCGTCAGCGCGATCCCGACGTGCACAATCCCGAGCAGCGCCCCGATCCACCAGTCCGCCCGGTGCAACAGCGCGAACGTGGCCGCGTAACCCAGGGCGAAACCCTGACCGGTGCAGAGGTGGAGGAAGAACCCGACGACCCGGGCCCGATCGGGGTCCTCGGTGACGAAGGCCCCGAGCACCAGGGGAATATCGAGCCGGGTGAGACCGGCCAGTTGAGCGGTGATCATCGCAGCGGTGAGCGCCGCGGTGGCGACCAACCCGAACAACGCCCATCCGGCCCAGTCCATCTCAGCAGTCGTTGACGTCGCGGGCGTTCGCGGTCATCGGTCACCCCTCCGGCTGAACAGCGTGAATCCCACGGCCCGGACCGGACACCCGGTGGCGGGTGTCCGGTTTATTACCATAAGCCACGGGAGCTGTCGCGCCGACGTGCTCGCCCATACGCCCCTTGCCGAGTTGGCAGCAGGTCGGCCGCCGCCAGGCAGCGCTGCGGTGTCGGTGCGTCGTCAGTGGTGGCCAGTCGTTCGAAGATCATCTCGATCAGCGGGGCGGTGGTCTGTGCGGGCTGGGTCATGGTCGTCTCCAGGCGTGTGTCCGCGGACCGACGGCTCGTCGATCCGCCCGGGCTGAGCGGTGGCAGTGGGGAGGCCACTGCCGGCCCGGCTGGGGCGAGCGGCAGAGTCGGGAGTCGGGAGTCGGTGATGGTGGTTGGACGCTGTAGAGCTGATGTCGCAGACGAATCAGAGGCTCAGCACCGGACGCTCGGGGCACCACGGGGAGAGCTCAGAGCGTGGTGTTCGCGTTTCAGTCGCGCAGGAACGCGTCGACCGGGGCGTGCGCCCGAGGACGCAGGTCGAAGGACTCCTCCCGCCGACGGCGAGCCACGTGCGACAGGCCGTCGGCCGCCTCGTTGAGGCGTGGCCGCTGTGCCCCTTTGACGTGGGCGAACGTCAGGCGGGGCGGTGGACAGCCTTCGTGCCGGCGGCCAGAGCGGCGCATTGAGCCGCAGCAAAACCCCTCGACGTCTCAGCGGCGCCGGTCCGTGACGCGGATGGTCAGGACCGTGCCGTCCCGGCCGAACGACACCACGCCGTTGCGCGGCCGGGACCGCGACCATCGGCGGCGGATAAGCGGTGCCGCCCGGAGGTACGCGGCGACCTGGCCGTCCGCAAGGTAGCGATAGAGGTTGCTCTCTACGCCGCGGGCGTGTCCAGTCTGTTCGGAGGAGGGCTTCTTGCGAGGCGGCTCATCGTGGCGAGACCCGTTGAGCAGGTGTCGCAAAGCCGACAGGACGTTCTTGGGGAATCCCTTCGACTTCCGCCTATCGTGGGCTGCTCCGCCCACAGTGGATTGCTTTAGCTGAGTGGTCGGAATCCGTGCGCCCACTCCGTTTCTGCCTTCATGACCGCCGCCTGCTGACGTGGAGCACGGAGTTTGCATCGATCGTCGGGCGGACAACCTCCGGCCGGACCACTGGAGCTTGACATGACGGCCGACAAGCCTGTTCCTGCCCTCCCGGATCGCCTCCGGGATCTGTTCGCGAGTTGGAACGCCGCTGGACGTCCAGCGCAGCGTGCCATGAAGTGGAACCGATCCACGTGGCAAGCGACGTTGCCGGACCATTACGACCTTCTTGCCGAGCTTCCGGACAGGATTGACCGTGACGTTGTGGCGCAGCGAGGGTGCCATGCCGGTGACGGCGAGGCCGAGGCGGTCCAAGCCTTCGTCAGCGCCATGGTGTGGGGTTATGGGTCGATCGGATACGGTGCGTTTCGGACGGCGCGCGTACTGCGGGTCAATCCGAATGCGCCAACCCTGCTCCGGGAGGCGGCAATACGAGTCCGCCGCGACGGCGGGGCTGAAGCCTTTGCCTGGTTAACGGATAACCGCCTGCGCTACCTCGGCGTCGCCTTCGCGACCAAGTACCTCTTCTTCTGCGGCGGGGCCCAGGCACCCGCGTTGGTGCTCGACAGTCTGGTGCAGCGCTGGCTGTGGCGGAATGCGGCCTTCTCGGTGAGTTTGAACTGGCAGGTAGCGCACTACCGCCGGTACCTGGCGTTGCTGAGCGGATGGGCCGACGAGTTGCGAATCACGCCGGAACAGGTCGAGCAGTTGGTCTTCACGGACTCCGCCTCGCAGCAGCCGGGTACTCCGTGGGGGTCTCCATTGCTGAGCGCAGCCGATAGCGCCGACGCTGCCTGTGCTGAGAGCGCCGTCCTGGATGCGCTCGATGAAGCCCTGGCTGCCTATGCCGAACTGGGCGACCGTGTCGGGCCAGGCGACATCGAGGATTTCGAACTCGGCGTACGCCAGTTGCGCCGCATCGTGCTGGCCCGCAGCGTCACACACCGCAGTTCGTCGACCTGACCAAGCCGGGAGTAGATGAAGCACCTCTGGCAGTCGACGACCCGGCGACTGCGGGAGTGTCGAACCAACGAGGAAAGGGCAACGGGTGCAGCGGGAGCGAATGTGGTTGGCGTTGTGGCAGCTATTGGTGGAGCGGCCTGGCCAGCACAAGCGGCAACTGCTGACAGGGCTGCAGCGCGTGGGCCTTGTCGACCTCACCACGACAGACGTCAACCGAATGCTGTACGCCAGCCCAGACACCTTTGCGCATGATGGTGGTGCGCCTCGGATCTGGCGCCTCACCGATCAAGCGCAACTCGTCCACCTGAACGGTCCGCTCACGCCGGCGGCACTATTGCCGCGCTGCTACATCGGCAAGGCCCCTCGTGCATGGCAGGCCGAGGCGTTCGCCCAGTGGCAAACCGGGGGCCGATGTGGAGTTGTGGAGGCCGTCACCGGGACAGGCAAGACGACGGTGGGGGTTCTCGCAGCGGCAGCGGCGGTGCAGGCCGGCGAGAAGGTGTTGGTGCTCGTGCCCGGCAGGGAACTGCTCGATCAATGGCATGAGGTGTTGAGCCGTGATCTTCGGATTACTCGCGTCGGACGACTCGGGGACGGCCACGGGGACTCATTCGACGACCACCAGGTTTTGGTGGCCACCGTCCACTCGGCAGCCAGGTACCAGATGCTGCGCCCGGGATCGGCTGGACTGCTCATCGCCGACGAGGTGCACCGGTACGGGGCGAAGACGTTCGCCTGGGCACTGGAGCCCGAGTTCGGTGCCCGGTTGGGGCTGACGGCGACGTACGCGCGCGAGGACGATGGTCTGGAGGAACACCTTGAGCCCTACTTCGGCGGCGTGGTGATGGGCTGCAGCTATCAGCGTGGCCTGGCCGACGGGATCCTTGCGCCCTTTCGCGTGGGCTTTCTCGGCACCGATTTTACTGCGGATGAGCGTGAGCAGTACGACCTCTACGACGAGCGTGCCAGGACTCTCCGTGGTCGGCTGATCCTCGATCATGGCTGTCCGGACGAACCGTTCGGTGAGTTCATGGCCCACGTCAATGAGCTGAGCCAAGGGGGCAACGGGAACCGCAATGCTACGGCGGACGCGCGCCGATACCTGCATGCTTTCAGCAAGCGGCGTCAGCTGCTCGCGGACTGCCACCACAAGCAGGAGACTCTCGCGTCCCTGGCACCGGTTCTGGCGGTGGCTGACCAAGGGCTGGTGTTCGGCGAGACCAGGGCCAGCGCCGAAAAGGCGGCGGCAGTGCTCCGCCACAACGGTGTCGCTGCCCTGGATTTCACGAGCGCCCTGCATCAGACGGAACGCAAGCGGCGGCTCGCGGCATTCAAGCACGGGCAGGTGAAGGTCCTGACCGCGCCGTGGGTCCTGGACGAGGGGATCGATGTCCCGCAGGCAGAGGTTGGCGTGATCATGGCCGGCAGTCGAAGTAGACGCCAGATGATCCAGCGCATGGGCCGGGTGATCCGACCCAAGGCCGACCGCCGTCCGGCAACCTTCTTCGTCCTCTACGCCAGGGGTACCTCGGAGGATCCGAGGATGGGCGCACACGAGGACTTTCGCGAGCAGCTCACCGTTGTTGCCCAGGACTTGAAGGACTTCCCGGCCCGCACGACGCTCGCGGACCTCTTGCGGTGGTACGGCGAGGGCAGGTTGATGAACTGATGCTTCCGTGGCGGAGGTCAAGCCCACGGCATGTGGCCTTCCTGATCCGTGACGGGGTAGCAGAGAAGGGCCAGCGGGTCGACTTTCCTCGTGAAGTAATCGCCACCGGACTGGATGGATTGGCTCGGCACGGGTGTTCAGTACGCACCCGCCGTTTGGTCCCGCACATCGGACTGCACGGGCCGTCCCCACCTCCGTGCGGCGGCGACGGTTCCGGCATGGTCGACGGGGCGCCCGCAGCGCTATCACGGTGCTGCTGGCCAGCCGAACTCAGCGATTCCGGACCGTGTCGGTCGACGACCTCGCGGATGCCCTGGTCGAGTTGATCGACGACTCGCGCTCATACGGGCGGCCCTACGACGTCGGCTCCGACGACGTGCTGACCATCGACCAGATGATGGAAATCGCAGCGGCGCACCTCGGTCGGCGACGCCCGATCAAGGTCCACCTGCCCCGGCGGGCCATTGCCGCCGCGGCTCTGCTGATCGAACGACTCGCCGGGATGCCCCGCGGTGCTGTCGGCGGCTTCGTCTGGCCGGGCGCGGACGCCGACATGATCGGCGACGCCACCTATCAAAGGTGGCCATCGCGCCGCGACACCTGGTCGGCCCGGAGCGTGACCATGGCGACGGTGCGGCCATCGGTGTCGGTGAACTCGACTTCGTACACCGGCGGGGGGCCGTCGAAGACATCGACGATAGCTCCTACTGCCCCGGCGGGCAGGTCTTCTCCGGGTATGGCCTCTCGGAGCTCAACCACGTCGTACAGCTCTAGCATGTCATCCTCCCTTTGGGGGGAACGAGATGGTCACCATCCGAGGTGCAGATGCCTCATTCTTCAATATCCAGGCTGTACGCACGATGATCGTGCCATCCGGTCCGGTGAGAGGTAGGTCCACGTTCCACCGCTGACCGAATTCGTCGGCCTTGCCGAGCAGAGGCTTGCCGGCGAGTACGCCTTCGCGGATCTGTTGCAAGACCGCGTCGACGTCATCCGTGCCGAGCCCGGTAGCCGAGTTGATGACGCGATACTTGTGCCCTCCGACAGGGTGGTCCGGGCTCAAGACGTAGCTGGCGATCTTCCGCGAGTCGATCTCGGCCGTGGTGAAGTCCGGTCCGGTGAGATCACCCGGAATTTTCGTCGGCTCTGGACCGTCGGGTCTGTGCGGATCGGGTGACTGCCTCCTGAGTCGCCCCAGTGCCTGCTTGAGTTTCTCGATGAGGTCGCCGAGCCGACGCATCTCCGGAATCAACCGCCGCAGGCTGGCCAGCAACCCGCGCAACAACCGCGCGATCCGCGCACCCCACGACGCCACCAAGGTCGTGACCTGCTCCACGACCAGCGGCGCGGCCAGTCCGCCGGTGATGAGGAGTTCGCCCGCGTACACGATGATGCGGGACACGCAGGCGGCGATGGCGTCGCGGACCAGGAGTCGGACGGCGGCCACCAGGCCGGCGGCCCCTTCGGTGATTGCGGCCATGGTGTCGGCGCCCTGGGCGAGGCCGGTGATGGCCTGTTGCTGTTCGGCGGTCCAGGTCCGGTAGGCGGGGCCGGCGCTGCCGCCCCAACCGGCGACGTCGGTGCGCACGGCGCGTGCCAGTTCGGCGGCGTCGTCGCGGAGTGACCCGGCGACGTTGCGCCAGGTCTGCGCGTGTGCGGTGATCTGCGCCGGGTCGCCGGCGAGCCAGTCCAGCGCCTCGCTGAGTGGCTTGACGTGTTCGATGAGCCAGGCGATGCCGTACTGGAGCAGGGCGCCGACCGGGTCGGAGACGAGGGCGAGGGCGTCCAGGCCGGCGCTCACGACGCCGAGGCTGCCGTCGACCCAACTGCCGGTGCGGACGCCCTGGGCGATGAGTTCGATGTCCTCACAGATCCACACGCCCGCCCAGGCGCTGGGTGGGGTGTCCGCAGCGGCGGCGACGAGCGGGTTCGACGTCACCTGTGTCGCCGCACCCCGTCGAGTAGCTGCTTGGCGCGGGCGTCGGAGTGTCGGTAGCGGTCGGCTCCGACGCGCAGCTTGCCGGCGGTGTCCCGTACCGATGCGGCGGCGACACCGATGCTGTCGACCAGGGTGCGCTGGAGGCCGTCGAGCAGTACCGGCATCATCGCGCAGAGCTGCCCGTACGCGTCGGTGCCCAATCGGACGTGCTGGCCTGCCTGCTGGGCGGTGTCGAGGCTGCTGGCGCAGCGGTCGAGGCGGGCCGCGTGGGCGGTCAGGTCGTCCGGGTCGACCTGGATGCCGTCAGCTGCGGACATCGTTCGATCCCTGGTCGGGGGAGAGTCTGCTGCGGTACGAGTCGATGATGGCCTGGGCGCTCGCGTCGTCGCCAAATGACTCCCTGGCTGCGGTGCTGACCTGTCGAAGCAGGTCGGCGCGCGCGGCAGCGGTGGTCTCCAGGATCTGCCGAGCGGTGTGCGCGGCGGGTTGTTGCCGGACGCGTTCGTCGAGCCGTAGGTCGAGCAGCAGGCCGGTTGAGTCGACTGTGACGTCGACAGTCCGGTCGGTGTTGTGGGCGGTGCCGGTCAGGCCCTGCACCGTCGCCGACATCGTCTTGGCCCGTGCCGCCCGTTCGGCGAGCGACGTCTCCCACTCGTCGAGCCGGCGCTCCGCCGCGTCGAGCGCAGCGTCGTCCGCCCACACGTCGACCCTCCCCAGGGGACCACCGCCGGCAACCACCGGCGACATCACCGGCACGCTACCAACCAGTGGCGCAGCGTGCATGCCCCCAGATTGAACGCCAAAAACGCAGCGCCAAGCGAAGCCCGCGCTCCGTGAACCCCCGCCCGCCCCGTCGATCATGGACTTGTGGTGGGCAACAAAGCGCCCGTAAAGGCGCTAAATCAGGCACCACAAGTCCATGATCGACGCAGTCAGGCCGCGATCTTGCAGTTTCTGTTGCGACAAATGACGCAGAGACCCGCATCTCGACGACCGAAACTGCAAGATCGACGGGGTGAGGGGCGGGGTGAGGGGCGGGGTGAGGGGCGGAGTGGGGCGGGGGCGGGGCTGGGGGTCCGTATCCTTTTGGGATGGTGGGGTTTTCTCGGCGGGCGGTGTTGCTGGCCGGGGGAGGGCTGCTCGTCGGATGTTCGGGGCGGCCTGAGGCGGGCGAGGTCCAGCTGCGCCTGGCCACCGGGCCGGCGGGGGCGGTCTACCGGCGGATCGGTGGGGCGCTGGCCGAGCACATCTCCGAGCAGGTGCCGGGCGCGACGGTGACCACGGTGCCGAGCGGGGCGTCCACCGACAACATCCGGATGTTGCGGGCCGGTGAGGTGCAACTGGGGTTGACCAGTCTGGACGCCCTGATCACCAGCGACGGCAGCGCGCCCGGTGGGCTGTCGGCGATCTGCCGGCTCTACGACAGTCACCTGCATCTCGTGGTCATGGCCGGCTCGGCGATCGACGAGTTTCCGGACCTTGCCGGCAAACGCGTGTCCCTCGGTGCCCACGACTCCGGTACGGAGTTCACGTCGCGGCGGGTCCTGCAGCTCGGCCCGCTCAGCGCCGACGACCGCAACCTCAGCCAGGCCGAGTCGGCGGCGGCACTTCGCGACGGCACGATCGACGCGATGTTCTCGCTCACCGGTGTCCCCACACCGGCCATCACCGAGTTGGCGCAGCGGCACCCGATCCGGTTGATTCCGTTGGACGCGCAGGCGGACGGGCTCTTCACGGCGTACCCGGGTCCGTATGCCCCGGCCATGATCCACGCGGCTGCCTACGCCGGCGTCCCGGCGACCCGCACGGTCGCCGTACCGAATGTGCTGCTGGCGCGCGACGACCTGCCTCACGAGCTGGTCTACGCCATCACCGACACGATCTTCACGCATACCGGGGCGATCACCTCCGGCGACCGCGACGATGCCGAGGCCCTTCCGGAGGCGTGGCAGATCAACGTGCGTACCGGGATCTCCACCGCGTCGGTCCCGCTCCATCCGGGCGCGGCCGCCTGGTTCCGCGACCGCAAGCGCTGAGGCCTGACCGTCAGACCGGCGTCGGAGCGTCGGACAACGACGCCACCCGGGGCGCGACCGGCAACACCACCACCGCGGCGAGCCCGTACCCGGAGCCGTCCGGACGGGGTAGGCCCTCTTCCAGCCGCAGCTCACCGCCGGCCGCCCCGATCAGGTCGGCGCAGATCGCCAGGCCCAGCCCGGTCCCGGGCACGTTCTGGTGCCGAGGTGAGCGCCAGAACCGTTGCGACGCCTGGGCCCGCTCGGACGCATCCATGCCCTGGCCGTCGTCGCGGACGGCGACGGTGACCGCGCCAGCGGGACCGACCTGCCCGGTCACCTCCACGGACTGCGCGTCGGACAGCCGCAACGCGTTGCTGATCAGCTCGTCCAGGATGCTGCCCAGGCCGCCCGGCGGTTCCATCAACCGCAACCCCGGGGGTACGACGACAGTCAGGGTCTGCCCGGCCGTGGCCGTCAGGGCCCGCCACCGGTCCACCCGGGTCGCCAGCACCTCGTCGAGGTCCACGGGTGACGCCGTCCGCAGGCTCTCCATCCGAGCGCTGGCCTGCAGCGAGTTCAGCATCCGCTGCATCGCCTTCAGCTCGTCGACGGCGACGTCGTACACCTGCTGCCCGTCGCCCTCGGGCCGCAGGTGTGGTGCGAGGCTCTCCACCGCGAGCCGGAGACTCGTCAACGGGTTACGTAACTGGTGCGACGCGTCGGAGACGAAGGCGCGCTGCCGCTGGGCGGCGTTCTCGACGGCGTCCATCATGGTGTTGAACGACCGCGCCAGCCGCCGCAGCTCGATCGGGCCGGCCTCGGCGTCGGCGCGGATGGTCAGGTCTCCCTCGGAGATCCGTGCGGTCGCCGCGTCGAGTTTGCGCACCGGTCGCAGCACCCACGCCGACACCGGCCAGGCGACGGCCGTCAGCGCGAGCAACGGCAGCAGCCCGAGCCCGGCCAGCCGGGCCCAGCGTACGAGGATGAGCTCGCGCGTCCGAGCCAGGTCGGAGATCGTCACGACGGCGCCGACGACCTCACTGTCCCGGCCGACCGGTTCCGCCACCACGAGTGCGGAATCGTCCCAGGGCGCCCACTCCCAGGACGGGTCGGAGCGGGCACCGGCGAGCGCGGCGGTCACGATCCGGGGCAACGCCGCCTCGGCCTGCGCCGCCTTCTGGTACGCGTCGGCCGGTCCGAGCAGCACCGCGCCCGACGTGTCGATCAGCGCGACGGGGATGCCGTAGAGATCGTGGTACCGCGTCAGCTCCTGCTGCAACGCCTCGGTGCGGCCGGTCGACAGCGCGGTCTCGGCCAGCGAGGCGAACCGGCCGACGTCACCCAGACGGTTGACGTACGTCTCCTGCATCTCACGTTCGGCGACGGTGATGCTGAGCGGCACCCCGAGCGCCGCGACGAGGAGCACGGCGAGGGGCACCAGGACGACGAGCAGTCGACGGTGCACGAGATCAGCCGATCAGCTCCGGCTGGTCGGCCAGCAGCCGATAGCCGACGCCGTGGACGGTGCGGATGACCACGTCCGGCCTCAGCTTGTGCCGCAGCGCCGCGATGTGGGTGTCCAGGGTGCGGCTCGACGACTCCCAGGTCGCGCCCCAGATCTGGTCGAGGATGACGTCGCGGCTGACCACGTTGGGCGCCCGCCGGGCCAGGAGCAGGAGCAGCTCGAACTCCTTGCGGGTCAGCGGCACGAGGTCGCCGTCGACGGTGACCTCCCGGGTGCCGACGCCGATGCGCATCGGGCCGAGGACGAGCGGCTCGTCGGTCTGGCCGAGGGCACGAGCGGCCCTTGTGCGCCGCAGGACGGCGTCGATCCGGGCGAGCAACTCGGGGATGCCGAACGGTTTGACGATGTAGTCGTCGGCGCCGGCGCGCAGGCCACGGACCCGTTCGTGCTCCTCGGATCGGGCTGTCACCGCGATGACGGCGGTCTGCGGGTGGTCCCGCAGCTTGCGGATCACGTCGAGCCCGTCGCCGTCGGGGAGACCCAGGTCGACGAGGACCACGTCGGACGGCGCGGCGCGCTCGGCTTCCGTGGCGGTGGCGACGCGGTGAACCTCGAAGCCCGCCTGGGTCAGGACGGTCACCAGACCCCGCGCCACGCGGTCGTCATCCTCGATGACGGTTATCCGCATACCGCCGAATTGTACGGCCCGGAGTGGGGCTCGCGCCGGCCCGGTTCTTGGGATTTTTCTGACACCATCCGGGCCCCGACCAGCAGAGACTAGGAGCCAACGAGGTGCCGAGAGATGTCCATGCGTTGATGGGGAGGTCGCCATATGCGAACGACCAGCAGGTACCGGACCGCCGCGCGGATGATCGCCGCGATCGGTGTCGTCTCGCTAACCGCCGCCTGTTCCGGCAACGGAGGGGCCACCGGCGGCGGGGACGCCGCGAACTACCCGGACGAGAACATCACGATCGTCGTGCCGTTCAGCGCGGGCGGCCCGACGGACACTGTCACCCGGATGATCGCCGGGCCGATGGCCGCGAAGCTCGGCGGCAAGATCGTCGTCCAGAACGTCGAGGGTGCCGGCGGCACTGTCGGCGCCGGCGATGTCGCGCGGGCCAAGCCGGACGGCTACACGGTGCTCATGCACCACATCGGCATGTCGACGGCGCCGGCCCTCTACAAGAGCCTCGGCTACCAGCCCCTGGAGGACTTCGAGACGGTCGGGCTCGTCACCGAGGTGCCCATGACGATCGTCGCCCGCAAGGACTTCGCGCCCGCGACCCTCCCGGACCTGGTGACCCACGTGAAGGCGAACGCCAACAAGGTCACGCTGGCCAACGCCGGCATCGGCGCCGCGTCGCACCTGTGCGGTCTGCTGTTCCAGAGCACCACCGGGGTGAAGCTCCAGGAGGTTCCGTACCAGGGCACCGGTCCCGCGCTGACCGACCTCGTCGGCGGCCAGGTCGACTTCATGTGCGACCAGACGACGAACACCAGCGGCCAGATCGCCGCGGGAAAGGTGAAGGCGTACGCGGTCACCACACCCGAACGGGTGAAGAGCCTTCCCGACCTGCCCACCACCACCGAGGCCGGGCTGCCGCAGCTGAAGGTCAGCGTGTGGCACGGCCTCTACGTTCCGGCCGACACGCCGCCGGAGATCGTTCAGAAGCTGTCCGAGGCGTTGAAGGTGGCGCTGGCCGACCAGGGGGTCATCGACCAGATGGCCAAACTCGGGACCGCGCCGGTCCCGGCCCAGGACGCGACCCCGGACGCCCACCGGGCGAAGCTCGACGAACAGCTCGGCACCTGGGCGAAGATCATTGCCGACTCCGGGGTCAAGGTCTCCTGAGGTGGAGCGCCGTCGGTCGTTCCCAGACGTCCTCGCCGGGGGGATCTTCGTCCTGATCGGTGGCGCATTCGTGGTGGGGGCGCTCGGCTACGAGCTGGGCACCCCGACCCGGATGGGCCCCGGCGCCTTCCCGCTGCTGGTCGGCGCAGCCGTGGTCGCCCTGGGCCTGGCGATCGCCCTCAAGGGTCTCGTCGCCGGTGAGGTGATCTCCTTCGGGCCGGTCCCGTGGCGGGCAGTCGCCGTCATCATGCTCGCGGTCCTGTTCTTCGGGTTCACCATCCGGCGGCTCGGGTTCGTCCCGACGACGGCGGTGACCGCACTGCTCACCACCCTCGCCAGCTCACGCGTACGGCTGCTCACGGCGGTGGCCGTGGCCGCCGGGCTGACCGTGGCCAGCACGCTCATCTTCGTCGTCGGACTTCAGCTGCGGATCCCGCTGTGGGGCCCCTGGCTGGGCCTCTGACGCGGCATCCGGATTGAGGCATGGAACTCCTCGACAACCTCGCGTTGGGCTTCTCGACGGCCCTGCTGATCCAGAACGTCCTCTACTGCTTCGTGGGAGTGCTGCTCGGGACCGCCGTCGGCGTGCTGCCCGGCATCGGGCCCACGGCCACGGTGGCGATGCTGCTGCCGATCACGTTCAGCTTCGAACCGGTCACCGCGCTGATCATGCTGGCTGGCATCTACTACGGGGCGCAGTACGGCGGCTCGACGACCGCCATCCTGATCAACCTGCCTGGTGAGTCGTCAGCGGCGGTCACCGCGCTGGACGGGCACGAGATGGCCCGCCAGGGTCGGGCCGGCCCCGCCCTGGCAGCCGCGGCGATCGGGTCCTTCGTCGCCGGCACCGTCGCAACAGTGGCGCTGGCCGCCGCGGCCCCGCCCCTGGCCAGCGTCGCGTTGAAGTTCGGCCCGGCAGACTACTTCTCCCTCGTGCTGTTCGGCCTGATCGTGTCGATCGCGCTGGCGCGCGGCACCGCGCTCAAGGCACTGGCGATGATCGCGCTCGGCGTGCTGCTCGGCACTGTCGGCCAGGACATCTACACCGGAACTCCGCGCTTCGTGTTCGAGCAGCGCGAACTGTACGGCGGCATCGACTTCGTGTCGGTCGCCGTGGGCCTGTTCGGGGTGGCCGAGATCCTGCGCAACCTGGAGAACGAGCAGACCCGTACGGCGATCGTCAGCAGGGTGACCAACCTCTGGCCGACCCGCGAGGACCGGCGTCGGATAGTCGCCCCGATCCTGCGGGGCACCGGTCTCGGCGCCGCGCTCGGTGTCCTGCCCGGCGGCGGCCACGTGCTGGCCTCGTTCACCTCGTACGCGGTCGAGAAGCGCGTCTCGAAGCGGCCACAGGAGTTCGGGCGGGGCGCGATCGAGGGCGTCGCCGGCCCCGAGTCGGCGAACAACGCCGCCGCGCAGACCTCGTTCATCCCGCTGCTCACCCTGGGCCTGCCCGCCCACCCGGTGATGGCACTGATGATCGGCGCGTTCATCGTCCACGGCATCACCCCGGGCCCGAACGTCATCAACGACGAGCCGGCGCTGTTCTGGGGCCTGATCGCCTCGATGTGGATCGGCAACGTGCTCCTGCTGTTGTTGAACCTGCCGCTGATCGGTCTCTGGGTGCGCATGCTGCGCATCCCGTACCAGGTGCTCTTCCCGATGATCATCCTGTTCGCGGCGATCGGCACCTACTCCCTGAACTCCAACGCGTACGACGTCTACGCGATAGCGTTCTTCGGGATCCTGGGCTACGTCCTGATCAAGTGCGGGTGCGAGCCGGCGCCCCTGCTGCTCGGCTTCGTCCTCGGCCCGCTGCTCGAGGAGAACCTGCGCCGCGCGCTCATCATCTCCCGTGGCGACCCGTCGGTCTTCGTGACCCGGCCGATCTCCGCCGCGCTGCTGGTGCTGGCCGTCGTCGCGCTCGTCGTCGCCGTCCTGCCGACGATCCGCCAGCGACGCGCTGTCGTCTTCGCCGAGGAGGACTAGCAATCCGGACCACGTGACGGTCAGGGCGACGAAGATTGTTTCCGTGACGAGCGACAACACGCAGCGAGGGTGGTCCGCCCGAACCATCTGGGACCGGCGGTTCGACGCCCCGCTGCGCTCGTTCCTGCGTACCGAGACCGGCGGCGCGCGGGTGGTGCTGATCGCCGCGGTGGCGGCTCTCGTCTGGGCGAACCTCAGCGCATCGTCGTACGAGTCGGTCTGGAACACGCCGTTCTCGGTCCGGCTCGGCGACTGGCAGGTGGCGCATGACGTGCGCACCTGGATCAACAGCGGCCTGATGACGTTCTTCTTCCTGGTCGCGGGGCTGGAGTTGCGCCGCGAGTTCGACATCGGTGAGCTGCGGGACCGGCGTCGCCTGGCGTTGCCGATGCTGGCCGGGGTCGGCGGCATGCTCGTGCCGATCGCCATCTACCTCGCCATCAACGCCGGGCACACCACCGCTGCGGGCTGGGGTGCGGTGATGGCCACCGACACGGCGCTCGCGCTCGGCGCCCTGGCCGTCTTCGGGCCACGCTTCTCGGAACGGCTGCGGGGTTTCCTGCTGACCGTCGCCGTCGTCGACGACGTGGTGGCGATCGCGGTGCTGGCCATCGCGTACCCGCATCATCCCTCGCTGACGGCGCTGGTCGTCGCGGCGGCGATCTTCGGCGTGGTGCTGCTCGTCCGGGGCTGCGGGGTGCGGTTCGGGCCGGTCTACGCGCTGCTCGGGGTGGCGGCCTGGCTCGCCGTCTCGATGTCCGGTGTCGACCCGGTCGCGGTGGGCCTGGTGATGGGGCTGCTGACCTACGCCTACGATCCCGGCCGCGGCGACCTGCAGCGGGCCAGCGACCAGTTCCGCCTCTTCCGGGAGCAGCCCACCCCGCAACTGGCCCGGATGGCCCGCGCCGGGCTCATCTCGGCGCTGTCGCCCAACGAGCGGTTGCAGACCCTCTACCACCCGTTGGCGAGCTACCTGGTGGTGCCACTGTTCGCGCTGGCCAACGTCGGCATCGTGATCGACGGCGACCTGCTGGCCAGGGCGGTGACCTCCCCGGTCACGCTGGGGGTCGTGGTCGCGTACGTCGTCGGCAAACCGGCCGGGATCGTCATCACCGCGTGGTTGGTGACCCGGCTCAGCGGCAACCGGTTCCGGCCACCCGTCGGTTGGGTCGCGGTCGCGGGCGTCGGCACGATCTCCGGCATCGGGTTCACCGTCGCCCTCCTGATCGCCACCCATGCCCTGAGCGGCCCCGCGCTGGACGAGGCGAAGTTCGGCATCCTCGTGGCGACGCTCGGCGCGTCGGTCGTCACCTGGATGGTGTTCCGGTCCGTCGGACGACTCTCGCCGGCGCGGCGGACCCGCGCGCTGCTGGGCGTCACCGAGGGGATCATCGACCTGATGTTGCCGGTCGATGCGGACCGCGACCACATGCGGGGGGCGCTCGATGCGCCGGTGACGGTCGTGGAGTACGGCGACTTCGAGTGCCCCTACTGCGGGCAGGCGGAGCCGGTGGTCCGGGAGCTGTTGGCTGACTTCGCCAACGTCCGGTACGTCTGGCGGCACCTGCCGCTCACCGACGTCCACCCGCACGCCCAACTCGCCGCCGAGGCCGCCGAGGCGGCGGGGGAGCAGGGCGCGTTCTGGGAGATGCACGACCTGCTGCTCGCCCACCAGGACGCTCTCAACCCCGCCGACGTGCTCGGCTACGCCGGACAGCTCGGCCTGGACCTGGACGGGTTCCGGGAGCACATGGTGAAACGCATGGGTGTGGACCGGATCGCCGAGGACGTCGACTCGGCCGACCTCAGCGGCGTCACCGGCACCCCGACCTTCTTCATCAACGGCCGCCGGCACCACGGCGCGTACGACATGGCCGCGCTCTCGGCGGCGGTGAAGGCGGCGTTCGCGAGCGCGAAGCTGCGCCCCGAGTACCACCCTCGGGACCCCGGTCGCCGGGAGACCGGACCGACGAGCTGACCTCGCGGGCGGCTGGACGTCTGCGCGCCGTACGGCCTGAGGGATCTGCTGGGGTGGAGAGGTGTTGGTCGGAGCCTTTGGAGCTGAATCGTTTGCGGCATCATGGTGACGACTCGGGGGTCTGGTCGTTTGCGGCGTCACCGTGGCCCCCGGGATCTGAATCGTTTGCGGCATCAGCTCCAAAGGCAGCGAGCCACTCCATAGCACCCCGCACCGCCGCTCCGAGTCGGTGAGTTCGTGGGCGACGTTGACGCGACCGGGACGCGACGCCGTTCCGGGTCGTCGGCATGATGGCGATGCCTGGCCGATTCCGATCACCAGGAGGATCGGCGGCCGTCTGTCGATGTCCGAAGTGGAACCGCTGCGGAACGTGTTCGGGGAATCACGATCGACTCGGACCCTTGACTCCGGAGAAACATCGGGCCACCATCTGACAACGTTGTCACAGACCCCCGTTATCTGACAACGTTGTCATATCTGGAGGCAAGATGTCCGAGCCATCGCCGATTTCCCGGCGTACCTTCCTCTCCGCCGGCGCGACGCTGCTGGCGTCGGTCGGGGTGACCGCGGTCCTCCCGAACGCCCCCGCATCCGCCGCCGCCGTGCCGCCGCCGAGCGCCACCCCCACCGCCACCGCCACCGACCTGGCCCGGTACCGCCCGGTGACGGTCTCCTCGACCGACTATGCGCCGACGCCGGCCACCTTCGCGGTGGACGGCCTGCCGCAGGCCGGCGTCCGGGGGAGTGGATGGCGCGCCGCCAACGGCGATCCACAGTGGATCTCGGTGGACCTCCAGGCGCTGTGCCGGATCGAGGCCGTCTCCCTGGTCTTCGAGGCCACGCTCGACGACGGGCCGTTCGACGGCAACTACACCGACACCGACGGTGACGAGATCCTCTCCAGCGCTGCGACCGCGTACCGGATCGAGGTCTCCACCGACGGCCACGCCTGGCGGTCGGTGTACGAGACCACCGAGGGTCGGGGCGGCGCACAGACCATCAAGCTGCCCGAGCCGGTCACCGCGAGGTGGATCCGGATGACCGCCACGAAGCGCTCGAACAGCAACCCGGTGGGGCTCAACGGCTTCCAGGTCTACGGCGTACCGCTGTCCGGCCGGCCGAAGGCCGAGGGCTGGACCAGTTGGGAGGGCGGCAACACCGGCCCAATCCCCGAACTGACGGTCGCCGCCGACGGCACGGTGCCGCTGGAGTCGGGCTGGTCGTTGACGATGGACGACTTCGCCGGCACCGCCGACGGCGCCGAGCTCTCCCGCGCCGGCGTCGACGTCCGGTCCTGGCTGCCGGCGACGGTGCCCGGCACCGTGCTGGGCACCCTGGTCGAGCAGGGCCACCTGCCCGACCCGGTGAGCGGCTTCAACAACATGCGCATCCCGGAGGCGCTGTCCCGGCACACGTGGTGGTACCGGCGCGCGCTGCGGCTGCCGCGCGACCTGGACACCTCGGCCGGCCGACGGATCTGGCTGGAGTTCGACGGGATCAACCACGAGGCGACCGCCTGGGTCAACGGCGTGCAGGTCGGCAGCGTCAAGCACCCGTTCGCGCGGGCCGCCTTCGACATCACCGACGCGTTGGCCGGTCACCGTGGCGAGCACGTGCTCGCCGTCCGGGTCACCCCGATGCCGCACCCGGGCACCCCCGGCGACAAGGGTCCGGACGGTCGTACCTTCCTCCAGTCAGCCCACCACTACCTTGACGCGCCGACCTACCTGGCGGTGTCCGGGTGGGACTGGATGCCGGCCGTGCGCGACCGGGTCACCGGCCTCTGGGACCACGTCCGGCTGCGCAGCACCGGCGCGGTGGTCATCGGTGATCCGCACGTGCAGACCACGCTGCCGGACCTCCCGAAGACCGACAGCGCCGAGGTCACCATCCGGGTGCCGGTCCGCAACGCGGCGGCCAGCGCCACCACCGTCACCGTCCGCGCCGAGTTCGACAAGGTACGCGTCGAGTCCACGGTGACCGTCCCCGCCGGCGGGAGCACCACAGTCACCTTCGCGCCGGAGCGCTTCCGCACGCTGCGGCTGCGCAACCCCCGACTCTGGTGGCCCAACGGCTACGGCGACCCCCACCTGTACGACCTCACGCTCACCGCCACCGTCAAGCGCTCGGTCAGCGACCGGCGTGCGCTCCGCTTCGGTGTCCGCGAGTTCGCCTACGACTGGCACCAGCCGATCGTCATCTCGCCGCCCGGCAAGCCCGCTCTCGAGTTCGTCAACGGCGCGGCGACCCAGACGGCCACCTTCGACCGGCAGCACGCCCAGCACGTGCGCATCCAGGCCGGCCAGCGTGCCACCGGTTGGGGCATCTCGATGTTCTCGCTGTCGGTGGCCGACGGCACCGGCCCGGATCTCGCCCTCCGTCGCGACGCCACCGCGTCCTCCTCGGAGAACGACGGCAACGGTCCCGGCAAGGCCGTCGACGGCGACCCGGCGACCCGCTGGGCCTCGCAGGCCGAGGACGATCAGTGGATCCAGGTCGACCTCGGCGCGGCGGTCGACTTCGACCGGGTCACCATCGTGTGGGAGCAGGCGTACGCGCTGGACTACCGGGTGCAGGTCTCCGCCGACGGGGACGCCTGGAGCGACGTGACGTCGGTCAGCAACGACACTCCGCTGGGCAGCCGCGCCACCCAGGTCGAGACGTTCGCCAACCAGACCGCGCAGCACCTGCGCATCCAGACCGGCGCGCGGGTCACCTCGTGGGGCGTGTCCATGTGGGCGCTCTCGGTGCAGCGGCAGGCCGAGCCGGACGTCGACCTGGCCCTGCGCCGGACCGCCACCGCCTCGTCGTCCGACGGCGACTCGAACGGCCCCGACCGGGCCGTCGACGGCAACCCCCGTACCCGCTGGTCGTCGCAGTTCGAGGACAACCAGTGGATCCAGGTCGACCTCGGCGCTCCGGTCAGCTTCGACCAGGTCGCCATCGTCTGGGAGCAGGCGTACGCCCGCGACTTCGTCATCCAGGTCTCCGACGACGGGCAGCGCTGGAGAGACGTCAAGGCGGTCAGCAACAAGATCACCGAGCTGAAGATCACGGTCAACGGCGTGCCGGTGTTCGCCCGAGGCGGCAACTGGGGCTGGGACGAGCTGCTGCGGCGGGTGCTGCCCGACCGGCTGGCCGACACGGTCGAGATGCACCGCGACATGAACTTCACGATGATCCGCAACTGGCTCGGCAGCAGCAACCGTGAGGAGCTGTACCAGGCCTGCGACGAGCAGGGCATCCTGGTGTGGAACGACTTCTGGCAGGCCGGGGCCTTCCTGCCCAACCCGCCCGGCTACGTCGACATCGCCGCCGACACCATCCGCCGGTTCCGCCACCACCCGAGCATCGTGGTGTGGTGCGGCGCGAACGAGGGAGACCCGCCGCCGATCGTCGACGCCGGGCTCAAGCAGGCCGTCGCCACCGAGCACCCCGAGATCCTCTACATTCCCAACTCCGCCAGCGGCATCGTGAGCGGGCGCGGGCCGTACGGCTGGGTCGACCCGACGACCTACACCGACAAGACGATCTACGAGGCGGACTCGTTCGGCTTCCACACCGAGATCGGTATGCCGGTGGTGTCGGTGGTCGAGAGCATGCGCAACCTCGTCGGCGACGCGCCGGAGTGGCCGATCGGCGAGGTGTGGAACTACCACGACTGGTCGACCATCGGTAACCAGCGGGTCGGCACGTACCAGGCGGCGATCGACGCGCGGCTCGGTGAGTCCGCCTCGCTCGACGAGTTCGCCGCCCGGGCGCAGTTCGTCAACTACGAGAGCCACCGCGCCATGTTCGAGGCGTGGAACGCCAACCTGTGGCAGGACGCCACGGGTCTGCTGCTGTGGATGTCGCACCCGGCGTGGCACAGCACGGTCTGGCAGACCTACGACTACGACCTCGACGTGAACGGCGCGTACTACGGCGCCCGCAAGGGGTGCGAGCCGGTGCACGTCCAGGCCGACCCGGGCACCTGGCAGGTCCGGGTGGTCAACCACACCGCCGCGCCGCTGAGCGGGGTCACGGTGAGCGCCCGACGCTACGACCTCAGCGGCCGTATGTTGGGTTCGACCCACCGTCAGCGGGTGGACGTGGCCCGCTCGGCGACCACGGCGGCCTTCGCGCTCGCCGCGCCCGAGGCCGGCGGGCTGCACCTGGTGCGACTGGAGCTGCGGGACAGCCGGGACCGGCTGCTGGCGGAGAACACCTACTGGCGCTACGACAAGGCCGAGCAGGTGCGGGCGCTCAACGACCTGCCGAGCACCCGCCTGTCGACGTCGTCGAGCACCGTACGCGTCGTGGACGGGCGCAACACCGTCACCACGACGGTCCGCAACCAGGGCCGTACGGTCGCCGCCCTGGTGCGGCTCGCCGTGCGCGACAAGAGCGGTGAGCGGGTCCTGCCGGCCCGCTACGACGACAACTACTTCTGGCTCCTGCCGGGGGAGAGTCGTGAGGTGCGGATCTCCTGGCCGGCCCGGTCGGGCCTCGCCCGCCAGGTCACGGTGACCGCGCAGGCGTACAACTCCTAGAAGTACGCGGTGGGAAGCGGTGCCGTGCGGCTCCGCTTCCCACCGCGCTCGTGCGCCGCCACCTGATGTGGGCGTTTAGGTCCGTTACCGCACCTCGGCTCGGGACCGAGATCCATGCTGAGCGGGTGAGACGGTCCGGTTCCACGTCCGGCGCGGTACGGGTCGCGTTCGCGTTCTGGATCACGCTCGTGGGCACCACGGTGCCGACGCCGCTCTATCCGCTCTACGAGATGGAGTTCGGCTTCTCGTCGTTGACAGTGACGGTGGTCTACGCGCTGTACGCGCTCGGAGTCGTGGTCGGGCTGCTGGTCTTCGGTCGGCTCTCCGACCAGATCGGCCGACGCCCGGTCATCCTCATCGCGTTGCTGCTCTCGGTCGCCGCCGACGCCGTCTTCCTCGCCGCCGTGGACCTGGCGATGATCATCGTGGGTCGGATCCTCGCCGGGCTGTCCGCCGCGCTGATCATCGGCACGGCGACAGCGGCGTTGGCTGAGCTGATCGACCCGCGGCACCCGAAGCGTGCCGCCACCGTGGCGATCTTCGCGAACCTGGGTGGCCTGGCCACCGGCACCCTGCTGTCCGGGATCGTGTCGGACGTGGCGCCCGAACCGCTCCGGCTGCCCTGGGTGATCGTGCTGCTCCTGGCGTTGGTCGCGATCATCGCGCTGCGCGGGGTGCCGGAGACGGTCCGGGAACGTTCGCCGGTGACCCTGCGGGTGCAGCGGTTGCACGTGCCGGCGACCATCCGCGGTGCCTTCGTCCGCTCGGCGATCACCGCTGGCGCGGGCTTCGCCGCCCTCGGGGTGCTCACGTCGGTGAGCGGGCTGTTCCTTGGCATGATCCTGCACGAGACCTCACACACCCTGGCCGCGCTGGTGGTCTTCGTGGCGTTCACCGGTGCGGCGTTCGGCCAACTGCTGACCCGCGTGCTGTCCTCGCGTGCGGCACTGGCCAGCGCCTGCGCCGGCCTGGTGGTGGGGGCGGGCCTGCTGGCGTTCAGCATGTGGATGGCGTTGCTGGTGACGCTGCTCGTCAGCGCGGCGATCATCGGGGTCGCGTCCGGGGTGGCGGTCGGCGACGGCATCGCGACGATCACGATGAAGACCGAACCGCGGCACCGGGCCGAGGCGGTGTCGACCTTCTTCGCCATCCTGTTCGCCATGCTCGGTGTGCCGGCGGTCGGGGTCGGTCTGCTGATCCAGACGATCGGTCTACGCCCGGCCGGGGAGCTCTTCAGCGCGGTGGTGGCGGTGCTCGCGCTGGTCGTCCTGCTCAGCCTGGTCAGGGGCGGCCGGACCCGGCCCGCGAGCTGATCGCCCGCCGGTCTGTTCCGGGTGCCAGGGGCGCCCCGTCGGCCATTCACGCAGCTCTTGCGGCGGTCATCGTATACAACATACGCTCGATCGAGACGTCCGGGTGGCGGCCAGTCGGCAGGTCGTACCGCAGATCCCAGTGAGGTGCTGTCATGACGTTCACCACCCGACCCACGTTGCAGGGCACCTTCGGCATGGTGTCCTCCACCCACTGGCTCGCCAGTCAGTCGGCGATGGGCATCCTGGAACGCGGGGGCAACGCCTTCGACGCGGCGGTCACCGCCGGGTTCGTCCTGCACGTGGTCGAGCCGCACCTGAACGGGCCGGGCGGCGAGGTGCCGGCCATCGTGGCCACCGCACGCGACCCCCGACCGACGGTGCTGTGCGGGCAGGGGCCGGCCCCGGCCGGCGCCACCATCGCGCACTTCCGGTCCCTCGGAATGGACCTCATCCCGGGCGCCGGGCCGCTCGCGGCGGCCGTACCCGGCGCGGTGGACGCCTGGCTCCTGCTGCTGCGTGAGCACGGCACGCTCACCCTCGCCGAGGTGCTGGAGCCGGCGATCGGCTACGCCCGCGCCGGGCACCCGCTGGTGGGCCGGGTCGGTGACACGGTGGCCGCCGTCCGGTCGCTGTTCGAGGAACACTGGCCCACCTCCGCCGCGCTCTGGCTGCGCGGCGGCCGACCGCCCGCCGCCGGTGAGCTGGTCACCAACCCGGCGTACGCGGACACCCTGCGCCGACTCGTCGAGGCGGGACGGGCGGCCGGTGCCGACCGGGAGGCCCAGATCGAGGCCGCCCGCCGGGCCTGGAGCACGGGTTTCGTCGCCGAGGCGATCGATGCGTTCAGTCGGCGACCGTTCCAGGACTCCAGCGGACGCCCGCACGCCGGGCTGGTCACCGGCGACGACCTGGCCGCCTACTCGGCGAGCTGGGAGCCGCCCGCCACCCTCGACTGGCAGGGCTACCAGGTGGCGAAGACCGGTTTCTGGGGCCAGGGCCCGGTGCTGCTGGAGTCGCTGGCCACCCTGGACGCGCTCGACGACCCGGGCGCGTACGACCCGGCGACCGCCGCGGGTGTGCACGCCCAGGTCGAGGCGCTCAAGCTCGCCTTCGCCGACCGGGAGGCCTGGTACGGCGACGGGGCCGACGTGCCTGCCAAGGCGCTGCTCTCGCCGCGGTACGCGCGGGAGCGGGCCGCCCTGATCGGCGATCGCGCGTCGGTGGAGGTGCGGCCGGGTCACCCGGACGGGGCGCAGCCGCGCCTGCCCGCCCACGTCCGACCCGGTGCCGCTCGACCTGCCGGGACGACCGACGCCACCACGGGAGAGCCGACAGTGCGGTCAGACGGGGTGACCCGCGGCGACACCTGTCACGTGGACGTGGTCGACCGGTGGGGCAACATGATCTCCGCTACCCCCAGTGGTGGCTGGTTGCAGAGTTCCCCGACGATTCCGGAGCTGGGCTTCCCGTTGGGCAGCAGGTTGCAGATGTTCTGGCTGGAGGAGGGGCTCGCCTCGTCGCTGGCGCCGGGCCGCCGCCCGCGTACGACGTTGAGCCCGACGATGGTGCACCGCGACGGCGAGCCGGTGCTGGCCTGCGGCACCCCCGGTGGCGACCAGCAGGACCAGTGGCAGTTGCCGTTCCTGTTGCGGCACCTCGTCGGTGGGCAGAGCCTTCAGGAGGCCATCGACGCGCCGGCGTGGCACACCGTCAGCCTGCCCGGCTCGTTCTATCCCCGCGACATGGAGCCCGGTGTCCTGGTGGTGGAGGACCGGCTCGACGAGGGTGTGCTGGCGGCGCTGCGGGCGTACGGGCACGAGGTGCGGGTCACCGACGGTTGGAGCCTCGGTCGGCTCTGCGCGGTGACCCGTGACCCGGCGACGGGTGTGCTGGCGGCCGGTGCGAACCCGCGGGGGATGCAGGGCTACGCGTGCGGCCGGTAGCGGGTGCCGCGGCCGCGTGCCCGTCAGCGCAGGCCGTAGCCGCCTTCGGCGTTCTCGTACGCGGCGGCGGATGCCGCTTCGAGGTGGTCGAGGGCGGCCCGCTCGGCGCGGTCACCGTCGCCCGACTCGATGGCGTCGACGAGTTGGATGTGCTCGGCCCACGAGTGTGGCGCGCGTTCGGCCGCCCCGAGCCGGAAGACCCACTGGACATGGAGGTAGAGCGACCTGGCGATCGACGACAGCCAGGGGTTTCCGCTGATCTGGAGGATGCGCAGGTGCAGCGTGCTGTTCAGCTCGGCGACCCGGGCCAGGTCGTGGCGTTGGGTCGCCTCGCGGCCCTGGTCGAGCAGGGCGCGCAGGGACGCCACGTCGGCCGCGGTGGCCCGCTCGGCGGCCAGCCGGGCGGCGAGCGCCTCCAGCCGCTCGCGCACGGCGAACATGTCGGTGATGGTCCCGCTGCTCGGTGAGGCGACGACGGCTCCCCGGCGGGGGAGGATCACGACGAATCCCTCCGCCTCGGCGACGCGCAGCGCCTCCCGGACGGGGTTGCGGGAGACGCCGAAGTCCTCGGCGAGCCGGTCCTCGGTCAGCCGTTCCCCGGGCAGGTAGTCGCCGTCGATGATGGCGGTCCGCAGGGCGGCGAGGACCTGATCGCGGAGCGGCAGGTGTTGCGCGCCGAGCTTGTCCCGTAGGTCTTCAGCCACCCGGTCGCCTCTCCGTGAAGTGTCCGGGAAAAGCGTATACGAAGAACAATTACTGGAAGCTCGCCGCGCGCAGCCCGTGGACGTCAGACCCCGCGCGCGAACAGGGCCAGGCGTACCCGGTTGGGGCTGTCGGTCTTGGTCATCAGGCTGGTGATGTGGGTCTTGACCGTGGTGACACCGATGTGGAGCTGGTCGGCGATCTCGGTGTTGGACAGGCCCTCGGCGACCAGGTCGAGCACGTCCCGTTCCCGGGCGGTCAGGCCCGGCAGAGCCGGTGGTGACCCCGGGCGGGCGTGCACCGCGCGCTGCACGAGGCGGCGCAGCACGTCAGGGCTGAACGGGCTGTCACCGACCGAGGCGCGGCGGATGCCGTCCAGCAACTCGGTCGGGGGGGCGTCCTTGAGCAGGAACCCGCACGCTCCGGCGGTCAGCGCGGGGTAGAGGTGGTCGTCGTCGCCGAACGTGGTCAGCACCAGGACGCGGGTGGCGGGGCGTTCGGCGAGGATCCGGCTGGTCGCGGTGATCCCGTCGACGCCGGGCATCCGCAGGTCCATCACGACGACGTCGGGGAGGAGCCGCCCGGCCAGCGGGATCGCCTCGCGGCCGTTGTCGGCCTCTCCGACGACCTCGATGTCGGGCTGGGCGTCGCAGAGCATGCGCAGCCCGGCCCGGATGAGGTGCTGGTCGTCGACCAGCAGCACCCGGATCACGCCGGCTCCGGCGTGGGCGACCCGGCCGGGGCCTCCCGCTCGCGGGGCACCGACCCGATGGGCGCGTCGGCGGATGCGGCGGCCACTGCCGGCAGGACGGTACGTACTCGCCACCCGGTGCCGGTCCGGCCCGCCTCCAGCCGGCCACCGAGGACCTCGACACGCTCGCGCATCCCGGTGATGCCGTGCCCGCCACCGGCCGGCACGCCTGCCGGGCCTCCACCGCGCCCGTTGTCGGTGACCTCCCAGTGCACGGAGCCGTCCCGGACGGCGACCACGAGATGCGCGAGCGCTGAGGCCCCCGCGTGTTTGGCCACGTTCGTCAGCGCCTCCTGGGTCAGTCGCAGCACCGCCATGCCGCGCACCGCGTCGAGTGAACCGATCGCCGGGTCCAGATCGGCCTCCACGATGACACCCGCCTGTCGGGCCCGATCCATGGACGCGCCGATCGCCGCCGGCAGCGCGGACGGGTCGATCGCGGTCAGCGCCGCGTCACCGCGTACCCCGTCGGGGTTGCGGAGCACCGCGACCAGCCGGCGCAGCTCAGCGAGGGCCGAGGTGCCGGTGCCGTGCACGTCGTCGAAGACCTCGCCCACCCGGGGGTCCAGGTCGGTGAGCACGTGCCGGGCCACGCCGACCCGCAGGACCATCGACGCCACGTGGTGCGCCACGACATCGTGCAGCTCGCGGGCGATGGCGCTGCGTTCGTCGGCGCGGGCCGCGCGGCTCTCCGACTCGCGCTGGCGTTGCTCGGCCAGGGCCCGCTCCACGGCCTGCCGGCCCAACTCGCGGTTGGTGCGGATGACCAGGCCGAGCAGGACCGGCACGCCGACCTCCACGGCGAGCCCCACGACGCCGGAGGCGAACCGGCGCGGCGGGTCGCCGATCGAGTCGGTCAGGTCGACCACCACCAGCAACGCGGTGGCCAGCCAGATGGCTCGGGGGCCGCGCGCCCGCATGGTCATCTCGAGCAACGCCCAACTGGCGCCGACCTGGTTGATGGTGAAGTCGTCGATCAGGTTGATGGCGACCGCCAGCAGGGCGGCCTGCGCCACCATGTTCACCACCGGTCGGCGGTGCGCCGCCAGCGCCACCGCGAACGCCGGCACCGCGAGGACCCACTGTGTCGTCGTGGGCGTGCTGGTGGAGTGCGGGACGACGAGCAGGTAGCACAACCCGGTGAGGTCGAGCAGGACCATCCGCACGAGGCTGTCCCGCAGGTCGAACAGTCGCCCCAGCCAGCTCACGACGGTCAGCCTAGGCGCTGTGCGCCGGTGGCGGCGGCTGCGGGCCGCCGCCACCGGGTCCGGACCGCGAGGTACGCGGCCAGGCCGAGCGGCCCGAGCAGGATGGTCAGCACCAGCACCGGAGCCATCACCAGCGCCGGCACCCCCCGTTCCCGGCTGTCCAACCACGCCCACCGCCCGACGAAAAGATCGAACGCGATCATGTGCGCCCAGCCCGCCGCCGCACCGTCGGAGGTGCCGAGCAGGTCCCGCACCCCGGCCAGGGTCGGCGACGCCACCGCCGGCAGCACCTCGCCGAACGCTGGCAGCACCAGCAGCGCGTAGATCACCACGACCGGCAGCACGATCAGCGGCGAGCCGACGATCCGGGCCGTCCACGACCAGCGCGGCAGCAGGATCATCAGCGCCCAGAACGGCGCGGCCACCGCGAAGGTCAGGGAGAACAGCGCCGCCGTCATGCCGCCAGCGCCAGTTCCGGTCGGCGGCGGCCCGCCAGCACGAGCCCGGCGGCGGTCGCGGTCGCGACCACCAGGGCGGCGACCGCGACGAGGGTGAGACCGTCCGGCCGCAGCAGCGGCTGCCCGCGCAGCGCCTGCCAGGTCAACAACACAGTGAGTACGCCGTACGCCGCGCCCGCCACGACCAGCAACCGGACGCGGGTGCGCGCGTCCAATCGCGTCGCGAACCGGCTCAGCAGGATCGCCAGGATCGGCAACGCCTGGAGGGCGTGCAGCCCGACGAAGTGCCCGATCCGCAGGTCACCGCCGGTGGTGCTCCAGCCGACAACCGGCAGACCCGCCCCACCATCGACCACACCGACGCTGTGCGCCCCGGAGATGCCGTCGATTCCCGGCTCCTGCATGGGCAGCACCATCGGCACCGCCGCGAGCATGCCCAGCAGTGACAGGCCGAGCCCCCACCCGACGGCGGTCGCGGCGGCCCGGTCCGGGATCCGCCGGATCAGCAGCACGATGCCGATGACGAGGTGCGCGAAGAACAGCACCATGATCGCTGCGGCCATCGCCGCGAACAGCGCCGTGTTCAGGGGAGCGCTGTCGTTGAAGTGGCTGGCCTGCCCGCGTACCACCTGGCCGACGATCACCACCATCTCCACCACCGCCATCGCGACGATCACTGTAGCGGCCCACTCGGCGGCTCGGCTGCGTCGCGGCAACAGGGTGAGCATCCAGGCGAGAGTCGCGCCGTACAGCACGAAGGACACCGCGAACTTGAACGGCTTGAGCCAGATCGGCGCGCCGACCAGAACGCGCGAGTCGACGAAGACGCCGACCGCGCAGGCGACGGCGAGCACCGCCATCACGTACACGAAGAACATCAGTGGGCGGTGCCAGCGTGCCGCCCGGCGCAGGTCGATACTCATGTCTGTAGATGCTGGTCGGGGTGCCCGCCGGTCGCGTCCGACCGGGAGCCCCGGTTGCGGCCGCCGGTCTGAGCGGGCCCTCCTCCCCGGGTAGGAGACGAAACCCGCCGAGGCCCGCCGTCGGTGCTGACACAATTGCCGGCCTGGCGACCGGATCGGGAGTGACCATGACGACCACCATGGACCGTGTCCAACCGAACGAGACCACGGTGCCGCTGCTGCACTGCCCAGCCCCGCAGGAGACCCTGGCGTTCTGGCGGGCGCTCGGGTTCGAGGTGACCTACGAGCAGTTGAGGCCGTACGTGTACCTGGCGTTTCGGTGGAGCGGCTTCGATCTGCACTACGGGCCGGCGCCGAAGGATCTCGACCCGGCGAAGGAGCAGTCCGGCGGCTGCCTGGTGATGGTGGACGCGGTCGCGGCGTACCACGCGGCGTTCGCCGAGGCGATGCGCCGCAGCTACGGCAAGGTGCTGGTCAAGGGCCTGCCTCGGATGACCCGCTACCGCGCCGGGGCGTCGCGGTTCAGCATCGTCGACCCGTCGGGCAACTCCATCGTCTTCATCCAGCGCGACGAACCGAACGACGTGGAGTACGGCGGGTCGAAGGAACTCGACGGGCTGGCCCGGGTGCTCGACAACGCGCGGATCCTGCGCGAGTTCAAGATGGACGACCGGGCGGCCTACCGGGCGCTCGACTCGGGGATGCGCCGTCGCGCCGAGGACTCCCCGGTGGTCGAGCAGGCGATGGCGCTGGCCGGCCTCATCGAGTTGGCCACGGCGTCGTTGGACAAGGCCGACCGGGTGCCCGAGTGGGGCGCCCGACTCCAGGCGCTGTCGCTGCCCCCTGAGCAGCGGCCGCAGGTGGCGCAGTACGTGGCCGACCCCACCCTCCTCGAACCGTGGTGGCCCGACCATCCCTGACAGTGCGCCCAGGCGAACGACGAAGACCCGTCTCGGCCTTCCCGGACGCCGTCACCGTCGGTTCGCGGACCGAGCGCCTGGTGCGGTGCGGCGCAACAGCGCCACCTTCGCCCGTTCGTCTGGTCATTTCTTTCTTTGGCATGAAATTACCCCTTTAGGGTAACGACGGCCAAGCCACCTACCTGCTCCGATACCTTCCGAAGGAGAGGAAAACTCGTATTCCTCCCTTCGGGTGCATAAGGAGTCAGTGATGAAGCGCAGTGTCGCGCTCGCGGCAGCCCTCCTCGCAGGTCTGACCAGCATCGGATCGATCCCCGGGGCAGCCTTCGCCGATGGCGGTGGCCCTGGGTACCACGACGACCGCAAGGGGGGTGATCACCACTACGGCGACGAGGGCGCTGTCTTCGTCCAGACCAACAAGGCCGAGGGCAACACCATCAAGGTGTACGACCGCGACGAGGACGGACGTCTCACCAAGGCGGGCGAGTACGAGACCGGCGGGCTGGGCGGCTTCACCATCGGCGCGCCGCTCGACGCGTTGGCCTCGCAGGGCTCCCTGACCTACTACCGCGGCTACCTGTTCGCGGTGAACGCCGGCAGCAACACCGTGACGGTCTTCCGGGTCGATGGCACCAAGCTGCACAAGCTCCAGGTCATCTGGTCCGGCGGTCTGCTGCCGGTCAGCGTCGCGGCCCGTGGCGACCTCGTCTACGTGCTCAACGCCGGCGGCGAGGGCTCGGTGCAGGGCTTCGAGCTGGACAAGGGGCGGCTGTCGCGGATCGAGGACGCCAACCGGTCGCTCGGGCTGCACAACGGCAACCCGCCCGCGTTCGCGTCCGCCCCGGCGCAGGTCAAGATCGACCCGGACGGCGAGTTCGTCCTGGTGTCCGCCAAGAACGCCAACGTGATGTTCAGCTACGAGATCGGCCGCCACGGCGACCTGGCCCGTAACCCCGTCATCAGCGACGCGGGAAACACGCCGTTCGGCTTCACCTTCGACAGCAGGGACTCGGTGCTGGTCACCGAGTCGGGAGCGAACGCGGTGAGCCGGTTCGAACTGGAGGACGACGGCTCGATCGATCAGGTCGGGCCGTCGGTGCCCAACGGCCAGCAGGCGCCGTGCTGGATCCAGCGCGTCGGCGACTACTTCTTCGTCGCCAACGCCGGCAGCTCCACCATCAGCTCCTACCGGGTCGACGACGACGGCAAGCTCGAACTGGTCAAGAACGTCGCCGCCGACACCAACGGCGGGTCGATCGACATGACCACCAGCGACGGCTTCCTGTACGTGCAGAACGCCACCGCGGGCAACGTGCAGGGTTACAAGGTGCACGAGGACGGATCGCTGAATCTCGTCACCACTGTGGAGGGTCTGCCGAAGTTCGCCGACGGCATCGGCATGGAGGGCATCGCCGCCTCCTGAGCGCACCACCCGCTGGTCCCGGTCGTTCGTCGACCGGGACCAGCTCTCGTCGTGTCCCGAGGCCGCGGCCACGCGCGCGGCATACCCCGGGTTCGGACCGAGCGGCCTGCGTTGGCTCGGTCGACGTCCGCCCGGTTAGTTCCGGCTGCCGGATCCCTGGTTTCTAGATGACCTCCGCTGAGTCCGGGCGCGTTCGCTCGCCCCATCGAACGACCGCCGGGGTGGCGAGCCCCACCGCAACGAAGATGCCGCCCATCAGCAGCCAGCCGGGGGCACCCCAGGCGATGCAGAGCAGGCCCAGAATGGAAGGGGCGGCGACGTTGGCCAGGCCGGTGCCAATTCCGGAGATTCCCATGTACTGCCCCTGCGCATGCGCAGGAGCGAGCCGGAACTGCAACTCGAGTGAGCCCGCCGCGTGCCACAGCTCGCCGACGGTGTGCGAGGCGACCCCCAGCGTGATCACTGTGACGGCGACCCATCCGGGCATCACCGACGTGGCGGCGATCAGGGCCATCCCGATCAGAAACGCCAACCCGGAGCGGCGCATCGCCCGACCTGCCGCTGAGCTGGAGTCGACTCCCCGGCTCACTCTGACCTGCAGCGTCGCCACGAGGGCGGTGTTGACCAGCACGGCCACTCCGACGAACCAGCGTGGCGCATCGGTCTGCGAGATGATCCACACCGGCAGCGCGAAGACCAGTACCTGACCCTGTATTCCCAGGATGGCGTCGAGCACGGTGACTGCCAGAAAAGGCCTGTCCCTCAGTGCGATCCAGCGCCCGGTCAGCTGTGGCGCTGGTACGGGCGGCAGCGAGGGCAGCCGAGTGATGATGGCGGCGCATGCCAGGAAGCTGACAGCGTTGCCGACGACCAGGGCCAGGTAGGCCGCGCGGGTGTCCAGTTGCACTGCGGCGCCGGCGGCGAGGGCGCCGCAACATCCCGCAAGGTTGGCGACCGACCGCAGATAGGCTCGATACTGGCCAAGGTTGGTGCCGCCGAAGCCACGCACCAGTGGACCGCGAGACGCGCCGCCGGCTGAGTGCGCGAGCTGGGTCAGGCAGACCAGGATGACGAACGGCCAGAACGTGTGCACGAAGGCCAAAGCGGCCATGGCGGCGGCTCGGATGAGCAGGGTCAGCAGATAGATCTCGCGCGGGCCTCGACGATCGGCGAGATGCCCCACCGGAACCCCGGCGAGCATCCCGACGAGCGCTGCGATGCCCATCCCCACAGCGACCTGAGCAAGGGGAAGCCCGACGGATCGCGTGAAGAAAAGCACGGCGGTGGCCATGAAAATGCCACTTCCGAGCATGTTGACGAAGGTTGCGAAGGCCAGGACGCGCCGAGGGCCGTGATCGGGGATGAGTCCTCGGGCAACGAGCCACGAGATGTCGCGCGGAGGGATGGGAACGGGCGTTGTCGCTGCCTGCACAGTGACGGACCTTCCGTGGAGGTCGTGGCGGGGCTGCATCCTGCCGGGAGTGTTAGTCGAGGCTGGCCAACTCGTCCGGCGACAGGACCAGAGCCCCGGCGGCCAGGTTCTCGACCAGGTGATCGGGGTTGCCGGTACCGGGGATGGCCAGCAGGTGCGGGCCGCGGCTGAGGGTCCAGGCGATCCGCACCTGAGCGGGCGTCGCGCCGTGCGTGCGGGCGATGGCCTCCACCGCCGTGTTGGCGGCCACGCCGCCGGCCTCACGTCGGTCCCCGGCGATCGCAAAGAACGGCACGAATGCGACGCCCTGCTCGCCGCAGGTACGCACGAGCAGGTCCTGCGTTCGTCGGGTGTCGACACCGTAGGTGTTCTGTACGCAGACCACCGGGGCGATCGCCTGTGCCTGCGCGAGGTGTTGCGGACGGATGTTCGACAGGCCGAGATGCCGGATGAGTCCGGTGTCGCGTAGCTCGGCCAGCGCACCGAAGTGCTCCGCTACCGACTCCAGTCCGTGCTGGCGCAAGTTCACGACATCCAGGTGGTCGCGGCCGAGTTGGCGCAGGTTCTCCTCTACCTGTCCACGCAGCTCATCCGGGCGGGCCAGCGGCAGCCACCCTCCCGACGGGTCGCGGCCCAGTCCGACCTTCGTGGTGATGACCAGGTCATCCGGGTACGGCGACAGCGCCGTGTTGATCAATTCGTTGGCCGACCGCAGTGGCGAGAAGTAGAACGCCGCCGTGTCGATGTGGTTCACGCCGAGGTCGACCGCTTGGCGTAGCAGTCTGATGGCTCGCGCGCGGTCGCTCGCCGCTCTGCCGTTACCCGTCAGTCGCATCGCGCCGAATCCGATTCGATTGACGCTCAGATCGCCGAGCGTCCAGGTGCCCGCGGATTCCGCACCGATCATGTTGGTAGACATCGGGCGAACTTAGCCACCGCCACTGACCTGCGCAGTCGGGCGTCTGCCCGATACCGATCGGGAGGAATCACTGTTAGGTTATCTATAGTCAGATAGCGCTCTGCCGGCAGTGCAGTGACAGTCGCGGCTCATGCGGTTCCTGACTGCATTCGCGTTTGGAGCCTGACGGCAGACCCTCCCAAAGGCGGGGCGTTTACCGAGTCCCGGCGGACAGCGGCGTAGGCAGCGAAGCGGCTCGGGCCCACCCCGTGGCGGCGTCCACAGGCTCGACCGCCGCGCGCTAGGAGGCCAACCGTTCTCGCGCGGGGCGCGTCGGCCGGGGGAGTTCGGCGCTGCCGTCCGAGGTGTTGATCTCCGACCAGGCGGCGTCGAGGGAGAGGCCGAGGACGTCGGCGATCGCCGCGATGGTCGGGAAGGCGGGGGTGGCTATCCGGCCGGACTCGATCTTTCGAAGGGTTTCCGGCGAGACGCCCGCGTCGAGCGCGGTGAGGAGCATCGAACGCTCTCCACGGGCCCGACGCAGGAGCGCGCCGAGGCGCTGACCGCGTTCGAGCTCTTCGGGAGTGAGTGGCAACCTGACCATGCTCCGATTCTAGTACCGGGATAATATGGCCGGGATACTTATTGGTCGTCCGAGGAAGGCGCTGCATGATCGAGATCCTGAGCCCCACCGACGTGCTGCGAGCGAAGGACACCGGCGCGCTGGTCGCCGGCATCCTGCAGACGCTGAAGAGCCGCTGCGTGGTCGGCACCAACCTCCTGGACATCGACCGGTGGGCGCAGGCCATGATCATCGAAGCCGGGGCGCAGTCCTGCTACGTCGACTATGAGCCGTCCTTCGGGCGTGGGCCGTTCGGCCACTACATCTGCACGTCGGTGAATGACGCCGTGCTGCACGGGCTGCCGTACGACTACCCACTCGCCGACGGGGACCTGCTCTCGCTCGACCTCGCCGTCTCCCACCGCGGAGTCGTCGCGGACTCGGCCGTCAGCTTCGTGGTGGGCGACGTGCGGCCCCCGGAGAGCGTCGCGCTGATCGACGCGACCGAGCGCGCGTTGCAGGCCGGGATCGCCGCCGCCGGCCCCGGCGTTCCCATCGGTGACATCTCCCACGCGATCGGCTCGGTTCTCACGGCGGCGGGATACTCGGTCAACACGGAGTTCGGCGGCCACGGCGTCGGCTCGACGATGCACCAGGACCCGCACGTCTCCAACACCGGGCGCCCCGGTCGCGGTTACCGGCTACGCCCGGGGCTGCTGCTGGCGCTGGAGCCCTGGGTGATGGCGGACACCGCCACGCTGATCACCGATGCCGACGGCTGGACCCTCCGCAGCGCGACGGGCTGCCGGACGGCGCACAGCGAGCACACCATCGCCATCACCGACGACGGTGCCGAGGTGCTGACCCTGCCGACGCCCTGACCGACGGCCCGGCGGTCGACCCGCAGCCACGGTGGACGATTAACCGGCCAGTCGACGGGCAGGTCTCTGTGGGGCACCCCTGCCAGGTCGCGTTCAGAATGAACCGATCGGTCATATTTTCCGTGATGACGGTCAGGGTCACCCACCAGAGTCGCGGAGGCACGATGTCAACGGTTCGAACTGGTCCGGTCATCGGACTGCTCGTGCAGATCGGCCTGCTGGCCCTGCTGGCGGAGACGGTCAGTCTGGGCGCGGCGGGCTGGGTGGCGGGGCTGGCGTACGGGGTGGTCCTGTGTGCCCTGCTGAGCCGGGGGATGTCCCGCTCGGGCGCGGGTGCGCTCAGCCCGGCCGACCGGGTGACACTGAGCCGGGCGATCCTCGTCGGCGGCGTAACGGCCCTGGCCGCCGACTCGTTCGGCCGGTCGGCTCCGGTCACCCTGATGGTCGTCCTCACCAGCGTGGCGTTGGCCCTCGACGCCGTCGACGGGTACACGGCCCGTCGTACCGGAACCACCAGCGAGCTCGGCGCGCGCTTCGACATGGAGATCGACTCCTTCCTGGTCCTGGTGCTCTGCCTGCACGTGGCCCCCGCGGTGGGTGGCTGGGTGCTCGTGATCGGCGCGATGCGCTACCTCTACGGCGGCGCGACCTGGGTGTTGGAGTGGATGCGGGGATCCGCGCCGCCGCGTTACTGGAGCAAGGTCGTCGCCGCGATCCAGGGTGTCGTGTTGACGGTCGCGATGGCCGACGTGCTGCCCGCGCCGCTGACGACAGTGATGCTGGTGGTGTCGGTGGCGCTGCTGGTCGAGTCGTTCGGGCGGGACGTGACCTGGCTCTGGACGACCCGGCGCCGCCGCCGCGCCGTCACCCACGCCACCCCGGCCGCGACGGTCCACGTGGGCAGCTCGGCCAGCCACAGTGCCCCGGGCGCGGTGACGGCGCTGGGCGCGAGCCGGCCGGACGGGCTGCCCTGGTCGGACCGCCCCACGGTCGCTGTCGCCCGACGCGGGACCGCCCGCGTCTGAGCCTCCTGGATGCTGCGCCGAACAAAGATCATGAAAGGATGCGCGGGTTGTCGCTCTTGACACGCGTACGTCAGCTGCCGAACCAGGGACGGAGGGCGATGGAGGTCGAGGTCTCGGACGGCACCGCCGACGGCACCGACGTCGAGGAGCGGCCGAAACGCTCCGTCGCCGCCCGGCTGACGACCGTGCTGGCAGCCCTGCTCGTGCTGCTCGTCCTCACCGTGCCGTACGACTACGGCCGGCTCAGCCCGGCGGCGTTCGCGCGGATTCCCCTGGAGGCGCTACTGGTCGTGGCCCTCCTGCTGGCCCTGCCGTCTCGCGGCAGCCGGATGGTCGCGACGCTGGCCGGCGTGGCTCTCGGCCTGCTCGGTGTGTTGAAGCTGCTCGACCTGGGATTCACCGCGTCGCTGAGCCGGGCGTTCGACCCGGTGCTCGACTGGGCGCTCCTCGACGAGGGGTTCGCCTTCCTCAGCGAGTCGTACGGCCGGCCCGCCGCCATCGGTGCCGCGGTCGCCCTGGCGGTGGTGGTCGTGTTCCTGCCGACGCTTGTCACGCTGTCGACGCGGCGACTGCGGGGGGTGGTGGTCCGGCACCGCACCGGTACCACCCGGGTCGTCGCCGCGCTGGTGGTCGTCTGGGTGGCCTGCGCCGCGTTCAACGTGCGGGTGGTCGAGGGCGTGCCGGTCGCCGACACCTCCGCGACCACGCTGGCCAACGGTCACGGTTTCCAGGTGCGCCTGCGCCTCGACGACCGCGAGACGTTCGGCGCTCTGATCGAGTCCGACACGTTCGGCGACACCCCGGGCGACCAGCTACTGACCGCGCTGCGCGGCAAGAACGTGGTCGTCGCCTTCGTGGAGAGCTACGGCCGGGACGCCGTCGAGGACCCGGAGTTCGCGCCGTGGGTAGGTGCGGTCCTCGACCGCGGCACCAGTCAGCTGGGCGCGGCGGGTTTCGCCGCGCAGAGCGGCTTCCTCACCTCACCGACCTTCGGTGGCGGCAGTTGGCTCGCGCACGACACACTGCTCTCCGGCCTGTGGATCGACAACGACCAGCGCCACCGCACCCTGCTGTCCAGTGACCGGATGACCCTCAACCGCGCCTTCCAACGCGCGAACTGGCAGACCGTTGGCGTGATGCCCGCCGTCACCAAGCCGTGGCCGGAGGGTTCCTTCTTCGGCTACGACCGGTTCTACGACGCCAGGACGCTCGCGTACCGAGGCCCGAAGTTCAGCTTCGGCACCCCGCCCGACCAGTACACCCTGGCCAGCTGGCAGCGCCTGGAGCAGGCGGAGCGCGACAGCAACGTGATGACCGAGCTGGCGCTGGTGTCGAGTCACGCGCCCTGGACGCCCGTCCCGCCGCTGCTCGACTGGAACGACGTCGGCGACGGCTCGGTCTACCGGGGGGCCGGCGCGGGCAGGTCGGACGACAAGCGCCGCAACACCGCCCAGATCCGGGCGGACTACCGGAAGTCCATCGAGTACACCATGGGCGCGCTCATCTCCTACGTGCGGACCTACGGAGACGACGACCTCGTGTTCATCGTCCTCGGTGACCACCAACCCGCCGCGGTCGTCACCGGCGAGAACGCCAGCCACGACGTGCCGATCTCGCTCATCACCCGGGACCGGGCCGTGCTGGACCGAATCTCCGGGTGGGGCTGGCAGGACGGGCTGAAGCCCGGACCGCAGGCGCCGGTCTGGCGGATGGACGCCTTCCGGGACCGGTTCCTGACCGCCTTCGGGCCGTGACCCGGCCACCACTCTCACGGACTGGACCAGACAGATGACGGCTGGCACCGACACCAGGATCGCCGCGCTGCGCAGCGACCCGGCCCTGTCCCTGCTGCACCGGTCGCTGGACGTCTACTACGGCGATCCCGAGCGGGACGCGAGGATGGACGCCTTCTACTCCCGTTTCGTCGACGGCGGGGACCTCGTCTTCGACATCGGCTCCCACGTGGGCGATCACATCGCCAGCTTCCGTCGCCTCGGTGCCCGGGTCGTCGCGGTGGAACCGCAGCCGTTGTGTCTGCGCGCCCTGCGGGCGATCTACGCCGACGACGACCAGGTGACAGTGGTCGACGCGGCCTGCGGCGCGCTTCCCGGGCGCACCCGGTTGCACGTCAACTCCGCCAACCCCACGGTGTCCACCGCCTCACCGGATTTCGTCCTCGCGGCGGAAGGGGCGGGCGGGTGGGAGGGCCAGGTGTGGGACACCGACATCGAGGTGGCGGTGGTCACCGTGGACGCGCTGATCGAGACGTACGGCGTGCCGACCTTCACCAAGATCGACGTTGAGGGCTTCGAGGACGAGGTGCTGGCGGGCCTGAGCCTCCCGCTGCCCGCGCTGTCGTTCGAGTTCACCACCATCGCGCGTGCGGTCGCCGACCGGTGTCTCGCTCGCCTGACCGCGCTGGGTTTTGACGGCTTCGACGTCGCGGTGGGCGACGACAAGTCGATGACCTTCCAACGGTGGACGTCCGCGACCGACCTGGCGACGCACCTGCACGACCTGCCACACGCCGCGAACTCCGGCGACGTGTACTGCGTGTCCGGCAATCAGGCGGTCACCACCGACTGATCGGATGCTGGCGGTGGCGCGGACCAGCGCGGGATGATCGACGTTCGTCTCGACGTCGAGCCGCGCCACGCGATCGCGGGGGAGAGGGCCGATGACCCCGACACAGCTGCGCGCGTACGTCGCCGTGGTCCGGCTGGGATCGGTCAAACAGGCCGCCGCGGAGCTTCAGGTGTCCGAGTCGGCGGTGTCGCTGCACATCGCCCAACTGCGCAGGGAGTTCGGCGACAAGCTCTTCGCCCGGACGGCGGCGGGCCTCGAGTTCACGGCGGGTGGGCTGCGGCTGGCCAGTCGGGCGGCGGAGATGCTGGGTCTACAGGACCGCACCATCCTGGAGGTCAGCGCCGCGACGCGCGGCCGACGGATGCTGCGGGTCGCGGCGTCGAGCCTGTTCGCGGAGTTCGCCGCGCCGGGGCTGATCGAACTCTTCGCGAAGCGCGCCGCCGACCTCGACGTCGAGTTGAGCGTGCGCAACCCGGGATCGTTCGGGTCGCTGCTGTCGACCCGCGCCGCGGACATCGCGATCGGGCCGCAACCGTCGGTCGTCGACGGCGCGATCGACTGCCGGCCGGTGATGAACTACCGGCTCGTGATCGCCGTCGGCCCGGAGCATCCACTGGCCGGCGTGGCGGCGTCACCCGGGCAGCTGCGGGAGCAGACCTGGCTGCTCGGGCCGTCGGCCGCCACCGAGTGGGGCGCGGTCCCGGCGCTGCTGCGCCGGCTGGCCGTACCGGACGAGCGGCAGCAGCTGTTCCAGAGCCACGCGGCCGCGCTGGGGGAGGCCAAGCGGGGCCGGGGGGTGGCGCCGGCCCTCGCGTTCACCGTCGCGCCGGACATCCGTCAGGGCCAGCTCGGGCAGGTTCTGGGGCCGCACGCCACGATGGAGGCGGTGTGGCATGCGCAGGTGCTCGCCACCCCCGGTGCGATGTCGGCCGCCGAGGAGCTGTCGCGCTTCTCGTCGACGCCGAGGGCGATTCAGGCGATGATGCGCGGTGCGGGCGTCAGCGTCGGCCATTTCCGGCCGTCGGTGCACGTAACGCTCTGGAGCTGACGGGCGACGACAAGCAGGTCGTGAAAGGTGCCGGCCGGCAGCATCCGGTCGCAGTAGGGGAGCGCGGCGGCCATCCCGCCGACGCGGGGGGCGAAGCCGGGTGCGCCGGCGCGGGGATTCAACCAGACGATCCGGTACGCGCGGCGGCTCAGCCGGGCCATCACCGCTGCCAGGTCGGCGGGCGGATCGCTGTCCCACCCGTCCGACCCGATCAGCACCACCGCCCCGCGTACGGCCTCCGCATGGTGGGAGGTGAGCAGGGCGCGCAGGTTCGTGGCGATCCGGGTGCCCCCGTACCGGTCGGTCACGGCGGCGCTGGCCTGTGCGACCGCCTCCGCCGCCGAGGTGTGCCGGAGCACCACGGTGAGCCGGGTCAGCGTCGTGGCGAACGCGAACACCTCCGCATCGGCGACCACCGCGAACGCCCGCATCAGATGCAGGTACGCGGTGGCCTGCGCCCGCATCGACTCGCTGACGTCACAGAGCAGCACGACCCGCCGCGGCCGCCGTACCGGGCGCGCGCGGACGACCTCTATCGGCTCCCAGCCGGTACGCCGGGACCGGGCGATGGTGGCCCGCAGGGCGATCCGGGCGCCGGCCGGGCCGACGGTGTGCCGTCGGGTGCGTCGGGTCGGCCAGCCGGCGACGGCCGCGCGCAGGGCGTCGCCGAGTTGCGTGACCTGCGCGGCGTCGAGTGCGTCGAACGGACGGTCGGCGAGCCCGGTGTGGGCGCTCGGGCGCCGCTCGGGCAGTCGGAGCGCTGTGTCGTCCTCAGGTGTCTCGGCGACGGCCGGCGGCAGTGTCGCCCAGGGCAGGCCGCCGCCCGGCCCCGCGTCGTCGGTGTCGGCCGGCACCCGGACGTATAGGTCGTCGGAACTGCCGGCCGAGGGCGCGGACCGCTGCGGTCGGGGCAACGGTGGGGGGTCCGCGAAGATCGCCGCGAAGACCCGGTCGAACGCGGGCACGTCGGTGTGCCGTCGCACCAGGCTGATTCGGGCGGTCCAGTAGAGCGCCGACATCGAGTCGGGTGGGCTGGCGGCGAGCGCCCGGACGAAGTCGTCGACGGTGGTCAGCCCGGCCGGAACCCCGGCCCGTCGCAGCCGACCGGCGAGGGCCACCGCGAACGCGGCCCGGTCTACGCCGCGCAGCACGCCCTGGCTCACCGGCGCGCGACCAGCCAGGCGATCACCGCGCCGACCGCGACCAGACCGACGACCACCGGTACGAGGCGTTTGGTCACCGACCCACCGGCGATGCTGAGCAGGTCGAGCGCCTCCGGCTCGGCGGCCGGCGCGACACGTACCGCATCGCCCGACGCCCCGACGCCCGACGGCCCGACGCCCGACGGCCCGACGCCCGACGGCCCGACCCCCGACGCCCCGACGCCCGACGGCCCATCGGCCGAAGCGGCCGGCGGCGGACCTGGCCGTGACGAGACCGGCGACGGGTCGACCGGTGACGGCTCGACGGGTGCGGGCGCTACGGCGGCAGTGCTGGGCGTGGTCGCGACCGCCGTGGCGGACGCGACCGCAGTTGCCTCGATCGCCGCGGCGGACGCCGCCGGGGTGGAGGGTTCGGACGCCGCCGGGGTGGGCTCGGACGCCGCCGTGGTGGAGGGCTCGGACGCCGCCGTGGTGGGCTCGGACGCCGCCGGGGTGGACTCGGGCGGCGCGGCGGAGGTGGCCGCCACGGTGTGGGCGTGCGGACGCGGGGCCGGCGGGTCGGCGGCGAGCTTGGTCTCCAGGTTGGCGACGAACTGGGCCAGCAGCTTGCCCGACACCTCCTTGATCATGCCGCTGCCGAACTGGGCCAGCCGGCCGGAGATCTTCAGATCGGTGTCCACACTGACCAGCGTCCGGTCGCCGTCCGGCCGCAGGTGGGCGGTGACCAGCGCGGACGCGGTGCCGGCCGAGCGGGCGTCCCGGCCCTTCGCGTCGATCACCCCGCGGTAGGCGGCGTCGTCCTTCTCGACGAACCGGGCGGTGCCCGCGAACTCCGAGACGACCGGCCCGACCTTGACCCGCACCCGGCCCTGGTAGACGTCGCCGTCGACATCGGTCAGCTGGGCGCCCGGCAGGCACGGCGCGAGCCCTTCCAGGTCGGTGAGCACCGCCCAGGCCCGGTCGATCGGGACGGTGACCGCGAACTCGTTGGTGATCTTCATGGGTGACTCTCCTGGTAGGCGCCGAGCGCGGCGGCGACCACGGCGCGGTCGTCGGGGGTCTTGGCGATGGTGCCGATGGTCTGCGCGACACCGTCGGCGGCCAGGTCGGTGACGCCCAGCACGGACAGCGCGCCCACCCAGTCGATGGTCTCCGCCATGCCGGGGGCCTTCTCCAACTCCCGGTGGCGTACGCCGCCGACGAACTGCACGGCCGTCTGGATCAGCGGCCCGGCCGCGCCCGGTACGGCCCGGCGGACGATCTCCACGGCGCGGGACGGTTCGGGGTATTCGATCCAGTGGTAGAGGCAGCGGCGGCGCAGCGCGTCGTGCAACTCCCGGCTGCGGTTGGAGGTGAGCACCACGACCGGTGGCGTGCGGGCGGTGAAGGTGCCGAGTTCGGGGATCGTGATGCCGGTCTCGCCGAGGAACTCGAACAGCAACGCCTCGAACTCGTCGTCGGCCCGGTCGATCTCGTCGATCAGCAGCACCGGCGGGACCGGCCCCCGGTGGCGTACGGCCCGCAGGATCGGCCGTTCCTGGAGGTACTCGGCGCTGAACAGGTCCGCGTCGGTGAGCCGGGTGTGGTGCGCCTCGGCGAGCCGGATGGCCAACAGTTGCCGCTGGTAGTTCCACTCGTAGAGTGCCTCGCCGGCGGTGAGCCCCTCGTAGCACTGCAACCGGATCAGCGGTGTCTCCAGCGCGCGGGCCAACGCCTTCGCGGCGGTGGTCTTGCCGACCCCCGGCTCGCCCTCCAGCAGCAGCGGCCGACCGAGGCGCAAGGCCAGGAACAGGGCCATCGCCATGCCGTCGTCGACCAGGTAGTCGACGGCGTCGAGGCGGTGCCGGACGGCCTGGGCGTCCTTCATGCCTCGCCCGCCAGCAGGCGCGCGTAGTCGGCCCGGGTGTCCACGTCGACGGGCACCGGCCCGTCGACCGTCACCTCGGTCACCGGGTGGCGTCCGGAGTGCAGGAGCTTCCAGACGGCCTTGTCGCCGTGCAGGTCGTACAGCTCGGGCAGGACCTCACGGCCGAAGCGGAAGGGATGACCCAGGCCGTTTGCGTACCGGCACACGGCCAGCGGGGTGCCGGCCGCGGCGACCCGGCGGACGTCCGCGGCGCGGACGCCGGGCTGGTCACCGAGGAGCAGCACGAGGGCGTCGGCGCGCGGGTCGAGCGCGCGAGCGGCGGTGCGGACCGACGACCCGCAGCCGGTGCTGAACGCCGGGTTCTGCACGACCTGGCAGCCGGTCAGGTCCACCCGGTCGCGGATGTCGTCCGCCGCGCCGCCCAGGGTGACGAGCAACTGGTCGAAGCCGCACCCGCGGGCCAGGTCGAGGGTGGCGTCGAGCAGCGTCCGCCCCCGGTACGGGAGCAGTTGTTTGGCCTCGCCGAGCCGCACCGACGCTCCAGCGGCGAGCACCACGCCGGTCAGGAACACCTGTCACGCCGCCGTGAAACTGGCGAGGCATCCGGCGCAGCAGAACCAGAGGTCCTGCCCGTCGACGCGCGTGTGCGGCGTCTCTGCCCCGACCAGCACCGTCATGCCGCACACCGGGTCGACGGCCTGCTGTGGTCGGGCGGCCGGCGGGCCGGCGGCCGGGGCCAACCCGTCCACCCGGATGGCCCGGACCACCTCACCCATGATCGCCAGGGCGATCTCCGCCGGCGTACGCGCGCCGATCTCCAGCCCGGCCGGGGTGTGGACGCGGGCGCGTTCGGCGTCGGTGAGGCCCAGCTCGTCGAGCAGGGCCTCACCGCGTCTGTCACTGGCGACCAACGCGATGAACCCGACGCCGGCGTCGAGCGCGGCCCGGATCGCCTCCGGCTCGCCCCTGCCCAACCCGGCCACCACCACAGCGGTGCAGCCGGTGCTGTCGTCGGCGGTGACGACGTCGAAGTCGAGGAACGCGGCCACTGTCGTCACGGCGGCGCTGATCGGGGTGTCACCGACCACGCGTAGCGCCGGCGCCGGCAGCATCGGCCGGAGGAAGACCTCGATCGCCCCACCGGAGTGGCACGGATTCACCACCACCCGTGCCCCCGGCGTCTCGGGGAACGGGGTCGCGCCTTCCGGCAGCACCCGCAGCAGCAGAGCGGTGCCGTCGCGCAGGGTGTCGAGGGCTGCCGCCCGCACCGAACTCTCCGCGCACACCCCGCCCACGAAACCCTCGATCGAGCCGTCGGACCGGATCACCGCGTCGTCGCCCGGCCGGGCCGACGTCGGATCCTGGGCGCGGACCACTGTGGCGTGGACGAACGGCTCCCGGGTGTCGGTCAGCTCCCGGGCGCGTTCGGCGATGGTGGTCATCCTCGGCTCCTCAGATCGGCGGCCGGGCCTGGCCGCGCATCGCGTCCCAGACCCGTGACGGCGTCAGCGGCATGTCGGCGTGGCGGACGCCGAAGGGCTTCAGGGCGTCGATCACCGCGTTGACGATCGCGGGCGGCGACCCGACGGTGGCGGACTCGCCCACGCCCTTCGCGCCGATCGGGTGGTGCGGCGACGGCGTGACGGTGAACCCGGTCTCCCAGTCGGGCACTTCGAGGGAGGTCGGGATCAGGTAGTCCATCAGGGACGCGCCGAGGCAGTTGCCGTCCTCGTCGAACGCGATCATCTCCATCAGCGCCATGCCGACCCCGTCGGTCAAGCCGCCGTGCACCTGCCCCTCGATGATCATCGGGTTGATCCGGGTGCCGCAGTCGTCGACCGCGATGAACCGTCGGACCTTCACCTGCGCGGTGCCGGGGTCGATGTCCACCACGCAGATGTACGCGCCGTGCGGATAGGTCAGGTTCGACGGGTTGTAGCAGATCTGCGCCTCCAGGCCACCCTCGATGCCCTCGGGCAGGTCGCCCGCGCCGTGCGCGCGCAGGGCGATCTCCTGGATCGTGACGGACCTCCCCGGGTCACCGGCGACGTGGAACGCGCCCTTCTCCCACTCCAGGTCGGCGACCGACACCTCGAGCATCCCCGAGGCGATGATCCGGGCCTTGTCGCGGACCTTCCGGGCCACCAGGGCGGCCGCCGCGCCCGAGACGGGCGTCGAACGGCTGCCGTACGTGCCGAGGCCGAACGGGGTGTTGTCGGTGTCGCCGTGCAGCACCTCGATGTCCGCCGGTGGGATCCCGATCTCCTCGGCGACGATCTGCGCGAACGTCGTCTCGTGGCCCTGACCCTGCGACTGCACGCTGAGGCGTACCACGGCCTTCCCGGTCGGGTGGACGCGCAGCTCGCAGCCGTCGGCCATGCCCAGCCCGAGGATGTCCATGTTCTTGCGCGGCCCGGCGCCGACGGCCTCGGTGAAGAACGCGATGCCGATGCCCATCAGCTCGCCCCGGGCCCGCTTCTCGGCCTGCTCGCGGCGCAGCTCGTCGTAGCCGGCCATCTCCATCGCCAGCCGCATCGTCGGCTCGTAGTTGCCCGAGTCGTACACCCAGCCGGTCTTCGTCGTGTACGGGAACTGCTCCGGCTGGATGAAGTTCTTCAACCGCAGCTCGGCCGGGTCCATGCCGAGTTCGTCGGCGAGGCAGTCGACGATCCGCTCGACCAGGTAGACCGCCTCGGTGATCCGGAACGAGCAGGCGTACGCGACGCCACCGGGCGCCTTGTTGGTGTAGACCGCTGTCATCTTGCAGTACGCGGCCTCGATGTCGTAGCTGCCGGTGAAGACCCCGAAGAAGCCGGCCGGGTACTTCACCGGAGCGGCGGTGCCGTTGAACGCGCCGTGGTCGGCCAGCACGTTGGTGCGGATGCCGAGGATCCGGCCGTCGCGGGTCGCGGCGATCTCCCCGCGCATGATGTAGTCGCGGGCGAAACCGGTGCTGATCAGGTTCTCCGAGCGGTCCTCCATCCACTTGACCGGCTTGCCGGTCACGATCGAGGCGACGATCGCGCAGACGTACCCGGGGTAGATCGGCACCTTGTTGCCGAACCCGCCGCCGATGTCCGGCGCGATCACCTGGATCTTGTGCTCGGGCAGGCCCGCCACGATGGCGTAGAGGGTGCGGTGCGCGTGCGGGGCCTGGGTGGTCGACCAGAGCCGCAACTTGCCGTCGACCGCGTCGTAGTCGGCGACCGCCCCACACGTCTCCATCGGCGCCGGGTGCACCCGGGGGTAGACGAGATCCTGGCTGACCACGACGTCCGCACGGGCGAAGACCGCCTCGGTGGCCGCCTCGTCGCCGGTCTCCCAGTCGAAGCAGTGGTTGTTCGTCTTGCCGTCCAGATCGTCGCGGATCAGCGGCGCGTCCGGCTCCAACGCCCGGCGCGCGTCGATCACCGGGTCGAGGACGTCGTACTCGACGTCGATCAGCTCCAGCGCGTCACGTGCCGCGTAGCGGTCGTCGGCGACGACGAACGCCACCTCCTGGCCCTGGAAGCGCACCTTGTCGGTGGCGAGCACGGCCTGCACGTCGTTGGAGAGCGTCGGCATCCAGGCCAGGTTCTGCTGCGCCAGCGCCGCACCGGTCACCACCGCCCGCACCCCGGGCGACGCCTCGGCGGCACTGGTGTCGATGCTGACGATCCGGGCATGCGCCACCGGCGACCGGAGGATCGCGAGGTGCAGCATCCCAGGCAGTTGGACGTCGTCGACGTACCGGCCGCGTCCCCGCAGGAAGCGCGGGTCCTCCTTGCGCAGCATCCGGCCGTACCCGACGGGCTTCTGGTCGTTGTCGTGGAACGTGTCCACGCGCTCGTGCACAGTGGTCATGCGACGGCCTCCGCGGGCTGGCCGGCGTTGTCGATCTCCCCGGCCTGGGTCGATTCGGTGGTCTCGGTGACCTGGGCCGCGGCCTGCGCCTCGGCCACGGCGGCCCAGCGGACCGAGCGCACGATGGTGGCGTAACCGGTGCACCGGCAGATCTGACCCGAGATCGCCTCCCGGATCTCCGTCTCGCTCGGGTCGGGGTTGCGGTCGAGCAGGGCCCGCGCGGTCATCATCATCCCCGGGGTGCAGAAACCGCACTGCAGGCCGTGGCACTGCATGAACCCCTGCTGGATCGGGTCCAGCTCGGCGCCCTTGGCGAGGCCCTCGACGGTACGCACCTGGTGGCCGCCGGCCATCGCGGCCAGCACCGTGCACGACTTCACCGGCTCACCGTCGAGCCAGACCACGCAGGTGCCGCAGTTGCTGGTGTCGCAGCCCCAGTGCGTGCCGGTCAGACCCAGCACGTCGCGCAGGAAGTGCACCAGCAGCAGCCGGCCCTCGATCTCCCGGGTGACCTCGACGTCGTTGACGGTCATGGTGACCTGCATGCTCAGCTCCTCGCCCGTTCGACGGCCCGGCGCAGGGTCCGCCGGGTCAGCTCGGCGGCCAGATGCCGCTTGTAGTCCGCGCTGCCGCGCTGGTCGGTCACCGGGTCGCAGCTGTCCGCCGCGATCGCCCCGGCCTGCTCGTAGAGGCTCTCCGAGGGTTCCTGCCCGCGCAGCGTCGCCGAGATCGCCGGGATGCCGGTGGTGTTGGGGCCGACCGCCGCGAGACCGACCCGGGCGTCGACGATCGCGCCGCCGTCGAGCCAGACCGCCGCGCCGGCCGACACCACGGCCCAGTCGCCGGCCCGGCGCTCGACCTTGGCGTACGCGCTGCCACAGCCGGGCCGTACCGGCAGCCGGATTTCGACCAGGATCTCGTCGTCGGCGACGGCCGTCTCGTACGGACCGACGTGGAACTTCTCCATCGACACGACCCGCTCCGCGCCACCCGGGCCCCGGATCACGCACCGCGCGTCCAGCGTCGTGCAGACCGCCGACAGGTCCTCGGACGGGTCGGCCTGGCACAGCGAGCCGCCCAGCGTGCCCCGGTTGCGCACCACCGGGTCGGCGATCACCCGTTCGGCGTCGGCGAAGATCGGGAACGCCGTCGCCAGAACGGGGGATTCGAGGAGCTCCCGATGCCGGGTCAGCGCACCGATGCGGACCTCGTCGGGGCCTGCCTCGACGTAGCCCAACTCGCCGTGCAGGTCGTTGATGTCGATCAGATAGTCGAAGTTCGCCAGCCGGAGCTTCATCATCGGCAACAGGCTGTGCCCGCCGGCGATCAGGCGGGCGGTTCCGCCCAGCCGCTCCAGCAGGCTGATCGCATTGTCCACACTGGTGGCTCGCTCGTACTCGAACGGTGCCGGCACCTGCATGTCGCACCTCCGTGGTCCGGCAGAATCTCTGCCCGGCGGGGGGCAAAGTCAACGGTGACCTAAGCAGTTGCTTAGGTCACCGTTGACGGTGTCGGCGAGGCTCGCGGATCGTGCGGCCATGCGTGACATCGTCGACGGGCTGGCCGGCTGGCGTGCGGAGGGAGTCGCGTTCGCCGTCGCGACCGTCGCGCGGACCTGGCAGTCCGCGCCGCGACAACCTGGCGCGGCGATGGCCGTCTCGGCGAACGGCGACGTGGTGGGCAGCATCTCGGGCGGCTGCGTCGAGGGTGCCGTCTACGAACTCTGCCGGGCCGCGATCCAGACCGGCGCGGCGCGCACCCAGACCTTCGGCGTCAGCGACGACGACGCGTTGGACGTCGGGTTGACCTGCGGCGGCACCATCGAGGTCCTGGTGCAACCGAGCGTGGCGATGACCGAGTTCGACGAGGTCCTCGCCGCGATCCGCGACGGCCGTCCGGTCGCCACCGCATCGGTGGAGAACGCCCAGTTGGTGATCTGGCCGGATCGGTTCGCCGGCAGCCTCGGCGCACCCGATCTGGACGACGCGGCGGCCCGGCAGGCGACCGGGATGCTCGCGCTCGGCCTCACCGGCACGATCCACCTGGGTCGGCAGGGGCAGCAGCGCGGCGACGAGGTGGCCGTGTTCGTCCAGTCCTACGTGCCACCACCCCGGATGATCATCTTTGGCGCGATCGACTTCGCCGCCGCGATGGCCCGGATCGGCACGTTCCTCGGCTACCACGTGACGGTCTGCGACGCCCGCCCGGTGTTCGCCACCCGTGCGCGTTTCCCGGACGTCGACGACCTCGTCGTCCGCTGGCCGCACGCCTACCTGGAGTCGACGACCGTCGACGACCGCACGGTGCTCTGCGTCCTGACCCACGACCCCAAGTTCGACGTGCCGCTGCTCCAGGTCGCCCTCGCCACACCGGCCCGTTACATCGGCGCGATGGGCAGCCGACGTGCCCACGACGATCGGATCCGCCGGTTGCGCGAGGCGGGTGTTCCGGAGAGCGCGCTGGCCCGACTCCGCTCACCGATCGGGCTGGACCTGGGCGCGCGGACACCGGAGGAGACGGCCGTGGCGATCGCCGCCGAGATCACCGCCGAGACCTGGGGCGGCACGGGACGCCCGCTCAGCGACCTGGCGACCCCGATCCACCACTGACGCGTACGCTCCGCGGATGGACCTCGACGATCTTCCGCTGGCCGAGTTCGCGTTTCCGGGGCCACTGCGGGACAAGCTCGTGGGCGCGATCCTGTCCGGGGCGAAGACCTCGACGTCGGGCCTGCTGATCGGGTACGAGTGCGCGAACGAGCCGCTGCCCGAGGTGGGTCAACTGTCGGCAGTGGTGGACTCCGCCGGCCGCCGCGTCGCGGCCATCGAGCTGACCGACGTACGGGTGGTCCGGCTCGCCGACGTCGACCTGCCGCACGCCCTGGCCGAGGGGGAGGGCGACGAGTCGGTCGCGCAGTGGCGTGCGGGGCACGAGACGTTCTGGCACAGCGCCGAGGTGCGCGCCGAGTTGGGCGACCCCGACTTCACGGTGGACGACGACACCCTGGTGGTGACCGAACGGTTCCGGCTGGTGCACGTCACCTGATCTGCGCCGCCCACTGTGGATGGTCCGTCGACGGACCACATGATCGTCGAAGGTCACCTATGCTCGGCGCGTGATCCCCCCGGCACTCGAGATCCGTGGCCTGGTCAAGACCTTCGCGGCGCATCGCGCGGTGGACGGCATCGATCTGACCGTGCGTTCCGGCACCTTCCACGGCATCGTCGGGCCCAACGGCGCCGGCAAGTCCACCACCATCGGGATGGCCGTCGGCCTGGTCACTCCCGACTCCGGGGAGATCCGGATCCTCGGTCACGACGCGCTGCGCGAGCGCGGCCTGACCCGCGCGCTGACCGGCGTGCTGCCCGACGGCCTCGACTTCCCGGAGCGCCTCACCGGCGCCGAACTGCTGCGCTACAGCGCCGGGCTGCGAGGGCTGCCCCGGGCGGAGGCCGCCCAGCGGGCAGCCGAACTCATCGACGTGCTCGGCCTGGTCAAGGGCGCCGGCACCCCGTTGGCCGACTGCTCCACCGGCACCCGCAAGAAGCTCGGTCTCGCCCAGGCGCTGCTGCACGCGCCGCGACTGCTCGTACTCGACGAACCGTTCGAGGCGGTCGACCCGGTCTCCGCGGCCACCATCCGCCGGGTGCTGCGCCGGTTCGTGGCCGGTGGCGGCACCTGCGTGCTGTCCACCCACTCGATGCTGCTCGTCGAGCAGATGTGCGACGAGGTCACCGTGATCCATCAGGGCCGGGTGGTCGCCGCCGGGTCGGTCGCCGAGGTCGCCGCCGGCAGCAGCCTGGAGGACCGGTTCGTCGAGCTGGTCGGGGCCGAAGCCTCCGGCAGCGCCGGTCTGGACTGGCTGACCGGGGCCCGATGAGCACGCAATCCACCGTCGCCGGAGCGTGGGGCGGCGCCCTCGGCGCGATGACGGTACCGGCCCGGATGCGCGCGACGATGTTGCGTCGCTCGCTGCGCGAACACCCCGGCCCCACGGTGGCCGGCCTGGTCGGTCTGCTCGCCGCCGCCTGGTTGATCCGGTACGCGCGCAACGGCGACCAGCACACTCTCGGCCTGCTCGCCGGGGCGTGGGTCCTCGGCTGGATCGTCCTGCCGCTGCTGCTCGGCGGCGGGCGTGGCCGGGTCCGCCCGGCCCACCTGCGGTTGGAGCCGATCGGCGGGGTCCCGGCCGCGATCGGCCTGCTCGCCGCGTCGGCGATCGGGGTCGGCCCGGCCGTCTCGCTGGTGGCCCTCGCCGCGCTGCCGGTGCACGCCGCCCGGTACGGCACCGTCGCGGTCCTCGTCACCGCCTGTGGCGCGGTGCTGCTCTGGCTGCTCGGGCTGATCGGCTCGGCCATCGCGCTGGAGGTCGTCGGCCACGCCGGTGGTCCGGTCGGGGCGCTGCTCACCGGCGTCCTCACCGGCACGGCGATGGGGGTCGCCGGGTCGCTCTGGGCCGTCTTCCCGTGGGTGTCGGTCCTGCTCGTGGCACCGCCGCAGGACGTGGTCCGGGCCATGGGGTACGTGCCGAGCGGCTGGCCGGTCACCGCCGTGGCCGGGCCGACCGGGCAAGGGGTGCGCCTGATGGCGGCGCTGGTGGGCATCGTGGCGCTCTGCGCCGCCGCGTACGTCATGCTCGTCCGAAGGGTCATCGCCACCGGCGTGCCGTTCCGGCCGCGCCGGACCACGGCGGCCTCACCGGCCACGGCGCAGCGGGAGTGGCCGGGGTGGGTGCCGGCCGCGACGCGGGCGGTCGTCGGCCGTGAGTTGCGGTCCTGGACGCGGCATCCGCTGCGGGTGCAGTATCTGGCGTTCGCTGTGGTGTACGGGGCGTTGCTGGCCGGGCTGCCGCTGCTGTCGGACGTGGACCTGCTGTTGCCGTGGGCCGGAACGCTCGCCGTGCTCGGCGCGGCGGCGATGTCGGCCGGGTTGGTCGGGCTGGACGGCACCGCGTTGTGGCTGCCGTTCACCACACCGGGCGGTGAACGGGCCGAGGTCCGGGGACGTGCCCTGGCCTGGCTGGTGCTGGTCACTCCGATCGGCGTGCTGCTCACCGTCGTCGGCATCGTCCTCGCTCCCGACGTCGACCCGCTGGCCGCGCTCTCCACCCTGCCGGCCCTGCTCGGCGCGGGCGCGTCGGTGCCGGTGTGGGTGTCGCTGCTGCGCGTACGTCCGGTGGCCGACCCGCGGCACCCCACCGCGGCCGACAACCCGACCGACATCGTCAGCGTGCTGGTCGCCACCGCTGCCGGGCTGCTGGCCGCCGGGCCGGTGCTCGCCCTGATGATCTGGGGTCCGCCGGCGGCGACACCGCTGCTACCGGTGGTCGGGCTGCTGTCCGGCGTGGCGACCTGGTCCGGTGGCCTGTGGTTGGCCGACGAGCGGCTCGCCCAGCGCGGCACGACGGTGCTCGCCGCGGCCGGTCAGCGCAGCCGGCCCCCGGAGGCGGCGCTCCCGCTGACCTGGGACGCGCAGTGGTATCGGGAGAACACGTCGACAGCGTGGGCGCTCGGGCTGCTGACGCTCGGGTGGGTCCCGGTGATCCCGCAGGGGCTGATGCCGCTGGCCTTCGGAATCGACAGCGGGTGGATCGTGGCCGGTCACCTGAGCGGGAGCGCGCACACGGCGGTGGGGTTGGCGATGGTCGGTCTGGGCGTCGCGATGCTGCTCACCGGCCTGGTGCTGTGGGATCGCCGACCGCAACCGGGCAGCCGTGCCCCATCACTTCCCCCCACCTGACCGCCCCTCCGGGGCGCAGTCGCCGCCTCGATCGGTGGCAGCTCAGCCGGGAACCGCTCGGCGTGTCGAACAGCTGATCTGCCAACGATGCGAGTGGAGTGGTGCGAGCCAGGCGAGACGACGGGGCCCGAGCTGGTCTTCGTAACCTTGGTCCGCCAGACTCCGCGGTATGGGTGATCGTTGGCGCCGGTGGGCGTGGGTCGGGGTGCTCGTCATCGGGCTGATCCTTTATCTGGCGGTGCTGCGGACCTTGGTCAGCACCAAGAATCCGAACTTCGTACCGGCGTTGATCCTGCTCGGGGCGACGTTGGTGCCGTTGACGTTCCTGACGTTCGCGCAGGCCCGGACCGGGCGCTGGCAGGTGCCGGCGTCGGTGTTGGTGACGTCGGCGTTCTTCGGGGGTGTGATCGGCACCGTTGTCGCCGGCACCCTGGAGTACGACACCCTGCGCGGCCTCGGCACCCTGCCGATGCTGTTCGTCGCGTTGATCGAGGAGTCGGCGAAGCTGATCGTTCCGGTGGTGCTGCTGTTCACGGTGGTGGCCCAGCGCCGTCGCCGGGTGCCCTCCGACGGGCTGATCATCGGCATCGCCGCCGGCATGGGGTTCGCCGCCCTGGAGACGATGGGTTACGCGTTCAGCGCGCTGCTGAGTTCGCAGGGCAACATCGGCGCGGTGGAGCAGACGCTCTTCATCCGGGGTCTGACGGCGCCCGCCGGCCACACCGCCTGGACCGGGCTGACCGCCGGCGCGCTCTGGGCGTTGCTGGCGAGCCCGAGCGTCGCCCGGCTCTTCGGGTTCATCGGCACGTTCCTGGGTGTCGTCGTCCTGCACACCCTCTGGGACACGTTCTCCGGTTCGCTCGTCTTCGTCGTGTTGGCAATCATCAGCATCGGGTGGTTGTTCTGGGAGCTGCGCCGCTACCGGACCTTCAGCGATCAGCACGTCGGCCAGTTGCAGCCGCACTGACCAACGCCGTCCTCCATGCCTCTCCCGGCCCGCAGCGAAGGGCTGGGAGAGGCATGACTGTTGGTGATGTCGCTGCGGCCGGGCCGGCACCTCAACTACCGTCAGAGTGTTCATATGTGGCGGGATTGGTCGGGAAGGTGCGGCGATGGGGGCGCGCGGCTGGTTCGAGGGTTGGCCGGTGTATCGCCAGCTCACCGGCACGGACCCGCTGGGCCGGGGTGCCGCGGCGAAGTCCGACGGGTCCCGCGCGCTCACCGCTCGGACCGAGACCGCCGACAGCGTCGCCCGCTCGGTCTGTCCGTACTGCGCCGTCGGCTGTGGTCAGCGGGTGTTCGTGAAGGACGGGCAGGTCAGTCAGATCGAGGGGGATCCGGACAGCCCGATCTCGCGGGGTCGGCTCTGCCCGAAGGGTTCGGCGAGCAAGAGCCTGGTGACCAGTCCGCTGCGGCAGACCAAGGTCCGCTACCGCCGGCCGTACGGCACCGAGTGGGAGGACCTCGACCTCGACACCGCGCTGAACATGATCGCCGATCGGGTCCTGGCCGCCCGGGACGAGACCTGGGAGGACGTCGACGCCGAGGGCCGGCCGCTCAACCGGACGCTGGGCATCTCCAGTCTGGGCGGGGCGACGCTGGACAACGAGGAGAACTACCTCATCAAGAAGTTGTTCACCGCGATGGGGGCGCTCCAGATCGAGAACCAGGCGCGTATTTGACACTCCTCCACCGTCCCCGGTCTGGGGACCAGCTTCGGTCGTGGCGGCGCCACCCAGTACCAGCAGGACCTGTCGAACTCCGACGTCATCGTCATCCAGGGTTCGAACATGGCCGAAGCACACCCGGTGGGTTTCCAGTGGGTGATGGAGGCCAAGCGTCGGGGCGCGAAGGTCTTCCACGTCGACCCGCGATTCACCCGCACCAGCGCGCTGGCTGACGCGTACCTGCCGATCCGGGCGGGCACCGACATCGCGTTGCTCGGTGGGGTGGTGCGCTACATCCTCGACAACGAGTTGGACTTCCGGGAGTACGTGGTCGCCTACACCAACGCCGCGACGATCGTGACCGAGGAGTACGCCGACACCGAGGACCTGCACGGGCTCTTCTCCGGCTTCCAGGAGGAGAACGCCTCGTACGACCAGACCAGTTGGCGCTACGAGGGCCACGGGCAGAACCAGACGACCCGCGACACGGAGATCCAGCGGGAGACCGGCGCCGGTCTGGAGCACGAGTCGCACGGCGCACCCGTCGGCGGCGAGACCGAACGGGACGAGACGTTGCAGCATCCGCGCTGCGTCTACCAGATCCTCAAGCGGCACTTCTCCCGCTACACCCCGGAGATGGTGGAGAAGGTCTGCGGCATCCCGCAGGAGAAGTTCCTCGAACTGGCCCAGGCGTGGACGGAGAACTCCGGCCGGGACCGCACCGGCATGCTCGTCTACTCCGTCGGCTGGACGCAGCACAGCGTCGGCGTGCAGTACATCCGCACCGGCGCGATCATCCAGCTCCTGCTGGGCAACATGGGCCGCCCGGGTGGCGGGGTGATGGCCCTGCGCGGGCACGCCAGCATCCAGGGGTCCACCGACATCCCGACGCTGTTCAACCTGCTGCCCGGCTATCTGCCGATGCCCCACCACGCCAATCACCCGACCCTGGACAAATGGGTGGACAGCATCGCCCACCCCGGGCAGAAGGGCTTCTGGGGCAACGCCCGCACCTACGGCGTCAACCTGCTCAAGGCGTACTGGGGTGAGGCGGCCACCGCCGAGAACGACTACTGCTACGGGTACCTGCCCCGGATGACCGGCGACCACGGCACCTACCAGCAGGTGCTCGACATGATCGACGGGAAGGTCAAGGGGTACTTCCTGCTCGGGCAGAACCCGGCGGTCGGGTCGGCGCACGGCCGGGCGCAGCGTCTCGGCATGGCCAACCTCGACTGGCTCGTGGTCCGCGACCTGTTCGAGATCGAGAGCGCCACCTTCTGGAAGAACGCGCCGGAGATCGAAACCGGCGAGATCGCCCCCGAGCGGTGCCGCACCGAGGTGTTCTTCCTGCCGGCCGCCTCCCACGTCGAGAAGGAGGGCACCTTCACCCAGACCCAACGGTTGTTGCAGTGGCGGGAGAAGGCCGTCGAACCCCCAGGCGACGCCCGCTCCGAACTCTGGTTCTTCTACCACCTCGGACGCGTCATCAGGGAACGGCTGGCGACGTCGACGAAGCCCCGCGACCGGGCGCTGCTCGACCTCGCCTGGGACTACCCCACGCACGGCCCGTACGCGGAGCCCAGCGCCGAGGCGGTGCTGCGCGAGATCAACGGGTACGACGTGGCCACCGGCCGCCCGCTGGCGTCGTTCACCGAGATGAAGGACGACGGCTCCACCGTCGGCGGTTGCTGGATCTACACCGGGGTGTACGCCGACGGCGTCAACCAGGCGGCCCGCCGCAAACCCGGCTCGGAGCAGTCCCTGGTGGCACCCGAGTGGGGTTGGGCGTGGCCGGCGAACCGGCGCATCCTCTACAACCGCGCGTCCGCCGACCCGGACGGCAACCCGTGGTCCGAGCGCAAGCGCTACGTCTGGTGGGACGCGGACAAGAGCGAGTGGACCGGCTACGACGTACCGGACTTCGAGAAGACCAAACCGCCGTCCTACCGACCGGCGCACGATGCCTCGGGCGTGGCGGGCATCGCCGGCGACGACCCGTTCATCCTCCAGGGCGACGGCAAAGGCTGGTTGTACGCCCCGACCGGTGTGCTCGACGGGCCGATGCCCACCCACTACGAGCCGGTCGAGTCGCCGGTGCGCAACCCGCTCTACCGACAGCAGGCCAACCCGACCCGCAAGGTCTACACCCACCCGATCAACACGCTCAACCCGAGCCCGCCGGAACCGCACAGCCAGGTGTTCCCGTACGTGTTCACTGTCAGCCGGCTCACCGAGCACCACACCGCCGGTGCGATGAGCCGGATGGTCTCGCCCCTGGCGGAGCTGCAACCCGAGATGTTCGTCGAGGTGTCGCCGGAGTTGGCGGCCGAACGTGGTCTCACCCACCTGGATTGGGCGCACCTGGTCACCGCCCGTGCGGCGATCGAGGCGCGGGTGCTGGTGACCGATCGGCTCACCCCGTTGCGGGTGGACGGTCGGATCATCCACCAGGTGTGGTTGCCGTACCACTTCGGTTTCGAGGGTCTGGTCACCGGCGACTCGGCCAACGACCTGTTCGGCATCAGCCTGGACCCGAACGTGCTGATCCAGGAGAGCAAGGTCGGCACCTGCGACGTGCGGCCCGGCCGCCGACCCAGGGGCCGGGAGCTGCAGGACCTCGTCGTCGACTACCGGCGGCGGTCCGGCGACCTGAACCCGCACTATCCACCGCAGGTCACGACCGACTCCGCCGACAGCGGCCCGGACCAGGAGGTCTGACCCATGCCCCACGCCAACGCCCTGTACGGGCCGCTGGACCCCGCACCGGACGCCGGCTACGACAACCCGCCGCCGCGAATGGGGTTCTTCACCGACACCAGCGTCTGCATCGGCTGCAAAGCGTGCGAGGTGGCCTGCAAGGAGTGGAACGGCGTCCCCGAGAGCGGCCTGGACCTGCTCGGCATGTCGTACGACAACACCGGCGCGTTGACAGCGAACTCGTGGCGGCACGTGGCGTTCGTGGAGCAGCCTCGGCCGGCCGGCTGGGCGACTCCGGCGTTCGCGGGGGACCCGGACGGGCCGGCGATCAGCCCGGTGACGGCGGCGGCCGGCGCGCGTACCGGCACCGACACCGGAACGGACCCCGGCCTGTCCACCGGCTCGCCCGGTGCGGCGGCCCGCATGTCGGGCGGGCCGGAGTTCCTGGGGATGCCGGGCGCGCAGCCGCCGGGGAGGGGCTCGGGCGCGCAGGGGCGGACGGATTTTCGCTGGTTGATGATGTCGGACGTGTGCAAGCACTGCACCCACGCGGCCTGCCTGGACGTCTGCCCGACAGGTTCCCTGTTCCGGACGGAGTTCGGCACTGTGGTGGTGCAGGAGGACATCTGCAACGGCTGCGGTTACTGCATCTCCGCCTGCCCGTACGGCGTCATCGATCAACGCAAGGACGATGGCCGGGCGTGGAAGTGCACGCTGTGCTACGACCGGTTGGGCGCGGGCATGACCCCCGCGTGTGCGCAGGCGTGTCCGACGGAGTCGATCCAGTACGGCGCTCTGGACGAGTTGCGGGAGCGGGCCGCCGCGCGGGTGGCGAAGCTGCATGAGCGGGGCGTGCCGGAGGCCCGGTTGTACGGGCACGACCCGAACGACGGGGTCGGTGGTGACGGGGCGTTCTTCCTCCTGTTGGACGAACCGGAGGTGTACGGGTTGCCGCCCGACCCGATCGTGACCACCCGCGACCTGCCGGCCATGTGGAGGCACGCCGGTGTGGCCGCCCTGGCGATGGCCGCCGCCACCGTCGTCGCGTTCCTGGGGAGGCGGTCATGACCCGCGGTGGTGAGCAGCTCACGGTGCCGCCGGCCGACTTCGCCTCCTACTACGGCCGGCCGGTGTTGAAGCCGCCGGTGTGGAAGTACGACATCGCCGGCTACCTGTTCACCGGAGGTCTCGCCGCCGGAGGCGCGCTGATCGGCGGGGCCGCCCAACTGACCGGACGACCGGGGCTGCGCGTGATCGGCCGTTGGACGGCCCTCGGCGGTATCGCCGCCAGTACGTACCTGCTGGTGCACGACCTCGGCCGGCCGACCCGGTTCCACCACATGCTCCGAGTGGTCAAGGTGACCTCACCGATGTCGGTCGGCACCTGGATCCTCGCCGCGTTCGGCCCGGCCGCCGGTGTGGCCGCGGTCGCCGAGCTCGCGCCGCGGCTCCCCGCGCACGGTGTTCTCGGCCTGGCCCGCCGGCTGGCGCCACCCGTCGGCGACATCGCCGGGTTGGCCGCGGCTGCCACCGCCCCGGCGCTGGCCACCTACACCGGGGTGCTGCTGGCCGACACCGCCGTACCTGCCTGGCACGAGGCGTACCCCTATCTGCCGTTCGTCTTCGGTGGCAGCGCGCTGGCCGCCGCCACCGGGGTCGGCCTCATCGCGGCGCCTGCCGCCCAGGCCGCTCCGCTGCGGCGACTCGCCGTCGTCGCGGCGACCATCAAGTACCTCGGCGGTCGCCGGATCGAACGGTTGGGCCTGACCGGTGAGCCCTACCGGCAGGGTCGCAGCGGTCGGCTGGTCCGTGCGGGTGATGTGCTGCTCGGCGTGGGCACCGTCGCCGCGCTGTTCAGCCGACGCAGCCGGGTGCTGGCGGCGATCTCCGGCGCCGCCCTCGTGGCATCGTCGGTGGCCACCCGGTTCGGCGTCTTCGAGGCGGGACGGGTGTCGGCCCGCGATCCGAAGTACACGGTCGTGCCACAACGGGAGCGGCTCGACGGGAAGCGGTCGGCGACCCGGCCCTGAGCGGATCGGCGCAACGGTAAGGCGCCCCCTGCCGAGGGGCGCCTTATTCGGCGTGCAAGAGGCCCGCGACTGGGCTGCCCGCGTCAGCCGGTGAACAGCTTCGCGGCGGTGATCGCGGTCTGGATGATGCCGTACCCGAGAAGCACCGCGACCAGCAGCCACGACAACCAGAGCCGCCCGGTCTGGTTACCGACGCGCGGCGGGGCGGGCGGTTGACTGTCGCGCCCGAGCGCGACCGGCTCGGTGACGGTGGCCTTCGCCACGGGCGAGGCCGGTCCTCGGTTCGGTTCGTGGAACCGTTCGGGCACGGAACGCACCAGCAGATTCGCGATGAACCCGATGGCGAGGATGCCGACCATGGTGAACAGCGCCGGCCGGTACGCCGCCGCGGTGAGCGTGCCGGGCTTGCCCTGCGTGTCGAGGATCCCGTTGACGATCAGCGGGCCGGCGACGCCCGCCGCCGACCAGGCGGTGAGGATCCGGCCGTGGATGGCCCCGACCTGGAAGGTGCCGAACAGGTCACGCAGGTAGGCGGGCATGGTGGCGAAGCCACCGCCGTAGAAGGAGATGATCGCGGCGGCGATCAGCACGAAGACCGCGGTCGCGGAGTGGCCCGCGACGGCGAGCAGCAGGTACAGCACCATGCCGACGCCGAGGTAGACCATGTAGATGGGCTTGCGGCCGATGAGGTCGGACGTCGTGGACCAGACAAAGCGTCCCGCCATGTTGAACAGCGACAGCACCCCCACGAAACCGGCCGCCGCCGTCACCGAGACCGTGGTGGCGGTCCCGTTGTCCCGGAAGAAGTCCTGGATCATCGGGCTTGCCTGCTCCAGGATGCCGATGCCCGCGGTGACGTTGCAGAACAGCACGATCCACAGCAACCAGAACGATCGGGTGCGCACGGCGTTCGACGCCGACACGCTCGCCGTCGTCACGAGGGGCCGGGCGGCGACGCTCGCGGGGTCGAACCCGGCGGGTCGCCAGTCCGGCGCCGGAACCCGGACGTTGAACGGGCCGAACATCATGATCACGAAATAGCCGATGCCGAACGTGACGAAGAGTGCCACGAGGGCGTGGCCCGACGCCACGGCTGCCGGGTTGTCGGGGTTGTAGCCGGAGTCGTAGAGGGAGAGCAGTTGGCGCGCGAGCGGGCCGGCGACCAGGGCGCCGCCGCCGAACCCCATGATGGCCAGCCCGGTGGCGAGGCCGGGGCGGTCCGGGAACCACTTGATCAGCGTGGAGACGGGCGAGATGTAACCGATCCCGAGCCCGATACCGCCGATCACGCCGTACCCGAGGTAGAGCAGCCACAGCTGCTGGGTTGCGATACCGAGCGCGCCGACCAGGAACCCGACGGCCCAGAAGCACGCCGAGACGAACATCGCCCGGCGCGGTCCGTTGCGCTCCACCCACCGTCCACCGACCGCCGCCGACGAGCCCAGCATGACGATGGCGATGCTGAAGATCGCCCCGATCGCCGTCTGGCTGACGTCGAAGTGCGCGATGAGGGAGTTCTTGTAGACACTCGTCGCGTACACCTGGCCGATGCACACGTGCACGGCCAGTGCCGCGGTCGGGATGAGCCAACGGCTGTATCCCGGGGGAGCGACAGTGTGCCGAGGATCGAGTAGCGACAGCATGGGCATCGTCCACACCTCCTGCGGCTGAACCGGCCGGCGGCGGTGCAGGGCTGTCCGACCCGGTCGTCGACCGAGCGGCACCGCCACGGTGGCGGCCCGGTGCACGCCTGCGTCAGCCGTCGTCCGGCTGCATCCTCACGTTACGTGTCAGTGAGCGCACAGCCTGTCATTACCGCAAAACGCGGGGTGCGGAGGCGGCCCGCCCCGCGCGCTCGACGTCCAGCAGCGTCGGGCCGGCTCCGCTGCCCGCACGCCGGACGTGCATGCTCATCACCGCTCGCCCACCGACGTCCGGCCGAACGAACGCCCGAGTCGGCGCACCTCGTCTTCCATCTGGTCGACCATCGTCCGGCCGCCGAACCGGGTGATCAACGCGTCCGAGAGGCCGCTCAGCACCACCGGCCGCAGCGCCTGCACCAGGGCGAGCGACCGCGGCACGTACACCTTGCGCCTGCGGCGCTCGATGCCGTGGAGCAGGGCCTCGACGCACCGCTCGACGGGTACGACGGTGGACAGCGGCCACGGCAGCCGGCGCAGCGTGGCGCGGAACGACGCCAGGTCGTCACGGATGTCGCGGACCAGGTCGGTGTCGATCCAGATCGGATGTGCCGTGCCGACGGTGACGCCGCGCGGGCGGGTCTCCAGGCGCAGCACGTTCGCGAACTGCTCCACGCCCGCCTTGGACGCGCAGTAGGCCGCCATGCCGGGCATCGCCGTGAAGGCGGCGGCCGACGAGACGATCAGGACGTGGCCGCGGGCGGCGGTGACGTGCGGCAGCGTCGCGCTCACCGTGCGGATCGCGCCGCAGAGGTTCACCTCGACGGTACGGACCAGCGCGTCCACCGGTCCGACGGCGACGGTGCCGAGGTTCGCGATGCCCGCGTTGGCCACGACGACGTCGATGCCACCGAGGCGGTCCACCGTGGAGGCCACTGCCGCGTCCAACGCCGCCTGGTCGGTGACGTCACACTCGTGCCAGTGCGCGTCGAGGTCGGCGCTGAGCTGTTCGAGCAGGTCGCCTTCCAGACCGACGAGGGCGACCCGGGCCCCGCGGGTGACCGCCTCGCGGGCCAGTTGTGCCCCGATGCCGCGCGCCGCGCCGGTGATGAACACGACCTTGCCTGCCAGGTCATACCGCATCGGCGTGCTCCCGCTCCGGTTCGTTGGGTGTGCTGCCGGTCGTGGTGATGCGGTAGTCGGCCGGGCGGAACCGGCGCAGCCTCATCCGGAAGCTGGTGGCGAACCCCGGCCAGATGGTGGTGTTGCGGCCGGTGGCGTCGAGGTACCAACTCGAACAACCGGTCTGCCAGACGGTGCCGGCCATCAACTCATCGACCCGCTCGGTCCAGCGTCGTTGCGCCTGCGCGGTGGGCTCGATGGCCCGGATGCCCCGGGCCCGCATGTGACGCAGGGCCGCGAGCACCAGACGCAGCTGCGCCTCGATCATCAGCACCACCGAGGTGTGCCCGAGCCCGGTGTTCGGGCCGAGCAGGAAGAACAGGTTGGGGAAGCCGGCGATGGCCGTGCCCCGGTACGCGTGCATGCTGGGGGTCCACGCGTCGCCCAGGCTGTGCCCGCCCCGACCGTGAATGCGCCGTACGACGGGGGAGTCGGTGACGTGGAAGCCGGTCCCGAGGATGATCGTGTCCGCCCGGTGGTGGACGCCGTCGTCGGTGACGAGACCGTCCGGCACGATCCGGGCGATGCCGGCGGTGACCACGTCGACGTTCGGGCGGGTGAGCGACGGCCAGTAGTCGTTGGAGATCAACACCCGCTTGCAGCCCATCGCGTAGCGGGGGGTGAGCTTGTCCCGCAGGATCGGATCGGGAACCTGACGCCGCAGCGTGCGCAGGGACCGGCGCGAGACGAGGCGGTTGACCGTCGGGCGCAGGAAGCCCAGGCCCATGCTCTCGCGGACCAGATAGGTTCCGGCCCGGGCGGCCCGCTGCGCACCGGGCACGGTGCGGAACGCGACCTGCTCGACCCCGCTGATCCGGCGCGACAACCTCGGCATGATCCAGGCGGGAGTGCGTTGGAACAGCGTCAACCTCTCGACCGTCGGCTGGATCTGTGGCACGAACTGGATGGCCGAGGCGCCGGTGCCGATCACCGCGACGCGCCGGCCGGTCAGGTCGTGGTCGTGCCGCCAACGGGCGGAGTGGAACACCGTGCCGGTGAACTCCTCGATACCCGGCAGGTCGGGGATGGCCGGGTCGCTGAGCGGGCCGGCGGCACAGATCAGGACCCGGGCGCTGTGGTCGCCGCCCGAGGTGCGCAACAGCCAGCGTTGGCCTTGGTCGTCCCACCTGGCCTCCCGTACCTCGTGGCGCAACCGCAACCTCGGGCGGATGCCGAAGCGGTCGACGCAGTCGCGCAGGTAGTCCCAGATCTCCGGCTGACTGGAGTAGGTGTTCGACCAGCCGGGGTTGGGGGCGAAGGAGAACGAGTAGAGGTGCGACGGGACATCGCAGGCGCAGCCCGGGTAGCTGTTGTCACGCCAGGTGCCGCCGACGTCCTCACCCCGGTCGAAGACGAGAAAGTCGGTGAACCCGGCCCGCTGCAGGCGGATGGCGGCGCCCAGGCCGCCGAAGCCGGCGCCGAGGATGGCAACGTCTGTCTCCACTCACCCCTCCGTGAGCTCGGGCGCTGTCGGGTCGGTCACCGGCGGCCAGGGCGGATCGCCCAGCTGGGGGCGGGCTCACTCGCTGCGGGCGAAGCCACCCTTCGGCGCGATGATCTCCAGGTTCGTCCCGTCCGGGTCATTGAAGTACGCGACCTCGGTGCCGACCGCCGCCGGCGGCTCCACCTCACCGGACGCGAACGTGTACGGCTGCCCGAGGAACTCGAACCCGGCCCCGCTCATCCGGTCGTAGACCGCGCGCACGTCGTCCACGTGGAAGCACAGGTGCATCGAGCCGGGCCGGTTGGCCGCCACCTGGGCGGCGTCGCCCACCGGCTCCTGGAACTGGATCAGGTCGATCCCGAGGTTGTCGAGGTTGAACGTGGCGTACCGCAGCTTCGTCGTCGGCAAGCCCTGCGACTGCGCGAAGCCGGCGCCGTGCATGCTCTCGTCCCGAACGACCGGCTCCGCGCCGAGCAGGGCCTGGTAGAACGCGACCGAGCGGTCGAGGTCACTCACCGCGATCCCGACGTGCGCGGCCTTCTTCAGCCCGATGGACACGGTCGAGGGATTGGGGAATGCCATCCTGACTCTCCTTGCCAGCGCTCTTCGTCGCCTGTGTCGATGCTGATCTTCGTGACGTACCCAGGGCTAGATCAGTTCATGCGACATCGCTGTCAGGCCCGTTCGACCCGTGCCTGCTGGTGATCGGTCAGCCGTAGCCCCACCCCGCGCACCACATCGATGGTGGCTTTGGTGCCCAGGTCGTGCAGCTTGCGGCGCAGCCGCTTGACCAGCGACTGTACGTCCGCCTTGCGTTCGCGCCCCTCGTCACCCCAGACCGACCGGTGCAGCTCGGCGTAGCTCCAGACCCGGGCCGGCTCGGTGATCAGGCAGGTCAACAGGTCGTGTTCCAGGCGGGTGAGGTCGATCTCACGGTCACCGCAGCGGGCGCTGGAGCGGGCCGAGTCGATCACCAGGGCGGCGACCGGCGTCGGCTCCGATGGGGCGGCCGACTGCTGCGGGGCGGCGATCAACCGGCGCAGCTCGTCGAGGTCGGAGACCAGCAGCAGCGGTGCGATGCCGTCGAGAAGCTCCGCGAGTCGGATGCGCTCGGCCGGCGAGGGGGTCACGGCGATGAGCAGTGGGAACGGCTCGTCGGCCGGATCACCCCTGTTCACCGTTGCCTCGTCGTCCTCGGCCACCGCACCGCCCGGGATCGATGGGCATCCCTGCCCAACTGTCGTCATGGTCCTGACAATGATTGGCAAGCACGCCGCCAGCCAGGGCAACTCTTAGCGACAAGTTGCTCACGGCAAGTTCTTGATCGTCCGTTCTTCTCGATCATAGTGTCCACTCGGGCAACCGGCGTGACCCGCGCGGTGCATGGGGGAGGTCCACCATGGCCCATTACACCCTGGGTCGTTCTGAGGGAGGCAGCACCGATGTTCAGACGTCCACAATGGCGGCGCGCGGCCAGATCGCTGGTGAGCGCCGGCGCGGCGACGGTCCTCGCCGCGACATGCTTGGCGACGATCAGCTCGGGCGCGCAGGCCGCGCCGGGCGGTGCGATGGGGGCGGGCGCCCAGACCGGGGACAAGATCCGACCGGAGCTCGCGAAGCAGCTCCAGGCCAAGAGTGAAGGGGACTTCTGGATCCGGTTCAAGGACCGGGCCGACCTGAGCAAGGCCAGCGCCATCAAGGACTGGTCGAAGCGGGGCACGGCGGTGGCGGACGCGCTGCGCAAGACGGCCGCCGCGAGCCAGGGCAAGATCCGGGCCGACCTGGACAGCTCGGGCACCAAGTACCAGACCTTCTGGGCGACCAACGCCATCAAGGTGAACAGCGGCTCGCTGGCGATGGCCCAGAAGTTCGCCGGGCACTCGGAGGTCGAGGGCCTCTACGCCCCGGTCTCGTACAAGGTGCCGGAGACGACCAAGGGCGCCGACGAGAAGACCGTGAACGCCCTGGAGTGGGGCATCGCCAACATCAACGCCGACGACGTCTGGTCCCAGTACGGCGTCAAGGGCGAGGGCATCACCGTCGCGAACATCGACACCGGGGTGCAGTTCAACCACCCGGCGCTGGTGAACGCCTACCGCGGCAACAACGGCGACGGGACGTTCGACCACAACTACAACTGGTTCAACGCCGCCAACGCGACCGGGGCCTGCGCCACCGCTCCCTGTGACGGCGACGGCCACGGCACGCACACCATGGGAACCATGGCCGGCTCCGACGGCGCGAACCAGATCGGTGTCGCCCCCGGGGTCAAGTGGATCGCGGCGAACGGCTGCTGCCCCAGTGACGCCGCTCTGATCAATTCCGGTCAGTGGATGCTCGAACCGCTGGACCTCAACGGTCAGAACGCGGACGCGAGCAAGCGCCCGAACATCATCAACAACTCGTGGGGTACCCGGGACCCGTCCAACGAGCCGTTCATGGAGGACGTGACGGACGCCTGGGCCGCCTCCGGGATCTTCAGCACCTGGTCCAACGGCAACAGCGGGCCGGCCTGCCAGACCAGTGGCTCGCCCGGCAGCCTCGCGAGCAACTACTCGACCGGCGCGTACGACGTGAACAACAACGTCGCCGGCTTCTCCGCCCGCGGCGTCGGTCAGAACGGCGAGATCAAGCCCAACATCTCCGCGCCGGGCGTGAACGTCCGGTCGAGCATCCCGGGCAGCGCCTACGGCAGCATCAGCGGCACCTCGATGGCCGCGCCGCACCTCGCGGGCGCGATCGCGCTGCTGTACTCGGCGGCACCGTCGCTGGTCGGCGACGTCAACGCGACCCGCGCGCTGCTCAACGGCGCCGCGATCGACAAGGCCGACGACCAGTGTGGCGGCACCGCCGCCGACAACAACGTCTACGGCGAAGGCCGACTGGACGCCCTCGCGTTGCTCAACGCCGCCCCGACCGGCGACATCGGCACGCTGGCCGGCACGGTCACCGACGCGACCTCCGGCGCCCCGATCGCCGGCGCGACGCTGACGCTCACCGGGGCGTCCGAGCGTGAGCTGACCACCGGCGCCGACGGCAAGTTCTCCACCCAGCTTCCCACCGGCGACTACCAGGTCGCCGTCGCGGCGTTCGGGTACGGCAGCACCACCAGGACGGCGACGGTCGCCAAGGGCGCGACCACCACGCTCGACGTCGCCCTCACGGCGGTGCCGAGCGTCAACATCACCGGAGCGGTCACCGACGGCTCCGGCCACGGCTGGCCGTTGTACGCCAAGGTCACCGTGACCGGGGTGTCCGGCGTCTACGACCACACCACCCCGTCGAACGGCCGCTACAGCATCAAGCTGCCGGCCGGGCAGACGTACACCCTGACGTACGAGCCGCAGTACCCGGGCTACCAGACCGTCACCAAGCAGGTCGTGGTCGGCTCGGGCAACGTCACCGCCAACGTCGCCGTGCCGGTGGACAGCAACGCCTGCACCACCGCCCCCGGGTACACGTACGGCTCCGACGGTGAGTACGAGACCTTCGACGCCACGACCACGCCGGCCGGCTGGACCGTCGTCGACAACGCGGGCAGCGGTCAGGTCTGGAAGTTCACCGACGACGGCGACCGGGGCAACCTGACCGGCGGCAGCGGCAACTTCGCGATGATCGACAGCGACGCGTACGGGGCGGGCACCACCCAGGACACCTCGCTGGTCAGCCCGGTGGTCGACCTGACCGGCGTCACGGCCCCGGTCATCCGGTTCAACCAGGACTTCAACCAGCTCAACGACGACACCGCCGACGTGGACCTGAGCATCGACGGCGGCGCCACCTGGACCAACGTGCTCCGGCAGGAGACGGATGTCCGGGGACCGAAGCTGACCGAGATCCCGATCCCGCAGGCGGCCGGTAAGGCGCAGGTGCAGGTGCGGTTCCACTACTACGACGCCTCGTACGAGTGGTGGTGGGAGGTCGACAACGTCCTGATCGGCAGCCAGGTCCTCTGCGTGCCGGTCGACGGCGGTCTGGTCGTCGGCAACGTCCGCGACAAGAACGACGACAGCTACGTCAACGGCGCGACCGTCACCAGCAAGGACCGGCCCGCCGAGAAGGCCGTCACGGTGGCGACCCCGGACGACCCAGGGTTGGCCGACGGCTTCTACTGGATCTACTCGTCGCTGACCGGCGAGCACCCGTTCACGGCGACCGCCGGCAACTACGTCAGCCAGACCAAGACCGTCGACGTCGAGGCCGACTGGGCGACCACCGCGAACTTCCAGCTCGCGGCCGGCCGGCTGTCGGTGGCGCCCACGCAGCTGAGCGCGACGCTCCAGATGCCCAACGGCAAGACCAGCAAGTCGTTCACCGTGACGAACACCGGCGGCGCGCCGGTCGAGGTCAAGTTCGGTGAGCGGGACAACGGATTCGAGTTGCTGCGGGCGGACGGGTCCACGGTCACCCGCCAGCAGGTGCTCGGCTCCAGCGGCGCGCCGGAGCAGCGGCTGACCGTACCGACCTCGTTCGCCGCCAAGGCGTCCGGCAAGGAGGCCAAGGCGGCTGCCGCGGCGGCCGGCCCGCAGGCGGCGCCGTGGACCGACATCGCCAACTACCCGGCCACGATCATGGACAACCGGGTGGTGAACCTGGACGGCAAGGTGTACTCGATCGGTGGTGGCGACGGTGAGGCCTCCACCACCAAGAACTACGCCTACGACCCGGCCGCGCAGACCTGGACGGCGATCGCCGACCTTCCCGGCGCGCGCAACGCGGTGACCGCAGGCGTGGTGAACGGCAAGATCATCGTCAGCGGTGGCTGGGGCGACTCCGGCCCGGACTCCGCCACCTGGTCGTACGACCCGGGGGCCAACACCTGGACGGAACTGGCCGACAACCCGGCTCCGCGGGCCGCGGCCGGTCAGGCCGTCGTCGACGGCAAGCTGTACGCGGTCGGTGGCTGCACGACGGCGGCCTGTCTGCCGATGTCGAACAGCGTCGTCCGGTACGACCCGACCGGTGACAAGTGGGAACCGATGGCCAACTACCCGAAGTCGGTGGCCTTCGCCTCCTGCGGCGGGATCGACGGCGTCCTCTACTGCACCGGCGGCAACGACGGATCCGCCGCGCAGAAGTCCAGCTACGCCTTCGACCCGGGTGCCAACACCTGGACCGCCGTCGCCGACGCGCCGGCCGACAACTGGGCCAGCTCGTACGCCGTCGCCAGCGGCAAGCTCCTCGTCGTCGGCGGCTCGCAGGGCGGGGCCATCAGCAACGCCGGCTTCGCCTTCGACCCGGCCGCCGGTTCGTGGTCCAACCTGCCGAACTCCAACACCGCGCGGTACCGCGGCGGCGCGGCGTGCGGCTTCTACAAGATCGGCGGCTCGTCCGGCAGCTTCAACGCGGCTCCGGACAGCGAGGTGCTCCCGGGCTTCGAGGGATGCTCCGAGTCGGCGGCCGATGTCAGCTGGATGACCATCGACAAGTCGGCGGTCACCCTCGCGCCGGGTGCGAAGGTCACCGTCACCGTCGGTCTGACCGCGAACGTGGACCAGCCGGGCACCTACTCCGGCGCGGTCGCGATCTCCGAGAACACCCCGTACTCGGTGGCACCGGTCGCGGTGACCATGACCGCGAACCCGCCGAAGACCTGGGGCAAGCTCATGGGTACGGTCACCGGCACCAGCTGCCAGGGTGCGACCTCGCCGCTGACCGGCGCGGTCGTGCAGGTCGACTCGTGGGCGGCGTCGTACACCTTCGCCACCGACGCCGAGGGCAAGTACGCCTACTGGGTGGACCGCCGCAACAACCCGCTCACGATGATCGTGGCCAAGGACGGCTGGAAGCCGCAGACCCGTCAGACCAGGATCGACACCGCCACCCCGACGGTGGAGAACTTCGGGTTGGCGCCCATCAGGTGCTGACGCCTGAGCAGTAGCCGCAGAAGTCCGGCCCGCCTGGTCCCCGACCGGGCGGGCCGGACCGTGCCCGGGATGATCAGACGGGCGCGAGCCGGAAGCCGACGCCGCGTACCGAGTGGATCGTCGCCGCGGCGTTGAGACTGGCGAGCTTGCCGCGCACCCGGCGGACCACTGAGTGGATGTCGGAGCCCCGGCCGAGGTGCCGGTTGCCCCAGACCTCGAGGTGCAGGCGCTCGTAGGTCCAGACCTGACCGGGCGCGTGCACCAGGCAGAGCAGGACGTCGTGCTCCAACCGGGTCAGGTCGATCTCCTGGTCGCGCCAGCGCAGCACCCGGCGGTCGGAGTCGACGGCCAGATCCGGTGGCGGTGGGCTCGGTGTCACCTCGGCGAGCGCCGCGGTGCTCGGAGGAGCCGGGGCGGCAGGCGCCTCGACCACCCCGAGGAAGTCTCGTGCCTGGTCGACCGTCGAGACGATCAGGAAGGCGTCACTGCCGCCGAGCAGCCGGGCCAGATGTCGCCGCTCGGCCGGCGAGGATGCGATGCCGATGACCAGGCTGGCCACTGGAGTTCCCTGCATTTGCCAACACCTTCCGGTTCCCCAACTCACTCCGGATGGATTTTTCGCACCGCCGACCGAAACATCGATCGGCGCCCTGACCCTAGTGGCGGCTGATCTCGGCCGGGTAAAACATAGTTGCATGTAAGCATGTGAATCCCATCGCGCCGTCCAGGCCCACCCGGCCCCACCGCCGACGATCCGCTTTCCGGAAGCGGTGGGGGTGGTTGTGACAGAACCAAGACAATTCGAGGACGGGGTACGGACCTGCCGAAGCGAGCATGGTCGCCATGTCCATCGGATCGTTGTACTCCGTCGGGCGGTCGACGCCGGGTCCGGCGCGCCCGCTGCCCCACGCCCGCGCGGCGGCACCTCTGGGGCTTCGGCTGCTCGCGGTGGCGCTGTCCGCTCTGGTCGCCCTGACCCTCACCGGCGCCGTCTTCGTGCGGACGTCCCCCGGGCAGTGGCTGGACGGGGCTCTCCTGCCGCGCGCCGAGCGGGGCGGAGGCTACGAGCAGCAGACCGTGCTGGTGGGCCCGGCCAAGACCGTGCTGGCCACCTTCGGCAGCCCGACCCTCATCGCGGCCCTGCTCGGTGTGGTGCTGCTGGTGGGTGTGCTGCGTCGGCGGCTGGTGGCGGGGGTGGTCGGTGTGGGCATCGTCCTCTGCGCGGTGCTGCTGGCCGGCGCGGTGAAATCGGAGCTGCCCCGCCCGGACCTGGAGGTCCTGAGCTCCACCACCCACAACAGCTTTCCCAGCGGCCATGTCGCGGCGGCGACCGCCCTGCTGCTGGCGTTCATGCTGGTCCTGCCCGGGTGGGCCCGGCGCTGGCTGGCGGTGCCGGGCGCGGCGGGGGTCTCGGTGATCGCCTCCGCCACGATGATCGCGGGCTGGCACCGGTTCAGCGACGTGCTCGGTGGCGTACTGCTGGGGGTGACCCTCTTCTGCCTGGCCGCGGCGGCGCTGGCGACCTGGTCCGGCGGCCGCGACACGACGGGCGGTTCGGATGCCGGCAGCCTCTGGCGCAGGCTGGCCGAGGCGGTGGTCGGGCTGGTCGTGCTGGTCTGGGCGCTGCTGGTGGTCGTGCCCGGTCTGGCCGCCTCGGTGCAGCGCGGCTTGTTGATCGCCATCGTGGCCGCTGCCGCGTCGACGATGGTCCTGGTGGGGGCGGTGGTGTTGCTGGTGCGTTCGACGGGTTTCGCGGTGCCGCTGTCCCCACGGAGCCCTCCGCAGCCACCGTCGACGACCGAAACCCGAAAGATCTCATGATGGGATACTTACTGACATGTCCCAGGTGCTGTTGATCGAAGACCACCAGACGGTGCGCGACGGACTGGAGCTGGCGCTCACCCGGCAGGGCCACACCGTGCACGCGGTGGGCACCGGTGAGCAGGGGTTGGAGCGGCTGCGTACGACCCCGTCCGATGTCGTGGTCCTCGATCTCATGCTGCCCGGGATGGACGGGTTCGAAGTCTGCCGCCGGATCCGCCAGCTCGGCGACCTGCCGATCATCATGCTCACCGCCCGCAACGACGACATGGACGTGGTCGCGGGCCTGGAGGCCGGTGCCGACGACTACGTGGTCAAGCCCGTGCAGGCCCGGGTGCTGGAGGCGCGCATCCGCGCGGTACTGCGACGGACCGGTGGTGACTCGCGGCGCGGCGGCGACCGGACCGGCCTGGAACAGCACGGTGAGTTGACCATCGACCGGGCCGCGCTGGTGGTCAGCAGGGACGGAACGCCGGTCAGCCTCGCGCCGACGGAGCTGCGGCTGCTGCTCGAACTCTCGCAGACGCCGGGCCAGGTGCTCAGCCGCCAGCAGTTGCTGGAGGCCGTCTGGGAGCACGGGTATCTCGGCGACTCGCGACTCGTGGACGCGTGCGTCCAGCGGGTACGCGCCAAGATCGAGGCCGACTCGTCCGCGCCGGTCTTCATCCAGACGGTCCGTGGTTTCGGATACCGGTTCGGGCCGCTGTGACGCTGTGGCGCCGGGTCGGCACGTGGGTCTCGGGTCTACGGGTCCGGCTCCTCCTGGCGTTCGCGCTGCTGGGCGTGACCACGACGGTGGCGGTGGCCGGTGGCAGCTACGTCCAGGCACGGACCGTCATCCTGCAGCAGGCGCAGGACGCCGCTGTGATGTCGTTGACCGACCAGCTCACCAAGGTCTACCCGCTCGCCCAGCTGCCGCCGACCCAGGACGACCTCGAACTGTTGGCCCAACGCCTCAGCGACCGGGAGAGCTTCGCGGTGGTCGTCTACCGGGACATGCGGGCACAGGGTAGCTCCGACCTCGCCGACCCGCTCACCCCCGAGCTGCGGCAGAAGGTCCGTGACGGTCGCATCGCCTGGCAACGGGTCTCACTCGACGGAGAGCCCGCGCTGCTCATCGGTACCCAGTTGGCGCTCGACCGCCCGGACGGCACGTCCCGCCCGTCCGGGCTGGAGGTCTACTCGGTGCGCGATCTCGTGCCCGAGCAGCAGAGCATCGACCGGCTCGCCGGCCGGGCGTGGCTGACCGGTGGGTTGTCCCTGGTCCTCGCCGTCCTGTTGGCCCTGCTGTCCGCTCGCGGAGTCCTCCGACCCGTCCGCGACCTCAGCCGAGCGGCGCGCCGCCTCGGTGAGGGCGACCTGAGCACCCGGTTGACGGTCCGGGGCGCCGACGAACTGGCGGATGTGGCACGGACCTTCAACGACACCGCCGGCACGCTGGAGCGGCAGGTCGGCGAGCTGCGGCGGTTGGAGTCCGACGCCCGCCGCTTCGTGGCCGACGTCTCGCACGAACTCCGGACGCCGCTGGCCGCGATGACGGCGGTCACCGACGTGCTCGACGAGGAGGCGGAGCACCTTCCCGGGGACGCGGGCCGGGCCGCCCGGCTGGTTAGCCAGGAGACACAGAACCTCAACCAACTGGTCAACGACCTCATCGAGATCAGCAGGTTCGACTCCGGCACCGCGCGGCTCGCCCTGGACGATGTGGACGTGGCCGCGGCGGTCACCGCCACCCTGCGGATCCGCGGTTGGCTGGACCGGGTACGAACGGAGTTGCCACCCGGCATCGTGGCCCGACTCGACCCCCGCCGACTGGACGTCATCGTCGCCAACCTGGTCGGCAACGCCTTTCGGCACGGTGCCGAGCCGGTGTCGGTGCGACTCGGCGCCGAACCGGACTGGGTCACCATCGAGGTGGCCGACCGGGGGCCCGGACTGGCCCCGGAGGTGCTGCCACACGTCTTCGACCGCCTCTACAAGGCCGACACCGCGCGAACCCGCTCCGAGGGCAGCGGCCTCGGTCTCGCCATCAGCTGGGAGAACGCGCGCCTGCACCGCCACGGGGAGCGACGGGGGAGTCTCGTCGCGGGCAACGACACCCACGGCGGCGCGGTGTTCACCCTCCGCCTGCCCCGCGAAACGGCCGACACCGGAGGGGCCCGGTGACCGGCCGGCGGACGGGCCGCGCGCTGCTCGTCAGCGGACTGCTGCTGACGCTGGTAGCGGCGGGCTGCGGGGTACGACCCAGCACTGTCATCACCGGTCGCCCGCCGATCAGCGGCCCCGCCCAGGGTGCCTGGCTCTACCTGCTCGCGCGGGGCGAACTGGTGCTGGTCCTCCGCCCGGCCAAGACCACCCCGCCGCCCGCCACCGCGCTCTCGTTGCTCGCGGCCGGTCCGGTGGCGAACGAACGTGCCCAGGGTTTCACCAGCGACGTTCCGGCGGGCCTGGACCCGGTCACGGTGACGGCGGCAGCCGGTCGGACCGGTGACCTCACCGTGCGGGCGGAGATCGCCGTGCAGGCGTTGTCAGCGCAGGCGGTCGACCAGATCATCTGCACCACGGTCGCCGCCGCGGAGCAGGTCAGCGCGGCGAACAGCGCCACCACCGTCACCATCGTCGGGTCGGACGGCGCCCGAGGTCCCCGTGCGTGCCCGATCGGGTGACCGGACGCCGACTCACACCAGGTGGTCGACCGCGCGTTGCGGCCGGGGCAGCCCGCTGTGGGGGCCGTGGTCCCGGTCGGCCAGCGCGCCGGCGATCAGGATGTCGATCAGGGCGGCGAAGCCGACGCCGGCCTGCTGCCAGATCTGCGGGAACTGGGACGCGGCGGTGAAGCCGGGGAACGTGTTGACCTCGTTAACGATGGGCTCGGTCGACCCCTCGGTGGGCAGGAAGAAGTCGACCCGCAGCAGCCCACGGCAGTCGAGGGCCTGGAAGGCGCGGATCGCCCGGTCCTGAAGCACCTCGGTGGTCGCCGCGTCGAGCGGGGCGGGAATCTGAAAGATCGCCCCGCCGTCGTACTTCGCGTCGTAGTCGAAGAAGCCGGCGCCGGTCACCCGGATCTCCAGCGGCGGACCGGCCTGCACCCGGCCGTCCGGGTGCTGGAGGACGGCCACGTCGATCTCGCGCCCCCGGGCCCCCTGCTCGACGAGCACCTTCGGGTCGACCTGGCGGGCCTGCTCCAGCGCGGCGGGAACTCCCGCCCAGTCGTCCACCCTGAACACGCCGAGGCTCGACCCGGCACGGGCCGGCTTGACAAAGACGGGCAGCTCCAGCCGACGCTGGTCCTCGGCCGACAGGACCTCACCGGGACGCAGGGTCACCCCCGGGCTGACCCGCAGACCGTCCGCCGCGAGGAGCCGTTTGGTGACCCCCTTGTCCATGCCAGCGGCGCTGGCGAAGACGCCGTTGCCGACGTACGGCACGCCGAGCCACTCCAGCAGCGAGGACACGGTGCCGTCCTCGCCGTACGGGCCGTGCAGGGCCGGGAACACCACCTCCTGGGCACGCAGCACACGCAAGGCCGCGGGCAGGGGCGTCGGTCGACCGCCGACGTGCCACCCGCCGGCGCGGTCGATGAGCACCTCGGTGACCTGGTACCGCTCACGGTCCAGGTGGGCCAGGATGCTCGCCGCCGAGCGGCAGGACACGTCGTGCTCGCCGCTCTGCCCGCCGTACAGCACTGCCAGTCGGGTTGTCATGAGTTCCGTGCCCTTCCATGGAGGTGCTCGCGGGCCACCCGGGCCCCGATGCCGGTCAAGATCTCGTGTGGGTTGGTGTCGGCCCAGCGGGCCCACTCGACGACCGTCGGAGGGTTCTGGTCGCTCTCGGCCGGGCCGAAGACCACGACCGGGTCGCCGATCGTCACGGGAAGATCCCCGGCGTCGACCACGCACTGGTCCATGGCGATGCGCCCGACGATCGGGCACCGCCGGCCTGCGAGCCACACCGAGGCGCTGCCCCCCGCGGCCCGGGGCAACCCGTCGGCGTAACCGAGCGGCAGCAGCGCCAGCGTGGTCGGTGTGCCGGTCACGTGGTCGGGCCCGTAGGAGACGCCCGTGCCGGCCGGCACCCGCTTGACGTTGACCACGCGGGTTCGCAGGGTCATCGCGGGGTGCAGTCCGAACTCACCCGGGCCGCTCACGCCGAACGGATCCACGCCGTAGAGGGCGATCCCGATCCGGCAGAGGTCGAACCGGGTCCGCGGTGCGGAGAGCGCGGCCGCCGAGTTGGCCAGGTGGACGAGATCAGGGTCCAGGCCCGCCGACCGCGCGGTCCGCAGCGCCTCCTCGAAGATCGCCACCTGGCGGGTGAGCGTCGGTGCGCCCGGAAGGTCGGCGTCGGCGAGGTGGGACCACACCCCGCGCACCCGGATCCCACCCTCTCGTTCGTACTTGCGGGCCCAACCGACCAACTCGGGCCAGTCGTCCCCGGCGGCCCCGTTGCGGGACAACCCGGTGTCCGCCTTGAGCTGCACCATCGCCGGTGCGCCGAGCAGACGGGCCGCGTCGGCGACGGCGTGCAGGTGCGTCGTCGTGGACACGCCGACGTCGACGCCACTCTTGATCAACATACCGAAGTCGTCATCCGGGCCGTGCAGCCAGCTCAACGTGGGCGCTGTCACACCCGCCTCGCGCAGGGTCAACGCCTCGGCCGTCGAGGTCACTCCCAGCCAGGAGGCGCCGGCGCGCAGCGCGGCCCGGGCCACCCGCACCGCGCCGTGGCCGAACCCGTCGGCCTTCACCACGGCCATCAGTCCGGTGCCGGCGACCGACGCGATCGTCCGCACGTTGCTGGCGATCGCGTCCAGGTCGACCAGGGCTTCGGCGAGGGCGCTCATCGGGCCGCCTCCACCGTGCGCCTGCCGGGCAGCGCGAACAGCCAGCCCGCGCCCACCGCCAGCAGCCCGCGGTGAACGGCCAGGCTCAGACCGATCACCAGCCCGCTCAGCAGAATCGGATAACCGAGCACGATCAGGCCCTGAGCGGACCCAGCCAGCCCGGAAACCGGTACGAGCAACAGCCGGTGCAGCAGGGCCAGGACCGGCATGTGAATGACGTAGATCGGCAGGGTGATGCGGCCGAGCCTAGCCAGCGGTTCGCTGAGCGCCGACCAGCGCGACAGCCGGGCAGCTGCGGTTATGCCGAAGATCACTGCCAGCACCGAGACCGCCGGCCATACTCCGAACCACTGCTGGGCACCGGTCACCGCCATCGCGGCGAGCGCCAGGACGTAGCCACCCGAGGTCAGCACCAGCCGGCGGCGGCTGGCGGTGGCGGCCCAGTGCTGGATCTGTGGCCGCAGGTACAGCCCGGCGAGGAAGAAGACCAGGTTCTGGTAGAGGCCGGCGCGATTGCCGGGGGTGTCCAGCAGGCCGGCGGCGGCGACGGCGGACAGCGCGGCGGCGGGGACCAGGACCAGCGCCCGGGGCGCCCGGCGGGTCACCTTGGCGACCGTGAAGTGCAGCGCCAGGGCGTACAGGTACCAGAGGTTGGACGGCGTGACGGTGAGCTGCTCCAGCAGGCCGAGCACCGAGGTGGCCCGGTCGGTCGGCAGTTCCGGCGCGGCGGCGAGGACCACGGTGTGGATCAGCAGCCAGACGGCGTACAGGTAGAGGAACCCGGCGATCCGGCTGCGGGCGACGACCCGCCACGGCCGCTGGGCGGCGTTCGCCGCGAAGACGCCCGAGATGGTGAAGAACAGCGGCATCCGCAGCGGCAGGAACTGCTCACCCAGCGTTCCCCAGAAGCCCGGCACCGGTACGCCGACGTGCCAGTCGATCTGGAGGTAGTCCTTCACGACGACGTGCCACAGCACGACGAGGACGATGCAGACGCCCTTCGCGGCATCCGCCCACTGCGCTCGGTGTGAGCCGGCGGCGGCGGGTGCGGGCCCAATTCGTTGGCGGTGGCGGAACCGGACGCGCGTCGCGTCGGGCTCCCGCTCGGCGGGCCGGGACCTGGTGGGCTGTGGGATCACGCACCGAAAGCTGCCAGCCGGATATCCGCGCGTGGTCGCCGAATTGTCATGATCCGGTAATGGACGGCGCGGGACCCGACCGTGGGCGGTTCCGAGCCGCCCCGGCCGACGTCGGACGGCACTAGGCTCGGTGCGGAGGTGCCGAACATGAAGCTCGGGCTGCACTACTGGAACTACTCGACTCCGGCCGACCCGGCCGCGATCGCACCGACCCTGGCGCAGGCGGCGAGCGTCGCGGAGCAGGCCGGGGTCGCGTCGTTCACGGTGATGGACCACTTCTTCCAGATGGACGCGGTCTTCGCGGCCGAGGAGCCGATGCTGGAGGCGTACACCACGCTCGGCTACGTCGCGGCCGTGACCCAGCGGATGACACTGGGCGTGCTGGTCACCGGCGTGATGTACCGCTACCCGGGGTTGCTGGCCAAGACCGTGACGACCCTCGACGTGCTCTCCGGCGGCCGGGCCCGCCTCGGCATCGGCGCCTCCTGGTACGAGCGGGAGCAGCTCGGGCTGGGTGTGCCGGTCGTCCCGGTCGCCGAGCGGTTCGAGCGGTTGGAGGAGACGCTGCGCGTCTGCCTTCAGATGTGGAGTGCCGACGACGGCCCGTTCAACGGGCGGCATTACCAACTCGCCGAGACCATCAACTCGCCACAGCCGTTGAGCCGTCCGCGCCCGCCCATCATGATCGGTGGTGGCGGCGAGAAGAAGACCCTGCTGCTGGTGGCCCGGTACGCCGACGCCTGCAATCTGTTCGGCCGCGCCGGCGTCGACGACATCGCCCGCAAGCTGGACGTGTTGCGCGGGCACTGCGCCGCCGAGGGCCGCGACTACGACACCATCGAGAAGACGGTGGTCGCCTCCCAGGCGCCGCTGGACGACACCGACGCGTTTCTCGCCGAGGTGTCCGAGTACGCGGCGCTCGGGGTGAGCGAGGTGCAGGTGACGCCGGATCGGGACCCGGTCGAGTTCGCCCGGCGGCTCGGCGACGAGGTGTTGCCCCGGTTGGCCGACATCGGCTGATTCCGCCGCGCCGATGCCGACGGGAACGAGCCGGATCCCGTGCGGTGGGTGGACGCGACGAGGGCCGTCCTCCCGGTGGTGCGGAGAACGGCCCTCGTCGATGGTGGGGTCAGGCGACCGCTGCGGGGAATCGTTCCCAGACCCGGTGCGCGGCCATCAACTGCTGCACCGCGGTCAACGCCTCGGCAGCCGAGCCCGCCGCCACGACGCCCGGGGTGCCGGCGACGCCGGCCTGCTCCAGCACCGTGACGCCGGCGCCCCAGGCGCCGATCGCCTTCGCGTGCCGCCAGCACTCCTCGACGAGCAGCAGCACGCGCGGGTCCACGGTCGCCGGGGCCGGCGTGCCCGCCTTGTCGTCGCGGGCGGGCAGGGCATCCGGTGCGGGCACCGGCGCTCCGGCCAGCAGGACCGCGTCGAACTCCACCGAACGACCGGTGGCGAAGGTGCGCTGCACCGGCAGGTCGCCCACCATGCCGCCGTGCGGGGCGATCAGCAGCGGCACCATGCCGGCACCGAACACCGCCCGGCGGACCTCGTCGACGCCGTCCAGGTCGCCGTCGGGGTCGACGACGATCCCGACCGTGCGGCCGTCGCTCGGCCACTCCCGACCGACCTGCGACAGCGCCGGGCTGGGCGTGACGTCGGGGAGGGCGACGGTCGGCCGGGGTGCCGGCAGGCCCAGGCCGGTGGCGACCTGCTCACACAGCACCGGGTCGATGTTGGCGAGGCTCTGCAGCTGGCGCTCCTTGATCGCCTGGTGGTAGCACTTGCCCAGCTCGAAGGTGTACGCCCGGATGATGTGCTCCCTCTCGACCGGCGACATGCTCAGCCAGAACAGGCGGACCTGGCTGTAGTGGTCGTCGAACGAGGCCGGATTGGCACGTACCTTCGGGGCCTCGGCCACGGTGACCGGCACGTCGACGAACGCCTGCTCGGCGTCGCCGGCGGGGAACGGGTTGCCGCCGTCGAGCGAGTTCGGCCGGTACGGTGCGACGCCGGCGTGCACGGCGTGCTGGTGGAAGCCGTCGCGCAGCATGTCGTTCACGGCGGTGTGCGGGCGGTTGATCGGAATCTGCGTGAAGTTCGGCCCGCCCAGCCGGGTGAGCTGCGTGTCGAGGTACGAGAAGAGCCGGCCCTGCAACAGCGGGTCGTTGGTGACGTCGATGCCCGGGGGCAGGTGACCGAGGTGGAAGGCGACCTGTTCGGTCTCGGCGAAGAAGTTCGTCGGCGTCCGGTTGAGCACCAGCCGCCCGATGGGCTGCACCTCGGCCAGCTCCTCCGGCACGATCTTCGTCGGGTCGAGCAGGTCGATGTCGGCGAAGGTCTCCTCGGGAGTGTCCGGGAAGACCTGGATGCCCAGCTCCCACTCGGGATACGCGCCGGCCTCGATGGCGTCGTAGAGGTCGCGTCGGTGGAAGTCCGGGTCGATGCCGCCGAGCAGCTGGGCCTCCTCCCAGGTCAGCGAGTGCACGCCCAGCTTCGGCTTCCAGTGGAACTTGGCCAGCACCGTCTCCCCGGCCTCGTTGACGAGGCGGAAGGTGTGCACGCCGAAGCCCTCCATCGTCCGGTACGAACGCGGGATGCCCCGGTCGGACATGTTCCAGATGGTGTGGTGCTGCGCCTCGGTGTGCAGCGACACGAAGTCCCAGAACGTGTCGTGGGCGCTCTGCGCCTGCGGGATCTCCCGGTCGGGGTGCGGTTTGCCGGCGTGGATGATGTCCGGGAACTTGATCGCGTCCTGGATGAAGAAGACCGGCATGTTGTTGCCGACCAGGTCGAAGGTGCCCTCGTCGGTGTAGAACTTCGTGGCGAAGCCACGGGTGTCGCGGACCGTGTCGGCCGAACCCCGTGAACCGAGCACAGTGGAGAACCTGACGAAGACGTCGGTCTCGCGACCCTTCTTGAGGAAGCCGGCACGGGTGACCGCCTCGGCGGTGCCGTACGCGGTGAAGACCCCGTGCGCGCCGGCGCCACGGGCGTGCACGACACGCTCCGGAATGCGCTCGTGGTCGAAGTGCGTGATCTTCTCGCGTAGGTGGTGGTCCTGGAGGAGCACCGGGCCACGCGGGCCGGCCTTGAGCGAGTGGTCGGTGTCGCGCAGCCGCGCCCCGTTCGCGGTCGTGAGATGGGCTCCCTGCTGACCGTTCGCGGTCGTCGGCGCGCCGGTCTCCGCGCCGGTCGGGGTACGCGTCTGCGGTGCCCTCTGTTCCGGCTTCGGCGGCAGCGGATCGTGCGGCGTCGTCGGCTCCTCGACGGTCGGTGGCGCGCTCCCCGGCGCACCGGGGATGTCGGGGGTGAGGGCGTCGGCGATCTTTCCTGAGGCGGTCTTCACGGCGTTCTTGACCGCCTCGGCGGGCTTGCTGGAATCCACTGAATGAACCTCTCCATGGCACGTGGGCGGGCCGGCGCCTGCCCTGCTACCCCTGGTCAGAGGGTCGAAACACGACTGATCTCGGCATTTCGCGCCGGGACTGGTGATTTCGCCGATGCCAGGATCGGCGGAGCAGCCAAAACTGACACACGTCGATATCCCTCGACTTTAGGGAGTGCCCGACGTGTCCTCACCAACCACCACCCGTCCCCGTTCCGTCGCAGCCCGGGCCGCCCGGCTCGCGTTGGCCGCCGTCCTGGCCGCCGGTGGCGCCCTGGCCGGGTCGTCCAGCGCGGCCCAGGCCGCCGGCCCCTACGAGCGCGGCCCCGCCCCGACCACCTCGATCCTGGAGGCCAGTCGCGGACCGTTCTCCACCGCGTCGCAGAACGTGTCCTCGCTGAGTGTCACCGGCTTCGGCGGCGGCGTCATCTACTACCCGACCAGCACCAGCGAGGGCACCTTCGGCGCCATCGCCATCTCGCCCGGCTACACGGCGGCCTGGTCCAGCATCAGCTGGCTCGGACCCCGCATCGCCTCGCACGGTTTCGTGGTGATCGGCATCGAGACCAACAGTCGGCTGGACCAGCCGGACAGTCGGGGCCGGCAGTTGCTGGCCGCGCTGGACTACCTGACCCAGCGCAGCTCGGTACGGACCCGGATCGACAGCAGTCGACTCGCGGTGGCCGGCCACTCGATGGGCGGCGGGGGCAGCCTGGAGGCGGCCTCGTCCCGGCCGTCGTTGCAGGCCGCGGTGCCGCTCGCGCCGTGGAACCTGGACAAGAGCTGGTCCGAGCTGCGGGTGCCCACGCTGATTATCGGTGGGGAGAGCGACAGCGTCGCGCCGGTCTCGTCGCACTCGGTGCCCTTCTACAACAGCATCCCGGCCTCCGCCGAGAAGGCGTACCTGGAGCTGAACGGGGCGAGCCACTTCTTCCCGCAGACCACGAACACGCCGACCGCGCGGCAGATGGTGGCCTGGTTGAAGCGGTTCGTCGACGACGACACCCGCTACGAGCAGTTCCTCTGCCCCGGCCCGAGCGGCTCGGCCATCCAGGAGTACCGCAACACCTGTCCCAGCGCCTGACGGCGGTCACGGGGCGGTCGCCGCTGGCGGCCGCCCCGTCCACGTGCGTGAAGGGGTATTGAAGGTCTTGACGCCCAACCCGAGAAACGTACACTGCGAGTGTAAATAAACACCCGCCACGACAGAGGGATGGGTGATGGAGCGCGGCCTGGAACTGCACCACATCGGCGTCCGTTTCGGCGGCCTCACCGCCCTCGACGACGTGTCCCTGCGGGTGCCACCCAACCGGGTGGTGGGCGTCATCGGGCCCAACGGCGCCGGCAAGACCACGCTGTTCAACGTGATCTGCGGCTTCGTCGCACCGGAGACGGGGTCACTCACCCTCGACGGCCGCCCGCTGCGGCCACGGCCGCACCGGCTGACCCGGCTCGGCATCGCCCGGACCCTTCAGGGCACCGGGCTCTTCGCCGGGCTGAGCGTGCTGGAGAACGTGATGACCGGCGCGTCGCACACCGCCCGTGCCGGCTTCGTCCCGGCACTGCTCGGGCTGCCGGCCAGCGACCGCGACGAACGCCGGCTGCGCGCGGACGCCCTGGCCATCCTCGACGAGCTGGGCATCGCCGAGCACGCCGGGGCCGCGCCGACCACCCTGCCCTTCGCCGTACGGCAGCGGGTCGCCCTGGCCCGCGCGCTCGCCGCCCGCCCCCGACTGCTCCTGCTCGACGAGCCGGCCGGTGGCCTCGGGGCGGACGACATCGCCGAGCTGGCGGAGCTGGTCCGTCAACTGCCCCGGCGGGACACTGACCCCTGCGCCGTGCTCCTGGTCGAGCACCACATGGACCTGGTGATGGCTGTCTGCGACGAGCTCGTGGTGCTCGACTTCGGCCGGGTCATCGCCGCCGGCACCCCGGACGAGATCCGCGACGACCCCGCGGTCACCGACGCGTACCTCGGTGCCACCGTCGAGGAAGAGGTCTCCCCATGAGCGGCACCGATCTGCTCGTCGTGCGGGGGTTGGTCGCCGGTTACGGGGCCGCGCCCGTGTTGCGGGCCATCAACCTCACCGTCCCGGCCGGCACCATCGCCGCCGTCGTCGGCGCCAACGGCGCCGGCAAGACCACCCTCCTGCGTGCGCTCTCCGGCATGATCCGCCCGGCCGCCGGCCAGGTCCTGCTGGCCGGCGAGGACCTTCGCGGGACGCCGGTGGAGCAGCTCGTCCGACGCGGCATGGCGCACGTCCCGGAGGGTCGGGGCGTGATCAGTGAGCTGACCGTCGACGAGAACCTGCGGCTGGGCGGGCTGTGGCGGCGCGACCGGGCCGACGCCGGGCGGGCCCTCGACGAGGTCTACGAGCTCTTCGAGCCGCTGGCCCGCCGCCGCCGGCACCTCGGTCACCAGCTCTCCGGCGGCGAGCGGCAGATGCTGGCGCTCGGTCGGGCCCTGGTCGGCCGACCCCGCCTGCTGCTGCTCGACGAGCCGTCGCTCGGCCTGGCCCCCCGGGTGGTCGCCCGGACCATGGCCCTGCTCCGCCAACTGCGCGACCGCACCGGCCTGACCGTCCTGCTGGTCGAGCAGAACGTGCGCAGCGCGCTCGCCGTCGCCGACCAGGGCGTCGTGATGTCCCTCGGTCGGGTGGTGATCGCCGCCCCGGCGGCGAAGCTGCGCGACGACGTCGACCTGCGCCACGCCTACCTCGGTTTCTGACCACCATCTCGTCCCCCGGAGGGAGGACTGTTGGACCGCTTCGTCTTCCTCACCGTCGACGGCCTGTCCCGGGGCGCGGTGTACGCCGCGTTCGCGCTGGCCCTGGTGCTCATCTGGCGGGCGGCGCGGGTCGTCAACTTCGCCCAGGGGGCGATGGCCGTGGCCGCCGCGTACGTCGCCTACACCGTCAGCACCGCCACCGGTTCCTACTGGCTGGGCTTCGTGGTCGCGATCGTCGCCGGCCTGCTGCTCGGTGCGTTGGTGGACCGGGTGGTGATGCGGCACGTCGATCACGCCTCACCGCTCAACCCGGTGATCGTCGCGCTCGGGCTGGTGCTGCTGATCCAGGCCGTGCTGGGCATGGTGTACGGCAGCGAGTTCCGCCCCGCCGAAGCCCCGTTCAGCCGGTCCGCCCTCACCGTGGGCGGCGTCGCCGTGCTGTCCCCGTACGACCTGTTCGTCTTCGCCACGATCGGCGTGGTGGTCAGTGGGCTGGCCTGGATGTTCGCGCGTACCCCGGTGGGGTTGCGGATGCGCGCGGCGGCCTTCGCTCCGGAGGTCTCCCGGCTGCTCGGGGTCAACGTCGGTGGGATGCTGACCCTCGGCTGGGCGCTCGCCTCCGGGGTGGGCGCGCTGGCCGCGATGCTGGTCCTGCCGACCGAGCTGGGCCTGCACCCGCACGCGATGGACCTGGTGTTCGTCTCGGCGTTCACCGCGGCGGTGGTCGGCGGGCTGGACAGTCCACCGGGGGCGGTGGTCGGTGGGCTGGTGGTGGGCTTGCTGCTCTCCTACGTGAGCGGCTACGCCGGCAGTGACCTCACCCCGCTCGCGGTGCTGGTCCTGCTGCTGGCGGTGCTGCTGGTCCGACCCGGTGGGTTGTTCGCCCCGGTCGCGGCGAGGCGGGTGTGAGCGCCACGAAGGCGGCGGTGCCGCCGAGGGAGCAGCTCGACGACCCGGCCAGCCGACCGGTCGACCGGCGACGCGGTTCCACCCTGCTGCGCCACCTCGCGGTGGTGCTGGCCGCCGGGTTGCTACTGGTGGCGGTCAGCTACTCCGTCGAGCCGTTCCGCAACTTCCAGCTCGCCACGGTGGCCGCCTACCTGTGCGCGACCGCCGGGCTGACCGTCCTCACCGGGCTCAACGGTCAGCTGTCGCTCGGGCACGGTGCGCTGATGGCCACCGGGGCGTACACGGTGGCGCTCTGCCAGACCGCGTTCGCCGACCGGGGGCTGACCGGCGGCTGGCTGTTGCCGCTGTCGTTGGCCGCGGCGATCGTCAGCACGGTCGCGGTCGGCGCGGTGGTCGGTGTGGCAGCGGCCCGGCTACGCGGCCCGTATCTCGCCGGTGTCACTCTCGCGGTGGCCGTGGTGGTGCCGGCGCTGGCGGTCACCTTCGACGGCGTGTTCAACGGCGAGCAGGGGCTGTCGGTGCCGGTCGAGCCGCCGCCGCTGTCGCTCGGCCCGTACTTCCCGTACGAGCGGTGGCAGCTCTGGGTCACCGGCGCGGCCACCCTGCTCGCGTTGTTGCTGCTGGCGAACCTGATCCGCAGCCGGTACGGGCGGACCTTCCGGGCGGTCCGCGACGACGAGGTGGCGGCCCGCCTCGCCGGCATCCATGTGGCTCGCACCCAGGTTCTCGCGTTCGTGGTCAGCGCCGCCACCGCCGGGCTCGGCGGCGCGCTGCTGGCGGTGCTCGCGCAGAGCGTCTCGCCCGGCGCGTTCTCGCTGACCCTGTCGCTGTTCCTGCTGATGGCCGTGGTGATCGGTGGCCTGGGTCGACTGACCGGCGCGCTCTGGGGGGCGGTCCTGCTGGTCGCCCTGCCCGATCTCACCCACTCGCTGACCGAGACGCTCACGCTCTCGCCCTCGGTGGCGCAGCGGATGGAGGGCAACCTGCCTCTGGCGATCTTCGGACTCACCCTGATCGTCGTCATGATCGCCGCCCCCGGCGGTGTGCAGGGTCTGCTGTCGCGTCTCGGCCGGGCGTTGCTGGCCAGGCGGCCGACCCGGCGTTCCTGAGCTGTCCTCGGTCCGGCCTCGGCCGGGCGCCCCACCACCACACCGTTCCCCGAAGAACCGGACCGAGAAAGGTCGGTGTTTCCCATGCACCGTAAAGCGCATCGCGGCCTCGCGATCGCCAGCACCCTTGCCCTGCTCATCACCGCGGCCGGCTGTGGCGGCGACGACGGCCCCGGCTCCGGCGGGGCGTCGGTGCCGGGCGTCACCGGCACCGAGGTCGTCGTCGGCACCCACATGCCGCTGACCGGGCCGGCCTCGGCCGGTTACTCGAAGATCGCCCCGGCGACGAAGGCGTACTTCGACTACGTCAACGCCAATGGTGGCGTGCACGGCCGCAAGATCACTTACAAGATCATGGACGACGGTTACAACCCGGCGAACACCCAGCAGGTGGTCCGCCAGCTCGTCCTCCAGGACAAGGTCTTCGCCATCCTCAATGGTCTGGGCACGCCGACGCACACCGGTGTGCTCGACTTCCTCAAGAGTAACCGGGTGCCCGACCTCTTCGTCGCCTCCGGCAGCCGCAGCTGGGACCAACCCGACAAGTATCCGGGCACGTTCGGGTTCAACCCGGACTACACGGTCGAGGGCAAGATCCTGGCCAACTACGCGAAGGTGAACCTGGCCGGCCAGAAGGTCTGCTTCCTCGGTCAGGACGACGACTTCGGCCGCGACAGCCTGGCCGGCGTGGAGAAGGTGCTCGGCGCCGGTGCCGTGGCGGCCAAGCAGACGTACGTCACCAGCAACACCAACGTGGCGCCGCAGATCGGCGCGTTCAAGGCGGCCGGGTGCCAGGTCGTCGTGCTCGCCACGGTGCCCGGCTTCACCGCGCTCTCCGTCGGCACGGCGGCGCGGCTGGGCTTCAAGCCGCAGTGGCTGGTCTCCAACGTCGGCGCCGACCACCCGACCCTGGCCAAGCAGCTCGGCGCCGCGGCGCCACTGCTGGAGGGCATGGTCGGCACCAACTACCTGCCGATGCAGAACGACACCGCCAACCCGTGGATCCAGCTCTTCATGAAGGTCAACAAGGAGCACAACGGGGACGCGCCGTTCGACGGCAACACCGTCTACGGCATGTCGGTCGGCTATCTCTTCGTGCAGACGCTGCTGGCCGCCGGCAAGGACCTCACCCGGGAGAAGGTCCTCGACGCCGTGCAGAAGGGCGGCTTCCAGGGCCCGGGGCTGGTGCCGCTGCGCTTCTCCGCCAAGGACCACTCCGGGTACGGCGGCCAGCGGTTGAGCCGGGTGAGCGGTGGAGTGCAGAGCTACTTCGGGCCGGCGTACGAGACGGACGAGGCGGACGGGGCGGTCAACGAGTACACCGCCACCCCGGCTGCGCCGCCGGCGAACGGGGTGCCGACCGGCTCCTGACGCCCCGCAGCCCCGACGTCCGACCGGGCGTGGTCCCGCCCGACCACGCCCGGTCGGACGGCTGCGCGCGTGTTGCCGGCGCGGCCCGCCGGCCGACCGTCGAAGGCGTTGACCGATACCGATCGACGCTCCTACTATCTGCACCGTGAATGCATATTCGGGCCGACTCGCGGGCCGGGTCGCCATCGTCACCGGCGCCAGTCGCGGGATCGGTCTGGCCATCGCCCAACGCCTCGTCGCCGAGGGCGCCCGGGTGAGCCTGACCGCCCGCCGACCCGAGGCGCTGGCCGACGCGGTCGCCGCCCTTGGCGGTCCGGCACACGCCCTCGCGGTGCCGGGCCGGGCCGACGATCCCGAGCATCGGGCCGCCGCGGTGCGTGCGGTCACCTCGGCGTTCGGGCCGGTGGACCTGCTGGTCAACAACACCGGCATCAACCCGGTGCACGGCCCGCTGGTCGAGCTGGACCTGGCCGCGGCCCGCAAGATCCTCGACGTGAACGTGGTCGCCGCGCTCGGCTGGGTGCAGGAGGTCTGCGCCTCCGGCCTGAGCGAGCGTGGCGGCTGCGTCGTCAACGTCTCGTCGATCGCCGGGCTCGGTCCGTCGCCCGGCATCGACTGCTACGGAGTCAGCAAGGCCGCGCTCAACCACCTCACCGCCAGCCTCGCCGTGGAGTTGGGGCCGACGGTCAGGGTCAACGCGGTCGCTCCCGGCGTGGTGAAGACCCGCTTCGCCGCCGCCCTCTACGACGGACGGGAGGCCGAGGTCGCCGCGCGGTACCCGCTCGGGCGCCTCGGCCTGCCGTCCGACGTGGCCGGCGCGGTCGCCTTCCTGGCCTCCGACGACGCCGGTTGGATCACCGGGCAGACCATCGTCTGCGACGGCGGCGTCTCACTGACCGGCCGGGCCGGATGACGGCGTCGGCGGAGCGTCCGGAGCCGCTGATCAACGGCTGTCTAGACTCGGCGGTGCGTCGGGGGACGCCGTGGCGGTGAGGGGGCGAGGGCGGATGGACGCAGTCGATGTGGCGGGCCGGGTCGACGGACGTACCGCCCGCGCCGAGCGGACCCGCGCCGCCATCGTCGAGGCGCACCTCGCGCTCATCTCCGAGGGTGACCTCCGCCCGACCGGGGAGCGCATCTCCGAGCGGGCCGGCATCTCGCTGCGCACCCTCTGGACCAACTTCAAGGACATGGAGACGCTCTTCGAGGCCAGCGGCGCGGAGGTGCTCCGCCAGCAGGACGCCGCCCACCGGCCGATCTCACCCGGGCTGCCGTTGGCGAAGCGGGTCGACGCGTACTGCCGGCAGCGGGCTCGGCTGCTCCAGCTCATCGCGCCGTCGGCGCGGGCCGCCCAGATGCGTGAGCCGGTCTCCGAACAGCTGCACCGCAACCGTCTCAAGCACATCGAACGGGTCCGCGACGAGGTCGAGGAGCTCTTCGCCGTCGAGTTAGCCGAGGCCGGGACGGGACGGGAGCAGTTGCTCAATGCCCTGGTCGCGGCGAGCACCTGGCAGGCCTGGTCGATGCTGCGCTACGGGCTCGGTCTCGGCGTGGACCAGGCCCGCGCGGTGATGGCCCGGACCGTGGGCGCTCTGCTGGCCGAGGTCGCGCCCGACTGATTCCGGCCCGGCCCGATATCGCCCCCTCTTTCCATTCGGTTTCCGATGGGTGACACTGGCAGGCATGGTTACTGCATCAAGAGTGCAACTAACCGTGCTGCGTGGCCGGGACGACGAGTGCCGGGCGGTCCGGAGCCTGCTCGACGGCATGACCAACGCCGGCGGTGCCCTGCTGGTGCGCGGGGAGCCCGGATCGGGCCGGACGGCGCTTCTCGGCTACGCCCATCGACACGCCGAGGGTGGCTGCACGGTGCTCGCCGGCGGCGGGCTCGCCGAGGAGGCCGCCCTGCCGTACGCCGGCCTGCAACGTCTGGTCGACCCGGTGCTCGACCGGGCCGCCGCGCTCCCCGGTGAGCAGCGCCACCTGCTGCGGCGCGCGCTGGCCGGGGAGAGCTGCCCGGCCGAGCGCCAGTTGACCCTGTCGATGGCGGTGCTCGGGCTGCTCACCGCCGCCGCCCGGGACCGGCCGTTGCTCGCCACGATGGACGACATCGACCGAGGTGACCCGCAGACCGCTCAGGTGCTGGCGTTCGTGGCCCGCCGGGTGCGGCACCTGCCGCTCGCCGTCCTGCTCACCGCGGACGTCACCGCCAACCTCGACGGGATACCGGCCCACCGACTGCGCGCGCTCAGCGAGCACGAGAGTCGCGCCGTCCTCACCGATCGACTCGGTCGGCTGGCCGGGCGCGACAGTGTCGAGCGGCTTCCCGACCGGCCGGCCGCGTCGGCACTGAGCGTGTTGGCCACGGTCGGCGGCGGCAACCCGCAGGCCCTGGTGGACCTCGCCGAGGTCCTCACCGCCGGGCAGTGGCGGGGCGAGGAGTCGCTGCCCGCCGCGCCACCGGCGGACGGAGCGCTGGCTCGCGCGTACCGCGCCCGGCTGGACCGGCTGCCCCCGGAGACCCGACGGGTGCTGCTGCTCGCCGCGCTCGATGAGGACGGCGAGCCGGGCACCCTGATCCGGGCCGCGGCGGCTGCTGGCGCCGAGGTCGAGGCACTCGCCCCGGCGGAGGTCGCCGGCCTGGTCCGCGTCGAGCAACGCGGCGTCACCTTTCCGCAGCCGCTGGTGCGCGCGATGATCGCGGCCAGCGCGCCGCTGGCGGAGCGCCGTGCGGCGCACCGACTGCTCGCCGAGGTGCTGGTCGCGGACGGGCAGCGGCTGCGCCGGGCGATGCACCTCGCCGCCGCGACCGCGGGCGCCGATCCGGCCCTCGCCGCCGAGTTGGAACAGGCGGCGGTCGGCGGATCCGACGGTTGGGCCGCCGCCTCGGTGGCCCTGCGGTGGGCCGCCGAACTGAGCGACCAGCCGAGGCTGACCGGCACCCGTCTGCTGGCCGCGGCCCGGTACGCCTGGGCCGGGGGACAACCCGACGAGGCCCGGCTGCTGCTCGACCGCCTCCGCGCGGTCGGCGTCGACCCGGTCGTCCGGGGTCGCGCCGACCTGCTTCGCGGCGAGCTTGATCTGCGCTGCGGCACCGCCTCGAGTGCGTCGGCCACGCTGCTGGCCGCCACCGCGGCGGTGGACGGCACCGACCGTGCCCTGGCGTTGACCGGGCTGGTACGCGCCGGCGAAGCGGTCTGCTTCACCGGCGACCAGTACCGCTACGCCGAGGTCGGCCGGCGGGCGCTGGCGTTGCGGCGCCCCGGCGACCCGCCGGCCCTGGAGGTCATGGGCTGTCTGATCGCCGGGGTGGCGGCGACCCTGCGGGGCGACCACGAGCGGGCCGGACCCGCGCTGCGCCGCGCCGTGGTGCTGGGCGACCGGCTGACCGGTTGGGCGTTGACCCCCACCGCGCTCAGCTGCGCCGCGGCGGCCGGACTGCTGGTGGCTGTGGACGGCGCGGCCCACCGGCTCGCCGAACGCGCGGTCGAGCTGGCCCGGGAACGGGGTGAGCTGTCCACGCTGTCGCGGGCGTTGGAACTGCGGGCGGTCGCCGAGTACTGGCTGGGTCGACACGAGGCGGCGGCGGAGAGCTCCCGCGACGGGCTGCGTGTCGCCCGGGCCACTGGGCAGGTCAACTGCGCCAACGTCCACCTGGGCATGCTCGCCGTCCTCGCCGCGATCCGGGCCGACCGGGAGACCAGCCTGCGGCGGATCCGGGAGATCGGCGAGTTTCCGACGCCGGGCAGCCGCCCGCACGCGCTCGCCGCGTGGGCCCTGGCAGTGCTCGACCTGGTGGACGGCCGGCACGCCGAGGCGGCGGACCGGTTGGCGTCGCTGTCCCGGCTCGGCACGCGCCGAGGTCAGGTTCTCGTGCAGGTGATGGCCACGCCGTACCTGGTGGAGGCGGCGGCGCACCTCGCGCACCGGCCGGCGGCGACGGCCGCGCTCGCCGCGTTCGACAGGTGGGCCAGCAGCACCGCGAGCCCGTTGCGCCGGGCCCTGTCCGCGCGGTGCCACGCACTGCTGGCTCCCCGGGGCGGCGCCGACGCGGAACGGGACTTCCAGGCGGCGCTGCGGCTGCACCCCACCGAGGCCGGCACGTTCGAGCGGGCGCGTACCGAACTGCTCTTCGGTCAGGAGTTACGCCGCAGTCGACGTCCTCGCGACGCGCGGACGCACCTGCACCAGGCCCGCGAGATGTTCAGCCTGCTCGGGGTGGAGTGCTGGGCCGAGCAGGCCACCACGGAGCTGCGGGCGGCCGGGGAGTCGATCGGTCCGCCGGACCTGCCCGCGGCGCGGTTGTTGACCGGCCAGCAACTGCGGATCGCGGAGTTGGTCGCCGAGGGCGCCACCAACCGGGAGATCGCCGCCCGGATGTTCCTCTCCATCCGTACGGTCGACCACCATCTGCGCAACGTGTTCCACCGGCTGGGTATCCGTTCGCGGACGGAGCTGGCCCGTGCGTTCACCGCCGAACGGCACGTCGGTCTGACCTCCGACCGGTGAAGGCCCGGTCTGGACGCGTTTAACTATCACCGCTAGTTTGAGCGTCATGGACCTCACCCTCTCCGCCGAGCAGGCGGCGGTCCGCCAGTTGGCCGCCGAATTCGCCGACCGCGAGCTGCTACCGCACGCAGCCGCCTGGGACCGCCGCGAATCGGTCGACCCCGCCATCGTCGGCATGCTCGGTGACCTGGGCTTCCTGGGGCTGACCATCGCCGAGGCCGACGGCGGTTCCGGCGGCGACCACCTCGCGTACTGCCTGGTCCTGGAGGAACTGGGCCGGGGCGACTCGGCGGTGCGCGGCATCGTCTCGGTCTCCCTCGGCCTGGTCGCGAAGTCGATCGCCGCGCACGGCAGCGCCGAACAACGGGCCCAGTGGTTACCCGGGCTCTGTGCCGGCACCGCACTCGGCTGCTTCGCGCTGACCGAGCCGGACAGCGGCTCGGACGCGGCCGCGCTGCGCACCCGGGCGGTCCGCGACGGCACCGACTGGTTGCTCACCGGCACGAAGATGTTCATCACCAACGGCACCACCGCCGACGTCGCGCTGGTCTTCGCCCGCACCGGCGGCCCCGGGCACCGGGGCATCACCGCGTTCCTGGTGCCCACCGACAGCCCGGGGCTGACCCGCCGGGAGATCCACGGCAAGCTCGGTCTGCGCGGTCAGGCCACCGGCGAGCTGGGCTTCGACGAGGTGCGGGTGCCCGACACGGCCCGCCTCGGCGCCGAGGGCGCCGGATTCCGCCTGGCCCTGGGCACCCTCGCCAAGGGCCGGATGTCGGTGGCCGCCGGGTGCGTCGGCATCGCGCAGGGCTGCCTCGACGCGGCGGTCGGTTACGCCGGGCAGCGCACCCAGTTCGGCAAGCCGATCGCCGGACACCAGCTGGTCCAACAACTGCTCGCCGCCATCGCTGTGGACACCGCCGCCGCCCGGCTGCTGGTGTGGCAGGTGGCCGACCTGATCGACCGGGACCAGCCGTTCGCCACCGAGGCGTCGACGGCCAAGCTCTTCGCCAGCGAGGCCGCCGTCCGCGCGGCCAACAACGCGGTCCAGGTCTTCGGCGGGTACGGCTACATCGACGAGTATCCGGTCGGCAAGTATCTGCGCGACGCCCGGGTGGCCACGCTCTACGAGGGCACCAGCCAGATCCAGCAACTCCTCATCGGACGCGCGCTCACCGGCGTCAACGCCTTCTAGCAGTTGTAGGGAGATCCGGCATGAGAGTCTTCACCTCGTTCGAGGAGCTGGCCGCCGCGACCGGCGAGAGCCTCGGGCCCGGTCCGTGGCAACGCGTCGAGCAGAGCCGCGTCGACCTGTTCGCCGACGCCACCGACGACCACCAGTGGATCCATGTCGACCCGGTCCGGGCCGCGGCGGGGCCGTTCGGCGCGACGATCGCCCACGGGTACCTCACCCTCTCGCTGTTGCCGGCGTTGGCGGGCGGGCTCTACCGGGTCGAGGGGGTGGCGATGGGCGTCAACTACGGGCTGAACCGGGTGCGTTTCCCCGCGCCGCTGCGGGTCGGCGCCGCCGTGCGGGCCACCGCGACCATCGCCGACGTGTCGCCGGTCACCGGCGGTGTGCAGCTGGTCGTGACGGTCACCGTGGAAAGCGACGGCGGCGGCAAGCCCGTCTGCGTGGCCGAGACCGTGAGCCGGCTCTACGGCGCCGCGCGGCAGTGAGCGACCAGCTCGGCGAGGGTTGCGAGGTGCTCGACGCCGCGTTCTACACGGCCCCCTGAGCACCAGAGCAGGTTGACGGGGCGGCGACGGGACTCCGTCGCCGCCCCCATCGTTGCGCGTCCTAGCAGTCGACGCGGAGCGAGCTGGCCTTGTTCCTTGCGCTCGTCGCCAGATTGACGTTCTTGCTGTTATTCCAGATCGATTGCAGCGGCGTCCCCGTTCCGCTGGCGTTGTCGAAGAGGCGCATCGTGCCTCCGCCGCGGTTCCGTACCGACTCGATGTTGTTGTTCATGCCGGACGGCATGGCCAAGTTGGGCTCACAGCGGGCCAGGATGTACATGGTTCCCGTCGCGTTGAGGCCGGTCCACAGGCAGGCGTAGCCGGCCGGACAGTCGCCCCATGCCTGGGTTCCGAATCCGACCTCGGTCAGGCCGCTGCTGGTCACGGTCTCCGGCCGGGCGTCGACGGATGCGGCGGAGGCCGGAGATCCCGCCAGCGGCACGAGTAGACCGACGGCGACCGCGAGGGCCGCGAATCGGTGCCGTACCGAAGGTCGGGGTCGCGAGGCACCGTTCTCAGCTGCAGTAGGGGTGATGTTCATGTCTACCTTTCCTGAACTGATAATGCGTCAGAGATGGACGTGTTCTCGGTAGTGAGCTTGTCAGCGAATACCCCCTCGTCTATTCGAGGATCGCGTGATACCCCCCGATCCCATGGCGACCATCGGTGCTGTTGGCGGCAGCAGCGATGCCGTTCATGGCGTGTATCACACGTCCCTTTCGCTCCTCCTCCGTGCCGCCGGTCGCGCCGGGTCGTCGAACGTGGCCGCACGCCTAGTTGTGCTGTGGCCGCTATCCGACACTCGCCGATTGGCGTTCACGGAACTAGATATAGTCGCCAATAGATTGTTTGCCAATCATGTCGCCAGGCTGACAAACAACTCTGCGACGGGGGACAACGTGGGAAGACCTGAGCGGCCACTGGACCCGGAGGCAGGCGAGCTGGAGCGGTTCGCGCTCGACCTGCGCCAGCTGCGGACAAAGGCAGGCTCGCCGACGTACCGCCAACTGGCCAGACGTGCGCACTTCTCGGTGACCACGCTGGCAAAGGCGGCCAGCGGCGAGACCGTGCCGAGCCTTCAGGTGACACTGGCGTATGTGGCCGCCTGTGACGGAGATTCGGCCGAATGGGCCGAACGGTGGCACAGTCTGATCGCTAGCGTGACGTCCAGCGAGACGGTGGGAGTCGGTCGCGGGCCGTACTGGGGGATGGCAGCCTTTCAACCAGAAGACTCAGAATGGTTCTTCGGACGCGAGCGCCTGGTGACTCAGCTCCGCGCAATGCTTACCCGCCTCCGGTTCGTCGCGGTTTTCGCCCCGTCGGGTGCGGGCAAGTCATCCCTGCTACGAGCGGGTCTGATAGCGGCCGTTGTCGAGAATCCCGTCAAGGGCCAGCCAGCCTGGGCCACGGCGCTGATGACGCCCGGCGAACACCCGATCGAAGAACTCGCGCTCCAGCTCGTCGATGGATCGGACCTGACTCGCGACACGGTCCAGCGCCGCCTGACCGATGACCCGGCCAGTATTCGCGCAACAATCGAGCAGATTCTCGATGTCCGGCCATCGGTAGCGAACATGCTCATCGTGGTGGACCAGTTCGAGGAGCTCTTCACGCTCTGCCGCGACGAGGAGGAGAGGTCGGGGTTTATTGCCGCCCTGCTCGCCGCGGCGGAGGTTCCCCGGGTCCGCGTGGTGCTCGGTGTGCGAGCCGACTTCTATGGTCGGTGCGCCGCCTATCCGGCCCTGGTGGCCGCTCTCCACGAGCACCAGCTGCTGATCGGCCCGATGGACGATGAGGATCTGCGCCGGACGATCACCGGTCCCGCCCAGCGCGCCGGGTTGCTCGTCGATCCGGCGTTGGTGGAGATGGCCGTGGCGGACGTTGGTGGTCAGACGAGTGCGCTGCCGCTGCTGTCCCACGCACTGTTGGAGACCTCGCGCCGTCGGCAGGGCAAGCGGATCACGTTGGCCCACTACCGCGAATCGGGCGGGGTGAATGGCGCCATCACCCGTACCGCTGAGGGGGTGTACGGGCAGTTCGATGAGGGGCAGCGCGGGCTGGCACGGGACATCTTCCTTCGCCTGACCGCCCTCGGTGACGGCACCGAGGACACCCGACGCCGGGCACCCCTCGCTGAGTTGGTGGGCGGGGCCGATCCGTTGGCCGCGGCTGAGGTGCTGGGCAGGTTGACGGCCGCGCGGCTGGTCACGGCGGACGAGAAGGGCGTCATGGTGGCCCACGAGGCCCTGATCCAGGAGTGGCCCCGGCTGCGCCGCTGGCTGAACGAAGATCGGGAGCTGCTGCGCTCCCACCGCAGGCTGACCGGAGCTGCCGCCGAGTGGGATCGGCACGACCGCGCGGACGGATTCCTGTATCGGGGGGTCCAGTTGGCACTCTGGGGCACGCACCGGGTGATGGACCTCAGCGACCTGGAGCGGGACTTTCTGGAAACCAGCCGGGCACGAGAGGGCCGGCGCCGGGCAGCCCGACGGCGGCGGATCAGCGTGGCGTTGACCGGGCTCGCGGCAACCGTTGTCGTGGTGAGCGTCCTCGCGGTAGTGACGCTGGTGCAGGCGAACCGGGCGACCGCCGAACGAGATCTCGCTGTTTCCCGGCAGCTGACGGTCGAGGCGAACAACCAACTGCAGATCGATCCGCAGCAGGCGCAACGCCTCGCCCGACGCGCTCTGACCACACGCCCGACCGTCGGTGCAGAGATGGCGCTCCGCCAGGCTGCCGTCGATGACCGGCTGCAGGCTGTTGTGCCGATGAGCAGCAAGAAGGCCCTGGGGGTGGCGTTCAGTCCGGACGGACAGCGGGTGGCGGCCACCGGGACGGACGGCGAGGTGCGGGTATGGAACTGGGCCGGGCACGGCGTCTCTGGACCGGGTCTGGCTCTCACCGGCGGATCCGATGGACAGGTCTGGAGCCCGGTGTTCAGCCGGGACGGGAAGCGACTGGTCACCGCCGGTTCGGACGGCACCGTCCGGATCTGGCAGGTCGATGGAACCGCTGGGCCCATCGTCCTACGCGGGCACGAAGGCCCGGTCTGGGGAGCGGCCTTCAGCCCTGACGGACGGTTGGTCGCCAGTGCTGGCGAGGACACCACCATTCGGGTCTGGGATGCCAGTGGCGACGGCCAGCCGGTGGTGCTGCGTGGGCACACGAAGGTCGCGGTCGGTGTGGCCTTCAGCCCGGACGGTCGCCAGTTGGCCAGCGGCGGCCACGACGCGACGGTACGGCTCTGGGATCTTGCCACCCGATCCACCAGAAAGATTCTCACCGGGCCGCGTGAGGCCACCAGGACGTTGGTGTTCAGCCAGGACGGCACCCGCCTGGCCTGCTCCAGCGCCGACGGTACGGCCTGGATATGGCCGCTGACCGGGCGGGCGGCGCCGGTGGTGCTGCGTGGGCACGAGGGCACTGTGGAAGGGCTCGCGCTGAGCCCAGACGAGCAGTGGGCCGCGACCACCAGTGACGATCTGACCGTACGGATCTGGAACGTCAACGGCGCCGGCGACCCGTTGGTGCTGCGGGGCCACACCAACCGGGTCTGGGCGTTGGCGTTCAGCCCGGATGGATCCCGGCTGGTGAGCGCGGCCGATGATGGCACGCTACGGATCTGGGACCCGGGCAGCGAACGACTGATTCTGCGCGGTCACAAGAAAGCCACCTGGACCGCAGCGTTCACCCCGGACGGGCGGCGGGTGGTCAGCGGCGGCGAAGACGGCACGGTACAGGTCTGGGACCTGGCCACACCGGCCGAGCCGCGGGTGCTCGGCCGCCACGACGGCGACGTCTACGGCCTCACTGTCAGCTCGGACGGAACGAGTGTGGCCACCGGCGGCCGCGACGGCAGCGTACGAGTCTGGAACCTCACCGGCAACAACGATCCGCTGGTGCTCCGCGGGCACGAGAAGCAGGCGTGGATCGCCGACTTCAGCCCTGACGGCCGTCGCCTGGCCAGCGTCAGCAACGACGGGAGCCTGCGAATCTGGGACCTCACCGGCCAGAGTGCGCCGGTAGTGCATCGAGTCGCCGAAGAAATCCGGTACGCCGCCTTCAGTCCGGACGGCAAGAGGGTCGCCACGGCCGGCGCGGAGGGCACGCTACGGATCTGGGACGCTCTCGGCAGGGCTGAACCACTGCTCCTTCCCGGTCACGAGGGATTGGTCTGGGCTGTGGCCTTCAGTCCGGACGGACAGCGGGTCGCCAGTGCCGGCTTCGACGGCACCGTGCAGATTCGCTCCGTCACGAGCGGCGTCGCGCCGATGGTGTTGCGAGGACACGAGGGTCCGGTCTGGCACGTGTCGTTCAGCCCTGATGGGCAATGGGTGCTCAGCTCCGGGAAGGACGGCACCGCTCGGCTGTGGCACGCTTCGGAGGCCGCGCAGTCCGTGACCTTCGGGGGATTCGGCGCCTCCGTGGAGACCGTCGACTTCAGCCCGGACGGCGAGCGGCTCGTCTCGACGCATGACGACGGCACGGTACGCGTCTGGCCCTGTCGAGCGTGTGCACCTGTCGAAAGCCTGCTGGAGCCGTGACGAGCAACGTTCACGGCGTCGAGGCGCGACGCGGTGGCTGGCCGACGAATGGATGCTGGGGCGGTGCCGGGCCACTGGGGCCCGGCACCGCGACGCATGGGGTCAGGCGAGCGTGCAGGCGGTGCCGTTGAGGGTGAATGCGGCCGGCCGGCCGGTGCCGCCCGTGTGGGTCGCCTGGAAGCCGATGTCGACCGAGGCGCTCGGCGCGATCGTCGCGTTGTAGGAGACGTTTCGGGCGGTCACCGCGCCGCTGGTCGGGGAGTAGCTGGCGTTCCAGCCGCTGGTGATGCTCTGCCCACCGGGCAGTGTGAACGCCAGGGCCCAACCGATCACCGGCGTGCTGCTCGTGTTGGTCACCGAGACCGACGCGGTGAGACCGCTGTTCCAGGCGTTGACCGTGTACGCGACACGGCAGGCACCGGACGGCGGGGGCGTGGTCGGTGGTTCGGTGGTGGGTGGGGGCGTGGTCGGAGGCGTGTCACCCCCGATGCTGCCGGGCACCGTACGGAGAGCGTCGTACCAGGCGGCGGCCATCTTGCGGTAGCCGGTGGCGTTCGGGTGCACTCCGTCGGCCAGGTCACTGAGCGTCAGGGCGCTATACATGTCGACCAGGTGAACCCGTTTCCCGGCGGCGGCCCGGCTCTGCACGATCCCGGGGATCGCGGCGTTGTAGCCCCGGACCTGGTTGTCCGCGCCGGCCTTCGGGACGATCGTCGCGACGAACACGTCCGCGTTCGGGGCGGTGTTGGTGATCCGGTCGACGAGGGTGGCCAGTCGGGACGGGGCCCCGGACGTGTCGCCGTACATGTCGTTGGTGCCGATGTGCAGCAGCACGGTCCGCGGATTCGTGGCCCGCAACCAGTTCACCACGTTGGCGTCGATCTGGGCGATCGTCCAGCCGGAGTGGCCCTGGTGGTCGTGGTCGCCGAGGCTGGCGGGCCCGTTGAACTGGGAGCCGACGAAGTCGATCCGGTAACCGCCGGACGTGAACCGTTGCCACAACTCGATCCGGTAGCCGCCGGGGACGTTGAATCCGTCGGTGATCGAGTCGCCGAGCGGCATCACGCGGACGCCGCCGTTGGACTCCGCGCTGGCGGGAGTGGTCGCGATCGGCACGGCGGCGACCATGGCGGCGACGGCGGCCAGGGCCGTCCACCATCGACGAGCCCGCCGGGGCCTCGACGTCGGTGCGCTGCCGGTCGGTGCGAGCGGGACGGGTGGCGCGAGCGTTGGACTGCGCATGGGACATCCTCTGGTGGGGGGTGCGCGACATCAGCGGTCACCGGGGTACGGCTGCCGTCATGACGCGGTACGCGGAGGTGGGGTGCGCGGCACGACCATGAACCCGGACGCCTGCACTGGTGGTCGTGGCGGTTAGCGGCGGTCACCGGCCGTCGAGCATCTGACGGGGACGGACCGGGAAGGCCGTGGCGGAGGTGTGCCCTGCACCTCGCCTGACGCACCATAGCGTGTTATCGCTAACACCGGCAACGCATCAGCATCCGACGATGCGCTCGGCGTTCAGGACTGCGCCGGGTGCAGGATCGAGCCCAGCCAGCGCAGCTGACGCCGCACGTGCACGGCCTCGCCGCCCTCATGACCGTTGAACGGGTAGACGTGCATCTCCCGCTCGGGCGGGACCGGCCTGCCGTTCGCGGCACCGTAGTGGTTGTAGGCGGCGAAGGCGGTTCGCGGTGGGCAGACGGTGTCGCGTCCGCCGACGCCGAAGTGTGCCGGCGCGGTCGCCCGACGTGCGAAGTTGACACCGTCGACATAGGACAAAGTGCGCCACACCGCATCCTGGGCCTCCCGGGCCACCGCCAGGTACCGGGCGATCTCGCCGTACGGCGCGAGGTCGGTGAGCGCGACGGCCCGGCGCATGTCGCACAGGAACGGGGCGGTGGTCAGCACCGCGCTGAGATTCTCGACGAGACCCGCCACCGCCAGGGCGATACCGCCACCCTGGCTGTTGCCGACCACGGTGACCCGGTCACCCTCGACCCCCGGCAGCGCGCGGACCGCCTCGACCGCCCGCACCGCGTCGGCTATCAGGCGGCGGTAGTGGTAGGTGCGCGGATCGAGGATTCCCCAGGTGGCCGGCCAGGGCCCGCCGGGAGCGCCGTGCGGGTCGGGGGTGTCCCCGGCGCCGTGCTGCCCCGCCTGTCCCCGATTGTCCATCAGCAGGTGCGCGTAGCCGGCCACCGCCCAGGTCGGCCGTTCGTGGGGCAGGCCGCGCCCGCGGCCGTAGCCGGCGTACTCGACCACGGCCGGCAGCGGTTCGCTGACCCCGGCCGGGCGGGTGTACCAGGCGCGGACCGGGTCACCACCGAAGCCGGCGAACGTGACGTCCCAGGAGTCGAGCAGCCGCAGGTCGGTGGGTTCGGGGCGGACGTCGACGAGCACCGGTACGGTTGCCGCCCCGGTGAGCGTGTCCCGCCAGAACTCGTCGAAGTCGTCGGGTTCGGCGACCTCGGGTGCGTACCGCTGGAGGTCGTCGAAGGTGGGGGCGGAGTGCGGCACGGGTCCTCGCAGGGGCCGGGGTCAGTGCGGATGGGCGGGGGGTGCGGTGCTCTCCCGGACGACCAGCTCGGTCACCAGGTCGATCCGGCTGGTCGCCGGCTCGTTGCCCCTGGTCAGGTCGAGCAGCATCTGGGTGGCGATGCCGGCCATGTCGCGCAACGGCTGGTTGATCGTGGTGAGCGCCGGGTCGGTCCAGGCGGAGACCGGCAGGTTGTCGTACCCGATCACCGAGAGGTCCTCGGGCACCCGCAGGCCGCACTGACGGGCGGCCCGGAGCACCCCCATGGCCTGGATGTCCGACCCGGCGAAGATCGCCGTGGGTCGGTCCGGCCGCTGGAGCAGTTGCAGCCCGTGGGCGTGCCCCGTTCCGGCGGAGAAACTGCCGTAGCGGATCAGCTCGCGGTCGACCACTATGCCGGCTTCGTCGTGGGCCGACTGGAAGCCGGCCGCGCGGGCTCGACTGCACAGCACGTCGGGTGGCCCGGAGATGATGGCGAGCCGTCGGTGCCCCAGCTCCAGCAGGTGCCGGGCGGCGAGCAGGCCGCCGTTCCAGTTGTTCGACCCAACGGTCGGCACCGAGGCCGAGGTGGCACTGTCGGTGTCGACGACGACGAAGGGGATGCCCTGGCGGCGCAGGTGCTGCTGTTGGGCCTCGGCCAGGTGGGAGAGGACGAACACCACGCCCAGGGGGCGGTCGACGAGTAACGCCTCCAGCCATCGTGCGGGCGGGCGGTGCGCGCCGTCGAGTTGGGCGATCGACAACCCGATGCCGGCCGCGGAGGTCACCGCCTCGACGCCCCGCAGGATCTCCATCGCCCAACCCGTGTCGAACTCGTGGAACACGAGATCCACCCGGCCGCCGCTGGTCGCCTGTCGACGGGCGCGGCGCTGGTACTGGTGGCGGTCGAGGCTCGCCTCCACCCGGGCTCTGGTGCCGGGGGCGACGTCGCCGCGTCCGTTGAGGACCTTGGACACGGTCGCGACCGATACGCCGACATCGTTGGCGATGGTCGCGATGGTGGTGGAGGCGGGTGGGTCGAGCGGGCGGTGCTCTGTCATCGCGGCCTCATACAGCATCCGAAAGTTTCGGGCGACCTTAACATGACGGGACATTCACGCCAGTAGCTGTCGCACTCGGGCCACGCATTCGCCGGGCATCGCGCGGCTCGTTGGCAACGGAATGCCGATCGCGGGCTCACCGTGTGCAGGAAACATCCCCTGGTAGTCCGATTGGGACACTTGACAGCCATCGATGGGGCACTTAGGTTGCCGAAAAGGTTACGCGGGTTTCCGGAAAGTTTCGGATCGTGAGAAACGTCCGCCACGGAACTGGTTCCACCAGGGCACGGGGATGTGGCCGGAGCTAAGGGGTCAGGGCATGAGAAGTCAGTCGCTCTCCGACGGCGGCGCCGCGCCGTGGCGTGATCAGCGGCTGTCGCCGACCGAGCGGGCCGAGGCGCTCCTGCCGATGATGTCCATCGAAGAGAAGATCGCCCAGCTCGTCGGGGTCTGGGTCGGCGCCGACGCCAGCGGCGAGGGCGTCGCACCGCACCAGTCGGACATGATCAGCGAGCTGCCGCCGTGGAGCACCGTCATTCGGTACGGTCTGGGCCAGCTGACCCGTCCGTTCGGCACCGCCCCGGTCGACCCGGTGTCCGGCGCCCGGTCGCTGGCCGCCTCGCAGGCGCAGATCGTGGCCGCCAGTCGGTTCGGCATTCCGGCGCAGGTGCACGAGGAGTGCCTCACCGGGTTCGCGGCGTGGCGGGCCACCGTCTACCCGACTCCGTTGAGCTGGGGCGCGTCCTTCGACCCCGAACTGGTCGAGGCGATGGCCGACCGCATCGGGCGGTCGATGCGCGCCGCCGGTGTGCACCAGGGCCTCGCCCCGGTGCTGGACGTCACCCGGGACTACCGCTGGGGCCGTACCGAGGAGACGATCGGCGAGGACCCCTACCTGGTCGGGACGACAGGTGCCGCCTACGTGCGGGGCCTGGAGCGGGCCGGTGTGGTGGCCACGCTGAAACACTTCGCCGGCTACTCCGCCTCCCGAGGCGGACGCAATCTCGCGCCGGTGCCGATGGGCCGGCGCGAGCTGGCCGACGTCATCCTGCCGCCGTTCGAGATGGCGCTGCGTCTCGGCGGCGCCCGTTCGGTGATGAACTCCTACGCCGAGATCGACGGCCTGCCCGTCGCGGCCGACCGTGGGCTGTTGACCGGGTTGTTGCGGGACGAGTGGGGCTTCACCGGCACCGTGGTGGCCGACTACTTCGCCGTACGGTTCCTGCAGACCCTGCACGGAGTCGCCGGGGATGCCGCCGAAGCGGCCCGGCTCGCCCTGCGGGCCGGGATCGACGTCGAGCTGCCCACCGTGGACGCCTTCGGCGAACCGTTGGTGCAGGCGGCTCGCCGCGGCGAGGTCGACGAGGCGCTGATCGACTGCGCGCTGCGTCGGGTGCTGATCCAGAAGATCGAGCTCGGCCTGCTCGACGAGGGCTGGCAGGAGCTGCCCGACGACGTGGCGTCCCTGCGCTTCGACGACGAGGCCAGCCAGGACATCGCCCTTCGCCTGGCGAGGGAGTCCGTCGTCCTGGTGCGCAACACCGGCGTCCTCCCGCTCGCCGCGGCCAGCCGGGTCGCCCTGGTCGGCCCGGTCGCGGACGACCCGATGGGCATGCTGGGCTGCTACTCGTTCCCCAACCACGTGGGCGTCAACCACAGCGACTTCGGGCTCGGCCTGGCCATCCCCACACTGCGCGACGAGTTGGCCCGGCGAGTCCCGATGCTCACCCACGAGCCGGGGTGCACCGTCACCGGCGACGACACCTCGGGCATCCCGGCCGCGGTCGCCGCTGCTGCCGCCGCCGACGTGTGCGTGCTGGCCGTCGGCGACCGGGCGGGAATGTTCGGCCGGGGCACCTCCGGTGAGGGCTGCGACGCCGTCGACCTGCGACTACCCGGCGTGCAGAGCGACCTCGTCCGCGCCGTCCTCGCCACCGGCACCCCGGTCGTCCTGGTCCTGATGACCGGCCGCCCGTACGCGCTCGGCCCGGAGTTCGACGACGCGGCGGCCGTGGTGCAGGCGTTCTTCCTCGGCCAGCTCGGTGGGCAGGCCCTCGCCGAGGTGCTCACCGGCGCGGTCAACCCGTCCGGACGGTTGCCGGTCAGCGTGCCCCGCGACGCCGGCGGGCTGCCGAGCACCTACCTCGCGCCACCGCTCGGCCGGCGCACCAAGGTCTCCTCGATCGACCCGACCCCGGCGTACCCGTTCGGCCACGGGCTGAGTTACACCACTTTCGAGTGGTCCGACGCCACAGTGGTCGAACCGGGTGAGGATCCGACCGCCTGGCCGGTCGACGGCGAGGTACGGGTGCGGATCACCGTCGCCAACACCGGTGAGCGGGCCGGCACCGAGGTCGTGCAGCTCTACCTGCACGACCCGGTCGCGCAGACCACCCGTCCGGTGGTCCGGCTGATCGGCTACACCCGGCTGCCGATGGCGCCCGGCGAGGTGGCGCACGTGACGTTCGGCGTACCTGCCGACGTGGCGTCCTTCACCGGGCTGACCGGCAGACGCATCGTCGAGCCCGGCGACGTCGAGCTGCGGTTCGGCCGATCCAGCGGCGAGGTGGCGGCGGCCCTGCCGCTGCGACTGGTCGGCACCGAACGCCAGGTCGGTTTCGAGCGGGAACTGCTCACCTCGGTGCGGGTCGAGCCCCTCGTGGCCGTTGCGCAGTCGGCGTAGGAGGTCACGGATGACATCCACCCTGCGGCCACCGCCGCCGGCGCCGCCGAGTCCTCCGCAGCGGGCGCAGAGCCCCGCCCCGCGCTCGCCGCGACGCCGGCGCACCTGGCGGCAGGCACTGCGCCGCGACTGGCAGCTCTACTCCCTGGCCATTCTGCCGCTGCTGTTCTTCCTGGTCTTCCGGTATCTGCCGATGATCGGCAACATCATCGCGTTCCGTCGGTTCAAGCCGGGCGGCAGCATCTTCGGTGAGTACTGGGTCGGGCTGCGCTACTTCCGGATGTTCCTCACCGACCCGACCTTCTGGGAGGTGTTCACCAACACCCTCGTGCTCGGGGCGTTGACCCTGCTGTTCTGCTTCCCGCTGCCGATCGTGCTGGCGCTGCTGCTCAACGAGGTCCGGGCCCGCCGCTTCAAGCGGTTCGTCCAGTCCGTGTCCTACCTGCCGCACTTCCTGTCGATCGTGATTGTGGCGGCGATGGTCATGCAGTTGACCTCGATCGAGGGCACCGCTAACCAGATCGTCAACCTCTTCGGTGGCGACCCGGTGGCCTTCCTGCAGAAACCGGAGTGGTTCCGCACCATCTACGTCTCGTCCGAGGTCTGGCAGACCGTCGGGTGGGGCACGATCCTCTACCTCGCCGCCCTCACCACCATCGACGAGGACCTGTACGAGGCCGCCCGGATCGATGGCGCCGGCCGGTTGCGACAGACCTGGCACGTCACGTTGCCCGGCATCCGTCCGACGATGGTGACCCTGCTGATCCTCAACATCGGCAGCTTCCTGGCGGTGGGGTTCGAGAAGATCCTGCTGCTCTACAACCCGTTGACGTATCCGACCGCGGACGTGATCTCCACCTATCTGTTCCGGATGGGCTTCCAGTCGAGCAACTTCAGCTACGCGGCCGCCATCGGCCTCTTCGAGGCCGTTATCGGGCTGATCCTCGTCCTGTCGGCGAACATCATTTCCCGTCGCACTGTGGGGACGAGCCTGTGGTGACCCTCGGTACGAAGATCGACGGACCGACGACGCGCGGGCCGGACGACAGCCGCGGCTACCGGATCTTCCGCGTGGTCAACACCGTCGTTCTGCTGGGCGTCGTGGTCGTGACGTTGTACCCGTTCCTCAACATCGTCGCCCGCTCGCTCAGCGAAGAGGCGTACATCCTCGCCGGCGAGGTGACCTTCTTCCCGCGCGGGTTCGACCTGACCGCGTACAAGCTGCTGACGTCGGACGCGATGTTCTGGACGAACTACCGCAACACGGTGGTCTACACGGTGGTCGCCACGCTCATCTCGATAGTGCTGACCACGTGTTACGCGTACGTCCTGTCGAAGCCGCAGCTCAAGGGGCGCCCGTTCCTCATCGGTGTCGCGCTGTTCACCATGTTCTTCTCCGGTGGCCTGATTCCCAACTACGTGCTGGTCACCAGCCTGGGCATGAAGAACACCATCTGGGCCGTGGTGATCCCCAACGCCATCAGCGTGTTCAACCTGCTGGTCATGAAGGCGTTCTTCGAGAGTCTGCCGAGCGACTTGGAGGAGGCCGCGGCCGTCGACGGGCTGAACACCTACGGCATCCTGCTGCGGATCGTGCTGCCACTGTCGAAGGCGATCATCGCGACGATGGTGCTCTTCTACGCGGTGTCCTTCTGGAACTCGTGGTTCACCGCGTTCCTCTACATCGACCGGCAGGATCTGCTGCCGGTCACCGTGTACCTCCGCAACCTCATCGCGGGCGCCACGAGCGCCGAGTCGGCCGCGGCCGACGCCGACAAGGTCCAGGCCGCGGCCACCCTCCAAGCCGTGACGATCGTGCTCACCACCCTGCCGATCCTGGCGGTCTACCCCTTCGTCCAGCGGTACTTCGTCCGCGGCGTGTTGCTCGGCGCGGTCAAGGGATGACGCCGGCGTCGCACCGCTTCCCCACCGAAACCCCACCACCGAAAGGACGAGCCATGCTCCACAAGACGTGGCGCCGCCTGGCACTGGCCACCGCGGGTCTGCTTGCGCTCTCCCTTGCCACCGCCTGTTCCGAGGACCCCGGTGAGTCGACCGACCTCTCCGAGAACCGGGTCGGCGCGATGGCCAACTACGGCATCGGTGACCAGTTCAAGGCCACCGAGGCGCTCTCGTTCTCCACCCTCTACAACAACCACACGTTCTACCCGCTCAAGGAAGACTGGGTGTTCTGGTCGGAGCTCACCAAGCGGACCAACGTCAAGATCGAACCGGTGGCCGTGCCGCTGAGCGACTACGAGCAGAAGCGCAGCCTGCTGATCGGCGCCGGCGACGCCCCGCTGATCATCCCGAAGACGTACCACCCGCAGGAGAACGCCTTCGTGTCCTCCGGGGCGATCCTCCCGGTGAGCGACTACCTGGACCTGATGCCCAACCTCAAGGACAAGATCACCAAGTGGAACCTCAAGCCGGAGATCGACAACCTGCGGCAGTCCGACGGTAAGTTCTACCTGCTTCCCGGTTTGCACGAGAAGCCCACGCAGGACTACACCGTGCTGGTGCGCACCGACATCATGCAGGAGCTCAACCTGGCGGTCCCGAAGACCTGGGACGAGCTGTACACGGTGCTCAAGGCGATGAAGGCGAAGTACCCGAACGTCTACCCGTACTCCGACCTCTTCAGCAAGCCCAACCCGACCGGCGCGCTGCTGAACATCCTCGGCTCGGCCCACGGCACCCAGGCGGGCTGGGACTACCAGCACGCGACCTGGGACCCGGCGGCGAAGAAGTTCAGCTACACCGGCGCGTCCGAGCAGTACAAGCAGATGGTCACCTACCTGCACAAGCTCGTCGCCGAGGGCCTGCTCGACCCGGAGAGCTTCACCCAGACCGACGACCAGGCCCGCCAGAAACTCGCCAACGGCAAGTCCTTCGTGGTCACCGGCAACGCGCAGACCCTGGTCAACAACCACCGCCCCGACCTGGCCAAGACCCTGCCGAACGCCAAGATGGCCAAGATCCCGCTGCCGGTCGGCCCGGCCGGCGAGATCAACCCGTTCCCCCGCCTGGAGAACGGCATCATGATCTCCACGAAGGCCCGGGAGAGCAAGAACTTCGTGGCCATGATGCAGTTCATCGACTGGCTGTGGTATTCGGATGCAGGCCTGGAGTTTGCCCGCTGGGGCATCGAGGGCACGACGTTCACCAAGGACGCGTCCGGCAAGCGCACGCTCGACCCCGGAGTCGACTTCCTCGGGCTCAACCCGAAGGCCCCCAAGCACCTGCAGAAGGACTTCGGCTTCCAGAACGGCGTCTTCGCCTACGGCGGCAGCCCCGACCTGGTCCGCGGCTTCTTCTCCCCGGAGGAGCTGGAGTTCCAGAAGGTGATGGACGCCCGGACCCCGAGGGTGGTGCCTCCGCCGGCCCCGTTGAGCGACGAGGAGCGCGAGCAGGTGTCGCTCTGGGAGACGCCGCTGAAGGACTTCGTCACCCAGAACACGCTGAAGTTCGCCCTGGGTCAGCGTCCGCTCAGCGAGTGGGACGCGTATGTGGCCGAGCTGAAGGCCAAGAACTCCGACCAGTACATCGACCTGGTCAACAAGGCGTACGAGCGGTTCCAGAAGAACAACGGCTGATCGGCGGGAGTCCGGTCGGGTCGCCTGGCGCGGCCCGGCCGGACCCCCGGGCCGACCACGGATCAGCTGAGTCGACCGGAGGGAGCGAGCGTTGAGTGGCGCGACTCAGACCCGGCGACAGTTCGGCGACGGGCCACTGTCGCGGATCACCTCGCGCGTCTACATCCTGCTCGTGGTCGAGCTGCTCCTGCTGCTCACCACGGTGCCCGCCCTGCTTCCGCTGCTGGTGCTGGGCCGCGATCCGAGCAACCTGCCGCTGGTCGCGCTCCTGCTGGTACCGGTCGGCCCGGCGATCTCCGCCGCCCTGTACACCCTGCGTCACCAGCGAGCCGACCTGACCGACCTGCGCCCGGCGACCCTGTTCTGGCGCGGCTACCGGGCCAACGTCCGCGGCGTCCTGCGCGTGTGGGTGCCGACGCTGCTGTGGCTGACCGTGCTCGCCGTGAACCTCGCCTACCGCGACGCGGTCGGCCTGTCGAGCTGGTGGGCGGTGCCGCTGGTGCTGATCGGAGTGGGTGTGACGCTCTGCGCGGCCAACGCTCTGGTGATCACCTCGCTGTTCGACTTCCGCACCCGCGACGTGCTCCGGCTGGCCGTGCACTTCCTCGTGCGTACCCCCGGTGTTCCCGTCGGCAACGCCCTGCTGCTGGCCGCTGCGGCCGGGATCACCGCGGCCTTCTCCGAAGCGGTGTTGATGCTGCTGGCGTCGGTCGCGGTGCTGGCGTACCTGCGCGTCGGCGACCCGATGATCCACCTGATCCGGAAGGAGTTCACCAGATGAGCCTGCCCCTCAGCGCCAAGGTGCCCTTCGGGGGCGACTACAACCCGGAACAGTGGCCAGAGGACGTGTGGAAGCAGGACTACCGTCTCTTCGACACGGCACGGATCGACCTGGTGACCCTCGGGGTGTTCGGCTGGGCGCTCACCCAACCCGCCGAGGGCACCTACGACTTCGCGCTGCTGGACAGGATCGTCGAGCGGGCCAGCGCCGAGGGACGCGGGATCTGCCTGGCCACCGGCACCGCAGCACACCCAGCGTGGTTGGCGAAGGCGTACCCCGAGGTGACCCGGACCGACTTCGAGGGCCGCAAGCACCGCTTCGGCCAGCGACACAACTCCTGCCCCAGCTCGCCGATCTTTCGCCGGCTCTCGACGGAGCTGGCCCGCCGGGTCGCCCGTCGCTACGCGGACACCCCGGCGGTGCTCGCCTGGCACGTCGGCAACGAGTACGGCGGCGCCTGTTACTGCGCCCTGTGCGCGGCCGGCTTCCGGAACTGGCTGCGTCTCCGCTACGGCACCCTCGACGAGCTGAACGCGGCCTGGTACACCACCTTCTGGTCGCACACCTTCACCGACTGGGACGAGATCGAGCCGCCGTCAGCACTGACCGAGCACTGGCGGGGCCCGGAGCACACCGCCTTCCCGGGCATCACCCTGGACTACCTGCGGTTCACCTCCGACGCGATGCTGACGAACTTCCGCGACGAGAAGGCGGCCATCCGGGAGTCCAGCCCGGCACTGCCGGTGACCACGAACTTCATGGGCATGTACCGCCCGATCGACTACCACCGCTGGGCCCCCCATCTGGACTTCGTCTCCTGGGACAACTACCCACCCGACGACGCGTCGGCGGCCCGGATGGCGCTGACCCACGATGTGATGCGCGGGCTCAAGGACGGTCAGCCGTTCTGGCTGATGGAACAGACCCCGAGCTTCACCGCGTGCCGCGACGTCAACCCGTTGAAGCGCCCCGGTCTGATGCGGCTGTGGAGCTGGCAGGCCGTGGCGCACGGCGCCGACGCGGTCCTCTTCTTCCAGTTGCGGGCCTCCCGCGGGGCCAGCGAGAAGTACCACGGCGCGGTCATCGGGCACGCCGGTCGCTCCGACACCCGGGTGTTCCGGGAGGTCGCCGAGCTGGGCGCCGAACTGGAACGGCTCGGCCCGGCGTCACTGGGCGCGCGGACCCCGGCCCGGGTGGCGCTGCTGTTCGACTGGGACAGCTGGTGGGCGTTGGAGCTGTCCGACGGTCCGTCCCGGCTGGTCCGCTACCAGCAGGTCGTGCTCGCGTACCACCGGGCCCTCTGGGATGCCGGTGTGGACCTGGACGTCGTCGCGGTGACCGCCGACCTTTCTGGCTACGACGTGGTCGTGGCCCCGGCCCTGCACCTGCTCAAGGGTGACCTGCCGCAGCGGCTGGAGGCGGTGGCGACGCGCGGCGGGTCGGTGCTGACCACCTACCTGTCCGGCCGGGTGGACGAGAACGACCAGGCCTTCCTGATGGACGTGCCGGGACCGCTCGGGCAGCTGATGGGCGTCCGGGTCGACGAGTGGGACGCCCGCGGCCCGGAGGTGGTCAACCCGGTCCGCCTCGGCGACGGCGCGGATCAGGTCGACGTCGAGGCGAGCCTGCTGTTCGAGCTGGTGATCCCGCAGGGCGCGCAGGTGATCGGCACGTACCAGGCCGACTTCTACGCGGGCACCCCCGCGGTGACCCGTAACTCCTTCGGCGCCGGCGACGGATGGTACGTGGCCGCCGGGCTGGATCAGGTCGGGGTGTCCTGGGTGGTGCGGCAGGTGCTCGCCCGGCACGACCTGCTCGGGCCCTACCCGGACGTGCCGGACCTGGAATCCGCCGTGCGGGTCGCGGCGGACGGGTCGCGGCTGTTGTTTCTGCTCAACCACCGCGCCGAGCCGGTCGAGGTGACCGCCCGGACCGGCGGCGTCGACCTGCTCACCGGCGAGCGTACGGCGGCCGGCGGTGTCCTGCGGCTGCCGGCGTACGGGGTTGTCGTGCTGGAGGAGGACCGGTGAACGCCGAAGAGTCGGTGGAGTTGGAGCAGCTCATGTTCGTCGAGGAGCCGATGGACGGTGACGAACCGCGCGTCCATCCGGCCTGGCTGCCGCCGGAGGCGTTCCGGTCGCTCGGCGCGCGTCGCGTCCTCCTGCACGGCGAGGGGCTGCTCGTCGACACCGTGCTCAACGAGGTCTCGCGCGCCTGCGCCCGGTACGGCGGACGGGTGTGGCACTCCCCGTCCTGGGACGTGGATGTCGACCTGGTGCTCGCCCTGCGCGACGCCGCCGAGCTGCCCAATCCGGCGGTGGAGGCGGCGCGCGCCGCCGGCGAGGCGGCGCTGGCCGAGCTGGGCGACGGCGGGACGCTCGGCGACGAGGGTTTCGTGTTGGCGCGGGCCGGCGACGTGACGGCGGTGCTGGCCGACGCGCCCGCCGGCCTGCTCTACGGGCTCTTCCACGTGGTCCGGCTCTGCGCGGTGGCCTTCGACCCGGCCCGGCCACCGGAGCGGCACCGGCCGGCACTGCGCCGACGGATGCTGAACCACTGGGACAACGTGGCAGTGCACCCGGTGATGGGCCAGGTCGAACGGGGCTACGCGGGCGGCTCGATCTTCTGGCAGGACGGCCGTCCGCGCGGCGACCTGGCCCGGGTGCGGGAGTACGGGCGGCTGCTGGCCTCCTGTGGAATCAACGCGATCTCGGTGAACAACGTCAATGTGGCCCGTACCGAGGCGCTGCTGCTCACCGAACGGCTCGGGGACGTGGCCGAGATCGCGGACGCGCTGCGCCCGTACGGCATCCGGGTGCACCTGTCGGTCAGCTTCGCCGCGCCGGTGCTCCTCGGTGGCCTGCCGACCGCCGACCCCCTGGACGAGAACGTGCGGGTCTGGTGGGCCGGCACCACCAGGCGGGTGTACGACCGGATCCCGGACTTCGGCGGCTACCTGGTGAAGGCCGACTCGGAGGGGCAACCCGGCCCGTTCACGTACGGCCGTGACCACGCCGACGGGGCGAACCTGCTGGCCGAGGCCCTCGCCCCGCACGGGGGAGTGGTGCACTGGCGGGCGTTCGTCTACAACCACCACCAGGACTGGCGGGACCGGTCCACCGACCGGGCTCGGGCCGCGTACGACCACTTCGCCCGGCTCGACGGGCGGTTCCGTACCAACGTGGTCGTCCAGGTGAAGTTCGGCCCGGTGGACTTCCAGCCGCGCGAGCCGGTCTCACCGGTGCTCGCCGCGATGCCGGCGACCCGGCTGGCGGTGGAGTTGCAGGTCACTCAGGAGTACACGGGCCAACAGCGGCACGTCTGTCACCTCGGCCCGTGGTGGAGTGAGGTGCTCGGCTTCGCTCCCTGGGGGCCGGGCGGGCGGACGATCGCCGACGTGGTCGCCGGGGAGTCGGGGGCGGGCGGCGGGATGGTCGCGGTGGCCAACGTCGGCGACGACCTCTTCTGGACCGGGCATCCGTTGGCGCAGGCCAACCTGTACGGGTTCGGTCGACTGGCCTGGGACCCCCGGCGGGACCCGACGGCGATCCTCGACGAGTGGATCACGTTGACCTTTCCGCCGTCGGCGACCGCCGACGCGGAGCTGGTGCGGCGGGTCCTGCACGAGATCATGGACGACTCGTGGCGCACGTACGAGCGCTACACCGCCCCGCTGGGTGTCGGTTTCATGGTCAACCCCGGCGACCACTACGGTCCCGGCGTCGACGGGTACGAGTACACCCGGTGGGGCACCTACCACTTCGCCGACCGCGACGGCGTCGGCGTGGACCGCAGCCGCGCGTCGGGCACCGGCTTCGCCGGCCAGTACCCGCCGTACTGGGCGCAGGTGTACGAGTCATCCGAGACCTGTCCCGACGAGTTGCTGCTCTTCTTCCACCACGTGCCGTACGGGCACGTGCTGCACAGCGGCTCGACGGTCATCCAGCACATCTACGACACCCACTTCGCCGGGGTCGAGGAGGTGACGGCGATGCGACGCAGGTGGCAGACGTTGACCGGGATGATCGACCCGAGCGTGTACGAGCGGGTCGCCGAACGCCTCGACGAGCAGGTGCGCTGCGCCACCGAGTGGCGCGACCAGATCAACACGTACTTCTACCGCAAGTCCGGGGTGCCGGACGGGCGAGGGCGGGACATCTACTGAGCGACGGTGTGGGCGGCCCGGTCATCCGGTCGGGCCGCCGCATGCCGTGTGCTCCGCTGCGGCCCGGCGGGTTCCGAAAAACGTGCCGATAATTCACCGCCACCCATCGCCGCCGAAGGCGCCCGTCGATGCCCATTGTCGCGCAGGTGACCGCCAGAACCGTTGCGGCGAAAGGTTTCCGGAAGTCTTGACAATCGAGTGTGCTCGATCGAAGCTGACATGGTCACGCGAGCCGCGGTCAAGGTCGGGCGAAGGGCAGTCCTCGACTTAAGTCCCCTTCCACGCGCCTTTTTCCGCAGAGGATCGCGACGATGACACTGAAGACGAGAATGCTTGGCGTCGTCATGGCGGCCGTGACACTGGCCGCCGCCGCGTTGACGTTCGCCGCTCCCGCGTCGGCGGCGACGCTCACCCAGGTGACCAACTTCGGCACCAACCCCACCAACCTGCAGATGCACCTGTACGTCCCGGACCGGGTGGCGACCCGGCCGGCGATCCTCGTGGCCATGCACTACTGCACCGGGACGGGCCCCGCGTTCCACTCGGGCACCCAGTACGCCTCCCTCGCGGACCGGTACGGGTTCATCGTGATCTACCCGTCGGCGACCCGCAGCAGCAAGTGCTGGGACGTCTACTCACCGCAGGCGTTGCGCCGTGGCGGCGGCAGCGACCCGGTCGGGCTCATGTCGATGGTGGACTACGTGCGGCAGCGCTACTCCGCCGACCCCGCCCGGATCTTCGCCACCGGCACCTCGTCCGGGGCGATGATGACCAACGTCATGCTGGGCGTCTACCCGGACGTGTTCGCGGCGGGTGCCTCGTTCGCCGGGGTGCCGTTCGCCTGCTTCGCCACCGGCGGCACCTCGGAGTGGAACAGCCAGTGCGCCAACGGGCAACTCATCCGGACCGCGCAGCAGTGGGGTGACCTGGTCCGGCAGGCGTACCCCGGCTACACCGGCCCGCGACCCCGGATGCAGATCTGGCACGGCACCAACGACGAGACGCTGCGCTACCCGAACTTCGGTGAGCAGGTCAAGCAGTGGACGAACGTGCACGGGCTGAGTCAGACCCCGACGTTCACCGACTCCCCGCGGTCCGGCTACACCCGCACCCGCTACGGCAGCAGCGGCCCGATGGCGCCGGTCGAGGCGATCAGCATGCAGGGTGTGACGCACAACGTGCCGGTCGACGCGGCGCAGGTGATCCGCTTCTTCGGGCTCGACGGCACCGCGCCCCCGACCACTCCGCCGCCGACCGACCCGCCGCCGACCACTCCGCCGCCGACCGATCCGCCGCCGACCACTCCGCCGCCGACCGATCCGCCGCCGACCACTCCGCCGCCGAGCGAGGGTGCCTGCCGGGTCGGTTACACGGTCAACGCCTGGAACAGCGGTTTCACCGCGAGCGTCGCCATCACCAACACCGGTGCCACCGCCGTCAACGGCTGGGAGTTGACCTTCACGCTGCCCAGCGGGCAGCGCATCACCAGCGGCTGGAACGCCCAGTACGCCCCGACGAGCGGCGCGGTGACCGCCCGCAACGTCTCCTACAACAACACCATCGCACCGAACGCGTCGGTCGAGATCGGCTTCCAGGCCACGCACGAGGGCGGCACGGGCAAGCCCACCTCGTTCGCGCTCAACGGTGCCGCCTGTTCGGTGTCCTGATTTCCCTTCCCACCCCACCACCCTCAGAAGGAGTCACAGATGAGAAGTTCGAGATGGAAGGCGGCATCCAGAGCCGCAGTCGCGCTGGCCAGCGCGGGTGCCCTCGCCGCCGGCATGGCGCTGTTCGCGACGGCACCCGCCTCCGCCGGGACGACACTCGGCGCGTCCGCCGCCGAGAAGGGTCGCTACTTCGGCACGGCGGTGGCCGGCTTCAAGCTCTCCGACAGCGCGTACACCACGATCTTGAACCGTGAGTTCAACTCGGTGACCGCCGAGAACGAAATGAAGATGAACGCCACCGAGCCGCAGCAGAACCAGTTCAGCTACGGGGCGGCGGACCAGATCGTCAACCACGCCCGCAGCCGCGGGATGAGCGTGCGGGGTCACACCCTGGCGTGGCACTCGCAGCAGCCCGCCTGGATGGAGCGCATGAGCGGCAGCGCGCTGCGGCAGGCGATGCTCAACCACGTCACGCAGGTGGCCACCTACTTCCGTGGCAGGGTCGTGGCGTGGGACGTGGTGAACGAGGCGTTCGCGGACGGCAGCTCCGGAGGCCGTCGCGACTCCAACCTCCAGCGCACCGGCAACGACTGGATCGAGGCGGCGTTCCGGGCCGCGCGTGCCGCCGATCCGGGCGCGAAGCTCTGCTACAACGACTACAACACCGACAACTGGACGCACGCCAAGACCCAGGGCGTCTACAACATGGTGCGCGACTTCAAGGCCCGTGGCGTGCCGATCGACTGCGTCGGGTTCCAGTCGCACTTCAACAACGACTCACCGTACGTGAGCAACTACCGCACCACCCTGTCCAGCTTCGCGGCGCTCGGTGTGGACGTGCAGATCACCGAGCTGGACATCCAGGGCGCTTCGGCGAACACGTACCGCAGCGTCGTCGAGGACTGCCTGGCCGTTGCCCGCTGCAACGGCATCACGGTGTGGGGCATCCGCGACAGTGACTCGTGGCGGTCTTCGCAGACCCCGCTGCTGTTCAACAGCAACGGCTCGAAGAAGCCCGCGTACGACGCGGTTCTCACCGCGCTGAACAACGGCACCACGCCCACGGACCCGCCGACCGACCCGCCGACCGACCCGCCGACCGACCCGCCCACCACGCCGCCGCCGGGCACGGGTGGCTGCACCGCCACGGTGTCGGTGAACCAGTGGAACGGTGGCTTCGTGGCGAACGTACGGGTGACCGCAGGCTCGTCGGCGCTCAACGGCTGGACGGTGTCGATCGGACTGCCGTCCGGTGTCACCGTCACCGGAGCGTGGAGCGCCAACCGCAGTGGTAACAGCGGCACGACGAACTGGACCAACGTCGCCTACAACGGTCAGGTCGGCGCCGGGCAGTCCACCGAGTTCGGGTTCCAGGCCAACGGCACCGCCGGCAGCCTGAGCCCCACCTGCTCCGCGGGCTGACGCACCCACCGGCCGGTGCGGGGGGCAGGGCCCCGCACCGGCCCCACCCGCTCCTGCCCTCGGTGATCAAGAGGTTTGCGTCAGGACACGCCAGATCGGTTGACGGAACCCTCTTGATCACCGGGAGGGGTTGAGCCGCGACTATCGCAACCGGCTGGCAGAGCTGGTCGAGGTCGGCGGCGGTGGCTAGCCGTCGATGCGGGTGATGTTGCGGATCTTGTTTGACGCGTCCAGAGCGGCGACCTTGTACGCCTCGGCCAGCGTCGGGTAGTTGAACACCGTGTCGACCAGGTAGTTGATCGTGCCGCCGCAGCCCATCACCGCCTGACCGATGTGGACGATCTCGGTGGCGGCGGTACCGAACACGTGCACCCCGAGCAGCCGGCCGTCGTCGGGGGAGACGAGCAGCTTCAACATGCCGTACGAGTCACCCACGATCTGACCCCGGGCCAACTCGCGGTACCGGGCGATGCCCACCTCGAACGGTGTCGAGCTCTCGGTGAGCTGCGCCTCGGTCTGCCCGACGAAGCTGATCTCCGGAATCGTGTAGATGCCGATCGGTTGCAGGCCGTGCATCTCCCGGATCGGCTCGCCGCAGGCGTGCTGCGCCGCCAGTCGGCCCTGCTCCATCGAGGTGGACGCGAGCGCGGGAAAGCCGATCACGTCACCGACGGCGTAGATGTTCTCCACCGCGGTGCGGTAGTTGGCGTCGACGGCGATCCGGCCGCGTCGGTCCGCCTCCAGCCCGGCCGCCTCCAGCGCCAGGTCGTCGGTCTGACCCTGCCGGCCGGCCGAGTACATCACCGTGTCGGCGACGATCTTCTTGCCGCTCTTGAGAATGCACAGCGCCGCGGTCTGGTGCTTCTCCACGGCGGCGACCTCCTCGCCGAAGCGGAACGCCACGGACAGGTCGCGCAGGTGGTACTTGAGTGACTCGACGATCTCGTCGTCGCAGAAGTCCAGCATCCGGTCGCGGCGTTCCACCACCGTCACCTTGGTGCCGAGCGCGGCGAACATCGAGGCGTACTCCATGCCGATCACGCCGGCGCCGACCACGACCATGCTGCGGGGTACGGCTTGCAGGTTGATGACGCCGTCGGAGTCCACGATCGTGCGGTCGTCGAAGTCGACGCTGTCCGGGCGGGCCGGGCGGGTGCCCGCGGCGATGACGCTCTTGTCGAAGGTCACCTTGGACTCGCGGCCGGAGCCGTCGTCGACCCAGATCGCGTGCGCGTCGGCGAAACGCCCGGTGCCGGTGATCATCGTGACGCGGTTGCGGGACAGCTGGTTGCGGATGACGTCGGTCTGCCGGGTGATGACGTGCTGGGTCCGGGCCGCCAGGTCGCTGACGGTGATGTCCTCCTTGACCCGGTAGCTGCTGCCGTACAGGTCGCGCTGACTCAGGCCGGTCAGGTAGAGCACTGCCTCGCGCAGCGTCTTGGAGGGCACGGTGCCGGTGTTGATGCACACCCCACCGATCATGTCGCGGCGGTCCACGATGGCCACCCGCCTGCCGAGTTTGGCGGCGGCGATCGCGGCTTTCTGACCGCTGGGCCCGGAGCCCAGCACCAACAGGTCGTAGTCATACACAGGCGTTAGCGTCGCAAGATGTCGCGGCGCACGCCAGACCCCGGAGTCGAGCGTTATTCGTCTGCCACCGTGCACAGGCCGCCGTTGAGTGTGATTTCCTCCGGCAGTTGCGTGCCGGTGGCGACCAGCCCCAGCGACACGGTGCCGCCGGGCGGGATCACCGCGTTGCGGCCGGTGTTGCCCACTCGGAGGTAACTGTTGTTGAGGCGGTCGCCGACCTTCGCGCCCCAGATGCCCTGCACCTGCTGACTGGCCCAGAACCGCCACGTCATCGTCCACCCGTCGACCACCGTCGAGCCGGTGTTCTCCACGACGAGGTGCGCCACGAAACCGTTCGGCCACTGCCGGACGACGGACCGGACCGCGCAGCTCGGCGGCGGCGGCAGGGTGGTGACGGTGACCGGTGCGGACAGCGCGGACAGCAGTCCGACCTCGTCGCGGGCTCGCACCACGAAGGTGTAGGTGGTGTTCGGCGTCAACCCGTTGATCGTGGCGCTGTTGACGGGCGGGTACTGGGAAACGTCGCGGACCAGGGTGAGAGCGCCGCCGGCGTCCACCCGGAACACCTCGTACCGTTCGAGCGCCGCGTTCTCCACCGAGTGCGCCCAGCGCAGCCGGACCGCCGTGGCGGTGACGTCGAACGCCACCGGTTGACCCGGCGCGCCCGGCGGTTGGTCGTCGCCCGGCGGCATGGTCAACCGCAGGCTCGGGTTCGACGGTGAGCCGTTGCCGGCTGCGTCCACCGCCGACACGAAGAAGGTGTAGGTGCGCGACGGCCGCAGGCCGGTGATCCGGATGTTGTTGGTGTCGGTCGACCAGGTGAGGCCGTTGTCCTCGAACCGCGCGGAGACCGGGTAACGGACCACCCCCACGTTGTCGGTCGAGGCAGCCCAGGTCAGCTCGACCCAGGTGGTGTCGATGGCGGTGACGGTGATCGGGCCCGGGGCGGTGGGGGGCTCGGTGTCGTCGGCGGCCGCGTACGCCGGGGTCGCGCCCGACGCCACCAGGACTGCCGTGAGCGTGCAGGCGGCCAGTGCGGCGGCCCGGGACCGGGCGCCGCGCCTCGGATGATCGCGCATGGTTGATCGCCTCGCCTTCGAGTGAGCGCAGCGGACCAGTCATCGACTGATGACGATGATAGGTGAGCGGTGGTCAGGGCGTTGTCCCGTCAGCCGACGAGACGGCGCTCCCAGGCCCAGGCGGCGATCTCGACCCGGTTGCGGGCCGTGAGTTTCATCTGCACGCTCGCCAGGTGGGTCTTGACCGTGCCCACGGCGATGAAGAGCCGAGCGGCGATCTCGGCGTTGGTCAGGCCCCGGGCGACGAGCTTCACGACGTCGAGTTCCCGTGGCGACAGGCCGCCGTCGTCGCGCGCCCGGGCCGGCGAGCTGAGGTGCTCCAACAGCCGGACCGTGATCGAGGGGCTGATCAGCGCGTCTCCGGACACGGCCGCGCGAACGGCCTCCACCAGCAGGGCCGGGCCGGAGTCCTTGAGCAGGAAGCCGCACGCGCCGTTGGAGAGCGCCGTGTGCACGTACTCGTCGAGGTCGAAGGTCGTCACGACGACCACCCGGATCGGGTCGGCGACGCCCGGCCCCGCGAGCAGCCGCAGTGCCTCCAGACCGTCGAGGCGGGGCATCCGGATGTCCAGCAGCACCACGTCCGGGCGCAGTCGTCGGGCCAGCTCGACGGCCTGGACGCCGTCTGCTGCCTCGCCGACCACCTCCAGGTCCGACTGGGCGCCAATGATCATGCCGAAGCCGGTCCGGACCATGGCCTGGTCATCGGCGATCAGCACCCGGATCACCGGGCTGCCGCCACCTGTAGCGGAAACGCCGCGTCGAGCACCCAGCCACCGGCGACGCCGGGCCCGGCGGTGATCGTGCCGCCGAGGGCGCGGACCCGCTCGGTGAGGCCGATCAGGCCGAAGCCGTGCCCCCGGGCCGGCGCGGTTCGCGGCGACGCGCCGTCGTCGGCGACCCGAACCAGCAACCAGTCCGGGGTACGCCGCACGGCCACGGCCACGGACCGCGCGTCCGGCGCGTGCTGGCGGGAGTTGGTCAGCCCCTCCATCACCACCCGGTACGCCGACGTCGAGACCTCCACCGGCAGTCCGTCCAGGTCGCCGTCGACGTGCAGTCGTGCCGGCGCGTTCGCCGCGCCGTTGAACCCGGTCAGCAGCGGTTCCAACTCGTTCACCCCGGCCAGTGGCGCCAGCGGAGCGTCCGGCGGCGCGTCCGGGTTGCGCAGGATGCCGACCATCCGCCGCATCGAGGCCATCGTCTCCGCGCCGGCCCGCTCGATCTGCTCCAGGGCGACGATCACCCGCTGCGGGTCCTGCTCGGCGACGAACCGGGCGCCCTGTGCCTGCACCACGATGCCGGTGACGTGGTGGGCGATGAAGTCGTGCAGGTCCCGGGCGAACTCCGCACGCTGCTCGGCCCGCACCAGGGCGATGGCCCGCTCCCGGCCGGCGGCCACGATACGCAGGTAGAGCCCCACCCCGGCGGCGCCGGCAGCGGCGATCACCTGAAGCAGACCGAAGATCACCAGGAGACTCTCGGCGCCGGAACGCAGCGGCAGCGCGGCGACGGCCAGCCCGGCGACCACCGCCGCCGCCGGGGCGAGTCGGGGCGCGCCCCAGCGCGTCACCACGAAGACCACCCCGATCAGCCCGGCCGACTCGGCGAGCCCCCAGCTGCCGCCACCGAGCCCGTAGCGGCCGTCGGGAATGATCACGATCGCCGCGGTCACGACCAGTGACGCAGAGGCGAGTACCAGCGCGGCCAACGGCAGCCGGCGGGAGCCCGGTCGGTGCACCGGCAGCCAGAGCGGAACCGTCGCCACCGCCAGCCCCACCCGTACCAGCAGGAGCAGCAGGGCGGCCAGGCCCGTGGGCGAGCTGTACCGCAGGTCGAAGAGGGCGAGCAGCCCCATGGCCACCAGCCCGGCGGCCTGGGCCAGGCGTACCCACCATCGTCGAAGATCCGGCGTGCTCATGGTGACCCAGCGTAGCCAGCCGGACGGAGGTGCCGGATCGGCCGAAAGGCAGACCCGCGCCGGTCATACCCGGCCCCGGGCCGATGCGCCCGCCCACCGGTCGCGGCGAGGCTTTCCCGGTCACCACGCAGCCTTTGGAGGAACGATGACAACCCACGCCCCGCCGGAGACCAGCCACGCCGCGGTAGCGGCGGTCGACCTGGTGAAGGTGTACGGCAGCGGCGACACCGCCGTCCGTGCCCTGGACGGGGTCTCGGTCGGCTTCGGCCGGGCCGAGTTCACCGCCATCATGGGCTCGTCCGGATCCGGCAAGTCGACCCTGATGCACTGCCTCGCCGGCCTCGACACGGCCACCTCCGGTCGCGTCCTGCTCGGCGGCACGGAGCTGACCGGCCAGTCGGACCGGACCCTGACCCGGGTACGCCGGGAACGGATCGGGTTCGTCTTCCAGTCCTTCAACCTGCTGCCACAGCTCACCGCCGCGCAGAACATCACCCTGCCGCTGGATCTCGCCGGTCGGCAGCCCGACGCTGAACTCCTCGCGCACCTGGTACGGATGCTGGGCCTCGGCGACCGTCTGAACCACCGGCCCAGCGAGCTGTCCGGCGGCCAGCAGCAGCGGGTCGCGCTCGCCCGGGCACTGGTGGCACGCCCCGAGGTGGTCTTCGCCGACGAGCCGACCGGCAACCTCGACTCGCGCTCCGGCGCGGAGGTGCTCACCATCCTGCGCGACTCCGTACGCGACCTCGGTCAGACCGTCGTCATGGTCACCCACGACCCGATCGCCGCCGCGTACGCCGACCGGGTGGTGCTGCTGGCCGACGGGCGGCTGGCCGGCGAGATCGACAAGCCGAACCAGGTGTCGGTCACCGACGCCCTGCGTGAGCTGGCGGCCCGCCGATGAGGGCGACGGTGCTGCGTACCCAGACGACCGCCGCCGCCCGGCGGCCCGGCCGGCTGATCCTGACCGGCCTGGCGATCCTGGTCGCGTCGTTCGTCGTCTTCGGCGCCGTGCTGGTGCAACAGATCACCGAGCGGACCGTGCGGGACAACCTCAGCGGCACCCCGGCCGTCACCGACCTGGTGATCGGCAGCGTCGACGTGCCGCCACCCACGGTGCGGGACGTGCAGCAGATCCGGGCCGTGCCCGGGGTGGCCGAGGCGGTCGCCCGGGTCGCCACCGGCGTCTCGATCGGCGAGGGATACCTCAACCTGCAGTCCGATCCGGGCAGCGGCCCGTTGAGCACGGTCCGGGTCGTCGAGGGCAGGTACCCCGACGCCCCCGGCCAGATCGCGATCACCCCGCGCACCGCCGAGCGGCTCGGGCTGTCGGTCGGCACCACCACCAGAGGTACCGGCGGCGAACTCGGCGCGCCCGCTCCGCTCACCGTGACCGCCGTGGTGGAGACCGCCGCCGACGCCGGGTACGACGCGTACGCCCCGGAGAGCGCGGTGATCGGCTGGGCGCGACTGACGGCCGTGGAACGCGTGGACGTGCGGGTGACGCCCGGCACCGAACCCGACGCGGTCCGGCAACGGGTCAGCGCCGTGGTCGCCGCCCAGCCGATCCGCTCCGGTGCCGAGGTACGCGACGCCGAGGCCAACGCGGCAGCCGAGCAGGTCGGGAAACTCTTCATTCTGGTCGGCGTCTTCGTCTCCATCGCGGTCGCCGCGGCGGCGCTGGTGGTCACCTCGACCTTCCGCATCGTCTTCGCCCAGCGGATGCGGCAGCTCGCGCTGCTGCGGGCCGTCGGCGCGAGTCGGGGCACCCTGGTCGGCGCGCTGGCCGCCGAGGGCGCCCTGACCGGTCTGGTCGCCGGGGTCGTCGGGGTCGCCGCCGCGCTCACCCTCGGGTACGCGCTGCCGCCGGTCCTGCGCGCCGCCGGCCACCAGGTCTCCTCGCCGGGCCTGCCGCTGGCGGAAGCGGTCATGGTGGTGATCGGCGCTGTCGTGGTCACCGTGTTGGCCGTGCTGGCGCCGGCGCTCTCGGCCGCCCGGGTCTCCCCGTTGGAGGCGCTGCGGTCGGCGAGCACCACCGCCGGTCGGCGCGGCATCGGGGCGGCGCGCCTGGTGTCGGGGTTGCTCCTGACCGTCGGCGCGGTCCTCGCGGCGGTCGCCACGATCAGTCGGTTGCCGAAGCCCGACCAGTCGGACTACAACCCGACGCTGCCCCTGCTCCTGCTCGTCGCGTCGGGCGGGATGGCGTTCTTCGCGCTGGTGGCCCTCGGTCCGCTGCTGGTCCGCCCGGTGCTGGCCGTGGTGGGTTGGCCGCTGCGCCAGCTCGGGCCGCTCGGGCGGATGTCGGTCGGCGGGATCGGCGGGGCCCCACGCCGGGCGGCAGCGGTCTCCGTCGTGGTCGCGCTGGGGGTGACCCTGATCTCCGGGGTGGTCATCGGCGGCGCGTCGTTGCGGATCCTCGCCGACCGCGAGATGGCGCTGTCGGCCCCGACCGACTTCGAGGTCACGACCAACGGTGAGCCCCTGCCGCCGGCCGTGGTGACCCGGGCCGAGGCGGCGCGCGGCGCGCTGGCCCGGGTGGTGCCGTACCGCAGGGTCGACGACGCGACACTGTTGCGCGGCGTCGACAAGCTCGGCACCACCGAGTCCGGTTACCTGACGAGCGACCTCGACCTGGCGGCGTTGCCGAGCACCGGCGATCTGGACGTGGCCCAGGGCACCCTGGCCGACCGTGGCCCGGGACGGATCGTGGTCAACAAGTGGGTCGCGTGGGACGCCGGCCTGCGGGTCGGCGACACCGTCACCCTCGCCGTTCCCGCCGGCCGGGTCGACGTGCGGGTGGCCGCCGTCCTGCCCGGTGACGGCCCGCTGCACACGGGCATCCTCGCCGATCCGGCGGACCTGGACCGGCTCGGCGTGCCGGCCGCGTACACCGGTCTGCTGGCCGACGCCGCCGGTGCCGGCGAGGACGGCCGCACCGCCGGGGTGCGGGCGCTGCGGCAGGCGATCGGTGGCAGCGACGGGGTGGGCCTCGCGGTGCTCGCCGACGATCGGGACCGCAACGACGCGGTGCTCCGCACCCTGGTCTGGATCGCGGTGGGTCTGGTCAGCCTGACCGTGCTGATCGCGGTCGTCGGCGTGGGCTCCACGACCGCGCTGTCGGTGGTGGAGCGGGTACGCGAGTCCGGGCTGCTCAGGGCGATCGGGCTGTCCCGGACCGGCCTGCGCGCCATGCTGACCGTCGAGTCGGGCCTGTACGGGGTGATCGGCGCGACGATCGGCCTGGTGCTCGGCATTCCGTACGCCTGGTTGGCCGTCCAGACCCTCGGGATCGAGGCGCCGCTGACCGCGCCGCTGCTGCCGCTGGCCGGGCTCTTCGTGGTGCTGGTCGCGCTGACCGCGCTGGCCGGGGTGCTGCCGGCCCGTCGGGCGTCGCGGGTCAGCCCGGTGCAGGCGCTGGGGGCCGACAACTGAGCACCGTCGTGGGGTGGCGTCGCACCGTCGGCGCCACCCCACGACGGCCCGGTCAGTTGGGGTTGTTGGCGTGGGTCAGCGTCTCCCAGGCGACGAAGAGGTTGTTCGTCCCGGCCGGACGTTGTTGCAGCGTGAGGGTCTGGGTGTTGGTCATGACGTTGCCCAACCGGGTGCTCATCGCGTTGAAGCCGACCTCGGTGATCGGCCCGAGGCCCCGGGTGAGGCTGCCACCGCAGAGCCAGGAGGGTGGCGCCTCGCCGAGCTGGTAGCGCGAGTGGAAGCCCAGCGCCTGGCGCAGCCGCTCGCCGACCTGCGGGTACAGGTCCCGTCCCTGGATCCGGGAGGTCTCCGCGACGTGCGAGATGGCGGAGATCCCGTACCCGGTGTGGACGAAGTCGCGGCAGGTCTCCTGGGCGAGGCCGGCGACGAACGTGGACTGGCCCTGCCAGTAGCCGATGATCTCCGCGCTGGTGTCCAGGCCGCTGCCGGGCATCGTGTACGGCAACGCGCCGTCGCTGGGCAGGTAGATGAAGGCCCGGGTGCGGTTGAGGAATCGGGTGACCGCCGCGTCGTAGGCGTTCCGGTCGTCCAGGAAGACCGCGATGCCGACGGCGGCCTCCATCATGGTCAGTTCCCAGTTGCCGTTGCTGTTCGAGCCGTTGCGCACCACCGGCAGGTAGACGTTGCGCAGCATGGTGGCGAAGCGGTTGGCGTTGGGCCAACTCGTGTAGGTGTACTTGATGATCTCGGCGGCCCGGGGCCAGACCGAGGCGGCCCAGCCGGTCTGCAACGGGCCGTTGCTACCGGTGTGTGCGGTGATCGTCGCCGACCACGCGTCCATGATCTGGATCGACTTCTGCGCGTAGCGGGCGTCCCCGGTGACGTACCAGGCGAGCGCGTCGGTGTACGCCGCGATCGCGTCCTCCCGCTCGTCGGTGCAGCCGTTGTTCGGGTTGGAGTAGGACCCGCACTCGACCACCGAACGGGGTGCCGGGGTGCGCGACAGGGAGGCGTACCGGCTGCTCATCATCTGGTTGTAGGCCGACGCCCACGGCTGCGCGCCGGCCTGCACCCGGCCGCGGACGAAGTCGAGCTGGCCTCGGCTGACCAGCACGCCGGGGTGGGTGAAACCACTCGACGGCGGCGGTGTGGTGCCGCCTCCGGTGGGTAGTGCCCAGCTCTGGTTGGCGGTGCCGGTGCAGCTCCAGATCTGCAACGGCGTCCCGTCGGCCGAGCTCTGGCCGGTCGCGTCGAGGCACTTGCCCGAGGTCGGGTTGACCAGTTGCCCGGCGTTGGCCGACCACTGCTGCGCCCCGGTGCCGTTGCAGTCGTAGATCTGCACCCGGGCGCCGTTGGCGGTGCTGGCGGCGGCGATGTCCAGGCACTTGCCCAGCGCCCGGATCGTGCCGTCGTCGCCGACCGTCCACTGTTGCGCGGCGGAGCCGTTGCAGGTGAAGAGCTGCACCGCGGTGTTGTTGGCCGGGTTCGCTGCGGCCACGTCGACGCACTTGCCGCCGTACCCGGTGATGGTGCCGGTCGCGGCCGCCACGGCGGGCGATGCGCCGACGACCAGTCCGGTCGGTACGGCGAGCAGGGCCGCGGCGAGCGCGGAGATCAGTCTGATGCGGGGGTGGCGGGGCGCGAGCCCGGCCGATCGTCGCGCCATGTGGGGGTCCTTCCGGGGCGGCGAAACAACTGTAAAGTGTGTTAATCATTACAGTCATACAGGCCGATATCAATGCCTTCGTCGCCACGGATGCCGTTACGGGTGCATGGACGCACCCTTGAGCACCTTGTCCACCACGTTGCGCGGCGCGTGCAACGCCAGCCCCACCAGGTCGAGCTTCTCCCGTCCGACCGCCTGGACGGCAGCGCGGTTGTCCCGGTCGTTGCCGGTGGCGAACAGTTCGGAGGTGAAGATCGCCAGCCGCAGGCCACGAGCGAGGCCGCGCGAGTGCGCGCCGACCAACGTCGCCCGGTCCCCGGCGAAGACCAGCACCGGCTGGCCGAACATCGGCAGGTAGCCGGTGCCGTCCGCGTCGCGGTACTCCTCGCCGACCAGCTCCGGCAGCGTGCTCGCGATGCCGCTGACCAGGAACGCGGTGACGTTCAGCCGTTGCCAGCCCGCCAGGTCGTTGCGGAGCAGCACGGCGATCTTGGTGGGAAAGCGGATCGGTTCGGTCATGGCGTCGAGCCTGCCCGCCCCGACACCTACCGGTCTTGTACGTTCTTAGCGTGGTCACCCGCCCCGCGGGCTCGCATGTCAGCGCGTGGCGACCGGCGGTAGCCGGGGTCGCCGAGGTCTTTCACGCCCATTTCGTCGACCACGCCTACCCCCGGCACATCCACGACGTCTGGACGCTGCTGATCGTCGACGACGGCGCGGTCCGCTTCGACCTGGACCGGCACCGGCACGGCGCGCTGCGCACGTCGGTCACCCTCCTGCCGCCGTACGTGCCGCACGACGGCAGGTCCGCCACACCCGACGGCTTCCGCAAACGGGTCCTGTACCTCGACACGTCGGCGCTCGACGCCGAGCTGGCCGGGCGGGCCGTCGACGAGCCGGACCTGGCCGATCCGCGGCTGCGCGACCGGGTTGACCGCCTGCACCAGGTGCTCGCCGCACCCGGCGACGAGTTCGAGGCCGAAAGCCGGCTCGCGTTCATCCTGGACCGGCTCCGCCGCCAACTCCGCCAGCGCTGCCCGGTCGGTGTCCAGCCGGCCGGACACGGCCTCGCGGTGCGCCTACGGGAGCTGCTGGACGCCCGGACCGTCGAGGGCGTCACCCTGCGGGAGGCCGCGGAGCTGCTGCACGCCCACCCGACCCACCTGGTCCGGGCGTTCACCCAGGTGCACGGCGTGCCACCCCACACCTATCTGACCGGTCGTCGGGTCGAGCTGGCCCGTCGCCTGCTCCTCGCCGGGCAGCGGCCCGTCGAGACCGCCGTCGCGGTGGGGTTCTTCGACCAGGCGCACCTGACCCGCCACTTCCGGCGCTACCTGGGGGTCAGCCCCGCCCGTTACCCCCGCCCGACCTGATCGCGGTCAGACGAGCTGGCCGCCGATGACGGCCAGCAGGCGCAGCTTCTCGTCGCTCGGCGACCCGGGTACGGCGGTGAAGACCAACAGTGTCTGTGACTGGTCGGGATCAACGAGCGTCTGGCAGTGCAGTTCCAACGCCCCGACCTCCGGGTGCACGAAGTGCTTGGGCGGGCAGTAGCCGGCGGGCACCGGGTGCTCCCGCCAGAGCTGCGCGAACTCCGGGCTCCTGGCCAGCAGGTCGTCGACGAGCGCGGCGGCCCGTGAGCCGCGCCCGTCGCGGGTGTACGCCGCGTGCAGGTGCGCCACGAGCAGTCGACTCTGTGTCTGGTGATGCTGCGCCGGGTGCAGCTGCCGTGCGCTCGGGTCGGTGAACCAGCGGTGGTGCGCGCTGCGCGCCAACCCGGTGTACCGGGTCTCGTCACCGAGCAGGGCGACGGCCGGCGCGGTCTGCGCCAGGGTCTCGCCGAGGTGGTTCACCACCTGGGCCGGGGTGTCGTGCATCCGGTCGAGGATGCGCATCATCCCCGGGTTCACGTGGTCGGCCCGCACCGCGCGGCGCGGAACGGCGTGCCCGGCAAGCTGGAACAGGTGATCCCGTTCGGCGAGGGAGAGCCGCAGGCCCCGGGCCAGCGCGGCGAGCATCTGTTCCGAGGGGTGCGGCCCGCGCTGCTGCTCCAACCGGCTGTAGTAGTCGGTGGACATCCCGCTCAACGTGGCCACTTCCTCACGCCGCAGCCCTCCGGTGCGCCGCCGGGGCCCCCGGGGCAACCCCACGTCCTCGGGCTGCAGAGCCTCCCGGCGGGTACGCAGGAAGCTCGCGAGTTGGGCGCGGTCCACGTGTCTCTCCGATCGGTGGGTGCCAGCCAGTCGCCGGCACATCAACTGCAACAGACCAGCCCCGCCCCGCTGTTCCACCCCACCCCACCCCACCCTCGCCCCGCCCCGGGTTGCGCGCCCCGCGCCCCGTCCGCGCCCCGCCCCGGGTTGCGCGATCTTGCACTTTCTGTCGGTACATAGGGGGCGTAGCACCCCATATCGGCGACCGAAAGTGCAAGATCGGCGTGGGTGCGGGTGCGGGCGCGGGTGTGGGTGTGGGTGTGGGTGTGGGTGTGGGTCTGCGGAGGGGTCAGCGTTGGATGGACTTGGTCTCCAGGAACTCCTCCAGCCCAAACCGGCCGAACTCGCGACCGTTGCCGGAGTGCTTGTAGCCGCCGAACGGGGCGAGGGGGTTCCAGTGGCCGGCGTTCACGTCGACCTGGCCCACGCGCAGCCGCCGGGCGATCGCCAGCGCGTGCTCCGGCTCACCGAAGACGCCGCTGGTCAGGCCATACAGCGTGCCGTTGGCGATGGCTACGGCCTCCTCTTCGTCGGTGTGGGGGATGATCGTCAGCACCGGGCCGAAGATCTCCTCCTGGGCGATCGCGGAGGCCGGGTCGACGTCGGCGAAGATCGTCGGCTGGACGTAGGCCCCGACGGTCAGCCCCGCGGGCCGCTGCGGGCCGCCGAACACGAGCCGAGCACCGTCGGAGACGCCCCGCTCGATGTAGCCGACGACCTTCTGCCGGTGGGCCTCGGACGCCATCGGGCCGATCCGGGTGGACTCGTCGCCCGGGTCGCCGACGGAGTACTGCTTCGCGGCCGCGACGGCCAACGCCACGACCTCGTCCTGACGGGAGGCGGGCACCAGCATCCGTGGCCACGCGCCGCAGACCTGACCGCCGTTGCTGAACGCCATCATCACGCCCCGCTCGACAGCGGTGGGCAGGTCGGCGTCGTCGAGGATGATGTTCGCGCCCTTGCCGCCCAACTCCAGCGCGACCCGCTTGACGGTCGCCGCGGCCACCGCGGAGATCCGCTGTCCCGCCCGGGTGGAGCCGGTGAAGGAGATCATGTCGACGTCCGGGTGGGCGGAGATCGCCTCGCCGACGGTCGCGCCGGTGCCGTAGACCACGTTGAAGACACCCGCCGGTACGCCGGCCTCGGCGGCGACCTCGGCGAGGATGCGCGCGGTCAGCGGGGCGTTCTCGGACGGCTTGAAGACCATCGTGTTGCCGGCGAGCAGAGCCGGAGCCAGCTTGGAGACGATCTGCTGAAGCGGAAAGTTCCACGGCGTGATCGCGCCGACCACGCCGATCGGCTCGCGGACGATCAGCGAGTTGCCGACCTCCTCGGTCCAGGCGAAGTCGTCGGCGAGGCCGGCGATGGACTCGACCACAGCGGCCGGGAACGCGACCTGGGCGGTCCGGGACATGCCGATCGGAGAGCCCATCTCGGCGGTGATCGCCTGGGCGATCTCCTCCGTGCGGGCGGCGAGGCCGGCGCCGAGGCGGCGCAGCACGTCCGCGCGGTGCCGCGCAGTGGTCGCCGACCAGGCCGGGAAGGCGGCACGGGCGACAGCGACGGCGCGGTCGACGTCGGCGGCGGTGCCGGCCGGGGTCTCGGCGACGACCTCGCCGGTGGCCGGGTTCACGACGGGAAGGGTGCCGGCGGAGCCGGTGACGGTCTCGCCACCGATCCAGTGGCCGGTGACGGTGTAGGTGGAAGGTGTCATGGACCGACCGTCGCACCGCTGCCGAACCCCAACCAGGTGCGGTTTATCCACGGTTCGGCGATCCCTGGCTGGAGACTGGCACGTCGGGTTGGCCGGGCCCAGGTACCGGCAGGCCGGGCTTCCAGCACCCGGCGGGGCGGGGTGGCGTGTCCTGCCGACCATGAGCTTCGCGGGTCGCCGGGGCAACGCCGACGCCGACCGGATGCCATAGTGCCGCGATGAAGGCGGACCTGCACAGTTACTTGAAGGGCGGCCGTGAGTCGCTGCTGTGGAAGCTCGACGGGCTCGGCGAATACGATATTCGGCGTCCGTTGACCCCGACCGCCACCAATCTGCTCGGTCTGGTGAAGCACTCGGCGGCCATGGAGATCGTCTACTTCGGTGTCGTGTTCGGTCGACCGTTCGAGCAGGAGTTGCCGTATGTCGGTGACGGCGCGGAGACCAATGCCGACATGTGGGCGAGTGCGGACGAGACCCGTGAGGAGATCCTGGCGCTGTACCGGCGCGCGATCGCCCACGCCGACACCACCATCGAAGCCCTCGCCCTGCACGAAGTGGGTCACGTGCCGTGGTGGGGCGATGCGGCGGTCACGTTGCACCACGTCCTGGTCCACGCCATCGCGGAAACCCAACGGCACGCCGGCCACGCCGACATCGTCCGCGAACTCATCGACGGCACGGCCGGGCTACTGCCAAGGCACGACAATCTGCCCGCCGCGGACGAGTCATGGTGGCGGGACCACCGCCGGCGAGTGGAGCAGGCCGCGCTCGACGCCAGCAGGCGCAGCAGCTAGTTCTCCGCCGGCCATCGGTGACGCCTGCGGATCTCGGCCGCCCGCCGCCCCGATCCCGCGCGGTCACCGACGCGATGAGGGCGGCGTCGCCGGGCGACGCAGGGCACCAGCTCGCGGCTGTGCCGGCTGATTGCCACCCCGACGTCCGGCCACAGTCGCAAAGACGATCGGATACGTGGCCGGGCCGTCACGAAATCCGGCGGCGGATCGTCACAGATGGCAGTTAGTCTTCCTCCGCGCGTCGTCGTCCTGGCACGTCGCGCGCCGCGCCCGGTCGGCGCGGCATCGCCGCCACCGCCCACCGTCGGCCGGCTCAATCGACTTCAGGAGAGTTAGTGACACAGCAATCCCTCGCGACATCGGACAAACTCGACGGCGCGGTGCTCAAGGTGGCGGGCGTCGTCGTCCTTGGCGCGATCATGTCGATCCTCGACGTGACGGTGGTCAGCGTGGCGCTGCCCAAGTTCCAGAGTGAGTTCGACGCGTCCTACGCCCGTGTCGCCTGGACCATGACCGCCTACACCCTCGCGCTCGCCACCGTGATCCCGCTCAGCGGGTGGGCGGCGGACCGGTTCGGCACCAAGCGGCTCTACATGGTGGCGCTGACCCTGTTCACGATCGGGTCGGGGCTCTGCGCCATGGCCGACACGATCGGTGAGCTGATCGGTTACCGGGTCCTGCAGGGCCTCGGTGGCGGCATGCTCATGCCGCTGGGCATGACCATCATGACCCGGGCGGCTGGTCCGCACCGGATCGGTCGGTTGATGGCCGTCCTCGGCATCCCGATGCTTCTGGGGCCGATCGGCGGCCCGATCCTCGGTGGTTGGCTGATCGACACCGCGAGCTGGCACTGGATCTTCTTGATCAACCTGCCGATCGGCCTGATCGCCCTGATCTACGCGCAGGTCGCGCTGCCGAAGGACGCGCCCGAGCCGTCCGAGTCGTTCGACTTCGTCGGCATGCTCATGCTCTCGCCGGGTCTCGCGCTGTTCCTCTACGGCGTCTCGTCCCTGCCGGAGGCGGGCACCTTCGCCGAGGCCAAGGTCTGGGCCCCGATGCTGGTCGGCGGCGCGCTGGTGGTGGCGTTCGTGCTCTACTCGTTCAAGCCCCGGCACCCGCTGCTCGACCTGCGGCTGTTCCGCAACCGCAGCCTGACCATCGCGTCGGTGACGATGTTCGTGTTCATCATCGCGTTCATGGGTGCCGGCCTGCTGTTCCCGAGCTACTTCCTACAGGTGCGCGGTGAGTCGACGCTGGCCGCCGGCCTACTGATGGCTCCGCAGGGCATCGGCGCGATGATCACCATGCCGATCGCCGGCACGCTGGCCGACCGGGTGCCGATCGGGCGCACCGTCCCGTTCGCGCTGGGGCTCATCGTCGTCGGGTTCTTCGGGTTCACCCAGGTCGACCCGCAGACCTCCTACTGGCTGCTCGGCGGTTCGCTGTTCGTGATGGGTCTGGGCATGGGCGGCACGATGATGCCGATCATGACGTCGGCGCTGCGGACGTTGCAGGCGCAGGAGGTGGCCCGCGGCTCGACGCTGGTCAACATCCTCCAGCAGATCGGCGGTTCCGTCGGCGCCGCCGTGATGTCGGTGATCCTCACCAACGAGCTCAACGGCTCCCGGCCGATCCCCGGCCTGGTGGACGAGAGCGGCAAGCCGATCACCGAAGCCGGGCTGGCCATCGCCTCCCAACAGCGGCCGGAGCTGCTCCAGCAGATGCCGGTGGACCCGTCGATCATCGAGCGCGGGTTGGACTTCGCCGCCAAGTCGTTCGCGAGCACGTTCTGGGTCGCGTTCGCACTGGTCGTACTCACCATCATCCCGGCGGCGTTCCTGCCGCGCCGACGTCAGCCGGCGCAGCTCGACGACCCGCAGGGCGAGCAGGTCAGAACTCCCGTCGTCATCCACTGACCGACCCCGCCGCGCTCGTCACCCCACTCCGGTGCCGAGCGCGGCGGGTACGGCGTCAGCGCAACGGACCGTCGCCGGGCCCGTCCGGGTCCTCGACCACGTGGATCGCCGCCTCCTCCGCGCTGGCGGCACCCGCGTCGATGCCGGCGTCCCACGCCACCGACTCGGCTTCGTCGTCCTCGCGGACGCCCTCGTCGTACGCGACGAGACGGCCGGCGCGCGCCTCCGCCTCGTACCCCCGGCGGGTCAACTCGTCCTCGTCGTCGCCACCCTCGGCGTACGGGTCCACATCCGGCACCTCCTGGGCGAGGTGTTGCTCCAGGGACTCGCCCGCCCGCTCCTCGGCCGGCGTGGTGCCGAACCGGTTTGCCGCGGTCCAGTGGTCCTCGGCGATGATGCCGGTGTCGAGGGGGTCGCCGACCCGGTCGTCGTCGAGGGTGTCGGAGGCGTCCAGGACCCCGTCGTCCTCGGCCACGTTCCACTCGTCGACGGAATCCATCCGTTCGGTCTGGCTCACGGCGGTCTCCTCTTCGTCACGGTGCAGCAAAACGATCAGCTTATGACCGTGCAACGCGCCCGCGCCCCGAGGTCTGCCCGATGTGACGAACGGACCTGGGGGCGCGCGGCGCCGCGGTGGGTCAACGCTTCAGCAGCTCCGCCACGGCGTCGGTGAACTCCGCCGGTTGCTCGATGTGCGCGAAGTGTCCGCTTCGCTCCAGCGTCACCAGTCGCGAGTCCGGAAGTCCCGCGTGCAACTGCTGGGCCCAGCGGGGGCCACAGATGAAGTCGTACGTCCCGACGATCACCACGACGGGCACGGTGAGCTCACCGAGGTTCTCCCGCACGTCGAATGGAGCTGGATCCTGGGCGTTGGCCGGCTCCGCCCAGATCCGGACGCCAGCCTGAAGTGGGGCGAACTCGTTCTGTCGGCCCCAGAAGTCCGCGAAGTAGACCGGCAGGACGGCGCGCAGGGCAGCGCCCAACGACTCGTCGTCCCTCGCCGCGTGGAGCTGCTCGAAGGCCGCCGGAATCGCCGCCGCCTCGGGTCGGTCCGGGTGTCGCTGTGGGTACGCGGCGACGCCGGCCATCGCCTCGGCCCAGAACTCGGCCCCGGTGACGGGTGAGGTGTCGTACAGGGCCAGCCCGGCGACCTGGTCCGGGTGGTCGAGGGCGTACCGCTGGGCGACGAAACCGCCGTACGAGTGCCCGAGGAGGTACACCCGGGGTTCGCCGAGGTGCTCGACGACGGCGTGCAGGAACCGGACATACGTGCCGAGACGGTAATCGCCGGGGTTGTCGAGCCGTCCCGAGGCGCCGGTGCCCACCGGCTCGACGTACACCATTGTGAAGTGCTCCTCCAGGCTCGGCGTCCGCAGGTAGGACCATTCGATCCCCGGGCCACCCGAGTGCGCCAGGCACACCGGGCCGCTGCCGGCGACGTGGTAAACCTGCGCGACGCCATCCACGGTGAACGTGTGGGCACCGGGCGCGAGGGCGCTGACGTCGTGGCTTGTGGAACCCATGAACTATCTCCCGATCCGAGACCCGCGCGGCGTCCGCCGGCACGGCAACTGGTGCTTGACGCGGACCAGATGCGCGGGTCGAGCGGAAAGTTCGCTCGGTCGGGAAAGTTTTTTTCAGACCAGCGCGGGGGCGGGGTGGAAGAGGGTGAGTTGGCGTACCCGGCCCTGGCGCAGCATCTGCAACCACAGCGCCGCGGGTGGGCAGTGCTCCGGGTCGTCGGGTGGGCTGATCAGGTCGGTCTCCCAGATAAGCACGTCGCCGCTGGCCACCACGTTGCGCAGTCGCTGACGTACCCCGGCGGTCAGGTCGCGGCTCATGCCGGTGACCGCCAGATCGGGGCCGCCGCGCGGACCACCTGGCACGATCATCTCGGCGTCGGGCCACCAGCTCTCGCGGACCACCCGGTCGAAGTCGCCGCCCATCGCGGTGGCGATCATGTCGAGGCCCTCCCGCCAGCGTGCGTCGTTCGAGGCGGCGACGTCCGTGTGTGCGGCGTCCGCCGCCGTTCGCAGGCCGCCGGCGAGCGCCCGGCGGGCGTGGCTGAGGCGGCTGCGGACGGTGCCGACCGGCACGCCGCACACGGTCGCGATCTGCTCGTACGAGGACGCGTCGCTGAAGTACCGCAGCAGGGTGACGAGCCGGTCGGGTTCGGACAACTGCCCGACGGAGTGCCACAACCAGTCGCGCATCGCGGCCCGGTCCAGCGCCTCCTCCGGGGTGGGTGTGTCGGCGGGGTGGGTGAACCACTCGGGTTCGGCGACCGGGACGGCTCTGGGCGCGCGCAACGCCATCCGGCTGTTGTTGCGGACGATGGCTCGCAACCAGGGGCCGACGGCGCTCGGGTCGCGGACCTCGCCGATGCGACGCAGGGCGACGACCATGGCGTCCTGGACCGCGTCCTCGGCGTCCGGCCCGTAACCGAGGACGCTCAGCGCGACGGCCCGCATCCCGGCCTCGTGCCGGGCCAGCAGCGCCCCCAGCGCAGCCGCGTCGCCGGCCTGCGCGAGCACCACCAGCTCCGCGTCCCTCTGCGTCACGCGTACGTCCCCCTGTAGGTGCCCGGGTAGGTGAGTGGATCATGCCCCTTGCGGGCGGACCTGCGGTGCCGGCCCTTGGAGCGGAGTGCGTCCGGGGGCGCGCATGCCGTCGAGCAGGACCATGATGACTCGACGCCACCCGTCGGGCCCAGCGTCGACGCCGAGGCAGTGGTCGGTGTCCAGCGCCGCGCGTGAGCAGAGCAGGACGTCCTGCCAGGTTACGTCGGCGCGGAGATCACCCGCCGCGTGTGCTCGCTCAGTCAGTTGGGTGATGGCCTCCTGCAACGCGACGGTGCGCTGCGCGAGTTCGGTTGTCGGCGGCCTTTCGCAGGCCGCGGTGACCTCGGCCAGGCCGCGGCTGTCCCGGTGGGCCCCGGCCAGCTCCAGCACGAACTCCGTCATTCCGTCCCACGGATCCGGGCGCTCCAGGCAGGCTCGCGCGATGTCGCACAACTCGTCGTACAGGCCGAGCACCGCGTAGTCGAGCAGCGCTTCCTTGGTGCCGAAGCGCCGGTACAGCGTGCCCACCCCCACGCCGGCCGCTGTCGCGATGTCCAGAGCCGAGACGTCGAGCCCGCGGGCGGCGATTGCCTCCCTGGTTGCGATGATCAGCTGGCGTCGGTTCTGTCGGGCGTCCGCGCGGACGCCCGACGCCGGATCCAGATCAGGCATCCGGAAAGCGTAGCACAAGCGGACGTAGCTCGTCCGATTGTCGTCCGCAGCGGGCGGCCGAACGGACGCGGGTCAGCTCCCGCTCCCAGGAGAGTCGGGAGCTGACGCGGCGGCTACCCTGCGATCGCCCGGACAGGCCGTCGCTCAGTGGGCGGGCACCGGGACGTCGACCGGCGCGCTGTCGTCCGACGTCGAGGTCGGCACAGGTTCCGGTGCGCCCGCATTGACCAGGATCGCGGAGGTCAGCGCCGCGGCCACGACGAAGATGGTGGCCAGCCAGTACGCGGCCGAGTAGCCGTGCATCAGCGCCTGGTTCTGGACGTGGACGGGGGCCGCCGTACCGCCGTGGGTGAGCAGGTAGGAGGCGGTTGAACTGGTCGCGACTGTGTTGAGCAGCGCGACGCCTATCGACCCCCCGACCTGTTGCGACGAACTGATCATCGCGGAGGCGACACCGACGTCCGTGGGCGCGACGCCGTGGGTGGAGATGCTCATCGCGGGCATGAACGCGGCGCCGATGCCGATGCCGACCACCGCCTCGGCGATCGCGATCTCCAAGAAGCTGCTGTCGGCGTCGAGGAGGGCGAGCAGGACGAGGCCGGCCGCGCTGACGAGGTAGCCGCCGACCATGATCGGCCGTGGAGCGATCCGGTGCGCGAGTCGGGCACCGATCTGCGTGGCCCCGACAGCCTGCAGCACCGCCATCGGCATGAACGCCAGGCCGGCCATGACCGGGGACCAGCCCTTGACCTGCTGGAAGTAGTAGCTGAGCAGGAGGAACATTCCAAACATGCTGACAATGGCGAGACCCACCGACAGGTAGGCGGCTGCCCGATTGCGTTCGCTCAGGACTCGCAGTGGGAGCAGCGGAGCCTTCACCCGTGACTGCACCACGATGAAGGCCGCCAGAAGCAGCACGCCGACGACGAAGGATCCGACGGTCGTACCCGCCGACCAACCGTGGCTCTCCGCGGCGCTGAAACCGTAGACCAGACCGACGAGGCCGAGGCTGGCCAGCAGCACGCCGGGGATGTCGAGCCGGTAGCGGTGTCGTTCACCGTCGTCGTTCACCGTGGAGATGGCGCCCACGATTCCGACGACCGCGATCGGAACCAGAATGAACATCGCGAAACGCCAGTTCAGGTACTGGGTGAGCAGACCGCCGGCGATGAGACCGACGGCGCCACCGGCGATCGAGACCGCGGCGAACACGCCGAAGGCCTTCGCTCGTTCCCGCGGCTGTGTGAACAACAGGGAGATCAGCGAGAGCGCGGCCGGAGCGAGCAGCGCCGCGAACGCTCCCTGCAGCGCCCGAGCGATCAGCAGCATCGCCGCGTTGACCGCAAGGCCGCCGATCGCCGAGGCGATCGCGAAGCCCGCCAGGGCGAGCAGGAAGACGCGCTTGCGCCCCACCATGTCACCGATCCGGCCGCCGACCAGCAGGAGACCACCGAAAGCGAGGCCGTACGCGGTGACCACCCACTGACGACTGCCGTCGGTGAAGTGCAGCGCCTGCTGCGCCGAGGGGAGGGCGATGTTCATGACGGCGCCGTCGAGAACGACCATCAGTTGGGCGATCGAGATGAAGAACAGGGCTCTCCATCGCCGCGAGTTCGGTGCGGTGTGACGAGTGGGCATCGTTGTTTCCCTCAGGGGACGTGATGGCAGTGGGCCGTCAGGCGGCGGTCAGGCCGCCATCGATCGCGAGAGCGGCGCCGGTGATGAACGGGGCTTCGTCGCTCAGCAGGAAGGCCGCGAGTGCGGCGATCTCGTCGGGCCGCCCGATCCGGCCCACGGGGTGCATGGCGTTGCCCATCTGGAGGGCCTCATCCGGGTTCGGGCCCAGGTTTCGCCGCAGCAGAGGGGTGTCGACGCCGCCGGTGACGAGTGCGTTGATCCGTACACCCGTGGTGGCCACCTCAAGCGCCGCCGACCGGGTGAGCCCCACGACGCCGTGCTTGGCAGCGCTGTAGGAGGCCAGACCGGCGGACCCGGTGACGCCGCTGACGGAGGCGTTGTTCACGATCGAGCCGCCGCCGGAGGCCTGTAGCGCCGGGATCTGGTACCTGAGCCCGAAGAAGACGCTGCTCAGGTTGAGCGCCATCTCGGCGTCCCACGCGTCCGGGCCGATCTCGGTGATCGGACCGAGCGCGGTGGCCGCGCCCACGTTGTTGAACACGCCGTCGAGCCGGCCGTAGTGGTCGACCGCCCGCTGCACCAGCGTCGCCATCTCGGCTCCGACCGTCACATCTGTCGGCACGAAGATCGCGTCCGCGCCGGCCGAGTGCAGCGTGGCGGCGAGTGCCTGGCCGGCTTCCTTGCCACGTGCCGCCAGGACGACCTTCGCGCCTTCGGCGGCGACTCGCTCGACCAGGGCCTGCCCCATGCCGGAGGTGGCACCGGTGACCAGAATGACCTTGTTTGCGAAGCGTTCGGACATGGTTGATCCTTCTCTGGGCGTAGAGGCTGGGGTGTCTGCGCGAGTGAGCGCGGGCCGGCCGCGAATCAGCGGTAGGGCTCGGGCGGCAGGCAGCGCTTCGGGGCACTGTCGAGTGGCCGCTTTCCGGCCACCCCCATGCGGACGACCATCGTCCGCATCAGCGAAGTTAGCCCAAGGGGACGAGCATCGTCCACTTCCGCTGGCGGTCGGCGGAGTGACCCTGACCATCCCCGTACCAGGAACAAAACTGGCCCGCCACCACCCGGGACGCCTCGCCGGAAGGGTGCGCGCGTCCGGAGGGCCGTCGGCGTGGCCGAGGTCGAGCCCGGGCCGACCGGCCCCGGGGCCAACGACGGTCGCCGGAACGTGACACACGTCGGTCGTAGCGTGGCCGCCATGACAACCTGCGCTGTCGAAGCCCTCCGATCGTGCGCGGTCGGCGCCCGCGCGTTCGACGGGAGCCGGCGATGACCGACCTGAGCTGGGCCCAGGTGTCCGCTCGGCGTCTCGCGCGGCACAGGCTCTCGGCGTCGACGTCGAGCGCGGCGGACGCCGGAAGCGTCGCCGAGGTGGTGTCGGCGATCAGCGGCGCGCACGCCCAGATCGCGTCGGCCGCCGAGCTGTCCGTCGGGCTGCGGGTGCCGGGCGCGACCCGCGCCCTGGTACGCCGGGCACTGTGGACCGACCGCACCCTGGTCAAGACCCGTGGGCCACGCGGGACCGTACACCTGCTCGCCGCGGCGGACCTGCCGATGTGGGTCGGCGCACTGACCGCGTTGCCGGCGCCGTCCTGGGATCAGAATTCGTCCCTGCTGACGCCCTCGCAGACCGAGCAGGTCCTCGCGGCCATCGCCGAGGCGGTCGCCGAGGCCGACCTGACCACCGCCGAGCTGACCGAGGAGGTCGTCGCCCGTACCGGCCCGTGGGCGGGTGACCTGGTCATGGAGGCGTTCCAGGACAAATGGCCCCGGTGGGTCGCGGCGATGACCGCCGCCACCCGGGGTGGGGTGGTCTGCTTCGGCCCGAATCGCGGTCGCGCCAGCACGTACACCAGCCCGAACCGGTGGCTGCCCGAATTCGCGCCGATGCCCGGCCCCGCCGCCCTGGCCGCCCTCGTCCGCGGCTACCTGCACGCGTACGGGCCGGCCACCCCGGCACAGTTCGCTCGGTGGGTGGCGGTGCCCCCGGCGTGGGCGACGTTGCTGTTCGACTCGCTCGATCTGACCGAGGTGACAGTCGAGGGCACCCGGGCCTGGGTGGCCGCCGGCGACACCGAATTCCCCGACGACCGGCCGTCCGGGTTGCGGCTCCTGCCGTACTTCGACGCGTACGCGGTCGGCTGTCACCCCCGCGAACGGCTCTTCCCCGGTGCCGCCGCCGGACGGGCGCTCGCCGGCGGCCAGGCCGGCAACTATCCGGTGCTGCTGATCGACGGCGTGGTCGCCGGCGTGTGGCACCAACGCCGCTCCGGCCGCTCGATCCGGGTCACCGTCGAGCCGCTGCGGACGCTCGATGCCGCTCAGCGACGGGCGTTGGGGGAGGAGGTCGAGCGGATCGGCGAGATCCTGGAGGGCGAGGCGTCGCTGACCATCGGCACCGTCAGCGTCGGTCCGCACGCCTGACATCACGCCGACTCACCGCCTGGGCCACGGCACCTCTGGTCGTCGATGCGGTTGGATCGCGACGGCGACCGTCGCACCCACCGCCGGAGCGGCAGGACACCTAGTAGCGGCCACCCTCGGGCGCGGGCAGCGCGTCCAGGTCGGCCAGGTCCTCGGCGCTGAGCCGCACGTCGGCGGCGGCGCAGTTGTCCACCAGGTACTGCGGGGTCTTGGTGCCGGGAATCGGAACAACCCGGTCACCCTGGGCGACCACCCACGCGAGGGCGATCTGCGCGGGGCTGACGCCGGCCCGGTCGGCGATCTCCCGGACCCGGGCGACGATGGCGAGGTTGGCGCGCAGCGCGTCCTGCTGGAAGCGCGGCAGGCCACGCCGGAAGTCGTCGGCGGGCAGGTCGTCGAACGAGGTGAACCGCCCGGCGAGGAAACCCCGACCGAGCGGGGAGAACGGCAGGAAGGCGATGCCCTGCTCGCGGCAGTACGGCAACACCTCGGTCAACGGGTCGCGGGTCCACAGCGACAGCTCGGACTGCACCGACGCCACCGGGTGCACCGCCTGGGCCCGCGCGATCTGCGCGACGCTCACCTCGGACAACCCGAGCTGCCGAGCCTTGCCCGCCGCCACGATCTCGGCCATCGCGCCCCAGGATTCCTCGATGGGCACCTCCGGGTCGACCCGGTGCAGTTGGTAGAGGTCGACGTGATCGGTGCCGAGCCGGCGCAGGCTCTCGTCGATCGCCGCCCGGATGTGCTCCGGGCGGCCGTTGTTGCCGATCTTCGGTGAGTTGCCGGGGCCGCCGCTGGGGGACGTGGCCACCAGGCCGACCTTCGTGGCCAGCACGGCCCGCTCCCGGTGCCCGCCGGCCAGCGCCCGACCGACCAGCTCCTCATTGGTGTACGGCCCGTACACGTCGGACGTGTCGATCAGCGTCGCGCCCAGCTCCAGAGCCTGCCGGATGACGGAGATCGACGTGTCGTCGTCGCGGGGGCCGGTGATGTCGTAGCCGTGGCTCATGCCCATGCAGCCGAGGCCGATGACGCCGACCTCGGGTCCGGTGCTGCCCAGCGTGGTGGTTCGCATGCGCCCACGCTACGACCGGAGCGGCGGACCCGCACCCGCCGTGGCCGGCGCAGCCGTTCCCTCGGGAGTACGTGACGACACTCACCGGAAGCGGACTCGGGAGTCCGGTACGGTGGTCGTTAAGCGGACCCGCGAGTCCGGATGTGTCCCACGGTGACCCACGAGGAGCCCCATGAAACCGGTACGGATCAGCGACGCCCTGCGCGCGGTGGTCTTCGAGCCGACGCGCGACCTGACCGAGGCGCTCGACGAGTTCTACGCCCCCGACTACACGCATCGCAGCGACGGCGAGACCCTCGACCGGGCCGGATTCGCCGAGATGGTGACCCGGGTACGGGGTCAGATCGTCAGCGGCACCGTGCGGGTCCTCGACGAGCTGCGCGACGGTGTTCGCTACGCCGAACGACACGTCTACGAGATCACCCTGGCCGACGGGTCGACCGCCCGGCGGGAGATCGCCATCTTCGGCACGTACGCCGAGGACGGCCGCTTCCGTCACCTCAGCGAGACGGGTTTCGACCTGCCCGCCTGAACCGCCTCGACGACCAACGCAGGAGAGAGCCATGCCCCGCCTTGCCGACCCCGACCCGAACGCGATTCCGGCCGACGTCCGCGACGTCCTGTCCGCCCTGCCGCCCGACCCGATGGTCAGGATGCTGACCCACTCGGTCGGCACGGTGAACCTCTTCATCCAGCTCGCGAGGGCGCAGTTCACCTCGTTGGAGCTGCCCGCCCGCTCGCGGGAGTTGGTCATCCTGACGGTGGCCGAGTACACCGGGTGCGAGTTCGTGGCGGCCCAGCACCGCCCGATGTCCGCGGCGGCCGGCGTCGACCAGCGCACTCGCGAGATCATCAGCAGCCGGGACATCGACAACCCGGACCTTCCGGCCCACGACCGGACGCTCATCCGGTTCGCCGCCGAGGTGGTGCGCTCACCCCGGGTTCCCGACGACCTCTTCGACCAGGTGCGGCACATCCTCAGCGAGCGCGAGATCGTCGAGGTGCTCCAGGTGATCGGCTACTACTGGTCGTTCGGCCGGGTCGCCACGGTGCTCAACGTCGAACTCACCACCGTGTACGGCGACGAGCCGCTGCTGACCGACGAGACCGAGCGGGCAGACTGAAGCCATGACACCGTCGACGCCGAGCGCCCCGGATGCTCCCCATCGGCGTCTGGACGCCCGTCGCAACCAGGAGCGGGTCATCACCGCCGCCCGGGAACTCTTCAGCGAGCAGGGCCTCCAGGTGACGGTGCCGCAGGTGGCTGAGCGGGCCGGAGTGGGACGCGCGACCGTGTACCGCAGCTATCCCAGCAAGGACGACCTGATCGTCGCGGTCGTCCAGCGGCAGTTCGAGGAGTTGGAGCAGCGCATCCGGGCGGCGCTCGACGGCGCTGACGCGTACCGGGAGTGGTGTTCCTTCGTGCCCGACCTGTTCGGACGCCTCGCCCGCGACCGGGTCCTCGCCGACGCGTTCTTCGAGGGCAGGCTGGTGCCCGCCGCGCGTATCCTGGCCCTGATCGGGCAGCTGGTGGCGGCAGCCCGAGCGTCCGGCGGGATCCGCCCGGACGCCGGGGAGCTGGACATCCGGGTCATCCTCTGCGGAGCGGTCCGGCAGCTCATCGTGCTCGACGAGCGCGACCCGGCGGTGTGGCGCCGCTACGCCGAGCTCGTGCTCAACGCGCTGCGCCCCTGACGCCGACAGCTGACACTGGGAGCGGTCGTTGAGCGTGTCGGGACTGTCGCGCCAGCTTCGACCACGGGGTGACGGACCGGACGCACCCGGTTCCGCCGATGAGCCGACCCGGCACGGACCAAGGGGTGGATCGATGACGAAGGTGACGACCTGGGCGACGATGTCGTTGGACGGCTACATCGCGGACGCGTCCCACGGTGGCTTCGAGTACCTCTTCCAGTGGTACGAGAACGGCGACGTCGAGACGCCGACGGTCGACCCCGAGCTGACCTTTCGGACGTCCGCCACGAGTGCCCGGCATCTGCGGGCGATCACCGAGCGGACCGGAGCGCTCGTCGTCGGCCGCCGGCTCTTCGACATCACCAGCGGGTGGGGTGGCCGGCATCCGCTGGACGTGCCCGTCGTGGTGGTCACGCACAGCGTGCCGGAGGGGTGGGCGCCGGAGAGTGACTCCTTCGTCTTCGTCACCGAGGGCATCGAGAGCGCCGTCGACCGGGCGAAGGCGATCGCCGGCGACAAGGAGGTCGGTGTCAACGGCGGCACCATCGCGGCCCAGGTCGTCGAGGCCGGCCTGCTCGACGAGGTGCACGTCGACCTCGTTCCGGTCCTACTCGGTGCCGGCATCCCGCTCTTCGCCGACCTGAAGATCGCCCCACTTCAGCTGGACGGCCCGTTCAGCGTGGTCGAGGGCGACGGCGTCACCCACCTGGCCTACCGGGTACGCCGAGCCTCCTGAGCGCCCGCGGGGGACCGGCCTGATCGGGGCCGGGCGCCGGTGCTGAGCCCTCCGGCCAGAGCCTCCACCTTGCTCCCATAGGCAATGATCGATATCCTGCGCCCAGGCGCCGCCCCGCCTCAGACCACCACCGTCGATCCGAAGCGGGTTCCGCATGCGCACACCGAGACTTGTCACGACTCTGGCCGTCGCCGGCCTGCTCGCCGGTGGGGTGGCGCTGGCCGCCGCCACACCGGCCAGCGCGGCGAGCGCCGTGTTCTCCGTGACCAACAACTGGGGCAACGGCTACCAGGGGCAGGTCACCGTCACCAACAACACCTCCGCCCAGATCACCAGTTGGCGGGTCGAGTTCGACCTGCCGTCCTCCTCGACCGTCAGCCAGTCGTGGAACGCGCAGCAGACGACCTCGGGCAGCCACTACACCTTCGCCAACATGTCCTGGAACGGCACCCTCGCCGCCGGCGCCTCCACCTCGTTCGGCTTCCTCGTCAACGGCACCGGCACCCCCCTCAACTGCACGGTGAACGGCGCGTCCTGCGCCGGCGGTCCGCCCCCGACCACCCCGCCACCCACCACGCCGCCACCCACCACGCCGCCACCGACCACCCCGCCCCCGACCACCGGCACGCCGGTCGAGCGGCACGGGCAACTGCGGGTCTGCGGCACGACGATGTGCGACAAGAACGGCGCGCGGGTGCAGTTGCGCGGTATCAGCAGCATGTGGCTCAACTGGGAAACCGCCCCGTACGCCGAGAACCTCTCCGCGCTGCGCTGGATGCGGGACAACTGGAACCTCCAGGTGATCCGCGCGGCCATGGGGGTGGAGCCGGCGGGGGCGTACCTGAGCGACCCGAACAAGGCCCGCGCGCAGGTGGAGACCATCATCAACAACGCGGTCACCGCCGGGGTCTACGTGATCGTCGACTGGCACGCGCACGAGGCGCAGAACAACCAGTCGCAGGCGGTGGCGTTCTTCGGCGACCTGGCCCGCCGGTACGGCCACCTGCCCAACGTCATCTGGGAGCCCTACAACGAGCCACTCCAGGTCAGCTGGACCAACGTCATCAAGCCGTACCACCAGGCCGTGGTGTCCGCGATCCGCGCCGCCGACCCGGACAACATCGTCGTGCTCGGCACCCCAACCTGGTCACAGGACGTGGACGTCGCGGCGGCCAGCCCGGTCACCGGCACCAACCTGATGTACACCCTGCACTTCTACTCCTGCACGCACGGGGCGTCGCTGCGGGCCAAGGGCGACGCGGCGATCCGCGCGGGTCTGGCGCTGTTCGTCACGGAGTGGGGAGCCAGCAACGCCGACGGCGGTCTCGACGGCCGGGCCTGTCTGCCGGAGGCGCAGTCCTGGATCGACTGGATGAAGGCGAACGGCATCTCCTGGACGGCCTGGAAGCTCGACGTCGGCACCGACACCACCAACCTGCTCAGCCCGGGAGCACCGGTCACCGGTGGGTGGACCAACTACCTGCACGGCCACGCGCCGTTCGTGGTGGCCAACATGAGGTGACCCCGGCGGCTCCTTGACCGGGATTGATCGAATCGAGACTGTTGATGTCGGGGTGTCCAGGCCGGTGGGACACCCCGACATCACGTGCCGCCCCCTGAGCAGCGCGGGCGGAACGGGCGCGTCACCTTAACGCGCCCGAAACACCCCCGGTACCAACCCTGGGAACGCTCGTCGGACAGCCAGACCACCGACACGCGAACCGGGGTGACCATGGCCGACAACACCACGAACGCGCCGACGTACGACGAGCCGGTCAGCCGGTCCGGCAACGGCCGGACGCCGCCCGCCCCCCGTACCAATCCGGTCCTGTCGCTGGACGACGGTGACCCGGCGGACCTGGCCACGATCGGGGTGGAGGAGGAGTTCCACGTCGTCGACCTGCACACCCGGGAGTTGGTGCCCCGCGCCGGGGAGTTGCTCGACCGCTTGCCGGCGGCCTCGTTCACCGCCGAGTTGCACCGCAGCGTGGTGGAGACCAACACCGCGGTCTGCCGCACCCTGGACGAGATCCGCGCCGAGCTGACCCGGCTGCGTCAGGCGGCCGTCCAGGTCGCCGACCGGGCCGGTCTGGGCATCGTGGCGGCCGGTACGGTGCCGCTGCGCGCCGACGGCGACCCGAGCGTCACCCCCACCTCCCGCTACCGCCGGATGCTCGACGAGTACCAGATGCTCGCCCGGGAGCAGTTGATCTGCGGAGCGCAGGTGCACGTCGGCGTCTCCGACCGGGACCTGGCGGTGGCGGTCACCCGTCGGGTCCAGCCGTGGCTGCCGGTGCTGCTGGCCCTCTCCACCAGCTCGCCGTACTGGATGGGTCAGGACAGCGGCTACGCCAGCGTGCGGTCCCTGGTCTGGCAGCGGTGGCCCACCGCCGGTGACCCGGGCGAGGTGACCAGCGCCGCGGACCACGAGGCGCTGGTCGCCGAGCTGATCTCCTCCGAGACAATCACCGACCCCGCCATGATCTATTTCGACGTCCGGCCGTCGGCGCACGTGCCCACTGTGGAGCTGCGGATCACCGACGCCAACGCCGACGTGGAGATCATCGTCCTGCTCACCGGTCTGTTCCGGGCGCTCGTCCGACGGGAGGTCGCCGCCCTGCGCGCCGGGGTGGAGCGCACGGCCGTCCGACCCCCGGTGCTGCGCGCCGCCCTGTGGCGGGCGGCCCGCTCCGGGTTGGAAGGGGACCTGCTCGACCTGCCCCGGTCGGCCCGACCGGTGCCGGCCGCCCAGGCGGTCCGCCGCCTGGTCAGCGACCTGCGCCCACAGTTGGAGGCGACCGGGGACTGGGAGCAGGTCAGCGAGCTGACCCGGCACGCGCTGGAACGCGGCAGCTCCGCCGCCCGGCAGCGGCGGGCGTACGAGCGACGGGGCCGGTTGGCCGACGTGGTCGACCTGCTGCTCGACGAGACCCGGGGCCGGGTCCGCGGTCCGCTGCCGGGTGCGCCGACACCGCCGGCGCTGCCCACGTACGCCGACGCCGGCGACGAGGTCTTCGGCCCGGCCGGACCGCAACCGGCGTACGCCCCGATACTCGCGACCCTGCGCCAACTCGGTGCCGGGGCGCTGCGTCGACGCGAACACGACCGGGACGAGGAGCAGCGGGCCCGGGGCGTGACGTTCAGCGTGGCCGGCGAGGCGAGCACCCGGCTCTTCCCGGTCGACCTGGTGCCCCGGGTGGTGCCCGCCGCCGACTGGCGGACCCTGCGTACCGGCCTGGTGCAACGCGCCCGCGCCCTCGACGCCTTCCTGCGCGACGTCTACGCCGACCGGGCGGTGGTGGCCGACGGCGTGGTGCCGGCGTGGGTGGTGGAGTCCTCACCCGGCCTGCGCCCGACCGGGGCGCTGATGGGCCGGCGGGGCACCCGCGCCCAGGTGTCCGGCACCGACCTCGTCCGGGACCCGGACGGCGGCTGGTACGTGCTGGAGGACAACCTGCGGGTGCCCTCCGGGATCGGCTACGCGGTGCAGAACCGTCGGCTGACCCGGGCGGTGCTGCCGGAGCTGCCGGTGCCGGCGGATCTGCTGCCCGCCGACGAGACGCCGGCGATGCTGTACCGGGCGTTGGTCGCCGCCGCCCCTGCCGCGGCCGACGACCCCGCCGTGGTGGTGCTCAGCAGCGGCCCCGGTGATCCGGCGTGGTTCGAGCACCGGCTGCTGGCCGACGAGATGGGCGTGCCGCTGACCGAGACCAGCGACCTGCTGGTGGAGGAGGGGCGGGTTCGGCTGGTCCGCGAGGGCTGCCGCCGCGAGGTCGACGTGATCTACCTGCGGATGGACGAGGAGGCGCTGCTGCACGCGCCCGGCGCGGACGGGGTGCCGCTGGGCTGGCCGCTGCTCGCCGCCGTGCACGCCGGGCGGCTCACCCTGGCCAACGCGCTGGGCAACGGCGTCGGTGACGACAAGGCGCTGTACGCGTACGTGCCCCGGCTGATCGAGTACTACCTGGGCGAGAAGCCGCTGCTCGGGGACGTGCCGACGTACCTGTGCGGGCTGCCCGAGCAGCGGGCCGAGGTGCTGGGCCGGCTCGACGAGCTGGTCCTCAAGCCGGTCGACGGGTACGGCGGTGACCGGGTCGTGATCGGCCCCCGCGCCGAGGCGGAGGAGTTGGACGCCGTCCGGGAGCAGATCCTCGCGGCCCCGCACCGGTGGATCGCCCAGGAGATGATCGCGCTGACCACCCACCCGGTCTTCGACGGCACCGCGCTGGCTCCCCGCCACGTCGACCTGCGGGCGTTCGTGTTCCTCGGTGACACCGCCGAGGTCGCGCCGGTGGCGCTGACCCGGGTGGCGCCGGCCGGCAGCATGATCGTCAACTCGTCGCGCGGCGGCGGTTCGAAGGACACCTGGCTGCTCGGTGGAGCCGACGAACCGTCGGCGTAACCGACGCTTGACCCACCCGTCATCGGGACGCAACCCGGTCCGCCAAGCCTGGACCGGTCAGCGCCCCAGCGGATCGAGCCGATGAGAGGTGTGAGCCATGTGCGGTATCGGAGGCGAGTTCCGCCTCGACGGGGCGTCGCCGGACCTGGCCGCCGTCGAGCGGATGCTCCCCGCCCTGGCCTCCCGGGGCCCGGACGGCGAGGGTCGGTGGCAGCAGGGTCCGGTGGCCCTGGTCCACCGCCGACTGCGCATCATCGACCTGTCCGACGCGGGCGCCCAGCCGATGGTCGACCACGAGCTGGGCCTGGCGGTGGTCTTCAACGGCTGTGTCTACAACTACCGGGAGCTGCGCGACGAGCTGACCGCCGCCGGCTATTCCTTCCGGTCCACCTCGGACACCGAGGTGATCATCAAGGCGTACCACCGGTGGGGGACGGCCTGCGTCGAACGGTTCTACGGGATGTTCGCGTTCGCCCTGGTCGAGCTGGCCACGCACACCCTGGTGCTGGCCCGGGACCGGCTCGGCATCAAGCCGCTCTACCTGGCCGAGGGGCCGGGCCGGCTGCGCTTCGCCTCGACCCTGCCGGCGCTGCTCGCCGCCGGTGACGTGGACACCGACCTCGACCCGGTGGCGCTGCACCACTACATGAGCTTCCACTCGGTGGTGCCGGCACCGCGCACGATCCTTGCCGGGGTCCGCAAGCTGCCGCCGGCCACCGTCCGGGTGATCACCGCAGACGGCCGGAGCAGCGACACCACCTACTGGCGGCCGGAGTTCAACCGGGCCGCCGCCCCCGCCATGTCCGCCGACGAGTGGCAGGAACGGCTCATGGCGGCGTTGCGCACCGCCGTACGACGGCGGATGGTCGCCGACGTGCCGGTCGGCGTGCTGCTCTCCGGCGGTCTCGACTCCAGCCTGATCGTCGCCCTGCTGGCCGAGCAGGGCCAGACCGGCCTGGCCACCTTCAGCATCGGCTTCGAGGCGGCGGCGGGGGAGAGCGGCGACGAGTTCCACTACTCCGACCTGATGGCCCGCCACTTCGACACCGACCACCAGCAGATCCGCATCGACGCGAAGCGGTTCGTGCCCGCCGTGCACCAGGCCATCGGGGCGATGAGCGAACCGATGGTCAGCCACGACTGCGTCGCATTTCACCTGCTCTCCGAGGAGGTCTCCCAGCGCATCACCGTCGTGCAGTCCGGGCAGGGCGCCGACGAGATCCTCGCCGGCTACGACTGGTACCCGCCGATGGCCAACGTGGCCCGCGAAGACGCCGTCGAGGCGTACGCCCGGGTGTTCTTCGATCGTCGCCACGACGCGCTCGGCGGGCACCTGGCGCCCGAGTGGATGCTCGACCACGACGCCAGCCTGGAGTTCGTCGCCACGCACTTCGGCGCGCCCGGCGCGGACACCGCGCTGGACGCGGCGCTGCGCCTGGACAGCCTGGTGATGCTCGTCGACGACCCGGTCAAGCGGGTCGACAACATGACGATGGCCTGGGGGCTGGAGGCCCGCGTGCCGTTCCTCGACCACGAGGTGGTCGAGCTGGCCGCCGCCTGCCCACCGACCATGAAGCTGGCGCAGGGCGGCAAGGGGGTGCTGAAGGCCGCGAGCCGGGGCATCGTCCCGGACGAGGTGATCGACCGGCCGAAGGGCTACTTCCCGGTGCCCGCCATCCGGCACCTCTCCGGTCCACTGCTCGACGACGTGCGGGACGCGCTGACCGCCCGGCCGGCGCGCGAGCGGGGTCTGTTCCGCAAGGACTACCTGGAGGAGTTGCTGGACGCGCCGAACGCCCGGCGGACCACGCTGGGCTCCAACGCGCTCTGGCAGCTGGGGCTGCTGGAGCTCTGGTTGCAGCGGATCGGGGTTTAGATGAGCGTACGGATTGAGCCGCCGCGCACCAGCCGGCGGGCCCGACCCGCGAGCCACCGGACGGTGTCGCCCTCGGTGCCGATCAGCGAGGACTTCGCCCCCGCACCGTCCCCCGACGGCCGCCGGGTGGCGTTCCTCTCCGACCGGGCCGGGACGCCCGGCGTCTGGGTCTGCCAGGTCGACGCGGGGGCGCCCGTCGCGCTGCCCGTCGGCGACGAACCGGTTCTCGCGCTGAGCTGGTCCCCGGACGGTCAGTGGCTGGCCTGTGTCGTCGCCCCCGGCGGCGCGCCCCGCACCGAGCTGTGGGTGCTGCGCCCGGACGGCACGGCACGCCACCAGGTTGCCGGTTTCGGCCGCCGCAGCGCCGCGCTGGCCGGCTGGCTGCCGCACGGCGCGGTGCTGGCGGTCACCGAGTCCGACGATCACGGGCAGGCCCTGCTCGTCGACGCGGCCACCGGGCACCGGCGGGTGCTCGCCCAGGGCGACCTGCTCACCCTCCTGGACGTGACCCCGGACGCGGGCACCGCGCTGTTGCGCCGCGGCCCCCGGAACGCCCGCTGGCTGGAGGTGATCGACGTGGCCACCGGCGTCCGGCGGCGGCTCCTGCCGGACACCGGGAGGGGCAGCACGGACCAGGGTTGGTTCGGCCCGGACGGTACGAGCGTGCTGGCCCGCACCGACGCGTACTCCGAACTCGCCACGCTGGTACGGGTCGACCTGACCCGACCGGAGCAGCCGCCGACCCGGCTCGCCGGACGACCGGACGCCGAGCTGGAACACGTCACGCCCAGCGCGGACGGGCAGCGTGGCGCGTTGCTGTGGAACACCTACGGCGGGCGCAGCGAGCTCAGCCTGCTCGACTTCGCCAGCGGTGTGCAGCGGGCCGTCGCCGCCCCCGGCGAGGTGCTCGGCGACACCGTATTCGCCGCCGACGGTGGCCTGCTCTGCGTCACCGCGCAGGGGCCGGTGCAGCCGCGGGAGGTGTGGCTGGTCGACCCGTCGACCGGGGCGCCGCGCCCGCTGCGGCCGGACACCGGCGTCCCGCGTACGGACAACGCCGGCGTCGCACCGCAACTTCTCGACCTGCGCGCCCGCGACGGGTTGCCGCTCTCCGGCTGGCTCTACCGTCCGGCCGGGCCGGGCCCCTGGCCGACCGCGATCAGCCTGCACGGTGGCCCGGAGGCACAGGAGCGTCCCGGCTGGAACCCGCTGTTCCAGGCCCTGGTGGCGCAGGGCATCGCGGTCTTCGCGCCCAACGTCCGTGGGTCGTCCGGGTTCGGCCGTTCGTTCGTCGCCGCCGACAACCTCGCCGGCCGCTACGGCGCGATCGCCGACGTGGCGGCCTGCGCCGAGTTCCTCGTCGACGCCGGCGTCGCCCGGCCCGGCCAGCTCGGCGTCCTGGGCCGCTCCTACGGCGGTTACCTGGTCCTCGCGGTACTGGTGAACTTCCCCGGTCTGTTCGCCGCCGGGGTCGCCGAGTGCGGCATCTCCGACTTCCGGACCTTCTTCGCCGGCACCGAGCCGTGGATCGCCGCCGCCGCCGTCAGCAAGTACGGCGACCCGCACCGCGACGCCGACCTGCTGCGCGAGCTCTCCCCGCTGACCCACATCGACCGGCTGGACGTGCCGGTGCTGCTGATCCACGGCGCCAACGACACCAACGTGCCGGCGGGCGAGTCGGCCCAGGTCGCCCAGGCCCTCGCCGACCGGGGGGTGCCGCACGGACACCTGGCGCTCGCCGGCGAGGGGCACGATTTCCTGTCGCGGGCCAACGCCGAGGCGGCCCGCACGGCCACCACCGGCTGGCTGACCCGGTACCTCGCCGCGACCGCGACCGTCCTCGGCTGAGGCGTTATCCTGCGCCGGTGGAGGTGGCGGCGCAGGACGAGCGGTTGGCCGCGGACCTCGGTCGCTGGCTGGCCGAGGTCACCTTCGTCGACCTGGACACCGACGAGGTCACCGCGCTGGTGATCGATTCGGTGGTGCGGTGGGCCGAGGCCCAGGGCTGGCGGGTCTACCGGCGTGCGCCCAGCGTGCTGCCGTTGCCACCGCCGCTGGAGCAGCGGCACTCGGTGCTCGACGTGGCGTGTGCCCGTCCGGACGCTCCGCCCGTCGTGGTGGAGGTCGACCACACCGACCGGGCCCGTACGGTGCAGAAGCTGCGCGCGGAGGCGGACGCCGGCCGGATCCCGATCTGGGTGCGGTGGGGCGTCGGGCGTTTCAGCGCGCCGCCACCGCCGGTGCGGATGGTGACCGTCGAGGTGACCCGGCGGGCCGGTCCGGCCGGGCGCGGACGGCTGCACAGCCGCGGCGGTGACCGCCCCGCTCCGGCCCACTCGAGCGGCGGCGGCACGGTGACCCCGCAGGCGCTGCCGATCCCGTTGACCGAACGGCCGCCGGGCCCGCTCGACGACACCGGTAAGAGCACCTGAAGCGAACCGTAAGCGGGCTCCGGCAGAGTTCTGGGTGTCACCGGAGAGCACGACAGACACCCAGGAGATCCCGATGCGCAAGCTCGTCAACTCGACCTACATCACCCTCGACGGCGTCATCGAAAACCCGATGTGGACCATGCCGTACTTCGACGAGGAGGCGGCCAGCCTCGCCGGTGCGCAGACCGAGGAGGCCGACGCGATGCTGATGGGCCGGGCCACCTACGACGGCATGTCCGCCGCCTGGCCGACCCGGGACGAGAGCGACCCGAGCACGGGCGCCGCGTACTTCAACAACGTCAAGAAGTACGTCGCCTCGACCACCCTGACCGACCCCACCTGGAACAACACCGAGGTGCTCCAGGGTGACCTGGTCGAGGCGGTCACCGCGCTCAAGGCCCAGGAGGGCAAGAACATCATCCAGTACGGCTTCGGCTCGGTCACCGCCCAGTTGATCCGGGCGGGCCTGGTGGACGAGGTCCGGTTCTGGATCCACCCGGTGCTGGAGGGCGGCCCCAGCCTCACCACGCCGCTGGCCGACGTCAAGGCGTCGTTCGACCTGATCGACACCCGGGTGCACAAGAGCGGCGTGATCGTCGCCTCGTACCAGCCGAAGGTGACTCCCTGACCGGTCAGAGCTGGGCCCGGGCCTCGCCCGGGCTCAGCCGCGCGCCCTCGGCCAGCAGCGCGTCGAAGCGTTCCGGCCCGAGTTCGGCCCGCAGGCGTGCGGTCACCCGGTCGGTGTCGTCGCGTTCGGCCGGCGCGGCGGGGGACCGCGTCGCGATCCGGGCGGCGGCCGCCGCGCCCAGCAGCCGGACGGCGACCTCGGGGGAGCGCACCGCCGCCGCCATCCCCTCCAGCGGGCCGATCGCGTCGCGCATGGTCGCCATCGCCTCGGCGACCTCGAACGCCTCGATGTGCAGGGCCAGGGCGGCGTCCGGGTCGCCGCCCTGCTCGACCGCGTAGCCCAGCTCCACCAGCACCATCGGCAGGTAGAGCGCGGGTTGGCTCTCTGCCCGGCCCAGGTCGGCGAGGTGGCCGAGGTGGGTGACGGCCAGGTCGAGCTTGCCGTCACGGCGGGCGGCCAGCCCGAGGCTCATCTCCGCGAAGATCAGCGCGCCGGGCGAGCCCTGCTCCACCGCCAGGTCGTAGGCGCGTTCGGCCAGCTCCCGACCCTGGGCGTAGTCGCGGGTCTGCACGGCGAGCCAGGCCAGCCAGGACAGCTCGGCGCAGACCTGCGGCCACAGCGCCAACTCCTCGGCCCAGCGCAGCCCCTCCCGGTGCAGCGCGGCGGCGCGCTCGTGCTCGCCGCGCATGTCCGCCAGCCCACCCACCCACTCGGTCGCCCGGAGCCGACCCCACCGGTCGCCGAGGCCGGCGAAGAGCGCGGCGGCGCGGGTCGCGGTGCGCTCCAGGGTGGCCTGGTCACCGTTGGCGTGGGCGATGTGGGCCAGGGAGGTCAGCACCGCCGCCTCGGTCCACGGGTCGGTGGTGGCGGTGGGTAGCAGCTCCGAGACCAGGGCCAGGTCGCCCTGTTCGATCACCGCATTGGCCGCGAACCACGCGGCGTGGCTGTCCGGGTCGGCGGCCACGGCGGCGCGCACGTCGTCGGCGGCGATCACCTCGCCCTGCGACAGGGCGAAGCCGACCCGCCAGGGTGCCGCGCGGGCCTCCTGCTCCGCGTCGCCGGGCACGGCCAGCGCCCGCCGTGCCTCGCTGAGCCGGCCGCGCAGGAACCAGTACCAGCTCAGTGCGACCGCCAGGCGCAGCCCACCACCGTGCGCCAGCGCCGACCGCAGGTTCGCCAGCTCGGTGTCGAGCAGCGCCAGCCATTGCCGCTGGTCGGCTCCGCGCAGCCCGGGGTCGGCGCGTTCGGCCAGCTCGGTGTAGTAGGAGGCGTGCCGCCCGCGTACCTCGTCGGCGTCGCCGAGGCGTTCCAGACAGAACGCGGCCACCGATTCGAGCAGCCGGTAGCGGGGGGCCGCGCCGGAGTCGTCGAGCACCACCAGCGACCGGTCCACCAGCCGGGCGAGAGCGTCCAGGTCGGTTCGGCAGACCTCTTCGGCGGCCTCCGGGGTGCAGCCGTCCGGGAACACCGCCAGTTGGGCGAGCACCACCCGGTCGGACTCGTCCAGGAGGTCCCAACTCCAACCGATCACCGCGGTGAGCGTCCGCTGCCGGGGTGGCACGTCCCGCTGCGCGGAGGTGAGCAGCCGGAACCGGTCGTCGAGCCGGTCCACCACCCCGCGTACTCCCAGCGCCCGGACCCGGGTCGCGGCCAGCTCCAACGCCAGCGGCAGCCCGTCGAGGCGGCGGCACAGTTGGGCCACCGCCGTCGCGGTCGGCCCGTCGAGGCGGAAACCGCGCTGCTGCGCGGCGGCCCGGGCGACGAACAACCGGGCCGCCGCCGAACGCCGGACCGCGTCCAGGCCACCGTCGTCGGGCACCGGCAGTGGGGGTACCTCCCAGAGCCGCTCACCGGTCAGCCCGAGAGGCTCCCGGCTGGTGGCCAGCACGCTCACCCCGGGCACGTCGCGCAGCAGCCGGGCGACCAGCTCGGCGACCGGTTCGATGACGTGTTCGCAGTTGTCCAGCACGAGCAGCAACTGCCGGTGCCGCAGGGCCGTGACCACCCGGTCGGCGGGCGACTGGGTCGCTCCGGCGGCCTCGTGTGCGGCCAGAGCGCCGAGCACCTGGTCGGCGATGCGGGCGTCACCGGCCGGGAGCGGGGCCAGCTCGACCAGTCGGACGCCGTCCGGGTAGGACGACGCGCGAGCCGTTTCGGTGGCCAGCCGGGTCTTGCCGACGCCGCCCGGGCCGACCAGCGTGACCAGCCGCTGCCGGGGCAGCAGCGCTCGCAGTTCGGCCAGCGCCTCGTCCCGCCCGATCAACTCGTCGAGCGGGGCCGGCAGGTTGCCCCGGACGGCGTTGGTGTCGTCGGCGTGGCTGGCGGCGTGCCCGATCGCTGCCTTTGTCGGGGCGTTCAGGCCGGCGTCCTGTTCGAGGATCCTGCGGTGCAGGGCGACCAGCTCCGGGCCGGGGTCGAGGCCCAACTCCTCGGCGAGGCGGGCCCGTAGCTCCGCGTAGCTCTCCAACGCCTCGGACTGGCGGCCGGCCGCATACAACGCGCGTAGCTGCACCGCCCGCAGGCCCTCGCGCAGCGGATGCCGCGCGACCAGCTCAGCCAGGTCAGCGGCTACCAGGTCATGCTCGCCCCGGGCCAGCCGGGCCTGCGCCAACCGCTCCTGAACGACGAGGCGCTGCTCGGCGAGGCGGGCCGCCTCGGCCCGCACGAACTCGGCGTCGGCCACGTCGGCGTACGCCTCACCGCGCCACAACGCGAGGGCCTCGGTCAGCCGGTCGACATCGGCGCGGCGGGCCAGCTCGTCGAAGCGGTCGACGTCGACCGCGTCGACCCGCAGCAGGTAGCCGGGTGGCCGGGACTCGACCAGCTCGCGGGCGCCGGGCTCGGCGTCGTTGAGCGCCTTGCGCAGCTGCGACACCCGCACCTGGAGTGCCCCGGTCGGATTGGCGGGGGCGTCGTCACCCCACAGGTCGTCGATGAGGCGGTCCGCCGAGACCACCTGGTTGCGGTTGACCAGCAGGTCGGCCAGCAACGCCCGGACCTTCGTGCCGGGCACCACCACCGGCTCGCCGGCGTCCGTGCTCACGGCGAGCGGCCCGAGCACCCCGAACTGCACGGCGGTCATCCTAGCCCCGGTCGAGGCAACCCAAAGCCCACCACAACGCCCCACCAACCACTCCGTCGGCCCCGCCAGCCCCCCCCCGCGGCCCCCCACCGCCCCCGCCCCGCCAGCCCCCGCCCCGCCCCGCACCCCCCGCTCCGTCGATCATGGACTTATGGTGGCCGTTTTAGCCGCGAAAAACCGTTCTACACCCCACCACAACTCCATGATCGACACAGCGGAGGGTTGGCCCGGGACCCAGCCCTCCGCGATCTTGCACTTTCTGCGGTGACGTAGTTCGCGAAAGCCGCATTACGGCAGCACAAAGTGCAAGATCGCGTGGGGGCGGGTTTGGGGGTTGGTTGCTTTGGGCAATTAAGTCGTTGACTGCACCTCTCTTTCGAAGGACGGCTTCCGTGGAGATTTCCGGCTTCTTCGCCGCCATCATCATCGGCCTGGTCATCGGCGCGCTGGGCCGCCTGGTCGTACCGGGCAAGCAGAACATCCCCATCTGGCTGACACTGCTCATCGGTGTGGTCGCAGCGCTCCTCGGCACCCTCGTCGCCGGTGCCCTCGGCGTCGACGAGACCAGCGGAATCGACTGGATCGAGCTGCTACTGCAGGTCGCCTTCGCCGCCGTCGGCGTGGCGATCGTCGCCGGTGCCCGCGGCCGCCGCCGGGTGCGCTGACCTCCCACAGCATCGCGCCTCTCGCGCCATCGCGCCATCGCGCCATCGCGCCATCGTGTCGGCCCGCCCTCCGCAGGAGGGTGGGCCGGCGCTGCGTCAGGGGTTCGGATGGGCTGACCGACCGGCGACGGGTCTGCCGCTGGCTGATGAACACGCCCCGGCCTGATCCACGTCTCAGCGGGAACGGGGCTGAGCGGCTCAGCGCCGGCCGCCATCACCCGGCCCTCCCGGGCGTGCTCGGATGAGTGTCGGCTGACTGACAGCGAGCCGGCTCGTATCACCGCCATGTCGACGTTTCGCCCGTCCGTGGTCATGGCGCGCGGCCGGTTCAGGGGGTAGAAACATGTCAACCCTTCGGTACGACCTCACTCTCGGCCGCAGGGTTCAGAGAGCGCTCTCACCGCCCCCAGCTGCGCCGGAAGTACGCCGGCCAGCGGAGAGGACGAACCACGTGACAACCCTGTCCCGACGCGTGCGCCGGAGATCCGGTCGTACCCTCCTGCTTGCGCTGGTGTTGACCACCGCCACCACGATGACCAGCACGGTGGCCAGCGCCGGCCGCCCGACTCACGGCGCACCGGACTTCGGCCCGAACGTGACGATCTTCGACCCGTCGATGCCGGTCGGCGAGATCCAGCAGACCCTGGACGCGGCGCACGCCCGGCAGGTCGACAACGAGATGGGCACCGAGCGGCACGCCTACCTCTTCAAGCCCGGCACGTACGGCACGGCCGCGCAGCCGTTGCAGGCCAAGGTCGGCTACTACACCGAGGTGTCCGGCCTGGGCGCCTCGCCCACCGACGTCACCGTCAACGGCAAGCTGGAGGTCTACAACCGCTGCCTCGCCGACGGCGGCACCGGCAACTGCCTCGCGCTGGTCAACTTCTGGCGCACCCTGTCCAACCTCTCGCTCACCATCAACGCGGCCGGCCAGGACGACTGCCGGTCGTCGGCGAACTTCTGGGCGGTCTCCCAGGCGGTGTCGATGCGCCGCCTGAACATCGGCGGCGGTGGTCTGTCGCTGATGGACTACTGCACCGCCGGCCCGCAGTACGCCAGCGGCGGGTTCATCGCCGACTCGCGGCTGCCGGCCACGACGAACGGTTCACAGCAGCAGTGGTTGACCCGCAACAGCGAGGTCGGCAGTTGGTCCAACGCGGTGTGGAACCAGGTGTTCGCGGGGGTCGAGGGCGCGCCGGACGACGCCACGTTCCCCGACCCGCCGTACACCACCCTGGAGACCACTCCGCTGAGCCGGGAGAAGCCGTACCTCTTCGTCGACGGCAAGGGTCGCTACCAGGTACGGGTGCCCGCCGCGCAGCGCGACAGCCGGGGCGTCTCCTGGGCTGACGGCATCACGCCGGGGCGCACCATCGGGATCGGCGACTTCTTCATCGCCAAGCCGTCGGACTCGGTACGCGTCATCAACAGCCAGTTGGCGCGCGGCAAGCACCTGCTGCTCACGCCCGGCACGTACGACATCGCGCGCAGCATCGAGGTTCGGCGTCCGAACACCGTGGTGCTGGGGATCGGGCATGCCACGCTGACCGCGGTGAACGGCGCGATCCCGCTGGACGTGGCCGGTGTTCCCGGGGTGATCGTCGCCGGTGTCACGATCGACGCCGGCCTCGTCGAGTCCCCGGTCCTGCTGCGGGTCGGCGCCGAGCACGGCCGCAACGCGAGCAGCCCGCACAACCCGACCACGCTCTCCGACGTGTACTTCCGGGTCGGCGGCCCGCACATCGGGCGGACGGACACCGCGCTGGAGGTCAACAGCGACAACGTGCTCATCGACCACACCTGGGTGTGGCGTGGTGATCACGGTGTCGAGGGCTTCACCGAGGGCGTCAACGGTGACACCGACCGCTGGCGTACCAACACCGGCCGTTACGGCGCCGTCATCAACGGCGACCACGTGACGGCGACGGGCCTGTTCGTCGAGCACTTCCAGCGCTACAACACGGTCTGGAACGGCGAGCACGGCACCACGATCCTCTACCAGAACGAGCTGCCGTACGACCCGCCGACGCAGGCCGACTGGATGAATGGCGCGGTCGAGGGCTGGGCCGGGTACAAGGTTGGTGACCGGGTGCGTCACCACACCCTGTACGGGGGTGGGGTGTACGTGTTCAACCAGAACAACCCGTCGATCCACACGGAGAACGGCTTCGAGGTCCCGAACCGGCCCGGGGTACGGCTGCACCACATCATGACCGTCAACCTCAGCGCCGGGACGATCGACCATGTGGTCAACGGCGTCGGGGACGCCGCCGACATGACGAAGGTCGGCGCTCCGGTCTACCTGACCCGGTATCCGACTCCGTAGCGGGGATCGGGCGTACCGACGGGGCCGGAGCCGGCGATGGCTCCGGCCCCGCTGTGCTGGTGTGTCCGGGCCCGCCGCCCGCCGCCCGCCGTCGACGGCTGGTGGGAAATCTCCGCTCACGGTCTTGAATTCCTATCGAGTCGATAGGAAAATGGGCCAATGCCGGCTGGTCCGTTCCTCACCTCGCGTCGGGCCGTCGACCTGATGCGGGTCGCCTCCGAGCTCTGTCCGGGTCACTGACCACCGACCGGCTGGCACCACCCGCACCGTTCCTCGGCCCCGCTGCCGAATCACGCGCCGCCCCGTGGCCCAACCGGCCCGGCGGCCTCCGCGCGGTCACCGAGACCCCGTCCTGCCTGCTCACCCCTGAACCGATCCGGCCACGGCCGGATCGGGCCATGTCTGGAGGTCCGTCATGACCACCGATCCGTCACCGCCCAGTCCGGAGACCGCCGCGGATTCCCGGCTCGCGTTCAACGAGGACTGGGCGGCGACCATTCTCGGTCTGGCCCTGCTCGCCCTGGTCCTGTTCGGTGCCATCCCCGCCGGGCTGGTGCCCTGATGACCGCCGACGTGACCCGCACCGACAACGAGCCCGGCACCTCCGCCGACGAACCGCCCACCGCAAGCGAGCGCGACACGTCGTCGACCGCAGTCGGCCCAGCCGAGCCGACCAGTGTGGCGCGTGACGGGGCGTTCTGGGCGTGGACGGCGATCGGCCTGCTGATCGTGGTCGGTCTCGCCGCGCTCACCCGCTACCTGGAGCAGAACGTTCCGGCCTGGGCCGAGGGCACCGCCGTCGAGGACATCGGAGCGGCGATCGAGTACCCGGTGTACGCGATCCTGCTCGGCCTGCTCGGCAACGTCGCCGTCACGCTGCTCGGGTGGCGGGACCGGATCGCCGCCGCGTTCCGGACCGAGTTCTTCATCAAGACCGGTCTGGTGTTGCTCGGTGCGTCGATCAACCTGGCCGTCATCGCCAGCGCCGCCGGACCGGCGATCGCCCAGGCGATTCTGCTGATCAGCGGGGTGTTCCTGTTCACCTGGTGGTTGGCCGGCAGGTTCGGCCTCGACGACAAGCTGCGGGCGCTGCTCGCGTCGGCGGTGTCGATCTGCGGGGTCAGCGCGGCGATCGCCGCCGCCGGGGCCGTGCGGGCGCGCCGCGAGCAGTTGGCCTACACGGCGAGTCTGGTCATCGTCTTCGCGTTGCCGTCCATCTTCATCCTGCCCTGGTTGGCCGACGTGTTCGGGCTCTCCGACGCGGTGGCCGGCGCCTGGATCGGTGGCAACATCGACACCACGGCGGCGGTCACCGCGGCGGGAGCGCTCGCCGGTGAGGAGGCGCTCCAGATCGCCAGCATCGTCAAGGTCACCCAGAATGCCCTGATGGGCGTGGTGGCGGTCGCGCTCACCGCGTACTTCACACTGCGGGTGGAACGACGGCCCGGCGCGGCCCGGCCGGGCCTCGCCGAGCTGTGGACGCGGTTCCCGAAGTTCGTCCTCGGCTTCATCGCGGCCTCGGTCATCGCCACCTGGTACCTCGACGCGGCTGGCGCGGACGGCAAGGCCACCATCGCCGTCGTCAACGACCTGCGCGTGTGGTTCCTGATCCTGGCCTTCGTCAGCATCGGCCTGGAGGTCCGGGTCGCGTCGCTGCGGGAGGCGGGTTGGCGACCGGTGGCGGTTTTCGCCAGTGCCACGGTGTTCAACCTGGCGTTGGCGCTCGCCCTGGCGTCCCTGCTGTTCCGCGACTTCTCGGGCTGAGTCAGCCGGCTGCCCTGGCGCATGGTGACGGGGCCGGAGCCAGCTTGGCTCCGGCCCCGTCGTGATCAGCGGGGCGGTGTCGTCGGGGTGGTCGGCGCGCGGTGTGACCGACCCGACCGGGTGTGCGAGGTGGGCGTCTTGACCGGGTCGAACGGAAGGTCCTTCCTGGTCCGTACGGGTACCGCCAGGAACGACGGCGCCGTTGCGGTGAGCCGCTTGGCGCGGCGCGGGGTGGCCGCCGTGGCGGGGGCGTTCTTCGACGACCGGCTGTGCCGGGCACCCGCCTTGTGCCGGCCCGCGGCGGTGCGGGTCTCGGCGCCCTTGACGGTGACCGGGCTGGGGATCAGCACGGCCCGAGGGCTGGCGGTGCGGCCCGCGCGCCGGTGCCGTGCACGCCCGCTGCCGGTCTTGAACCCGAGGGCGGGCCGTTCCACCAGGTGCCAGGAGAGGGCGGCGAACAGGAAGGCACCGAGCAGGCTCAGCACGATGTACCCGAGCATCCCGAACCGGGCCCCGCCGAGCAGGGCGATCATCTGCTGCACCGGGAATCCGTAGATGTAGATGCCGTAGGTGTAGTCGTGCCGGCGGCTGATTCCGGACAGCCGCTTCGGCAGCGCGACGGCGGCGAAGAGCACCAGGTAGGCGAACGCCGGCAGGCCCACCGCGAAGAACCCGCCCAGCCACAGCGAGCCGACCAACGCGACGCCGGCCAGCAGGGCCAGTTCCCTGGTCATCGGGATCCGGTGCGCGTACAGGCGGGCGGCCGCACCGAGCAGGAACAGGAAGCCGAGCATCAGCGTCCAGTCGGCGGCGAACGCGCCGAGCAGCGGGAACGGCCCGATCGCCCCGTGTTGCGGCGGGCGGGAGCTCCAGGTCGGCGCGGTGAAGAAGTCGCGCAGGATCAGGGCGTAGCAGACGCCGGTCAGGACGAGCACGGCACGAGGCGCCCGGTGTAGCACCGAGGTGACCACCAGGATGCCGACGATCCCGTAGAACGCCAGGTCGTAGCGGAGTGTCCACAGTGAGCCGTCGAACGCGCTGGGTCCGCCGACGATCAGTCCGTACGGTGTCTCGGCCAGCAGCCCGGAGATGGGGAACTGCTCCATCGAGGCGAGAATGTTCGTGGTGACGTAGTCGAAGGGTCCCTCCGGGTGCCCCCAGAACCCGTCCAGGGTGCCGTTCTCGTAGAGCGCCGCGAGCGGCGCGAAGACGAACGCGGTGACCAGCAGGCAGGCCCACAGCCCGGGAAAGACCCGCAGCAGGCGGGCGCGGACGTACTGGCGCAGCGTGGAGCGCAGCGCGCTGTCGGTGATGAGGAATCCGGAAATCAGGAAGAACCCGTACAGGCACAGGGTGCCGAGGTCGCTCTGCCGGCCGAAGGTGGCCGCGCCGAGATTGTGCTGGCCGAAGCCGAGCGGGCCGGCGTGCGCGATGATCACGCCACACGCCAACGCCAGGCGAAGGACGCCGAAGGCGTTGTGCTGGGCGGAGTATCTGCCCTGCAGCGTCGCGGAACGCTGCTCGTCCAACTTCGGCTGCACCTGACGACTCCTCTGATCACTGAGCTGTTCGGAACGACGGATCGGAGCGCTGCCGATCGATGTGCCAATTATCAGTGGGCAAAGGAGGTTTGTCCGGATTTTTGAGTGATTGTCCAGATCGGTGGAGGTCAGGTGACGGCAGCGGCGGTGCGACGACGCTGTTCGACCCGACGGGCCGGTACGTTCAGCAGCCCCGCCATGGCGACCACGGAGCGGTCACTCGCCCGCCCGTCACCGAATGGCGAGCCGACGACGGTGGCCCGCCCTGCCGCGAGGTGGCGGAGACCGGCCGCCAGCAGCCGGTCGGGGTCGGTGCCCACCAACTCGCCACGGCCCGGCGTCAACGCCTCCGGACGTTCCGTGGTGTCCCTGGTGACCAGCAACGGCACCCCCAGGGTGGCGGCCTCCTCCTGGAGCCCACCCGAGTCGGTCACCACCAGATCCGCAGCCCGCAGCAGCCCGACCATCTGCGGATAGGGCAGTGGTGGCGTGACCCGGGCGTTGGTGATGCCCGACAGGCCCGCGGTGACCTCCGCGCTGAGCTGCGGATTGGGGTGGGAGACCAGCACGATCTGGACGTCCGGGCACCGCCGCGCCAAGCGGCGTAGTCCGTCCAATGTGGCGGCCACCCCGTGGCCCCAGTTCTCCCGGCGGTGCACGGTGGCCACCACCAGCTTGCGCGTCGGGTCGATCCAGTCCGGTGCCTGCGCAGTGCCGCGTGCGACGAGATCCTGGAGGGCGTCCACGACGGTGTTGCCGGTCACCACGATCGCATCGGAGCGAATGCCCTCACCGATGAGGTTCGTCCTGGCCGCCTGGGTCGGCGCCAGGTGCAACGCCGCGATTCGGGCGAGCATGGCCCGGTTGGCCTCCTCCGGGAACGGCCGGTCCAGGTCGTTGGTCCGCAGTCCAGCCTCCAGGTGGACGACCGGGACGTGCCGCCAGAACGCGGCGGTCCCGCCGGCCAGGGCGGTCGTGGTGTCCCCTTGCACCACGACCGCCGCTGGACGGTGGTGTGTGAGCAGCTCGTCGATGCCCGTGATCAGTGCCGCCGCCAGTTCGGCGAGCGAGCCGGTACGCCGTTGCGGGCGCAGGCTCACCTCCGGGCGGAGACCGAACGGGGCGAGTGCCTCGGCGACGCGTCCCGGCTGTTGACCGGTATCCGCCACCCGTACCGTGAACCTCGGATCATCGAGGAGACGGTGGATCAGAGGCGCGGTCTTCACTCCTTCCGGCCTGGTGCCGGCGAGGATCAGGACCTCTCGCGGTGTCGAGCTGCTGGCACACATGTCGGGTCAGCTCCGGGCAGCCGCGCGGCGACGCCGGTAGAGCGAGAACCCGCCGGTGGTGCCGGCAACGAGCGCGCCGAGACCGAGCGCGAGCGGTGCCCCGGCGAGCGGGATCACCGGAATGGGGGGAGCGACCGCGTTGGCCCCGCAGCTCGACGTGCCGATGGTGACGCCGGCCAGCGCTCCACCGAGCGCGGTCAGGTTCAGCGCCGTGACGGTGAGCTGACCCACGCCCGAGCTGGACTGGCCGTTGAGGGTCAGGTCGATCAGCCCCGGGATGCTCAGCCCGGTGTTCGGCGCCGGGTTGATCGGAAGGTTGAGCAGTGTCGTCTCGATACCCAGCAGCGTCGAGACGATCCGGGCGTTGGCCAGGGTCGCGGTGCCGGTCGCGGACGGGCTGCTGGTGGCGGTGCACGACGAGTAGATGGCGTCGGCGACGAGGGAGATCGTGGCGAGGCCACTGGTGCCGAGGGTCAGCGTCACCGCCGCGCCGGGCGTGACGAGGCACGATCCGCCGGGACCGATGGTGATCGAGCCGCCGGTGCCGAGCACGCCGGCGCAGGCCGCCGAGGTTCCGTCGTTGAAGGCCCGGACGTTCTGGGCGAGCACCCCGGCGGTGATGACGGTCTGCGCGCCGAGCACGGCCAGCGGGGGATTCTGGTTACCGGAGATCGACTCGGTGGTGCCGTCGTTGGTGGCCGACGCCGTGCCGGAGCTGGCGAGGCCACCACCGAGCAGGCTGATCTGAAGCGCCGAGGCGGAGGACTGGGAGGTGTCGGCCATCGCCGGAGAGGCCGCCAGGACGACCATGGCGAGACCACCGGCCAGCACCGCGGCGGTGCGGGCGAGACCGGATCTAACTCGTGGCATAGATGTCTACTTTCTGATGTGGGCGATTGCGGGGCGGTCTGTGGTGGGGGTGGTGGTGAGGTGTGTGAGGTGGCTGAGGTGCCGGGGCGGTCGGATCGACCGTGGCCCGTCGTTGCGGCCCGACCGGCGGGCCGGTTGGGCCCGGCGCGGCTGGGCCGGCACGGCGGCCCGGCCCACGGCCGCCTGGCCGACGGCCACTCGACCCACGGCCCGAGCCGGAGCCGGCTGCGGATCGGCGGCGCGGGCGGTCTTCTGCCAGTCCGTGCGGGCCGTCACCATGCGGGCGAAGGCCAACCAGACCGCCAGTGACTGGGCGTAGCTGTAGAGCCAGTGGCAGACGCCGAGCAGCAGGGCCTTGGGAACCGACAGCTGCGGCTCACAACGGATCCGGTAGACGATGCCCCACAGGGCGAACGGTCCGATGCCGAAGACGAGCACCAACGGGGGTACGCCCCAGCCGCCACTGCTCCACCAGCCGCGCAGTCCACCCATCGTGTTGTCGATGTAGTACGACATCACCACCAGGCAGGCGATGTAGATCGGCGTGCCGAGCAGTTGGGTCCACGGCGCGGCCAGGAAGTGGGCGATCTCCAGGGTGGCCGAGTTGCGGATTCGTGGCGAGCGCAGCACCCGGCCGAGGTAGCGGCCACACTGCATCGACCCCTGGGCCCAGCGGGTGCGTTGCCGCACCAGCGGGCGGATCCGGGTCAGCGCCTCCTGGGCCACCCAGCTCTCCGGGCAGTACTCGGTGCGACCCCCGGCCAGCAGGATGTGCAGGCCCAGTTCGAAGTCCTCCAGGAGGGCGCCGTGCCACGGTGTGCCGTGTTGGTCGGCGATCTCGTTGAGCAGGGACAGTCGGGTGAACTGCCCGTTGCCGCCCATCGCCACGCTGCCGGTGCGTCGCCGTAGCGACTGCATGGCGGCGATCGGGGCGCGGAACTCCATGTCCTGGAGCCGGATCAGCAGCCGTCCCCAGCGGCTGACCTCGGCCGGCTCGGCGTACCGGCGGGGCGCGCACTGGAGCATCCGCACCTCGACCTGTACCGCTCCGACCTGCGCCGAGCCGAAGTACTGACGGCCGGAGAGGGCCACCGGACCCTGGGGGTCGAGTCGGCTGTCCGCGTCCAGGACGCCGACGATCACCCGGGTGCGGTCCGCGTTGGCGGGCAACGACTGCTCGATGCGTCGCCAGGCGGCGTTGAGCGCGGCGCCCTTGCCCTGTCGTGCGTCCGGTAGCTGACGCTGGACGACGTGCACCCGCGGTTGGTCGGTGAAGGCCGCCAGTTCGGCCAGCGTGCCGTCGTCGGAGGCGTCGTCGACGCACCAGACGGTCGCCTGCGGGAAGTCGCCGAGCAGACGCCGCACGGTGTCGCCGATGACCGACGCCTCGTTGCGGCACGGCACGATGATGTGCCAGTCGAAGCCGTCCGGGCTGCCGCCGCGACTACGTGCGCTCTTCAGGTGGAACACCAGGATGCTCAGCACGTACGCGCAGAAGCTGACGCACAGCAGGAACGCCGCGGTGTTGAGCAGGGCGAGCGACTGCGTCTCAGTGGACACCGGCGACCGTCCCGGAGATCCGCTTGGTCCGGCTGACCAGGACCACGAAGAGGATCGTGACGGCGATCAGACCGGCGGTCGTGATCACCGAGCCGATCAGCACGTGGCTGCGTTCGTAGCCCAGTTTGAAGCCCCAGGTCTGCATCGAGACCACCACCGCGCCGAGTCGGATCTGGTTCACCGTGACCAGCAGCGCGACGGCCATCGCCAGGGCGTTGAGTCCACGCGTCAGGGTGATGCGGCGGAACCCGACCAACGTCGACGCGAGCACGATCGGCGGGATCAGCAACATCGCGACCGAGCAGCCGCTGGAGACCATGAAGCCGACCCAGCGCTCGTCCAGTGGGAAGATCACGGCCGCGCCGATGGATTTGGTGTCCGCCAACCCCACGGCGTTGACGAGATGCGCGTTCAGCCACGCCTCCGCGCTGGCGATGTCGTGCCACCGCCAGAGCATGGCGACGGCGGCGGCGACTCCGATCAGGCCACCCGCGCTGGCGCGCAGCCATGACCCGCGTCGGGAACCTGTCACCGCTCGCGGCCCAACATGGCGACGAGCCACAGCGCCAGACCCAGCACGACCAGCCCGACGCCGACCAGCAACCAGGACTGAACGGCAACTCCGGTGGCGGCGAGGCCACCTCCGATGTGTGGCCCCTTGGTAGGTACTCCGTACATGCCAACTCCCTCGCTAACTCGAAGGTCAGAATGGCATCACAGAATCGGGCAAAGGGGATAAAGGGGCATAGAGACCCTAAAGAGTGATTAAATGCTTCATGAGTGTGGCGGGTACGTGTCCCGGAAGGGCTGCATCCCTTGCCACACAACAGGTTCACCGTCCCGATAGTTCGTGCAGAGGTGGTCAACATGGTGACCGGTATCCCCGGACGCACGGCCACGCCGGCGCCGTCGAGGTGGCGGGCGATGGCCGGCTGGAAGAAGGCGGGCCTCGCCCTGCTCCTGATGTTCGGCGTGCTCTGCGCGGGCCTCGTCACCGTCGGCTTCGGCCTGAAGCATCGGTACGAGAGTCGGGTCCAGCGCGAGGACATCCTCGGCCAGGGCACCCGCGACGACCGCCGGTGGGAGTCGGGGCCGCTCAATCTCCTGCTGCTCGGGTCGGACTCCCGCGACGGCGAGCCGGACCAGGCCCTCTACCCCGGGCAGCGGTCGGACACCATCATGCTGGTGCACGTCAACGCCGCGCGGGAGGCCGCCACCGTCGTCTCCATCCCCCGGGACAGTTACGTCGACGTGCCCGCGGCGGGGCAGACCTGGGCCGGCGGTCCCAACAAGATCAACGCCGCGTTCGCGTTCGGCGGTGCCGCGCTGGCCGCCGAGACGGTCGCCAAGCTCACCGGGCTACCACTCGACGGCGTGCTGGTGGCCAATTTCGCCGCCGTCCGCAAGCTGGTGGACGCGGTGGAGGGGATCAACGTGTGCCTGCCGTACACCGTCACGTCCTCGGACACCGGCACCACCTGGCCCGCCGGCTGCCACGACCTGGACGGCAAGGCGGCCGACGACCTGATGCGGCAGCGGCACGGTGTGCCCGGCGGAGACTTCGGCCGCATCCACGACCAGCAGCTCGTGGTCCGCGCCCTGGCCGAGCGGGTCACGGCGACGAATCTGCTCACCAGCCCGACCCGACTCGACCGGGTGCTCACCACCGCGGCCGAATCGCTTGTCGTCGACCGCGACCTGAACCTCACCGACCTCGCCCTCGTGCTGCGCAAGGTGAAGCCGGAGACCGTCCAGTTCGTCACCGTCCCGTTCAGCGACGCGAACCTGCAGACCCCGGCCGGGTCCGCGGTGCGGCTGGACGAGGTCCGAGCCCCGGCGCTCTTCGCCGCCCTGCGCGAGGACCGGGTGGCGCAGTGGGTCGCGGCCAACCCGCAGACGCCGCCGGCCAACTGAGTACGGGCACGAAAGACGGCGGGTGGGAGGTCTCCGGACCTCCCACCCGCCGTCGTCGGGTCAGCGCGACCGCCGCCAGTAGCGGCAGGTCCAGTCCACCTGGTGCAGCTCGTCCTCGATGCCGTGTTCGGCGCGGAAGTCGTCGACGGCCTGCTTGCAGCCGCGTACCGCGTGGTAGTCGTCGATGATCACGTAGCCTCCGACGGAGAGCTTCGGGTAGAGCGAGCGCAGCGCCACCATCGTCGAGTCGTAGAGGTCCCCGTCGAGACGCATCACCGAGATCTGCTCCACCGGCGCGGTCGGCAGGGTGTCCGAGAACCAGCCCTTGAGGAACCGGACCTGGCCGTCGAGGAGCCCGTACCGCTCGAAGTTCGCCTTCACCTGCTCCAACGACACGGCCAGGAAGGGCACCTGCCAGAGCGCGTCCTCGACGTCCTCGACCCGGTGCGGCGCCGGCTTCGGCAGGCCGCGGAACGAGTCCGCGACCCACACCGTCCGGTCCCGGTCGCCGTAGGCGCGCAGCATCCCGCGCATGAAGATGACTGCCCCGCCCCGCCACACCCCGGTCTCGATCAGGTCACCGGGCACACCCCGCTCCAACACGTCCTTGACGCATCGCTCCAGGTTGTCCAGCCGCCGCAGCCCGATCATGGTCTCGGCCTCCGGCGGCCAGTCCCGGCCGGTGGCCCGCGCCTCCGCGTCGAACGGGAACTGGAGCACCAGCTCCAGGCCCTTACGTCGCAGCAGGTGCCGGCCGTGCTGAAGGATCTTGCCGTGCAGGGAGCCCTGACGTGGGTGGTAGGGCATCCACGTCTCGCGGAAGACGTAGCGGGTCAGCGCCTTCTTGAGCAGATCGCAGTAGAGGGCGCGGGGGTCGTCCAGCGACGGCTCGGACGCCTGGGTGGGGATCAACATCTCACTCATCGGCCTATCTCCTTGTCGGTGTCGTTCCTAGCCAGTTGGGCGGGCCGCCGGTCACGGGCGGGCCGCCGACCGTTGCTCCGGCCGTTGTCAGCCCCAGCGATCGGCGTCGCCGACGGCTACCGCCCGTCGCAGCACGATGGGCCCGGTGGAGGGTCGTTCCGCGCTCGGCCGCCCGGCGGCCAGCAACTCCTGCCCGAAGGCCGGCCAGTGGTCCGTCTGGTTGGCCACCCGGGCACCCGGGGAAGGCTCCGGCAGCGCCGCCTCCGCCGCCGGTGATCGCCAGACCGACTCGGGCCGGGCCAACGGTCGGCCGAGCACACCCGCCACGGCGGGGGAGCCACCCCAGGCCGGGGCCGCGGGCTCGGTCTCGGCGGTGGGCGTCGGCACCTGCTCGGGCCGGTCCGGGGCATCCGTCACCACCGGATTCGGCTGAGTGACGGCATCCTCGATCCGGGTCGGCTCGGCCGGCGCCTCCGAGGGCGCCACCACGCCACCCCCGGTGCTCTCGACCGGCTGGCGCTCGACCGGCACGCTCCCAGCCGTCGCACTCGTCACCCGCTCGCGGTCGACGGGCTTGCGCTCGACCGTCGTGCCCTCGACCGTCCTACCCTCGACGGTCCTGCCGACCGGGGCGGACTCGCCCGAGCTTTGGCGGCGGTGCCGTCCGGGTGGCCCGGACTTCTCCTCGACCAGGGCGCTGACCAACTCACGGATGACCGCGCCCTGGGCGCCCACCTTCGTCGCCGGCAGCGCCAGGGCATCCGGGGTCGCGCCCGGCACCAGGGCCGGTTGCTCGCTGCTCGGCCGGTGGTCCGGTCGGGGCACCGCCCCGATCACCACGACACCGGCCAGCGGCAGCCCGAGCTGTTGCACGAGCCGGGCCGCCCGGGTGCTGTCGTCCAGGTTCGTCCGGCCGGCGCGGACGACCAGCAGCACGCCGTCCGCGTGCTGGGCGAACGCCGAGATCTCCCGTCCGGCCAGGATCGGCGGCGCGTGGACGATCACGCAGTCCTCGTCCTCGCCCAGCGCGTTGAGCAGGCCGCCCAGCTCGTGCAGGGCCTCCGTGTCGGCGCCCTCGCGGGGCTCGGCCGGCAGCACGGTCAGGGTGGGGAAGTCGACCAGGCGCACCGGAGGGCACTTCTGGGCCAGCACCTGCTGCCAGGTGTGCGGCGCCTCCGGGAAGTGTCCCGACAGCACCGGGTCCCGTACCGCGCCGTCCACCAGCGTGGCCCGACAGTGCTCATCGGCCATGCCCAGACCGAGCAGGGCGGTCACCAACGCCTTGCCGTCGTCGTCGTGCGCGCTGGTCACCAGCAGCCGACGACGGGGCAGGGGAGCGGTGAGCACACTGAGCGTCGAGATGGTGGCGCGCACCGCGTCGGCGACGTTGGTGCGGGCGTACAGCGCGGCGGCGTGATGGCGGGCGAAGCGGCGCGGCAGCTTCGGCAGCACCCCGACCACCGGCAGGCCCAGGCGTGCCTCGATCTGGCCGATGTCGCGCAGCCGGCTGTCGAACCGGTCGCGCAGCATGGTCGCGCCCCAACCGGCCAGCAGCCCGGCCAGGGCCCCGAGCACACCGTTCAGCAGCGGCTTTGGGAAGGCCGGCCGAGCCGGCGGGCTGGCGGTGTCGAGAACCCGGGCGTTGATGCTGGTGGAACCGCCCATGTCCAGTCGGCCCAGTTGTTGACTGACGGCGCGGGAAGCGGCGTTCGCGATCGCGGCGGCCTGCGTGCCGGTGCCGGCGCTCGCGTGCACGGTGATGATCTGGAGGCCCAGTTCGTACTCGCCGCTGACGTGACCGAGCACGGCCCGCTCGGGCAGTTGCAGTGAACGCGCCGCCTCCAGCGCGACCTCCCGGGACCCGACCAGTCGGGCGATTGTGGGCGTGAGGTTCTGCGCGAGGGCCAGATCCACCGGTCTGTCCTCGTCGGTCTGCTCGGCGCTGACCAGCACCGAGGCCTCCGCCTCGTAGCGTGCCGGGAGGAGCTGGGTGACTCCCTGGGCGGCGGCCAGGCCCGCGCACAGGCCGAGCAGCGGTACGCCCACCCGGCGCCAGGAGGCACCGAGCAAGCCTTTGACATCTATCGACGCGCTCATCAGGCGATCGCCTCTCTGGTTGGGTGCCCGGTTTCAGCGGGCGATGTGCGCAGCGACCGGGCCGGGGACCGCAGTCCGCGCCAGGTCGTGCAGAGGGTCTCGGCGATCCGGTCCCAGCCGAACTCGGCACCGGCGCGGGCCAACCCACGGTTGGCCAACTGACCGGAGAGCGCCGGGTCGTCGCGCAGCCGCGCGAGGCGGGCGGCGAGCGCGGAGACGTCACCGGCGGGAAAGACGAGACCGGCGTCGCCCACCACGTAGGGGATCTCACCGACGTCGCTGCCCACGACGGGTACGCCACAGGCCATCGCCTCGACCAGCACCCGGCCGAACTGCTCGCGCAGCGGGATACCGATCCACGGCAGGGTGTTGCGCTGCACCACCTCGATCGATGGCATCGCCAACACGTCCATGTCGTTGAGCAGCGTGGGCAGCTCGGCGTGCCCGGCCCAGCCGTGCCGGTGCACCCGACCCGGTCGGCGCGCGGCGGCCCGTTCGATCTCGGCGTCGAGACTGCCGTCCCCGACCAGCGACACGTCGCAGTCGATCAGCTCGGCGGCTCGCAGCAGGTCGACCACACCCTTGTGCGGCTCGAACCGCCCGACGAACCCGACGGTGAACGGGCGCGCGGCGGGATCGGTGGGCAGCGGCCGGAACACCCGGGTGTCCACGCCGAGCGGCACGATCGTGGCCGGGCCCCGGTAACCCTTGATCCGCAGCACGTTCAGCGCCGCGGGTGTGATCGGGAAGGCGTGGTCGACGGAGAGGTAGGACTGTCGCTCGATCCGGGGGAACGGCGCCGGAAAGCGGGTGACCACGTTCTGCGCGGCGTACAACGTGGTGGGCACCCCGGCCCAGCAGCGTTGACGCAGCCGCAGCGCCTGCCAGGTGGTGAGGTACGCGGCCTCGCCGATGACGTGCAGGATGTCCGGGCGGGCGGTGGTCACGTCGTGCTGGCCGGGCAGCCGGAACAGCACCGAGGCCATGTGCCCGGTCAGCGACTCGCCGAGCAGGTGCGGAACGACGTGGTACCGCAGCCGGTGGTGTCGACGGGCCAGCCGGGCCAGTTCGCGTCGGGTCGCCGGGGACACGTCCGCGGCGAGCACCGTGAGGGTGACGTCCGGCTGTTCGCACAGGACGTCGAACAGGTCCGTCCAGTGTTCGGTGCGCTTGCCGACGACCGTTGTCAGGACGTGCATCACGCTCCTCCTCTCGTTTCAGGTCGGGTGACAGCGATCCGGCCGACGCGGGTCCAGGCGCGCAGCCGGGCCGTCCCGGCGCGGGGTTGCACTGGCATCCGCGCCCCGGCCAGTCCGATGCCGATCAGCGCGCGCAGCAGCACCACGCCACGTACCGCGCGCAGGGTGCCGGCGCGGTGGCGGGCGAAGAACCGCAGCATGCTGCGGTACAGGTGGGGCCAGATCCAGGCCGGATCGGAGCTGCTCGCCCCGCCGGTGTGCACGGCGGTCACCGAGGGCACGTAGAGCACCTGGGCACCGTGCCGGGCCGCCTGGAGGCACAACTCCTCGTCCTCGTAGTACAGGAAGTAGCCCTCGTCGAGGCCGCCGATCGCCACGAACAGGTCGCGACGCACCGCCAGGCAGGCACCGGAGAGCCAGTCCACGGCCACCGGCTGCGCCCCGCGCACACAGGCGTCGTACGCGGCCCGGCGCTGCCGACCACTGAGCAACCGTCGCAGCGAGACCGGCACCAGCGACCCACCGAACCGGCTGGCCAGCACCGTGCCGAGGGATTCGAACCGGTGGGCGCTGATCGCGACCCGGCCGTGCGCGTCGGTGAGCCGTGGTCCCGCGATGCCCACCGACGGTCGGTCGCGCAGCACCCGGACCAGTTCCGCCACCGCGCCGGGGGTGACCACGCAGTCCGGGTTGACCAGGAGCACGACGTCGGTGTCGACCCCGGCCGCGGCCCGGTTCACGGCGGTGGCGAATCCGGTGTTGGTGGGGCTGGCGAGGACCGTCACCTCGGGGAAGTGGCGTCGGACGAGGTCGACAGTGCCGTCGGTGGAGGCGTTGTCGACCAACCGCACCGGCACCTGCGCCTGCCGCAACGCGCTCAGGGCGGCGACGATCTGTCCCGCCGAGTTGTGGGTGACCACCACCGCGGTGGCGTCGGCCGCGCTCACGCCGCCACACCCGTTCGGGTCAGGACGCCGCGCAGCAGCGGCGGTCGGGCGGTTCGCCGCAGCCGCGCCCCCTCGTGGTGTGCCGTGAGGAGGGTCAGCGCCGGCAACAGGCCCAGCTCCCAGTGCCCGTCGGTCGGCGCCGCGAAGAGGGCGGCGGCCAGGAAACCGCAACACAGCGCCGCGAACGGCAGCGCGATCCCGTCCCGGCTGCGCAGGCCGACGCGGATGCTGCGCAGGATCGGCCAGAGGACCAGCAGGAGGCCGACCAGCCCGAGGTTGGCCAGCACCGTGACGTAGAAGGCGTGGTACACCGGCCCGACGTCGGTGAAGGTGAAGCCGGACAGGTAGATGTCCGGGGTGGTCTGTCCGAGGCCGGCCCCGACCAACGGCTGGTCGGCGAAGACGCCGAGGCCCACCTCGGACTCCACCCCCCGGTAACCGGCGGACTGCTCGAACCCCTTGGTGATCTCCGTGGCGCGCTCCCGTACCCCTGGTTGCAGGGCGAGGATCGCGGCCACCGCAACCGCCGCAGCGGCGGTCGCGGCCAGGCCGGTGCGGACCGTGCGACCGCCGCGGACCAGCATGATCAGTCCGGTCAGCGCCGCGGCGAGCCAGATCCCCCGGTACGACGCGAGGAGCACGTCGACGGCGAAGAACCCGCCGAGCAGGAGGGCGCCGGCCCGACGCCAACCCCGCACCCGACCCGCGACCCAGATCAGCGCGGGGATGGCCATCAGGGTGATGAGCCCGCCGTGCCGCCCCGGTGCCGTCACCGAGATGGCGGTGAAGGCCCCCGCCAGCACCACGTACAGGATGCCGGCGGCCAGGATCCGACGGGACGTGGTGAGGGTGTGGGTGGCGACGAAGAAGTACACCGGGATCGTGGCCACCTGGTACGCCGCGACCAGCACTTCCGCCGGGAGGTTGCCGACGGCCAGGCCGTAGGTGGCCGCCACCACTGTCAACCCGACCAGGACCAGCATCCCCGCGTCGGCGGCGGTACGCCGGATACCCCGCTCCGCCCGGACCCAGTGGCGGGTGGCCAGCGCGGCGCCACCGGCGGCCAGCAGCAGCACCTTCACCGCGATGTAGCCGCGCACGTCACCGCCGCTGAGCACCGCACCGACCACGGCCCCGCCGATGATGCCCACCGGCAGCACGGCCCAGGGCCAGAGCAGGAACACGCCGAAGCACAGCACTCCGATGGCGGCGGCCAGGCCGACCGGCCCGGGCAGCAGGGTGACCACTGTCACCACGGCGCCCAGCGCGGCTCCGGCGAGCACCACACCGGGCGCGACGATCGGCACTCTCATCGCGGCAACCCCGCCAACAGGGAGCGCAGCTGGACGCCCCGGGCCGACCAGCTGTTGCGGGTGGCGACCTCTCGGCGTCGGGCGGCGTCGTCGGGCGCGCCGGCGCGGTCCAGCGCCTCGTTCAGCGCCGCGGCGAAGCTCGCCGGATCGGCGGCGAGCGCGATGGCGTCACCCAGGGACCGCAGCGCCGGCAGCGGTGTCGCGACGACGGGTTTGCCGAGGGCCAGGTATTCGTAGCACTTCTTCGGGTGCACGTAGTCGATCAGGCCACCCACCCGGTAGGGGATCATGGTGACGTCGCAGGCCCGCAGGATGCCCGGCACGTCAGCGAAGCGGACGGCGTCGACGAGCACCACGTTGGACAGTCCGGCGAGCGGGGCGCGGCCGGCCCGGGTGGACGGGCCGACCAGGACGAACGTCCACTCCGGGTGGGCGCGCGCCACCGAGGCGACCAGGTCCGCGTCGAAGGCCCGGGTGTCGACCGCCCCGCTGTAGCCGATCAGTGGTCGGCGCAGGCTGAGCAACCAGGGTGCGACCGGGCCGTCCGGCGAGAAGCGGTCCGGGTCGCATCCGTTCGCCAGGACCACCGGTGCCGGGTCGGAGGTGGGCAGCCGGTCGGGTAGCGCGGTGGACGAGGCGAGGACGAGGTCGGCGGCGCCGACGGCGGAGCGCAGCGCGCGGCGCAGATGCCAACGGTTCCAGGGGCGGGTGAACGTCCAGTCCAGGTCGGTGGCGTCGTAGACGACGGCGGACGCGTCCATCCGGGCGGCGACCGGCGCGGCCAGGTCCTCGTCCAGCCAGAGCAGCCGTACGGATGCCTCCCGCCGCCGCAACCACCGGCGCAACACCCGCGCGGCGAACCAGCGGTTGACCCGGTTGACCGGCGGCAGGTGCCTACCGAACGGCAGCAGCGCCGGCCCGGCGCACTGCCACAGACCGTCGCCCACCTCCCGGACCTGGACCCGCCAGCGGGGGCGGTGCCCGGCCGGGTCGACGAAGAGCACCCGGTGGTCGACGGTCAGCTCGCGGGCCAGCGCGTGCTGCCGGTGGGCCCCGTTCGCCCACGGCGTGCCGCTGAAGATGACCACCCAGTCGCGGTCGCCGTCGGTGGGCGGCACGACCGCCGCGGCCGCCGGTTGCAGGGTGCTGGTGTGCTCAGCCACGGCCCGACCGTTCCATCGGCCGTGGCGCTCCGGCGGGCAGCAACTCGTCCTCGCCGAGGCGGCCGAGCACCGGGCGGGCGCGCTCGTCGTCGAGTCGCAGCAGTCGCGCGCCGGCGTGCCGGTCCAGCCAGCCGCGCAGCGCGCCGGCCGCGACCCGCCGGTTGACCCAGTTGAGAAGCGGCACCGCGTCACCCAGCGGCAGCGCGGTCGGCGCGACGGCGTGCCAGGCCGCCGCGCCGATCGGTGTCACCTCGCACCGCCAGCGCGGCCGGCGTCCCGGCGGGTCGACGAAGAGCAACCGTTGCCCGGGCGCCAGCTGCCCCAGCACCGCCGAGTGTCCGTCGACGGACCATCGGGTGCGGCTGAACAGCACCACCCAGTCGCGGGTGTCGCCGTCGGGCAGCGGACCGACATCGCCGCGCAGCGCGGCGAGCAGGTCGCCCAGGCCCAGCTGTACGGATCGACCGAAGAGCCGCTTGACCAGATGGTCGGCGAGCAGCGCGGCCCGGAACACGGGTAACCGGTACCGGGGCTGGGTCAGCCGCAGATACCCGACCAGACTGCCCAGCAGGTGTCGGAAGCGGATGGTCGGCCCGAGCAGCCGGCAGGACGCGCCCCGGCTGTGCGTCACCACGGCGTCCGGGAGCATCCACAACTGGTGCCCGGCCTGGTCGAGCTGCCGCGCGAGGACCGCGTCGTTCCAGTAGACGGGGAACGCCTCGTCGAAGATGGTCTGTTGTCCGAGCACCGAGCGGCGCAGCAGCATGCAGCTGCCCGAGGCGAGCTGCCGGGGACGGCTGAAGTCCTCGCCGCGCATCTGGAAGCGGTGCAGCGCCTGGCGGAACCCGGGCAGCCGGCGCAGCGCGGTCACCAGCGCGATGGTGGCGGTGAAGCTGGGCTGTTGGACGTAGTGCTGCTGGAAGGTGCCGTCCGGGTTGAGGTACAGCGGGCTGACCCCGGCCACGTCCGGCCGCTCCCGCAGGTGGTCGATCATCCGCGACAGCGCGCCCGGGTGGAACCGGATGTCGCTGTTGAGCAGCAGGATCAACTCTCCGTTCGCCCGGCGGTACGCCTGGTTGACGGCGGCGGCGAACCCGGTGTTGTGCTTGTTGCGGATCAGCCGGACCCGGGGTTGGTCGGCGAGCATCTCCGCCGAGCCGTCGGACGAGCCGTTGTCGACGGCCACCACCTCGTAGTCCAGGTCGGGGTCGACGGTCGAGGCCAGCGACTCCAGGCACTCCCGGGTCTGCTCGCGGGTGTTCCAGCTGATCAGGAGCACCGACAGCAGCGGGGCGCCCATCAGGACACCGCCCGGTCGTCGCGGCGGGCGAAGATCCGCAGCAGGTCGCCGAGGTGAGGGTGCGTCACCCGGGGCGACCGGCTGGCGGCGACGTCGGCGATCAGCAGATCACGGGCGTTGCGCAGCCGTGCCGCCGGTTGCCAGTAGAACCGGGAGAAGACCGTGTCGTGCGAGATCACCCGGAACCCGGACTCCACCAGCATCCGGCTCAGCGTGTCCGGGGTGAAGTGCCAGCGGTGGTACGCGGGGGCGATGGCGGGCCAGTCGGTGCCGAGTCGGTGGGCGGCGGCGGAGGCGATGTTGGGTACTTCGAGGGCGAGCCAGCCGCCGGGGGTGAGGGCGGTGTGTGCGGCGTGGAGGAAGGCGCGGGGGTCTTCGACGTGTTCGAGGACGTGGAAGGCGCAGACGACGTCGGCGGTGAGGGTGGGTGCGATGGTTTCGAAGTAGCCCTGGCGTACGGGCATGTGGAGGTGGTCGCGGGCGAAGCTGGCGGCGGCGTGGCTGACTTCGATGCCGCTGGCGGTGATTCCGGCCTGGTGGGCGGCTTCGAGGAAGTAACCCCCGGCGCAGCCGGCTTCGAGCAGCACGGTGGGCCGGACGGCCGAGAGCAGCCAGCGCAACCGTCGGCTCGCCTCGAACCGACGCTGACCGGCGGAGGCGAAGTAGTCCTGGTACCCGTCCGTCGTGTAGTAGGCCTCGTCGTACAGCTCCTCGGGGGCCGGGGCGCTGCCCGCGGTCCAGACGAAGCCGCAGTCCGGGCAGCTCCACAGCAGCTCGCCGAGGGCCGGCGAGTGCCCGCCGGCGCGGCCGCAGAGCTGGCAGCGGACCAGCTCGATCCCATCGAGTTTCATCAGGTGCTCCGTCCGGTTCGTGGCGCCCGGGCGATCACCCGGAGCAGGTCGCCGAGGCGTGGGTGGGTCAGCCGCGGTGAGCGGAGCCCGAGCACGTCGGCCGGGAGTAGGTGTCGTGCGTGCCGCAGCCGGTAGGCGAGTGGCATGTAGTAGCGGAAGACGGTGGTGTCCTGCCGGACCACCTCGAAGCCGAGGTCGGTCACCAGCCGGACCAGGGTGTCCGGGGTGAAGTGCCAGCGGTGCCAGCGCGGTTGCAGGCCCGGCCAGTCGGTGCCGAGTCGGTGGGCGGCGGCGGAGGCGATGTTGGGTACTTCGAGGGCGAGCCAGCCGCCGGGGGTGAGGGCGGTGTGTGCGGCGTGGAGGAAGGCGCGAGGGTCTTCGACGTGTTCGAGGACGTGGAAGGCGCAGACGACGTCGGCGGTGAGGGTGGGTGCGATGGTTTCGAAGTAGCCCTGGCGTACGGGCATGTGGAGGTGGTCGCGGGCGAAGCTGGCGGCGGCGTGGCTGACTTCGATGCCGCTGGCGGTGATTCCGGCCTGGTGGGCGGCTTCGAGGAAGTAACCCCCGGCGGGACCGGCTTCGAGAAGGACTGTGGGGCGGACGGTGGAGAGCAACCAGCGCAGCCGCCGCCGTGCCTCGAACCGGCGTGGCGCGGCCCGGAAGTAGTCGTCGTAACCGCCCTCGGCGAAGTAGTCCTCGTCGTATCGCCCGTCCTCGGTGGCCTGCTCCTGCGCGGTCCAGCTGAAGCCGCAGCCTTCGCAGCGGCGCAGCAGCCCGCCGAGTCGGGGCAGGTGGGCCTGCCGTGGCCCACACAGCACGCACCGCGCGGTGCGGTGGCCGACGCTCATCGCGGACCGCCCGTGCTCGGCGACAGCACCGCCGTCGGCGCGCGCAGCAGCCGGTGCAGTCGCATCCGGTCGCCCGCGCCCAGGTGCCCGCCGGCGATCAGCAGCGCGCCGGCGACGAGCACTGTCAGACCCGCCCGGGACGACACGGCGAGGGCGGCGTCGAGGCGTCCCGGACCGTCCGGCAGGAACTGGCTGGCCCCCGCCGTGACCAACCCGGCCGCGACAGCCGCGGCGAGCGGCGGCCAGATCGTCCGCGCCAGCGGGGCCAGCGGGCGGGCCGTGGCGCTGTGGAAGTAGACCAGGAAGTATCCGGTGCTCAGCACCACCGCCAGCGCTGTCGACAGCGGTACGCCGAGCGGCCCGCACAGCAGCAGCATCGGCACGGTCAGGACCAGGTTGAGGACGACGGAGAGCAGCACGTACCGCGTCTCCAACCCGGGCCGGCCCTCGGCGCGGGCCGCGATCGTCGCCGCCCCGGTGATCAGGTTGAGGGCGTACGCGGGCGCGAGGATCATGATGTTCGCGGCGGCCCAGGGGACCTGGTGGCCCAGCCAGAGCCGGACCAGCGGATCGGCGCTGACCATCAGCGCGGCGGTGGCCGGGGCCAGGAACAGCGCGAGGTACCGGGTGGCGGTCAGGTAGAACCGGTCCAGCCAGCCGGTGCCGCGGGACACCGTGCGGGCGACCGCCGCGGGGAACAGCACGATGAGGGCGAAACCCGGGGGCAGGCGGAGCAGGTTGAGCAGGCGACTGCCCAGGTCGAAACCGCCGGCCACGGCGGGGCCGAAGGCGCCACCGAGGACGAGGCGGTCCAGTTCCACGTTGACCATGCCGGCGCCACTGGAGACCTGCACCCGCAGGCCGTAGCCGCCGATGCGGCGGATGTCGGCCAGGTCCGTTCGCCCCCACCGTGGGGACAGGTCCGGGCACTGGCGGTGGGTCGTCGCGGCGAGCAGGAGGGTACGGACCGCCCCGGTCGCGGCGGCCGAGGCGGCCAACGCCACCAGGCCGCCGCCGAGGCGTACCACCAGGATGGCGAGGGCGGCCCCGAGGATCGCGGTGCCGGCGCTGATCGCGGCGAGTGAGCCGTACCGTTGGCCACCTTCGAGTACGGCCCGCCACGGCAGCTCCACGGCGCCGGCCACCAGGGCGACGACCAGCCAGACGGTGGCCTGCCACGCCTCGTCGGCCAGGTCACCGAGGCGCAGCAGCCCGGCGAGCCACGGCCAGCCGGCACCGAGCGCCCCCAGGGTGAGCAGGCCCAGCAGCAGGGCCCAGCCCAACCCCAGCCCGAGCAGCCGACGTACCAGGTCCCGGTCGGCCGCGCTCTCGGCGCGGGCGACCTCCCGGACCAGTGCGGAGCCGAGGCCGAGGTCGATCAGGGCGGCCATCGCCAGCAGCCCGGCGAGCACGACCCAGATCCCGAACTCCCGCGGCCCGAGCCGCTGGTAGATGACGGGCACCGAGACCAGCCCGGACACCGCCATGATCACCCGTGCGGCCAACATGCTGGCCGTGTTGCGGGTGACCCGGGTTTCGACGGCGTGGGTCGTGTCAGCCACGGGGGAACCCCCGGAACAGCTCGACCACCGTCAGCAGGAGCAGGGTGAGGTCGACCCGCATGGAGCGGCAGTTGAGGTACAGCAGGTCACACCGGAGCTTCTCCTCCACGGTGGCCGCGTATCCGCCGGTGAGCTGCGCGATGCCGGTCAGCCCTGGCCGGATCAGGTGCCGCAGGTCGTAGTCGGGCAACCGGGCGAAGCCGGCGATGAACTCCGGTCGTTCCGGGCGAGGCCCGACGAGGCTCATCTCGCCGCGCAGCACGTTCCAGAGCTGGGGCAACTCGTCCAGCCGGGACCGTCGTAGCCAGCGACCCAGTCGGGTGATCCGGACGTCGTCCGGCAGGGCCAGCACCGGGCCGGTGGTCTGCTCGGCGCCGACCCGCATGGTCCGGAACTTGACCACCCGGAAGAGCCGGCCACCGGTGCCGACGCGTTGCTGGAGGTAGAACGGTGGGCCGCCGGTGAACGACACCACGGCGGCGATCATTGCGATCAGTGGGATCACCACGACGGCACTGAGCAGGATCACGCCGAGGTCGAAGAACCGCTTGAGCCGCTCGCCTCGGGGTCGGCCTGCGCCACCCGGCCCCAGCCGGATCCAAGGCAGCCCACCGAATCGCGCCATCGCGGGTGCCCGCAGCAGGCCGTAGACGGGACGGGCCAGCACCATGATCTCGACGCCGGCGCTCAGGCAACTGGTGACGATGCGGTCGTCGATGCTCTCCAGGGAGTGCTTGAGCAACAGGAGTCGAGGGCGGACGCCGGCCAGCACCCGGGCGAACTCCTCGGCGCAGACCGGCACCGGGAGTCGGACGGCCACGTCGAACTCCTCGTCCAGACGGTCGATCGGGGTGGCCGCGTCGTTCGCCTCGAGCACCACCACGCGGGCCCGCCGTCTGTGCTGGTCGGAGCGGTTGGCCTGCTCGTAGCGGGCGAACATCTCCTGAAGCTGCAGCGGGATCTCCGGGCGTTGTCGCGTCTCGGCACCGGGTGCCGCGGCGAGGTCGTCGGAGGTCGCGGTGTCGTTGCCCGGCAACGGAGCTGAGTCCGCGGTCACGGGTCCCGGGGTCTTTCTCAACGCGCCGACCTCCTTCTCCGTCAGGTGCTTCGAGGGCATGGGGGGCGAGCACCCCGGAAGTAAGCTACTAGTCACAAATGCCCCATTAGTCCCGGATAGGCAAAAACAGGACTTCTCGCCTTGAACGTCGCATATCTCCCCAAAGCATTGGTCGAAACATCCCTTTCGTGGGTAATTCATGGGTTACGGTCGTGCCGGTCGTCCGTTGCCACTGAGGGCCGACAACCCCGTCGTTCCAAGGAGTTCCACATGGACCAGCCAGTTGTTGCCGTCGGTGTCGACCCGCCGACAGACCTGATCCCCGGACGCGTGCTGGTGACCGGAGGGGCCGGCTTCATCGGCAGCCACGTGGTCGCCCGGCTGATGTTGATGGGCAGTCAGGTCCGGGTACTCGACAACTTCTCCACCGGCCGGATCGAGAACCTGGCCGATGCCGCGTACGGCGGACTGACCGAGGCCGACGTCGTCTCGGGAGACATCCGTACGCCGGAGGGTGTCGAGGCCATCCACCAGTGGCAGCCGGACGTGGTGGTGCACCTCGCCGCGCAGCCCAGCGTTCCCGCGGCCCGTCGGTCGCCCCTGTACGACGCCGACGTGAACGTCTTCGGCACCGTCAACGTGCTGGACGCCTGCGCACGTGCGGGCGTACGGCTGGTGATCAACGCCTCCAGCAGCGCCATCTTCGGCAGCGTCGCCGCCCACGATCTGCCGGTCCGGGAGGATCATCCGATCGCCCCGGTGAGCCCGTACGGCGTCAGCAAGGCCGCCGGCACCCACTACCTCGACTGGTACGGGCGTCAGCACGGCCTGCCGTACACCTCGATGGTGTTCGGCAATGTCTACGGACCCCGGCAGGAGGGCAGCGACTGCGGCGTGGTCTCCCTGATGGCCGACGCGCTGCTCGGTGGCCGGCAGGTGGTGATCTACGACGACGGTACGCAGACCCGGGACTTCATCCATGTCAGCGACGTCGCCGAGGCGATCGCCGTCGCCTGTCACCACCCCGGGGTGGGTCTGGTCAACATCGCCTCGGGTCGGCAGACGAGCGTCAACGAGGTCTACGACACGGTCCGGGAGGCGTCCGGCGTCGGTAGCGCGGCCCGGTACGAGCCACTGCCCTGGCCGGGCGAGGTGCGCAACATGGCGTTGGACACCCGGAAGGCGCGCGAGCTGCTCGGGTGGTACCCGAAGATCAGCTTTACCGAGGGCGTACGGATGACAGTGCGTGACGCCCGTCGCCGCCAAGCCGGCAGCCAGATCCTGTCCCCGGTGCGAGCGTTGGAGCGCGCCGTCAGCCACTAAGGGCTCAGCGCGTAATTCCCTTCATCTGATCGATATTTTCATCGAACAGTCTAACTCTTGCGGGTCGGCATCCACTGCTGCCACGATGGCCGTCAATGCCTTCCGTCCCGAAGGAGTGGTCGTCATGGCGGTCTCCCGCCGTAGGTTCGTCACATCGGTACTGGCCGGGTCCGCCCTCGCCACCGCCTCCACCACCGAGCTGCTCACCAGCCTGTCCAGCCCCGCGCACGCCGCCAGTCCCCCCGGGGACGTGGTCGGCAAGGTGACCGTCGGCTACCAGGGCTGGTTCAGCGCGCCCGGCGACGGGGCACCGATCGGCGGCTGGTGGCACTGGAGCCGTGACCGGTTCCAGCCGCCCTCACCCGCCAACACCACGATCGTCTCCTGGCCGGACATGCGCGAGTACACCCGCACCTACCCCACCGCGTACCCCAACCTGGGCAACGGTCAGCCGGCCACCCTCTTCTCCTCCTACGACCAGCAGACGGTCGACACCCACTTCCGGTGGATGCAGGAGAACGGCTGCGACACCGCCGCCCTGCAACGGTTCAACCCGATGGGCGACGAGGGCCCGACCCGCGACGCGATGACCCAGAAGGTGCGCTCCGCCGCCGAGCGCTACAACCGCAAGTTCTACATCATGTACGACGTCACCGACTGGCTGACCTTCCAATCGGAGATCAAGACCGACTGGACGACGAAGATGGCCGCGTACACCGCGTCGTCGGCGTACGCCCGGCAGAACGGCAAGCCGGTCGTCTGCATCTGGGGCTTCGGCTTCAGCGAGCCCAGCCGCCCCTTCACCCCCGGGCCCTGCCTGGAGGTCATCAACTGGTTCAAGGCCCAGGGCTGCTACGTCATCGGTGGCGTGCCCACCTGGTGGCGGCAGGGCATCGAGGACTCCCGCCCCGGCTTCCTCGACGTCTACCACGCGTTCCACGCGATCTCACCGTGGATGGTCTACCGGGCCAGGACCGTGGAGGAGCTGGACTCGTACTACAACAACGTCAACGTCGGCGACATGGCCGACTGCGCGGCGCGCGGCATCGACTACCTGCCCTGCGTGATGCCCGGCGATCTCGCCGGGGGCCACCGCAAACACGGCGACTTCTACTGGCGGCACATCTACAACATGGTCCGGCTCGGCTCCCAGGGCCTCTACGTGTCCATGTTCGACGAGTACAACGAGGGCAACCAGATCGCCAAGACGTCCGAGACCCAGGCCACCACCCCGGCCGGCGCGAACATCCGTGCCCTCGACGAGGACGGCGTGGCCTGCTCCTCCGACTACTACCTGCGGATCACCGCGGACGGCGGCCGGATGCTCAAGGGGCAACTCGCGCTCACCCCGGTCCGCCCCACCCCGCCGATGGTCGGCACCCCGCCCCCCACCGGCGGTGACCTCGCGGCCGGCCGGTCCACCTCGGCCAGCAGCCAGAACGGCCCGTTCCCGGCGTCGAACGCGGTGGACTCCGACGCCGGCAGCTACTGGGAGAGCGGCGGCGGCGCCTTCCCACACTGGTGGCAGGTCGACCTCGGCGCCAGCCACCAGGTCAACAAGCTCGTCGTACGGCTGCCCGCCGGCTGGGGCGCGCGCACCCAGACCATCACCGTGCAGGGCAGCGTCAACGGCAGCACCTTCTCGACCATCGCGGCGGCCTCCGCGTTCACCTTCGACCCGGCGACCGGCAACACCGTCACCCGCACGCTCACGACCACCACGGCCCGCTACGTCCGGCTGAGCATCGCCGGCAACACCGGCTGGCCGGCGGGCCAGCTCGCCAAGGTCGAGGTGTACGCGGGCAGCACCACCCCGGACAACCCGCCGACCGCCCCGAGCGGCCTCGCGGTCACCGGCAAGACGTCGACGAGCGTGTCACTGGCCTGGACGGCCTCCACCGACGACACCGGGGTCACCGGTTACCAGGTACGCCAGGGCGGCACCGTCGTCGCCACCGTCACGGGCACCACGGCGACGGTGAGCGGGCTCAGCCCGTCCACCGCGTACACCTTCACTGTCGTCGCCCGCGACGCCGCCGGCAACACCTCCAGCGCGTCCTCGGCTGTCACCGTGACCACTGACGCGGCGGCCAACGCGGACCTGGCCCGGGGCCGGTCCACGTCGGAGAGCAGTCACGTGCAGAGCTACGGGTCGGGCAACGTGGTCGACGGTGACGCGAACAGTTACTGGGAGAGCAACAACAACGCGTTCCCGCAGTGGGTGCAGGTCGACCTGGGCGCGACGCGCACGGTCGGGCGGGTGGTGCTGAAGCTGCCGCCGTCGTCGGCGTGGGGTGCTCGGACGCAGACACTGTCCGTGCAGGGCAGCACTGACGGGAGCAGCTTCGGCACGCTCGTCGGTTCGGCGGGGCGGGTCTTCGACCCGGCCAGCGGCAATCAGGTGTCGCTCACCTTCAGCGCTGCTCAGGCGCGTTACGTGCGGATCACCGTCACGGGCAACACCGGCTGGCCCGCCGGCCAGTTGTCGACAGTGGAGGTCTACGCCAGCTGACGGGTTCGGGCGGCCGCCGGGGGAGCGGCGGCCGCCCGAGCCGGAGCAGCACACCTCAGTCCTGTGCGTCAGTTCGTTTGGCAGAATTGTGAGCCGTGCCGACCTACCCCGATCCGGTTGCCCTGTATCCGGAGGTTGCCGCCGAGGGCAGCCTTGCGGCGGCGTTGCGAGCCGTCGCCGTTCGAGAAGGGCTGTCCATTCCCGCGTCGGCTACGGCGTCCGGTTCGTGGCATGACGCTGTCGTTCCGGCCATCCTCCCGCACCGCAAAGAGTTGAGGGTGTCTGCCAGCCACGTGGAGCGACGGTGGTTCATCCGCGGTTGCGAGCGTGACCAGGGTCTGGCCCTGATTGAAGGGGACACGGTTTACCTCGCTCAGGTGGTGCGAGTCGCGCAGGCGTGGCATGACGGAGTGCCCCTGACCGAGATCCACCAGGCTGCGTCATTCGTGAAACTGACCGGACGGTTCGAGGTCCCAGATCGTGACCCGGCGGGGCTGGTCGAGTCGGAGTGGCGGCACCTGCGTACGGAGGCAGCGGAGGTGGACTGGCCCGAGTACCACGCGCTCATCGAGGCCGCGTACGCCGAGCCGAGGCTGCGGCGGCTCTACCCCTTCACCAGCCACTGGTCTCTGCGATTCTCCACCAGCACCCGGCCCAGCCTCTCCCGCGATGTCCTGGTGTGTCTGCATCCCAGGCGGGGCAGGGACTACATCGTCACGATGGGCTTCACGGGACAGGAACTCGGCGAGACCACCACAGCGGCACAGGCCGTGTCATTGGCTGCGCTCAACCTGCCCGCCGATCTCGACGCGGTGAGGTACGGCGCAGCCGGGCCGAGCTAGTACCTGTCCTTCGACGGTCGGGTCGAGTTCCGTAGATCTTGGACACTTTCCGTTCAGAAATGACGGAATCTGTCCAAGATCTCGCGTTATGCGGACGGCGCGAGCCGGAGTTGGCAGTCGACAGGCGGTCTCCAGCTCACCGGTTGACGGACGAGCGCCGGCGTACGTCGTCCGCCGGGTTGATGGTGCGCACCGGGGCGGGCACCGACCCCCGGGGCTGCCACTCGCGGGGGTAGCCAAGGGAGACCTCCTCGAAACGCACCCCGTCGTGGAACGTGGTGCGGGGGATGTGCAGGTGCCCGTACACGACGGTGGCCGCGCCGAAGCGCAGGTGCCAGTCGCTGGTGCGGACGGTGCCGCACCACTGGGCGAAGACCGGGTAGCGCAGGACGTCGGTGGGTTCGCGCACCAGCGGGTAGTGGTTGACCAGCACCGTCGGCAGCGCCGGGTCGCGTTCGGCCAGCCGGTCTTCGGTCTCGGCGACCCGGGCCGCGCACCACGCCTCCCGGCTCGGGTACGGGTCGGGGTGCAGCAGCGCCTCGTCGGTGCAGACCACCCCGGCCTGGTACGCCAGGGCCAGTGACTCCTGCTGGGTGCGCGCCTGGGGCACCCGGAACGTGTAGTCGTAGAGCAGGAAGAGCGGGGCGATGGTGGCGGGGCCGCCGTCGCCGTCCCACACCGGGTACGGATCCTCCGGGGTGACCACCCCCAACCGCTGGCACATCCGCACCAGCGCGCGGTAGCGCTCCTCGCCGCGCAGCGTGACCGGGTCGCGCGGTGGCGTCCACAGCTCGTGGTTGCCCGGCGCCCAGACGACCCGGGCGAACCGGCTGCTCAGCAGCCCGAGCGCCCACTCGATGTCGGCGAACCGGTCGGCGACGTCCCCGGCGACGAGCAGCCAGTCGCCGGCATTGTCCGGGTGCAGCTCCTGGACGAACGCGCGGTTCTGCGGGTGCCCGACGTGCAGGTCACTGACGGCCCGCAGCCGGGGCGGAAGTTTCACCCCCCGAGATTAGGACGGTGGATGAGGGTCGGGGAACCCCTGTTCCTGCTGTTCGGCCCGGTCTGACGGGCCGCATATCCGCCGGCCGGGCGGGAAAGCGCGGGGCGTCCGACAGCCCAAACCGGAGCAGGAGTGAAACATGCCTTTCATTACCGTGGGGACGGAAAACTCCGCGCCCATCGACCTGTACTACGAGGACCACGGTTCCGGTAAGCCGGTGGTGCTCATCCACGGCTTCCCGTTCAACGGTGCGACCTGGGAGAAGGAGACCACCGCGCTGCTCAACGCCGGATACCGGACGATCACCATTGATCGGCGCGGTTACGGTAACTCCGCCCAGCCGGCGTTCGGGTACGACTACAACACGTTCGCGGCGGACCTGGACGTGTTGATGACCGAGCTGAACCTGAACGAGGTGACCCTGATCGGTCACTCGATGGGCACCGGCGAGGTGGTCCGCTACCTGGGTAACTACGGTTCGCAACGGGTGAGCCGCGCCGTGCTGCTCAGCCCGCTGCAACCGATGCTGGCCAAGGCGAGCGACAACCCGGAGGGTGTCGACCGGGGCCTCTTCAAGGGCTTCCAGGACGCCATCATCAAGGACCGCTTCGCCTACCTGACGTCCTTCTGTGACGCGTTCTTCAACCCGGACCAGAACATGGGTAAGCGGGTCAGCGAGGAGGCGTACCGGGCGCACTGGCAGATCGGTGCGATGGCCTCCGGCAAGGCCACCCACGACAGCGTGGACGCCTGGCAGGAAGACTTCCGCCCGGATCTGCCGAAGATCAACATTCCGGTGTTGATCGTCCAGGGTGACCAGGACCGGGTGCTTCCCTACCCGGTGACCGGCCAGCGGCTCGCGCCGATGATGCCGACCGCCCAGCTCATCACGCTCAAGGGCGCGCCGCACGGCATCCCGTGGACCCACGCCGACGAGGTCAACAAGGCGATCATGGACTTCATGAAGCAGCCGGCCAAGGCTCGCGCCTGACCCGTACCGGTAGCCGATCGGACGCCAGCGCCAACCGGCGCTGCGACACCCGGCCCGCGGTTTCGCACCCGGGGCCGGGTGTCGTCCGTCCGCGTTCAGGCCCGGCGGGCCACCACCGCGCCGTTGGCGCCCGGCGCGTCGAACGGCACCGTACGCACGTCGACGAAGCCGGCGTCGGTGAGCCAGGTCGCGTACTCGGCGCCCGAGTAGTTCCGGCCACCCTCGGTCTCGACCAGCATGTTCATCCCCATCAGGGCCGCCTCCGGCGGCCCGGTGCGCTCGTCGTTGAGCAGCAGTTCGCAGACCACGATCGCGCCACCGGGCGGCAACGCCGCGTGGCACCGGGCCAGCAGCGCCCGGTTCGTCGGCTCGTCCCAGTCGTGCAGGATCATGCTGAGCAGGATGACGTCGTGCCCGCCCGGCAGCGCCGGGTCGGCGAGGAAGTCACCGGCCACCGCGTCGATCCGCCCGGTCAGGCCGGCCTCCGCGATCCGCTCCCGGGCCCGCACGCAGACGTGCGGCAGATCCAGGACGGTGGCCCGCAGGTCGGGCAGGTGGCGGCAGAACTCGATCGGGAACGCGCCGGCACCGCCGCCCACGTCGAGCAGCCGGCGGTGCGCGGAGAAGTCGTACGCGTCGGCCAGCGCGCTGGCGGTGAAGCTGGACGTGGAGAACATCGCGTCCCAGAACTGCGCCAGCATCTCCGGATCGGCGGTGTCGAACATCGACTGTTGGGCCTCCGGGTCCCAGGTCAATGGCCGATCCGTGCGCAGGGCCTCGCCGATGCGGTGCCACGGCAGGTAGGTGCGCAGGTCCGAGTAGCGAACCTGTGCGCCGAAGTAGTAAGGGCGGCCCTCGACCAGGAACTGCTCGGCCAACTCCGAGTTGCGGTAACCGTCGCCCGCCTTCTCCAGCAGGCCGAGTGACGCGCTTGCGGCCAGCAGCAGATCCGCGGGCCGGTCGGGCAACCCGAACTCGGCGGCGGCCTGCTCGACGGTCATCGTCCGCCCGCCGGCCAACCGGGTGAACAGACCGAGCTCGACGCCGGCCGCGAGGGTCTTGAACCCCCACACACCGGCCACCAGCTGCATGAGGGGAGTGGGAGTGATCACCACGACATGAGATCACACATCACATGTTTCCAACATGGACGGTCAGGCCCGGATCAGCGTCACCAACCCCGCGGCCACCAGCACCCCGGCCCAGAGCCGGTCCACGTTGAACCAGGCCCGACGCAGCACACCGACCCCGAGCACCTGGTAGACCAGCAGCGCTACGGCCAGAGCGACGCCGAACATGGCCACGGTGTGCACCCCGGCCGCCGTGAGGCCGGACAGCGCGCCGACCGGCGCGGTGGCCAGGTGCCCGGAGTGACCCCCGGACACCGGCTCGGCCACCAGCACCGGCACCAGCATGAGCCCCGCCCCGTGCGCCGACGACATGAGGAACGACCAGGCGGCGAGCTGTGCTGCCGACAGCCGCATCCCCGCCCACCGGAAGTGCCGCTCGGAGAGCAGCCGCCACAGCCCGAAGGCCACCAGCACCACACCGCCGACCACCGCGAGGGTGCTGCTCGCCGTCACCGATCGGGTCGCGGTGACCAGCGCGGCGACGATGGCCACCGAGGCGAGATGCCCCGCCGCGATCGGCGGTAGGGCGTGCAGCAGCGCCAGCCGGCTGCGTTCCTGAAGGCCCCGAGCCACGGCGAACAGCCACCCCATCGCCGGGTTCAGACCATGGAACGCGCCGAGCGCGGCGAGCGTCGCGAGGGTGGTGACGGTCACGGATAGCAGTACGAGTCGGAGGAGGCGTCCCCGCCCTGCAACCGCGTCTGGTGCACCCGCAGGCCCCGGAACTCCTCCCCGTGCGGAAAGAACCGCTCATCCGGGGCGAGCCCGCCGGCGTCCACGTCGACGTCGAGCTTGGCCAGCCAGGCACCCACCCCGTCGGGGTAGAACTGGTCGTCCCACGCGCCGTAGAGCGAGTTGCTGACGTAGACCCGTCGGCCGTCCCGGCTGACCTCCACCATCTGCGGGCCACCCGCGAGGGCCTCGTCGGGTGCGGACGGGTGCGCGGTGCGGCGGACGATCCCGCCGAGGTGCACCGAGCCCGTCTGGACCGGGTGCAGCGGGTCGCTGACGTCGTACTGACGCAGTTCCCCGGTGCCCCAGCAGGAGACGTAGAGGAACCTGTCGTCGACTGACAGGTCGATGTCGGTCACCAGCGGCGGCACCGCCCCGAACGGCTTGAGCAGGTCGGGCAGGTGCGCGGGGTCGGACGGCTCGGCCGGGATGTCGATGACCCTGGTGACCGCCCAGGCGTCCCCGTCGCGGTGCCAGAGCCAGATCGAGGCGGACAGGTCCTCGACGCTGATCACCACGCCGACGAAACCGTACGACTTCGTCGGATCGTGCGCCGGCCGCAGCTCCAGCGGCATCTGGTACTGGTCGCCGAGATCGACCCGTTGCACGTGCCGGCGTTTCGCCAGATCCCAGAAGTGAATGGCGTGCCCGTAGCGTCGACCCAACAGCAGCTCACCGATAATGCCGTCCTCGATCATCGGCGGGGTGCCCCACTCGCTGGTGACCAGCACGTCCTGGGTCAGGTGCCACCACACGTCGTACGCCAGGAACTGCGGCCCCCGGTCGGCCTCCCACGCCCCGCGGACCTCGAACGTGGTGTGGTCGAGGATGGCGATGCCACCGGGGCCCTCCTCGCCGTCCGCGCCGCCGAGCGCGGAGAGGTAGATGCCGTCCGGGCCGCAGTGCACGGTGTGCGGCCGTGAGTACCCGGCCCGCTTCGCCAGCTCGTCGGCCCCGATCACCTTGACGACCTGCGGCTGGCGCGGATCCGGCTGGGTGTCGAGCACGTGGATGCGCGACGACCGCAGGCCGGGGACGATCAGGTAGCGCCGCTCGACGTGCGGGTGCGGGGCGGTCGGGCAGAGCGCGCTGCTGCACGCGTTCCAGCCGAAGTGGTGCAGCTCGTCACCCACGTACGGCAGGTCGGTCCAGCCGACGACCCGGCCGTAGTCGGGGGAGTCGGGGTCGGTGTCCAGCACCACGATGGCGTCCGGACGGGTGGCCGTCCGGTCGAAGGCCGCCACGTAGGCGAGCTTCTCCGCCGGTGCGGTGACCGCCTCGCGGGGCGAGGGGTAGAACGTGGGGTCGGGGGTCCAGCGGGTCATCGCAGCTCCGCTCGTCAGGTGATGGGAACGCCGAGTCGGTCGAGCAGGTGGCGGCGCAGCGCGCCGAAGGCCGGGTCGTCCGGCGTGCGGGTGGGGCCGAGATCGACGGGCAGTTCCGCGGCGATGCGGCCCTCGTCGAGGAGCAGGATCCGGTCGGCGAGCAGCAACGCCTCCTCCACGTCGTGGGTGACCAGCAGGGCGGCGAAGCCGTGCTCGGCGCGCAGCCGGCGCAGCAGAATCTGCATCCGCAGGCGGGTCAGCGCGTCCAGGGCGCCGAACGGCTCGTCGAGCAGCAGCAGGTCCGGCTCGCGGACCAGGGCCCGCGCCACCGCCACCCGCTGCGCCTGCCCGCCGGACAACTCCGCCGGCCAGGCGCGGTCCCGGTCGGCGAGACCGACCTCGGCCAGCGCCCGCCGGATCCGCCCCGGGCCGTCCGCGCCGGACAGGCCGAGCCCCACGTTCTCCGCCACGCGTTTCCATGGCAGCAACCGGTGCTCCTGGAAGACCACCGCGGCGGTCCCGTGCACGACGCTCGTGCCGCTGGCCTCGCCGTCCAGTCCGGCGAGAATCCTCAGCAGCGTGCTCTTGCCGGACCCGCTGCCGCCCAGCAGGGCCACCACCTCGCCGCGGGCGATGGTCAGGTCGACACCGGCCAGCACGACCGTCGGCCCGAACGCCCGGCGCACCGCGTGCGCGGTGAGCACCGGCTCGGTGCCGTTCAGGTGGCCCGCAGTCCGCGACGCCATGTCAACATCCTCCTCTCCAAAACGCGCAACGCAAGGTCGGATATCAGCCCGAGCAGCGCGTAGACGAGCAGGCCGAGCACCACCACGTCGGTCTGGCTGAACTCCCGCGCCTCCATCATCAGAAAGCCGATCCCGGTCTGGGCGTTGACCTGCTCGCCGACGACCAGGCTGAGCCAGGCCGCCCCGATCGCCAGTCGCAGACCGAGGAAGAGCGAGGGCAACGCGCCGGGCAGCACCACGTGTCGCAGTCGGGCGGCCTGTCCCAGACCGCAGGTGCGGGCCGCCTCCACCAGCCGCTCGTCGATGTCCCGGATGCCGGCGTAGGTGTTGAAGTAGATGGGGAAGAACGCGCCCAGAGCCACCAGGCTGATCTTGAGTGATTCACCGATGCCGACCCAGATGATCAGCAACGGGACCAGCCCGAGGTGCGGCAGCATCCGGGCCATCTGCACCGGCGGGTCGACCAGGTCGTCACCGAGCCGCAGCAGCCCGGCCACGGTGCCCAGGGCCAGGGCCAGGAGACCGCCGATCAGCAGGCCGGCCCCGGCCCGGGTCAGGGAGTCCAGCAGGTGGATTCCGAGCGTCCCGTCCCGGCTCAGCCGCGCGCCGGTGGCCAGCACGTCGCTGGGCCCGGGCAGCTTCTCGGCCGCCAGCAGCCCGGTCCGTGCGGCCAACTCCCACCCCAGGACCAGCACCACCGGGCTCACCACCCGCCGCCAGCGCCGGGCCGACCGCTGACGACGGGGTACGACAGGTGCCGCTGCGGCGACCTCTTCGGGCGTCTCGACGAGCGTCGCCCGACTCACTGGAACACCTCGTTGAACCGGCCGTCGACCCGGGATCGGAGGTCGACCGGCCCCGGGATGAGTTCCAGGGCGATGAAGCTGTCGGTGATCGCCTGAAGTTCGTCGCCGATGGCCGGGGTCACCGGGGCGAGGGGCTTGGCGCTGCGGGCCAGGGCCCGGCTGGTGACGTCCTGAGGGATCTTCAGCTCCGGCGCGAGGGTGCTGGCGCGCTCCTCGGGGTGGGCGATGCCCCAGTCGGTCACCTCGCGGTAGCGCTGGAGGAAAGCGCGGATCTCGTCCGTCCGCTTGTCGACCGCCCGGGGCGAGGCCAGGACGTACTCGCGGTTGCTGGCCAGCCCGGTCGCGTCGGCGAGCACCTGGACCCCCGGTTGCTCGGCCAGCGCGAAGTACGGGTCCCAGATCACCCAGGCGTCGATCTGCCCGCCGTCGAACGCGGGCCGCCCCTCGGCGGGCTTGAGGTACTTGACCTGGATGTCCTTCAACGTCATGTTGTTCGCCTCCAGCAGCCGCACCAGCAGCCAGTGCACGTTGGACCCCTTGTTGAGGGCCACCGTCCGGCCCTTGAGGTCGGCGAAGCTGCGGTAGCCCCGGTCGGCCTTGACCAGCACGGCCTCCCCCTGCGGAATCGGTGCCGAGGTGCCGATGACGGAGAACGGGATCTTCCCGGCGGCGGCGAAGACCGGCGGGGCCTCGCCGACCTGTCCGATGTCGATGGAACCGGCCTTGAGCGCCTCGGTGAGCGCGGGACCGCTCTCGAACAGTGACCACTCCACATCCGGCGCGGCGCCGCGCGCCTTGACCAGGCTCAGCCCGCCGAAGCGCTGGTAGCCGATCCGGAGCTTCTGCCCGTTGCCGCCGTCCGCGTCGGCGGACCCGCCGCACGCGCTTACCGCCACGGTGGCGAGCAGCGCCACCGTGGTGATCGCCGCCGTCAGGAGGCGGCGGTGCGGGGGACGACTCGTCGACGGGGTGGGCATGGCGGCTCCTCAGGTCGGGGCAGGCGGACGTCGGCGCATCGACAGGTGTCGGCGTCGGCAGTAGCCTACTAACCCGATAGGTTTTATGGGTAGGCTGTCGGCGGGATCGTCCCACCCCTCAGGAGGTGCCCGCCTCGCCGCGTGCGCCGACCGCCCCCGCTGGAGGAAAGAGCCCGATGACCCTCACCTTCCACTGGTTCCTGCCCACCAACGGCGACAGCCGGGACATCGTCGGCGGCGGCCACGGCGTACCGACCGGTGCCGCCGGAGGCGCTCGCCCGGCCAGCGTGGCGTACCTCGGGCAGATCGCCCGCAGCGCCGAGCAACTCGGCTTCGTCGGCGCCCTCACCCCCACCGGCGCCTGGTGCGAGGACGCCTGGCTCAGCACCGCGATGCTCACCGAGGTGACCGAGCGGCTCAAGTTCCTGGTCGCCTTCCGGCCCGGCCTGCTGGCCCCCACGCTGGCCGCCCAGATGGCCTCGACCTTTCAACGGCTGTCCCGGGGCCGGCTGCTGCTCAACGTGGTCACCGGCGGCGAGTCACCGGAGCAGCGGGCCTACGGCGACTTCCTGGACAAGGACGCCCGGTACGCGCGGGCCGACGAGTTCCTGCACGTGGTGCGCGCGCTGTGGCGCGGCGAGACCGTCGATTACGACGGCACCCACGTCCGCGTGGAACAGGCGCGGCTGCACCGACCGCCCGACCCGGTGCCGCCGGTCTACTTCGGTGGGTCCTCGGCCGCCGCACTTCCGGTGGCGGTGCGGCACAGCGACGTCTACCTCACCTGGGGCGAGCCGCCGGCCCTGGTCGCCGACAAGCTGGAGCGGGTCCGGGCGCTGGCCGCCCGCGCCGGGCGGGAGTTGCGCTTCGGCATCCGGTTGCACGTCATCGTGCGGGACACCGCCGAGCAGGCCTGGGCGCAGGCCCAGCGGCTGCTCGACGGGGTGTCCGAGGCCGACATCCGGGCCGTGCAGGAGGGACTGCGCCGCAGCGAGTCCGAGGGGCAGCGCCGCATGCTCGACCTCAACGGTGGCTCCCGCGACGGCCTGGAGGTCGCCCCCAACCTGTGGGCGGGAGTCGGGCTGGTCCGCGGTGGGGCGGGCACCGCGCTGGTGGGCAGCCACGCCGAGGTCGCCGACCGGATCGCCGAATACCACGCGCTCGGCATCGACGAGTTCATCCTCTCCGGCTATCCGCACCTGGAGGAGGCGTACTGGTTCGGGGAGGGCGTGCTGCCGATCCTGCGCGAGCGTGGGCTGTGGCGGCACCCCGACGGCCAGCCAGGGACCGGCCACCACGCCGACGTCCCCTTCGCCGGCGTGCCAGCGCCGCAACCCGCCGCGGCCCGCTGACCGGCCGGTCAGCCGCAACCGGCGCCACGGCCGCTTACAGGTCCATCGCGTAGACCCGGACCTGGCGGCTGGTGTCCGGCTGCACCGTCTCGCGCTCCAGCGACATGCCCAGCTTGACCATCACCCGCGCGGACGCCTCGTTGCCGACGACGTGGATGCTGACCAGCCGCCGCAGGTCGAGCGTGGCACGAGTATGGGCGACAACGGCCTGGGCCGCCTCCGTGGCCAGGCCCCGACCCCAGTACGCGCGGCCGAGCCGCCAGCCGATCTCCACGGCCGGCATGATCTCGGGCAGGAAGGTCGGCGTCCCCAGTCCGGTGAAACCGGCCAGCTCGCCGGTCTCTCTGATCTCCACCGCGTACAGGCCGAAGCCGTGCTCGTCCCAGTGCCGCTGATAGGTAGCCAACCGCTCCGCGGACGCGGCCCGGTCCAGGGGGCGGCCGTCATGGATGTAGCGCATCACCTCGGGCTGCGCGTTGACCGCGGCGAACCCGTCGAGATCATCGCTTCGCCAACGGCGCAACAGCAGCCGCGGAGTCCTGAGGGACGTGGCAGCAAGGGAGCTTGTCGGGTCGGGCACGTCCCCTTCGTAGCATTTCGGCGCCCATCGGGCGATCGCTTATCTCGGGGCGGGTCGGCTGGCCATCCGCCGGCCGACCCGCCGCCCGGCGAGACTCACCACGGTGCTGCCGGCCGCCATCCCGAGCAGCACCAGAACCCCGCCGACCACCCACAACCCGCTGTCGTCGGTCGACGCGGCCCGCCACGACCAGCCGCCGTGAACGCCACGGTCATCACCGGCGCCACCAGCCACGGGCTGAGCCGCGCTCCGGCGAGCACGGCCAGCAGCACGAGCGTCAACACGCAGCCAATCACCTGCCACGGCTCGTACGGGCCGCTGCTCGCGCCGGTCTGCGCGTCGACCGTGTACTCGGTGTCCCAGCCCAGCCAGAGGATCCACGTCCCGACCGTGGCCGCCGCCAGGAACAGAACACCGAGCAGTACGCGGGTATCCCTCGTCGCCGTCATCCAGTGATCATCCCTCGCTCGCCGCCGCACCGGAACACAGACCGGCACCCGGCTCGATCCCCAGTGGACTGTTGCCTCGGTCGGTGGCGATCCTCTACGGTCTGGTCAGCGGTGGGCGGTGCGGTCCGCATCCGACCCGACACCGCCGGTTGCCCGTCGTGCGGGCCGGGATGGTGGAGTCCCGGGTCGACCCGTCGGCGGTGACCCGGCGGTCGTGTGACTCCAGCTCGTACCCCGGGTGTTGCTGCCCGGCGCGGCTCCCTGCGGAGCCGTCGGCGAGCCGGGGCACGCCGACCCACCGGGAGAGCCCCGTGTTCCTAAGCCCGCACGAGCAGGATCGCCTGCTCGTCCACGTCGCGGCCGATGTCGCCCGCGCCCGCCGCGAACGCGGCCTGCGCCTCAACTACCCCGAAGCCGTCGCCGTGATCACCGCGTTCCTCCTCGAAGGGGCCCGCGACGGGCGGTCGGTGGTCGACCTGATGTCGGCCGGCCGGGCGGTGCTGGGCCGCGACGACGTCCAGGACGGCATCCCCGAGCTGCTGAGGGAGGTGCAGGTGGAGGCGACGTTCCCGGACGGCACCAAGCTCGTGACGGTGCACCACCCGATCCCGTGATCCCCGGGGAGATCCTGCCGGCGGCCGACCCGGTCGAGATCAACGTGGGTCGTCCGGTGACCACGGTGCTCGTGGTCAACACCGCCGACCGTCCGGTACAGGTCGGCTCGCACTACCACTTCGCCGAAGCCAACCCGGCGCTGTCGTTCGACCGTGGCGCGGCCTGGGGGCAGCGGCTCGCCGTTCCGGCCGGCACCTCCGTCCGGTTCGAGCCGGGCGTCAACCGCAGCGTCGAACTCGTACCCCTCGGCGGCGCACGCGTCGTGCCGGGCCTGCGCGCAGAGTGCGCGGGACCGCTGGACCCCTCGCCGCACTCGGTCACGACCGACGGGTCGCCGCAGTGAGCGCCGTGCGGCGGGACCGCTACATCGACCTGTACGGGCCGACGACCGGTGACCGGATCCGACTGGCCGACACGAACCTGCTGATCGAAGTGGAGACCGACCACTGCGTGGGCGGCGACGAGGCGGTCTTCGGCGGCGGGAAGGTGATCCGCGAGTCGATGGGGCAGTCCCGGGCGACCCGCGCCGAGGGGGCACTGGACACCGTCATCACCGGCGCGGTGGTGCTCGACCACTGGGGCGTGGTCAAGGCCGACGTGGGGCTGCGCGACGGGCGCATCGTGGCGCTCGGCCGGGCCGGCAACCCGGACACCATGCCCGGTGTGCACCCCGACCTGGTGATCGGCCCGTCGACCGAGGTGATCGCGGGCAACGGGCGGATCCTCACCGCCGGCGCGGTCGACACCCACGTGCACTTCATCTGCCCGCAGATCGTCACCGAGGCGCTGGCCAGTGGCATCACCACGATGGTCGGCGGCGGCACCGGGCCGGCCGAGGGGACCCGCGCGACAACTGTCACCCCGAACGCCTGGCACCTGGCCCGGATGCACGAGGCGCTGGACACCATGCCGGTCAACGTGCTGCTGCTCGGCAAGGGCAACACCGTCTCCAGCGAGGCGCTGTGGGAGCAGTTGCGGGCCGGTGCGGGCGGTTTCAAGCTGCACGAGGACTGGGGCACCACACCAGCGGCGATCGACGCCTGCCTGCGGGTGGCGGACGCGTCCGGGGTCCAGGTGTCGATTCACACCGACACGCTCAACGAGGCCGGATTCGTCGCCGACACCCTGCGGGCGATCGGTGGACGGGCGATCCACTCGTACCACACCGAGGGAGCCGGTGGCGGGCACGCACCGGACATCATCACCGTGGCCAGCGAACCGAACGTGCTGCCGTCGTCGACCAACCCGACCCGGCCGTACACCGCGAACACCCTGGCCGAGCACCTGGACATGCTGATGGTCTGCCACCATCTGAACCCGTCCGTGCCGGAGGACCTCGCCTTCGCCGAGAGCCGGATCCGACCGTCCACGATGGCCGCCGAGGACCTGCTGCACGACCTCGGCGCCATCTCGATCATCGGCTCCGACGCGCAGGCCATGGGTCGGGTCGGTGAGGTGATCATGCGGACCTGGCAGAGCGCCCACGTGATGAAGGACCGGGTCGGCGCCCTACCGGGTGACGGGCCCGCCGACAATCACCGGGCCCGACGGTACGTCGCGAAATACACCATCTGCGCGGCGATGGCCAACGGCCTGGAACAGGAGATCGGCTCGGTCGAACCGGGCAAGCTCGCCGACCTGGTGCTCTGGGACCCGGCGTTCTTCGGGGTCCGGCCACACCTGGTGCTCAAGGGCGGCATGATCGCGTACGCCCAGATGGGCGACGCCAACGCCTCGATCCCGACACCGCAGCCGATGCTGCCGAGGCCGATGTTCGGGGCGTACGGCGCGGCGGCGGCCGCCACCAGCCTGGCCTTCGTGGCCCCGGCGGCCCTGGACGCCGGGCTCCGCCTGAACGTGCGTCGCCGGGTGGTGCCGGTCAACGACGTACGGTCGCGGGGCAAGGCCGACCTGCCGGAGAACAACGCGATGCCGCGCATCGAGGTGGACCCGGACACCTTCACGGTGCGCATCGACGGGCAGGTGGTGGAGCCGGACCCGGTGACCCGGCTGCCGATGGCCCAGCGGTACTTCCTGTTCTGATGGCGACGCCGAGCCTGCTGTTGCTGTTGGCCGACGGACGCTTCCCGGCCGGGGCGCACGCGCACTCCGGTGGTCTGGAGGCGGCCGTCGCCGCCGGCCGGGTCACCGACCTGGCCTCGTTGGAGGCGTTCCTGACCGGACGATTGGCCACCGCCGGTCTGGTCGGCGCGGCGTTCGCCGCAGCCGCACACCGGGCGGCGGTGGCCGAGACCGCCGCCCGGTCGGACGCGCTGGCTCGGCTCGACGCGGAGTTGGACGCGCGTACCGCCGCACCGGCGTTGCGGGCGGTCTCGCGTCGACAGGGCCGGGCGCTGCTGCGGGCCGGTCGGGCCATCTGGTCCGACGCCCCGTTCGCCGACCTGCCCGCGACGCCCGGCGGCGCACACCAGCCGCTGGTACTCGGGCTGCTCTGCGCCGCAGCCGGGATGTCCCGCGTCGAGACCGCCACGATCGCCGCGTACGGAACGCTGACCGGGGCGGCCAGCGCCGGCGTACGTCTGCTCGGACTCGACCCGTACCGGGTCCAAGCGCTGCTGGTCGGCCTGGCCGACGCCTGCGACGGAACGGCCGCCGACGCGGCGCGTGCCGCCGATGATCCACCGGAGCGGCTGCCCGCCGCCGCCGCCCCACTCGCCGACATCCATGCCGAGATCCATGCCACCTGGGAGGTGCGTCTCTTTGCGTCCTGACACCGTTGTGCCGAGCGCTGTGCCCGCCATCGAACCGATCACGCCGCCGCCGGGCACGCCGACGGCGGCCAGCCCACCCCACGACGAGACCATTCCGCACACCCATCCGGAGCCGGGGGTGGACCCCCATCCGCCGTTGGCCCGTGCCGGCCGTGCCCTGCGGGTCGGCATCGGCGGCCCGGTAGGTTCCGGAAAGACGGCCCTGGTGGCCGCGCTCTGCCGTGCCTTCGCCGACGAGTTGCGGCTCGGCGTGGTGACCAACGACATCTACACGACCGAGGACGCCGACTTTCTCCGGCGGGCCGGGGTGCTGGACCCGGCGCGGATCCGCGCGGTCGAGACCGGCTGCTGCCCGCACACGGCGATCCGCGACGACATCGGCGCCAACCTCGACGCCGTCGACGAACTGGCCGAGGCGGTCGGCCCGTTGGACCTCGTCCTCGTCGAGAGCGGTGGGGACAATCTGACGGCGACCTTCAGTCGGGGATTGGTCGACCGACAGATCTTCGTGGTCGACGTGGCGGGCGGGGACAAGGTCCCCCGCAAGGGCGGCCCGGGGGTCACCGCCGCCGACCTCCTCGTCATCAACAAGACCGACCTGGCCCCGATGGTGGGCGCCGATCTCGCCGTCATGGATCGTGACGCGCGGGCCCGGCGCGGGGACCTCCCGACCCTCTTCCTGTCCATCGTGGGGAACCCCACCGCGACGTCGGTCGCGGACTGGATCCGGCACGAGTTGGCCCACCACGCCGCCCTGCACCCGCTCGCCGTACCGGCGGAAACGGCCTGATGCGAGCGCTCGCCCGGCTGGTCGCCCGGGCCGACGGGCGGGGTGGCACGACCCTTGTCGAGTTGCACGGCGAAACGCCGTTGCTGCTGCGCCAGACCCCGACCGACGGTGGTGTCGCCACTGTTCACCTCGTCGGCGGGGCGGCCGGGCCGCTGGCCGGCGACGATCTGCGCCTGGAGATCGAGGTCGGGCCGGGCGCGGCCGTACGGGTGCACAGCGTCGCCGCGTCGATCGCCCTACCGGGCCGTGTGGGTGCCGTCTCACGGATGGCGGTGCGGGCGGTGGTGCGCGCCGGGGCCACGCTGCACTGGCTTCCGGAACAGTTGGTAGCGGCGGCTGGTTGCGCGCACCTCGCCGAGTCCCGGATCGAGTTGGCCGCCGGCGCGAGCCTGCGGTGGCGCGACGAGCTGATCTGCGGACGGTACGGCGAGGCACCCGGCTGCGCCGTCGTGCACACCCAGGTCGACTACGCGGGTCGACCACTGCTGCGGCAGTCGCTCGCGGTGGGACCGCACGCGCCGGGCTGGGCCGGCCCGGCGGTGCTCGGCGGCGCCCCGGCCACGGGATCGCTTCTGGTGGTCGACCCGTCGCAACCCGCCGAACCTCCATCGGCCGAGGGCAGTGTCGCCCGGCTGCCGTTGGCCGGCGGCCCGGCGACCCTGTGGACGGCCACCGCTCCCGACGCGCACACCCTGCGCGCCCACCTCACCAGCTAAGGGCCTGTGTCAGAGTCCTCGGCCGAGCCGAGGTGGAGTCCCGGACGTCGCCTGGGCCCGCCGTAGGCCGGCCAGGGGCCTTGACGCATGCCTGAGAGGCCCAGTCGGTCCGCCTGCCCCGGGGCCGTTCTGGAGGCGGACTCTGCGGAGGGCGTGATGTCGGTGAGTCATCACGATGACTCACCGACATCACGCCCTCCGGCGGGTGGCCGCGGGTGGCCGGGCAGCGTTCGCGGGACCAGGGGCACCTATGGTCGACGGCGCCCTACCTGAGCGGATTGCCGCGGCGCGGTGGTAGCCCGCACGAGCGCGGCTGAGGCGCCGCTCGGGGGCACCGCTGCCGCGCTGGCGTCTGTCGGAAGTCGTCAACAAGCACGTCTCGCGATCTGGGTCGGCATGGTGCCGTCGACCGCCGGCCTTTCGCTGGTGGAGCCGCTCGTCGCAACTCGATCGACCGATCGACAAGAAGCCGTCCGAGATTGTGAAGATCGATTTTCCAGGGCCGCGCTGAGACATGGATGAGGCGGTGACTACTAGTCAAACCAGTGGTTGCACTCCCGCAAGCAATGCGCTGCAATTTACGTGTGGTGGCGGACGAACAGGAACGACGGGGCTCTCGTACGGGCGTCGGCGCACCGAGCGATGAGGCGGCAACCGTGGTCGCCGCGCCGTCCAGCGTCACGCGCAAGATGGCCGTCACCACAGCGACGGGTGCTGCCACCTTCTTAATCACCAATGCGTTGAAGCAGCCAATGGTGACGAGCATCACTCTGTCCATTCTCATCGGTGGAATCACACTACTGGTGCGTTTCCTCGTGGACTTCGAGCGGCGGTTGGCCGTTGTGGAGGCCTCCTCACGCAACGGTCAGGTGCGCATGGAGAGGCTGGTTGGTGACGCCTTTGCGAAGATCAATGACGCGACCCGGTTGTTCGGGTCGATCGAGGCGTCAGCCGTGCAGACCGACCTGGTGACCCAGTTCGTGCAGAATTCGACCGGGATCAGCCCCGATGCGCCTCCGCTGATCTACAACTTCGTGCGTACCCAGATCCGCGACATGTCCGACTTCATCAAGGAGATGGCGGAGGGCGGCGACGTCACCTACTACGGCGAGGACCGCGACTGGCTGCTGGGGCTGACCCGGCACGTGTGCGAGTCGATCGACGTGGTCAGCCTCGCCTCGGTGGACGGTGGGCTCTGGCGTAGTGAGTTCGGCCAGCGCTATCTGGATGCGCAACGGCAGGCGGTCGAGGAGAACAACGCCCGCATCCGGCGGATCTTCATCGTGGACGACCGCAAGGACCTGGCACATCCGGACATGCAGCGCGCCTGCCGGCAGCAGGAGGAGTTCGGCATTCAGGTGCGGGTGCTCGACCGGGAACGAACCCCGCCCGTGCTGCGGCCGCAGGTCGTCGACTTCATCGTCTTCGACGAAGTGTTGTCCTACGAGACCACCCCGGCCTCCTCGCTGGTCAACGACGACATGCCGGTCATCGCGGAGACGCGCCTGGTGCTGCGCACGCCCCGGGTGATGGAGCGGGTGCAGGTCTTCCGGGCGCTCTGGGCCGCGGCCTACCCCATCGGCGAGGAAGGACCGCCGCAGTAGGTGCAGGCGGCCCGGCCGGCTGGGCAGCTCTCGACCGGCCGCGGCATCCGGGGGCGCGGTGATGGGTTGGCGCGGCCTGCTCTCCCGGGATTCCGCAGACGAGCTCTAGCTCTTCGTCGAGGCGCCCCGCGAATGTCCGAGCGCGAGGACCATGCCGACGTTCGGGCACAAGGGGTGCTCGGAGTCGATCGGGACCACCTTGACGTCGGTGGCCAGCGGCTGCAGTGTCTGCTCGACGATCACCGCGTCGACCGGAACGGCCGGAAAGCGCACGCCGTTGACGTCGTAACCGTCGGAGTCGGTCATGAAGGCCGCCGCGAACGGCGCGTCGGGCCGCAGGGCGCGGCTGAAGCAGCGTACGGCTCGGTTGAACTCGTCACGGTCGGCCGACAGGGAACACGCAACGAAGAACATGGTGCCGATGTCCCATCGCTGCTCTGGCAGGTCGAAGATGCTGCCCTGCGTGACCGTCGCCTTTGCCCGAAACTCCGCGAGCGGGCGACGGCCGCGCATCGCCGTGGCGTAGCGGTCGCGCTCGCCGTAGAGCTGCCAGAATTCGTCCCACCCGTGATCGAAGCGCCGCCACCAACTCTGCTGGGACCGCAGCCACCGGACGTTGGCCGGCGAGTGCTCGACGAGGTCGACATGGTCGCAGAGAGGAATCATGGCGAAGGCGGGATAGAGGTTGGCGCCGGCCCCCACGTCGAGGCCGCGGGCGGGCCGCGAGGACAGGTTCGCTGTGGCGAAGAAGTCTCTGGTGGCACGGACGATCTGAAGGTCGTCGGGACGCACTGAACGGTAGTTGCGAGCGTGATAGGCGCGTGGCTGGAACGCGTTCCAGTCGACGTCGTTGTTTCGGGTCGGCATTGGCTGCACCTCGTACACCTCGGCCTCCAAAGCACCGGTCCGTTCCAGAGAACCACGACAAGGCGCAGTCGTAGCTCGAACGCCACAGACTTCGTGCAATTCGCAGGAGCGGACATTCACCACTGCCGTTGGGGCAGTGTGGCCGGGTTAGCCTGTGCCGGGGAAGGGGTGACTGTGTTCATCTTCGCAACCTCCGGCAAGGGCGGGGCCGGCCGCTCGGTGGTCGGCGCCAATGTGGCCTATCGCAGCGCCCTGACCGGGCGGGACACGTGCTACCTCGATTTGAGCTTCGCGTCGCCAACCGCCGGCACCGTCCTCGACGTGCCCGCTGTCGCGGGTGGCACGTCGCGTGGGGGGATACAGTCGTACCTGCTCTCCGAGACCAGTGAGCCCGAGCGTGTCGACGTGTGGACCGGATCTGACCACAGGGCCCTGCGCCGTCGACCGCCGGGCGCTGGTCAGCTCGTCCTGCTCCCCGGTGACCGCAGCGGTTCGGAGTTCGCCACCACGCCCACGATCGTTGATCGGTGCGCCTCACTGCTCCTGCATCTCGACGAGGAGTTCCAGGTGGTGATCGTCGATCTGAGTGCGGGCCGTTCGTTCGCCGTCGACATGGTCCTGACCGCCACGGCGATGCCGGTGGTCCGCGAGGTCCCGGCGCGGTGGCTCGTGTTCCACAAGTGGACCCGCGACCACGTGGCGGCCGCCACCGACCTCGTCCACGGCGATCACGGCCTGCTCAGGGTGGCTCGCGAGCGCGGCCACGACGCCGGGGCCTTCGAGGAGGGTCTGCACTTCGTACGGACCGCGGTGGTCGATCCGTACTCCGAGGTGGCGCCACTCGGCCAGGCGCAGGCCGAGTTCCTGCGGGCCTGTGACCGTGATCTGACAAGGCTCGCCGGCGGCATGGGCGCCGATCGGACGACCGTGCCGTTCGACGCACTGCTGCACGCGCGTGAGCAGTTGATCTGCGACGACGACCAGCACGAGCGGAAGCTCGCCGGAGCCGGCACTGTCGCCTCTTTCGAGCGGCTCCTGATGATCGTGGTCGACGGCGAGGAGGCCGGATGATGGGTGTGGATGTCACGTTCGCCGAGGCGACGGCCGGGCGGCGTACGGAGTCCGTTCCGCTCTCGCACCTGTCCGTTGAGGTGGGTCATCTGTACGCGGAAGGCTTCGTTCCCGACGACGGCGAGATGCTGCGGCATCTCGCTCGGAGCGAGCCGTGGCTCCGGGCGGCGGGCGAGTCCTGCCGCCGCCGTTTACCGCCCCGTGTCCGACCCCGTGTCAGCACCTGCATCCTCGTCGACGACTACGGGGACGAGATCCCGCCGCCGGACGAGGTGATCAAGCAGCTGAACTTCGCCTGCGAGCAGACGGGAGTCGTCATCGACTACCTCGCTCGCGAATCAGCGTGCGCCGAGGCGGACGGGGTCAGGCTCGCCCGGCTCGTCGCCGACCGCCTGGTGCCCGACCCGGCTCCACGGGTCACCGGCGCCGGCTCGGTGACCGCCGAGACAGGCTGGCTCTGCAACGGACGGCGCTCTCCGGACGAGATCCGGTCGGCCATGCGCCCGCCCGTGGCCTGGGCGCCGCCCGTGGAGAGCGGCGCCCCACGGCACAGCATCTTCGTCGACGTCGAGCTGTGGTCGCAGGACGCCGGGGTGCCGACGTGGTCGTGCGCCCTGTTGGCCTCGGTCTGGCAGTTGGTGCGGCTCGGGCTGCTGCGCCGCCACGGCGCCGTGGTGGCCCGTCCGCAGCGGTTCGATCCGGCCGCGACGCTGCCGCCCGACTGGACCACGATGCCATCGGTTCTGCAGCTCAACCCCGACGCCGAACCGTTCGCCGCCTATCAGACGTGCTCGGTGCTCCGGTCGCAGTTGCTGCCGGTGGAGCACGCGGTGCGGACGATTCTGAGCCAGATCGCCGTGGACGCTGACCTCTTGGACGAATTACGACACCGGAGTGCGGCGGAGCACATCGAGCTGCCGGAGCGGATCGTGGATCGGATCGCCTACATCTTCGTCAACGACTGAACGGCGGCCGCGGCGGCGAGCTGGTCGCGGATCCACTGCACGCAGGCCGTCCACTGGCGGGTGAGGCCCGCCTGCCGATCCAGCTCTTGCGCCAGGGCACTCATCGAGGCGGGTACCCGGGCACCGGGCATCCACAGGCGCGTGAGGTGTTCGACGAGCAGGCTGAGCCGCTGGACCCGGACCGGCGGCGGCCACGAGGCGGCGGCGAGGTCGTCCACCACCGAGGACACCGTGGTCACCAGCCAGTCGTGCAGGGCCAGATCCTCGCAGAGGAGCCGGGCCGCGACCGGGTCGTGGCGGCCCAGCGTCACCTCAAGGGTGCGTGCCTGCCCGACCCCGACCGTGAAGCTCGCCCGGTCGTCCACCGATGACCGGTCGTCCGTCGTGACCGACCAGCGCAGGGTCGTGCGCGGGGCCCGTAGCGGTGGCCGCCGGTCGAGCAGGTCGCCACGCTGCACCCGGCCGAGCAGCTGCATCGCCACGGCATCCAGGTCAAGGCTCGTTGGCGGAATTTCAGAGCGGCCAGCGCCGCCGCGCAGGTGCCCGTCGACCACGGCCGGCGCACTCACCTTGCCGATCGCGTCCAGCTGCCCGGGCCGGCCGAGGTAGCTGTGCCACGGCAGGCGAGTGCTGGTTGCGGCCCGTTGCAGTCGGGCATCCACGGAGGACTGCACGATGCGGCCACCGGTGAGGATCGCCCGGCCGATGATGGTGCCGACGACCCGTGCGCGACGTCCGGTGCCGCTGGGCGCGTCACAGTCGACGCCGGTGAGAATCTCGGACGAGGTCGTGCAGGCCACCGGTCGGCGAACCGACACCACCGCTGCGCCCTCGACAATGTCGAGGAGTTCGGCCGCGCGGTCGACCGACAGCGCCCCGGAGTGCTGCACAAGACCGGTGTGGACCGCGCCGAAAGCCAGCATGTGTCCATTGTGCCGCTCGATTGGACCCGCCGGCGGGAAGCGTGGCGGACCACGGTGCCCTGCCGCGACGGCGTCGCAGGTCATGCCGCGCCGACGCTGGGCTGGCCACGAGGCTCCGGTATTCAGGCTTTCCTGGTCGCTGACCAGCGGTGCGGGCCACCGGCGGCACCGGCGTCGACGCGGTCATCGCGGCGGGCGGCATCGACGCGCTGGTTGGGGTCGAGGCGGCCGATGAGGTGGTCGAGCTGACCCACCAGGTCGGCGGCCGGTGGCAGACCCGGCTGGCCGGTCTCCGCGCCGCCCAGCCCCGCGTCGCCCAGCCCCCCGCGGGCCAGCTCGACGACGCCCAGTTCGGCGACGCTGGCTCGGACCCGCTCGTCCAGGCGGGCGTGCTCGCGGCGGCCCCGGGCGGTCAGGTACGCCCGAATCCGCCGGCGGTCGATCGGGTCGATCCGGCGGAAGACGAGGTTGCGGTCGACGAGTTGGTCGACCAGCTTGGTGAGGGTGCCCGGCGGCAGCGACGCCTCGACGGACACCTCGCTCATCGGGTGACCCTGGCCGTCGGCGAGCAGGCAGAGCACCCTCCACGCCTCGATGCTGATCGCGTCGTCGGCCAGGACGGCGCCCAGCCGGCGGGAGAGCAGCCGTTCGGCGCGGGTGAGCGAGCGCAGCAGGTCGGCTGGCGCCCCGGGCACGTCTGACATGAAACTCCCTGGTCCGGTGGCCCTGTCATGGTAGCGAGTCGTCCCGGTCAGTGGTGAGCACTGGTCTTCCGTCGTGGGCCGGGCAATCATGTGCTCATGTCCGCGCCGGCACCGCCGTGGCTGACCGTCGACCGCGCCGTGGTCAGCATCGCGCTGGTCTATCCGATGCGCGGGCCGGCCGGCATGTTCGGCCCCACCTGTGAGCTCTGCGCGCAGCTCGCGGTCGAGGAGATCAATAGGTGCGGTGGCGTGCTGGGCCGGGAGGTCCGCCTGGTGCCTGTCGACGGTGGCGCACCGCCGGCCGAGGTGGCCGCCGAGGTCGAGGCGTTGGTGTCGGTGGGTGCCGTGCAGGGGGTGACGGGGTGGCACATCTCCTCGGTGCGCCAGGCCTTGGCACCCCGAGTCGCACACCGGGTGCCCTACGTCTACACCGCACTCTACGAGGGCGGCGAGCGCACCGAGGGGGTCTTCCTGACCAGCGAGACGCCCGACGCCCAGTTGTGGCCCGCGATGCGGATGCTCGCCGCGGAGCAGGGGGTGCGCCGCTGGTTCGTGGTGGGCAACGACTACGTGTGGCCGCGCCGCACGTCGCGGGCGGCCCAGCGGTACGCATTGCGCGGCGGTGGGCAGGTGGTGGGCCGGCACTTCCTGCCGTTGGACGCGCACGACTTCACCGAGGTGTTACGCCGCATCGAGCACAGTGACGCGGACGCGGTGTTGATGCTGCTGGTCGGTGCGGACGCGGTGCGGTTCAACCGGGCGTTCGCCCGATCCGGCCTGGATCAGCGTTGTCTGCGGCTGAGCACCCTGATGGACGAGAACATGCTGTTGGCCAGTGGCGCTGGCGCGACTCGAAGGCTCTACAGCACCGCGGGTTTCTTCGCCGGTCTGGTCACCCAGGAAAATCTCGACTTCCACGGTGAGTTCGCACGGCGCTTCGGGGTGGAGGCGCCGCCGTTGGGCAGCCTGGGGGAGTCCTGCTACGAGGGCGTCATGCTGCTCGCCGCGCTGATCGGCCAGGCCCGCACCCTCGACGTACGGGCCATCGAGACGGCCGCCGACACGGTCGCCTACCACGGGCCTCGTGGGCGGTTGCGGCTGCGTCAGCGGCACGTCCGGCAGCGCATCTATCTGGCCGAGGCCGACGGGCTCGACTTCACTGTGCTTGCTCAGCTCTGACCGGGTGTGACGGTCGGCCCATCCGACCCTTGACACGGCCACCCGCTGCCGTCCTAAGATGCTTCCTGCGTGAAGTATCTGGCCACGGGGCCAGATCTCACATTGCGTGCCCACCGTCGGCGGATTGGTCCGTCGACCAATGTGGTGGCATTTATCCTGCGTCTTTCCGAACGGCCGACACCGTTTCCTCCCCAACGGTGTCGGCCGCTTTTCGTGTGCGGCTCGTCGATCTCTCGGAAACAGTCAATTAAGGACTGGGAAACACGCGCGCAATCATGCCGGTCAACGCTTTCCCTGCCCATATTCGAGCCGGTTCCCTGCGCGGCGTCCACCCGTCGACCTCGGCACCGCCCACGTCAGCTCCATCGGACCGCACCGACCGTCCTTTCGCCACTTGAGTGCACCGCAGGGAGAGTAGATGTCATTATTCCGGGGCCGCCGCATCCTGGCGGGTGCCATGACCCTGGTCGCCGCGGCCGCGATGACCGCGTGCGGCAGCAAGACCACCGACTCCGGTGGCGCGACCGGCGTCACCGCCGACGTCTCCGGCGACACCGTCAAGGTGGGCCTGCTCAACTCGCTCTCCGGGACCATGGCGATCAGCGAGGTGACCGTCCGCGACTCCATCATGCTCGCCATCGACGAGATCAACGCGGCCGGCGGTGTCCTCGGCAAGAAGATCCAGCCGGTCGGTGAGGATGGCGCCTCGGACTGGCCCACCTTCGCGGAGAAGGCCGAGAAGCTCATCTCCGAGGACCGGGTTGCGGCTGTCTTCGGCTGTTGGACGTCGGCCAGCCGCAAGGCGGTCAAGCCGGTGTTCGAGAAGAACAAGGCGTTGCTGTTCTACCCGGTGCAGTACGAGGGACTCGAGCAGTCGCCCTACATCTTCTACACCGGAGCGACGACCAACCAGCAGATCGTTCCCGGGCTGGACTATCTCAAGTCGCAGGGGGCGAAGTCGGTCTATCTGGTCGGTAGCGACTACGTGTTTCCTCGGACCGCCAACAAAATCATCAAGGCGTACGCGGCCGCGAACGGGATGACCGTGCTGGGTGAGGATTACGCGCCACTGGGCTCCACCGAGTTCGGCACCATCGTGAACAAGGTCAAATCGTCCGGCGCGGACGCGGTGTTCAACACGCTCAACGGTGACAGCAACGTGGCCTTCTTCAAGGAGTACAAGTCGGCGGGTCTGACCGCCGCCGCGATGCCCGTGGTGTCGGTGTCGATCGCCGAGGAAGAGGTCAAGGGCATCGGCACCCAGTACCTGGAGGGCCAGCTGACGGCCTGGAACTACTACCAGACCACCCCGGGCGCGGCGAACTCGAAGTTCGTGGCCGCGTACAAGGCGAAGTTCGGCGCGGACAAGCCGACCAGCGACCCGATGGAAGCCGCGTACGTCGGCGTGCACCTGTGGAAGGCGATGGTCGAGAAGGCCGGCGCCTTCGACGTGGAGAAGGTCCGCTCCGCCTCGGACGGGATCACCTTCGACGCGCCGGAGGGTCTGGTCACCGTCGACGGCAAGACCCAGCACATCGCGAAGACCGCCCGGATCGGCAAGATCGGCGCGGACGGCCTGATCACCGAGGTGTGGAACTCCGGCAAGCCGGTCGCGCCGGACCCGTACCTCAAGACCTACCCGTGGGCGAGCGGCCTGAGCTGACGACGCCGGCCCGGGCGGAACGCGTTGCCGCGCGCTCCGCCCGGGCCACCCGACCAGCAGTTCGGAGTACCCACCGTGACAGTCCTCTTCGGTCAACTCTTCACCGGCATCAGCATCGGCGCGGTGCTGCTGCTCATCGCGCTCGGCCTCGCGCTGACCTTCGGCCAGATGAACGTGATCAACATGGCGCACGGTGAGTTCATCATGGCCGGCGCGTACACCACCTATGTTCTGCAACAGAGCATCACCGGCGCCGGCCTGTCACTGGCGGTCGCGCTGCCGGTGGCGTTCGTGGTCGCCGGCAGCATGGGTGTCCTGCTGGAGGTGCTGCTCATCCGCCGGCTCTACGCCCGCCCACTGGACACCCTGCTGGTCACCTGGGGTGTGTCACTGATCCTGCAACAACTGGCCCGGGACATCTTCGGCAGCCCGAACGTGCAGACCCGCGCGCCGGAGCTGCTCACCGGCAACGTGGCGCTGCCCGGCGGGCTGACCATCGCCAACAACCGGCTGTTCATCCTGGCCCTGGCTCTGGCGGCCGTCGCGGCGCTCACCCTGGCGCTGCGACTCACCCCGCTCGGACGTCGTATTCGCGCGGTGGTGCAGAACCGCGACCTTGCCGCCGTCTCCGGCGTCGCCACCTCCCGGGTCGACCGGACGACCTTCTTCCTCGGCTCCGGCCTGGCCGGGCTCGCCGGGGTGGCCCTCACCCTGCTCGGCCCGATCGGCCCCACCATGGGCACCAATCTGATCATCGACGCCTTCCTGGTCGTCGTGGTGGGTGGGATCGGCCAGCTCAAGGGCAGTGTGATCGTCGCCTTCGCCCTCGGCGTGCTCCAGGCCACCGGGGAATACCTGACCACCCTCAGCGTCGCCAAGGTGATCGTGTTCGTGGCGATCGTCGCGTTCCTCCAGTGGCGGCCACAGGGCCTGTTCACCCTGCGGACCAGGAGCCTCGCATGACCGCCGTCACCCCCGCGCCGCCCAGCACCGCCGTCCGCCCGGCGCCCGCCGGGGCCGTACCGCCGAACCGTCCCGGGCGCTCCCGGCTACGGACCCTGGCCGGCTTCGCCTTCGGCGCGGCGCTGCTGTTCGCCGTCGCCCCGCTGGTGTTGTCGGACTTCCGGCTGGCCCTGCTGTCCAAATACCTCTGCGTCGCCATGGTCGCGGTCGGCATCGGGATCGCCTGGGGCCGGGGCGGGATGCTCACCCTGGGCCAGGGCGTCTTCTTCGGTCTCGGCGGCTACGCGATGGCCATGCACCTCAAGCTCGCCGACGCGGGCCCGGGTGGGATGCCCGACTTCATGCAGCTGTACGGGCAACTCGACGAGCTGCCGCTGTGGTGGCGGCCGTTCGCCAGCCCGTGGTTCGCGTTGCCCGCCACGGTGCTGCTGCCGATGGCTGTCGCCTTCGGGCTCGGCTCGCTGGTCTTTCGCCGCCGGGTCCGCGGCGCGTACTTCGCCATCCTCAGCCAGGCGCTCGCCGCCGCCATGGTGATCCTGCTGATCGGCCAGCAGGGCACCACGGGTGGCACCAACGGGCTCACCGACATCAAGGGCTTCTTCGGGTACGACCTGGACGACCCGGTCAACCAGCGGATGGTGTACTTCATCATCGCCGGCACGCTGCTGGCGCTGCTCGCGCTGACCCGTCAGCTCATCCACAGCCGTTACGGCGAACTGTTGGTGGCGGTGCGCGACGGCGAGGAACGGGTCCGCTTCCTGGGCTACGACCCGGCGTCGGTCAAGCTCGTGGCGTACGTGGTGGCGGCGGGCATGGCCGGGCTGGCCGGCGCGCTGTTCGTGCCGGCGGTGGGCATCATCTCGCCCGCGCTGATCGGCATCGTCCCGTCGATCGAATTCGTCATCGGCGTCGCGGTGGGCGGCCGGGCGACACTGCTCGGGCCGGTGCTCGGCGCGGTGGCGGTGGCCTGGGCGCGTACCGCCCTCTCCGAGCGTTTCCCGGGCACCTGGACGTACCTTCAGGGGTTGCTCTTCGTGGTCGTGGTGGCGTTCCTTCCCGGCGGACTGGCGTCGCTGTGGGCGTTGGCCCGCCGCCGCGACGTCGCCGCGCGGCCGCAGCGGCGCGGCTGGCTGTCACTGGGTCGACGACGCGCCGAACGGACGGAGGTGCCGGCGGCATGAGCGAACGCACCGAGCGAAGCGAGGGCCGTGAGCGCATGCCCAGCCAGCACGGCATGAGCGGCGAGCGCTTGGACGGGTTGTCCGTCCGTGACGTACGGGTCAGCTTCGACGGTTTCACCGCCGTGGACGGCGTCTCGTTGGAGGTGCCCGCCGGCGACATCCGGTTCCTGATCGGGCCGAACGGCGCCGGCAAGACCACCCTGGTCGACGCGATCACCGGTCTGGTCAGGGCCAGCGGCTCGGTCCGCTTCGGTGAGCAGGAACTGCTCGGCCGGCCGGTGCACCGGATCAGCCGGCTCGGCATCGGGCGGACCTTCCAGACCTCGACGGTGTTCGAGGAGCTGTCGGTGTTGCAGAACCTCGACATCGCGGCGGGCGCGCGGCGCAGCTGGGCGACCCTGGCCCGCCGCCGACGAGGCGTGCCGGACGAGATCGCCGCCGCGCTGGAGACGATCGGTCTGGCCGAGCGGGCCGCGGACCTCGCCGGGACGCTCGCGCACGGCCAGAAGCAGTGGCTGGAGATCGGCATGCTGCTGGTGCAGGACGCGCGGCTGTTGCTGCTCGACGAGCCGGTCGCCGGGATGAGCCATGAGGAACGCGACGCCACCGGGGCCCTGTTGGAGACGGTGAGCCGGGATCGCACTGTCGTCGTGATCGAGCACGACATGGACTTCCTGCGTCGGTTCGCGCGCAGCGTCACAGTGCTGCACGCCGGACGGGTGCTCAGCGAGGGCACGGTCGCGCAGGTCCAGGCGGACCCGCGCGTGCAGGAGGTCTACCTTGGCCACCCGGTCGACGCCGGGTCGGCCCGCACCGGCCGGGAGGCATGATGCTGACGCTGCGTGGGGTGCACGCCGGGTACGGGCGGTCCCGGGTGCTGCACGGGGTCGACCTGGCCGTCCCGCCCGACGGGGTGGCCTCCGTGCTCGGGCACAACGGTGCCGGCAAGAGCACCCTGCTGCGGGTCGCGGCGGGGCTGCTACGCCCGAGTGCCGGCACCGTGGAGTTGGACGGCGAGGACGTCACCCGCGCCGGGCCGCACGAGCGGGTGGCGCGGGGGATGGCGTACGTGCCGCAGGGTCAGCAGTGCTTTCCGCACCTGACCGCTGCGGAGAACCTGCGGCTGGTCGCCGACGGCCGGCGCGACGGGGCGGTGGCCACGGCGGAGGTGCTGGATCTGTTCCCGGCGTTGCGCCCGCTGCTGCGGCGGCGGGCCGGGCTGCTCTCCGGCGGTCAGCGTCAGCAGTTGGCCATCGCCCGCGCCCTGATCACCCGGCCGCGGCTGCTGATGCTCGACGAGCCGACCGAGGGCATCCAGCCGTCGGTGGTCGCGGAGATCCAGGAGCGGATCGTCGAGTTGACCCGGCAGTCCGGGTTCAGTGTGCTCCTCGTCGAGCAGCATCTGGGTTTCGCCCTGCGGGTGGCGGACCGCTACCACGTGCTGGAGTCCGGTCGGGTCACCTCGTCCGGCGACGGGGGTGTCGCGGCGGAGCGGGACGTCCGGGCGGCATTGGCCGTCTGATCGGGGTGTCGTCGGTCAGCTTTCCGGCGCGGGCCCGGTCGAGTCGCGGACGACCAGCAGGTGCCCGGTGGGGCGGCGGCGCGGGCGCGTGGTGCGCGGCTTGAGCGCGAGGGTGAGTGCCGTGCGACCCATCTCGGTCAGCGGCAGGCGGATGGTGGTCAGGCTGGGCGCCAGGTCGGCCGCCACGGAGACGTCGTCGAAGCCGACCACGGACATCCGCGCGGGCACCGGCACGCGGCGGGACCGCAGCGTCGACAGCACACCCATGGCCATCGCGTCGTTGAGCGCGATGATCGCCGTCGTCTCGGGATGCTCGTTGAGGATCTGCTCGGCGGCGGCGCGCCCCCCGCCGCGGGTGAAGTCGCTGTGCACGACGGCGAGGTCGGCGGGGGAGCGCCCGCGCTGCCGCAGGGCCGACGACACACCGGCCAGCCGGTCGGCGACCGTGGTGAGGCCGGCGCTGCCCGCGGCGACGGCGATCCGCCGGTGACCGAGATCCATCAGGTGCTGGGCGAGGGCGTGACCGCCGGCCTCGTTGTCCGGTAGGACGGCGTCGACGCCGAGCGCGTGGCGTCCGATGGCAGCGGCCCGTCCGCCGTGGTCCTGGAACGCGGCCAACTCGGCCCGTGCCGCGCTCTCCATCCGGGGGTCGTCGTAGCCGGAACCACTGATCAGGACGATGCCGACCCGCTGGGCGATCAGGTGGCGCAGCTGTTGCAGCTCGTAGCCGGGGTCGCGGCCGGACTGGCAGATCTGCACCAGCAACCCCTGCTCGGCGGCGAGTTGGATGACCCCGGCGGCGATCTCGGAGAAGTACGGGTCGTCGATCTGGTGGACGATCAACCCGACCGTGGAGGTGGCCCCGCTGGCCAGGGTACGGGCGTACGGGTTGGCGACATAGCCGAGCTCACCGGCGATCTGCCGGATCCGGTCGGCGACCTCGGCGCTGACCCCGTCGCGGCCGGCGAGCGCTCGGGAGGCCGTCGCCAGCGAGACGGCGGCGTGTTCGGCGACGTCCACGAGGCGCGGCCGTTGGCTGGCCCTGGGCATCGGCAACCCTCCGGAGACATCCATGTCACCCGATCTGTTGCGAGCGACACCGATCGAAGCCTAGGGTACGTAAGCGCTTTCGTAAGCGCTTACGTGACCGGCATCCGTCATGCCGCGAAACGAGGTGACAGCCATGTCCAGGGCTCGACGAGCGGCCGTCTCCCTCCTGGCGATCGGCGCACTGACCGGCGCCGGCGCGCCACCGGCGCAGGCCGATCGCGGCATCCCGTCCGCCGTCCACCCGGCGCTGCGCGCGCACCTGGTCGCCGCGTACGACTTCGACCACCCGGTGCCCGGCGACCCCGCACTCGAACGCGACCAGGGGCGGTCCGGCACCGAGATCGAGCTGATCAACGGCGGTGCCGCCATGCGGGTGCCGGAGGGCGCCTACCGGGGCAGCCGCAACGCGGTGCAGACCCGGCAGGTCGACCCCGCCGTCGCCGGCAACGACGACTGGAAGGCCGGCACCTGGTCGGCCAGCGGGGTGCGGACACTGCGTGCCTTCAGCGCCACCGCCGGCACCACGGTCATGGGCTGGTTCAAGCTGAACATGGACCGCCCGCTACCCAACTCCACCACCGCCGACCCGGACGACAGGTACAACGCGATCGGGCTGGCCGGAGTGCTGACCGGAGACTCCGACGGCCACGGCGTCCGCGCGCTGCTGGAGCTGATCGACGTCGACGGGGAGTTGCGTCTCGTCGCGCTCGGCCGGCGGCTCGACGGCGGCAACTCACAGACCTTCGCCGCCAGCCGGGACTGGCGTGAGCTGCTGCCGATGGGGGAGTGGGTGCACCTGGCCGCCACCTTCGACTTCGCGACCGGCGCGCTCGCCCTCTACCGCAACGGTGAACCGGTGGACGGCTTCTACACCCGTGCCGACGACCCGTGGCTGGTCTCCGGGCCGGGCCCGCACGTGACCACGGCGTCCGACCCCCGGGGCATCAAGATCGGCGGCAGCTTCCCCCAGGACAACCTGGAACGCAACCCGTGCGACTGCCGGATGGACGGCCTGATGTTCCTCGACAGTGTGGTCTCCGCGAACGACGTGCGGAGGCAGTACCGCCACCTTGCCCGCTGACCACCCTCGGCACCGTCCCACCGAGAAGGAGACACGCGTGCGCACCCTGCACCGCCGCGCCGGCGCCGTCCGCCGGCCCACACTGAGGGCTGGCCTCACCGCCCTCGTGCTGATCCTGTCCACACTGGTCGCCACCCCCGCGCGAGCCGCCGACGCGGTCGACGACCCGATCCCCGACATGCCGGTCCAGTCCCGACTCGGGCTGGTCCTCAGCGAGTACGCCAGCTTCCCGCAGTCGTACCCGACTCCGGCGCCGACCGACGCGCGGCTCATGCGTACCGCGCGGATCAACACCATCATGGAGGTGCCCGACGGTTCCGGCCGGCGGGCGGTGCCCGACCTCAACGGGCGCCTCTACCTGGTCGAGGGCGGCGTGCCGCACGTGTACCTGGACGTGGCCGCGACGTTCGCGCCGCGGTTCTTCTCCGGTCGTGGGCTCGGCCAGGGCTTCGGGTACGTCGCGTTCCACCCGGAGTTCGGGGTGAACGGCCGGTTCTACACCATCCACACCGAGTTGGCGTTGACGACGACCACCATCCCGGACTACGCCCAACCCAACACGCTCTTCCACGGTGTCATCACCGAGTGGACGGCGACGGATCCGGCCGCTGCCACCTTCGCCGGTACGCACCGGGAGGTGCTGCGCATCGGCTTCGGCGGCCAGGTGCACGGCATCCAGGAGATCAACTTCAACCCCACGGCCAAGCGCCACGACCGCGACTACGGGCTGCTGTACCTGGCTGTCGGCGACGGTGGCCAGGGTGCCCGCAACACCGATCCGCAGAACCTGGCCCTGCCGCACGGCAAGCTGCTCCGGATCGACCCCCAGGGCACCAACTCCGCGAACGGGCGCTACGGCATCCCGGCCGGGAACCCGTTCGTCGGCCGGGCCGGCGCGCTCGGCGAGCTCTACGCGGTGGGTTTCCGGGACCCGCACCGGTTCAGCTGGGACCGGGCGACCGGCCGGATGTACCTCGGGCACATCGGCGAACACGCCGTCGAGGCGATCTACGAAGTCCGTGCCGGGGACAACTTTGGTTGGAGCGAGCGCGAAGGCTCCTTCGTCTTCGACAAGGCGGCCCCGAACCCCTGCGACCGGCTGCTACCGCTGCCCGCCGACGACGACAGCTACGGCTACACCTACCCGGTCGCCGCGTACGACCACGACCCCGCCGCCGGTTGGAACTGCACCGACGACGTCGGTGTCGCGGTGGCCGGCGGCTTCGTCTACCGGGGGCGGGCGCTGCCAGCGCTGCGCGGCAAGTACGTCTTCGGCGACCTGGTCGACGGTCGGGTGCTCTACACCGAGGCCAACGAGATGCGCCGGGGCCGGGAACTGGCCAGGATCCACCAGCTCGCGCTCTTCGACGAGGCGGGCACCCCGGTCCGGATGCGCGACCTGTCCGCACCGGGCGCGCCCGGTGACCCCAACCGGGTGGACCTGCGCTTCGGCACCGACGCCGCCGGTGAGCTCTACGTCGTCGCGAAGGCCAACGGAAAGGTCTGGAAGGTGACCGGCACCCGGGAGTTCGCCAGCGGTGACGTCGGGGAGGTCACCCTCCGCCGTACCACCGGAGCCGCGAACTGGGCACCGGTGACACCGGCGAAGTGGCAGTTCACCCACGACCAGGTCATCCTGGCCGAGGCCGGGGAGAGCCGGCCGGGCCCGCGCCGGCCCTTCGAGTACGCCGTGCTGACCAACGGACCGGCGTGGTCGTCGGTGCGGGTCGATGCCCAGGTACGACTCGACACCCCGGTGGAGGTCACCAACCGGGACGTGATCATCGTCTTCGGCTGGCGCTCGGACACCGAGTTCTACTACGCCCACCTCTCGACCGACAACACGATCTATCCGCACAACGGCATCTTCAAGGTGGACAACGCCGACCGGGAGCGCATCGACCACCAGTGGAACGGCCGCTCGCGCGGCGCCAACCCGGCGATCACCGACGCCAGGTGGCACCGCGTGCGGGTGGTGCACCTGCCGGCGACCGGCGAGATCGCCGTCTACGTCGACGGGCACCGGGACCCGCTGCTGACCGCGAAGGACACCACGTTCGGCTCGGGGCGGGTCGGCTTCGGCTCGTTCGACAACGTGGGCCGACTGCGCAACCTGACCGTCACCGGCGCGCCGGCCTGAACCGGGTCACGGTGGGGGCGGTGACGACTCACGTCGCCGTCCCCACCGGGCAACCGTCGCGCCGTGCGAGATCAACAGCGAGGAGCGCGCCGGGCCGGCTAGACAGCTCCGTAGTGGAGGGACAACCCGGTGGCGGCCCGGTCGGCGGTGATCTGCATCATGCTGCCCAGCATCGTGGCCCGATCGGTCACCAGGGCCGTCCCGTCGGGCGCGTACGTGATCCGGTCACTGATCAGCACCGGTGCTCCCTCGGCCTCGTCCAGATGCCGGGCCACGTCCGCGTTCAGCACCTCCGGTCGGATCGTCTCGGCCGCCCGGGCCACCACCACCCCCAGGTCGGCCAGGGCCGCGTACAACGAGGTGTCGGTGAAGTCCACGTCGTGCAACCGGGTCGCGTGCGGCTCGCGTACCCAGGAGATCTGATGAATGGCGCGGCGGCCGGCGAACGCGCGGACCCGCTCCAGGCGCAGGCCCGTCTCGGCCTCGCGGACCCGCAGCCGGGCCGCGACGCGCGAGGGCACGCGGCGCTGCGCGCGGGAGATCACCGTCGTGTGGACCTCGTGGCCCTGCTCGCGCAGGTCGTCGCCGAAGCTCCGCAACGATCCGAGCTGGTACGCGGCATGAGCAGGTGCGACATAGGTGCCCTTGCCCGGCCGCTGGACGATCAGGCCCTCGGCGCTCAGTTCGCGCAGGGCCTGCCGCAGCGTCATCAGAGTGACCCCGTACGCCGTGCTCAGCTCGCGCTGCGCGGGCAACGCCTCACCCGGCACGTAACGACCGTCGCGGATCTTGGCGGCGAGGTCGGCGGCGATGGCCCGGTAGCGTGCCACTGTTCTGTCTCCCGATGCGTCGACTGTCCGCTCCCCGTCATCGACGGCCACCGCCGATCATCGCACGGTAGCCATCTGGGACACCGCGGCCCGCAGCGACGCCACGAAGACGCCGACCTCGGTCGGACCCACCCCGTCGAGGATGCGCCGCATGACGGCCGCGCCGACGATGACTCCGTCGGCGACCGCCGCCGCCTCGCCCGCCTGTTGCGGGGTGGAGATGCCGAAGCCCAGCAGGACGGGTAGGTCCGTGACCTGCTTGAGCCGGGCGGCCAGAGTGACGGCCGACGGGGCGAGCCGGTCACGTTCGCCGGTCGTGCCCATGATCGAGATGGCGTACACGAAACCCTGACTGCGTCGGCCGATCTCGGCGAGCCGGTCGTCCGGCGTGGCGGGGGAGGCGAGCAGGCTCACCTGGACACCCGGCACGTCCAGCCCGGCCACCTCGTCGAGGGGCAGGTCGGGCACGATCAGCCCGGTCACCCCGGCTGCCGTCAGCGCGTCGCCGAACCCGGGCCGTAGCGCGATGTTGGCGTACGTGCTGGCGACGAGGGGGATGCCTGGCCGCGCTGTGGCGAGGTCTTCCAGGACCGAGGCGGGCGTCGTGCCTCGGGCGAGCGCCGCGTCCGAGGCCTCCTGAATGGTGCGGCCGTCGACTGTCGGGTCGGAGAACGGGAGCCCGACCTCGACCATGTCGGCTCCGGCGTCCTCGAAGGCGCTCAGGTACGCCGTCCAGCCGGGCACGATCCCGCCCGTGATGTAGGGCATCAGTAGCTTCATGCGAGCCCCGCTTCCGCGATCAGGGTGGTGATGTCCTTGTCGCCGCGCCCCGAGAGGGTGACCAGCACTGTCGATCCTCGGGGCAGCTCCGGCGTGCCGGCGGCGCGGACGACCCAGGCGAGCGCGTGGGCCGACTCGATGGCGGGCAGCACGCCCTCCGACCGCGCGAGCCGGACCGCGGCCGCGACCGCCTCCCCGTCGGAGACGGTGACGTACCGGGCGCGCCCCAGATCGCGCAGGTACGCGTGCTCGGGGCCGACGCCGGGGTAGTCCAGCCCGGCGGCGATCGAGTGCGCCTCCTTGATCTGCCCGTGGTCGTCCTGGAGGAACAGCGACTGGAACCCGTGCAGGACGCCGACCTCCCCGTTCGCCGCGCCGGAGCCGCCCTCGGCTTCCACCCCGACGAGCTTCGCCGAGGTCTCGACGAACCCGGCGAACGTTCCCGCCGCGTTGCTGCCCCCGCCGACGCAGGCGACCACGTAGTCGGGGGTGGCGGCGGGCAGCTCGGCCGCGCACTGCCGCCGGGCCTCGTCACCGATGACGCGCTGGAACTCGCGGACCATCATCGGATAGGGGTGCGGACCGATGACGGAGCCCACGCAGTAGTACGCCTCGTCGACGTCCGTCACCCAGTGGCGCATGGCCTCGCTGGTGGCGTCCTTCAGCGTCCGACTGCCGGTGGTCACCGGAACGACCTCCGCGCCCAGCAGCCGCATGCGGAAGACGTTGTGCGCCTGGCGTTCCACGTCGCGTTCGCCCATGAACACCGTCACCGGTAAGCCCAGCAGAGCGCCGGCGGTCGCCGTCGCGACGCCGTGCATGCCCGCCCCGGTCTCGGCGATCAGACGCGTACGCCCCATGCGTCGGGCCAGCAACGCCTGCCCGAGCACATTGTTGATCTTGTGTGATCCGGTGTGCGTCAGATCCTCCCGCTTGAGCAGCACCGTCACGCCGAGTTCGGTCGACAGTCGCACGGCCGGCGTCAGCGGTGTCGGGCGTCCCACGTGGGCCGACAGCAGTGCGGCGAGACTGCCGCGGAACCCGGGGTCGGCCCACGCCTGCGAGAAGGCCTCGGCGACCGCCTCGCAGGCGGGGATCAGAGACTCCGGCACGTACCGCCCGCCGTACCTCCCGTATCGCCCCGGAGCCGCTGCCGCCCGTACTGTTATAGAACTCATGCAACAGTTATAGAACAGCGGGAGTCGTCTGGCAAGGGAGGCGGCACGGCGCATCCCTCGACCTGCCCCGGCGGCCCGGTCCGGTTCGTAGAATTCCTGCCATGCCGGAGATCGTCGAGTTGCTGGCCTCGCCCGTGCACCGCTTCCTGGGCCGGCCCGCCGACGGCCCTGCCCCGGCCCCGCCCGGTGAGCTGGTCGACGCCGTCCGGATCCGGGCCGGTCTCGGTATCGTCGGCGACCGCTACTTCGGTCAGCAGGCACACCGCGACGCCAGCGTCACGGTCATCGCCCAGGAGTCGCTGCCGGTCGGCATCGGCCTGGCCGAGGTGCGGCGCAACATCCTCACCACCGGGATCGCCGTGGACGAGCTGATCGGCAGGGTGCTGGTGCTGGACTCCGGCGACGGCCCGGTCAGCCTGCGGGTCAACCGGGCGGCCCGACCGTGTGCCTGGATGGACGTCACGGTCGGACCGGGGGCGTGGAAGGCGCTGCGCACCACCGGCGGCATCCGCTGCACACCCCTCACCGACGGCACCCTGCGCGTCGGCGCGATCGAGGCCGTCGTGACCTGAGGACGGCAGCCGGGTCAGACCGGGCTGATATGTGCGGCCAGCACCCGCCAGCCGTGCGGGTCGTCGTGGACCCACGTCCGGGTGTACCGCAGCCGCGCGGCGAACGGCGCTCCCTCGAATTCGCCGGACACCCGGCCCAGGAAGAACGTCACCCCCGTCGATCCGACCACGAGCAGGTCCAGCTCCTCCTCCACCAACTCCTCGACGACCGAGCGGCGGTCCCGGTGAGCGGTCAGGTCATCCTGCTTGCTGTGGGTACGCCCGTCCGGGCCGACGGCGATCAGCTGGTCGATCAGCAGCTGATCGAGGGCGGCGACGTCCCCGGCCCGTTGGGCGGCCTGCAGGGTGCGCTCGGCGTCGAGCAGCTCAGCCTCGCGTGCGCTGTCCGGCATCGGGGCGTCCTCCCGTTCGGGTCCGACCCGGTGCCACTGTCGGCCCGGGTTGTCCGCATTGTGGCAGCCAACCTGGCTCAGGTGGGTGGGGATCGCCGCCGAGGTTCACAGACTCAGGCGAATCCGTACGACGGTCTCCCCGGGACTGGTGAGCACGGCGACCTCGTCACAGATCTGCTCCACGATCGCCAGCCCGCGACCTCGTACCGAGTCGGTGGCCGGCATGCTTCGGCCGAGCGCCCGCGTCGGCCCGTGGTCGACGACGTCGCAGATCAGCTGACCCGGCTCGGCCCAGAGTCGCACCCAGCCACCGCCGGTGGTGTGCTGCAACGTGTTGGTGGCCAACTCGCTGACGGCCAGCGTCAACAGCTCCGTCCCCTCGTCCGACAGGCCACGGGCCAGCGCCCCGGCGCTGACGAACGCGCGCAGCGCCCGTATGTCCGTCGCGACCTGGTACGCCATGGTGTCCGCGGCGTGGGTGGGGACACTCTGCTCGGCCACGGTCTCCCGTCGCTCGCCCGGCATCAGCCCGCCCGATGCGGCTGCCCGGCCAGCGGCACCGCGTTCCGCGCGGATGTCGTGGGCGTGCGAGCCGCAGAGTGCGTCATCGGGCTGCCGGGACCCTTCTCGTAGCTGTTGTCGCCACATCATGTCACCCGCCGCCCTCCTGGCTGTCTCGTCCGTTCGGCGGTTGATCACGTGCGGGGCGGCCTGACCGGCCTCGCCGGTCCGGCCGCTGGCGATGCCCTTCGGCGATGAGCCGGCGGCACCGAGATGAGCCCGGCGGCCTGGCCGCTCTGGCAGCGCGGTCGAGTCAGGGCGTTGCGTCGAAGGCGATCGATTCGCTCAACTCCCGCCACCGCGCGTCCGACGCCGCGAGGGCCTCGGCGGCCGCGTGGGCGGCGGCCACGGCGTCGGCGCCGAGCAGCAACCGCAGCGGCGGGTCGTCGACCCGGGTGATCCGGATGATCGCCTGGGCGGCGCGGGCCGGGTCGCCCGGCTGGGCGCCGTTGGCCTGGCGCAGCCGCTGCACGGCCGGGTCGATGACCGGCCGGTACGGTTCGCTGATCGACAGGGCGCTCATCGACGAGCCGGCCCAGTCGGTGCGCAGCCCGCCCGGCTCGACGCTGGTGATGCGGATCCCGAATGCCTCGACCTCTCTGGCGAGCACCCCGGAGAAGCCGCTGACCGCCCACTTGGCGGACTGGTACGCGCCCAGACCCGTGCTCGCGACCCGGCTGCCGACACTGGAGATCTGCACGATGTGCCCGCGTCCCTGCTCGCGCATCACGGGCAGGGCGGCCCGGGACAGGTTGACCACGCCGAAGAAGTTCGCCTCGACCTGCGCCCGGAAGTCGTCCTCCGACATGTCCTCGATCGCGGCGACGTCGGCGTACCCGGCGTTGTTGACCAGGATGTCCAGTTGCCCGAACGTGTCCACCGCGGTGCGGACGGCGGCACGGGCGGCGGCGGGGTCGTTGACGTCGAGGGCCACCGCGCGGACCTGGTCACCGTGCCGGTCGACCAGGTCCGCGAGCTGTGCCGGGTTGCGGGCGGTCGCCACCAGGTGGTCGCCGTCGGCCAGGACGGCCTCGGCGAGGGCGCGGCCGAGACCGCGTGAACAGCCGGTGATGAGCCAGACTCGGGGCACGGTGTTCCTCTCGTGTCGGTGGACCGTTCGCCGTCAGGGGCGGATGTCCAGGGCGCCGATCAGCCCGTCGCGCAGCGTGAACCGGTACCGCAACTCGACCGGGCTGCCGGGAAAGTCACCGGACACCCGGGTGAGAGCCAGGTATGAGTCGCCCGCCTGGGCGTCGACCCGGACCGGCTCGGCGGTGTACGCGTAGGCGTCCATCGTCTTCTGGCGCCAGGCGCGGATCGAGGCCCGTCCGTCGTACAGTCGGTCCTCGTCGGCGACGCTCGCGGTGTCCGCGAAGCAGGCGACGAAGGCGTCCAGGTCCCGGTCGTTGACGGCCCGGAAGTACCGGTCGATCACGTCGGGCAGGTCGAGGGCCATCTGCTCCTCCTGCGGCACGGGCCGCCGTCGGGCAGCCGTCGGGTTCCCGGTCCGACCTCACCGTACGAGAAGCCGACGTCACCGCGCGCAGCAACCAGCAGAACCATCCCCGCCGCGGCTGCCGGGTTTGCTGCCCGTGGGCCCGGGTAGCCACGCGTCTCCGAAAGCGAAGGGCGGGGGCATGGCCGAGCTGGCATTCGTCGACAAGGTTGCGGCACGGGCGGGTCTCCCGCCGGAGCAGGCGCGCCCGCTCACCGAGGCGGTCCTGCGGACCCTCACCGAGCGGCTCAGCGGCGGCGAGGCGGGCGCGTTGGCCCCCCACCTGGCCGACGAGTTGAGCCCACTGCTGGTCAAGGCCGCCGAGCCGCCGGAGACGTTCGGCTACGACGAGTTCCTGAGCCGGGTCGCCGACCGCGCCGGGATCGACCGTCCGGCCGCCGAGCGGGGCACCCGGGCGGTGCTCCAGACGATGCACCGGGTGGTCGGGCACCGGGAGTTCGAGGACGCCCTGGCTCAACTCCCGGCGGACCTGCGGGCACTGGCGCAGCCGCTGCCGCACGGCCCCTGACCGAAGCGCGCCTCGTGCGTCGCGCGCCGTGCAGGACGACCACGACGGTGACCGCGCCCGTGGGCAGGGCGGCGGCGAGATGGTCGAGTGCCCCGCACCAACGGCGGCTCTGCTCGTCGGTCAGAGCGTGCCACGCCGGGACGGGAACCGCTTCACCAGGCATCTGCCCCCGTCATGCAGTTGCGGACCCATGTCGCTATCTGCGGCAGCGGATGCGAGACGATAGGGCACTTTTCCTGGGCAGGTGCCGCCCGCTAACGTGTCCGCGTGACGATGTTTCGGATCGGCGAGGCCGCCGAACTGCTCGGGGTCAGCGTGGACACGCTGCGGCGATGGATCGACGCCGGGCGCATAGCGGCCACCCGAGGCGAGCACGGCCACCGGCTGATCGACGGGGTCGCGCTCGCCGAGTTCCTTCAGGCGCAGGCCGCCGATCCGGAGAACCGCGCGGACGAGTCGTCGGCCCGTAATCGACTGCGCGGCATCGTCACCGCCGTCGTCAAGGACACCGTGATGGCGCAGGTGGACATCCAGGCTGGACCGTTCCGGCTGGTGTCCCTGATGAGCCGGGAAGCCGTCGACGACCTCGGCCTGGAGGTCGGCTCGCTGGCGATCGCGGTGATCAAGTCGACCACGGTCGTGGTGGAGAAGACCGCCGGTAGCAGAGGAAGCAGTTTGTGACAGCACGACGATTCCGTACCGTGCTGGCCGCGTTCGCCGCGCTGGCCGTGGTGGGGCTGACCGGTTGTGGTGGCGCCGACGACGCCGACCCGGGTGCGGCGAGCAGCGGCGGCCCGGGCGTCACCGGGACGGTGACGGTGTTCGCGGCGGCGTCACTGACCGAGTCGTTCACCTCCGTCGGCAAGGACTTCGAGGCCGCGAACCCGGGCGTGAAGGTCACGTTCAGCTTCGCCGGCAGCTCCGCGCTGGCGACACAGATCAACCAGGGCGCGCCCGCCGACGTCTTCGCCTCCGCCGCGTCGGCGAACATGAAGACCGTCACCGACGCCGGCAACGGCGAGGGCGCCCCGACCACGTTCGTCCGCAATCAGCTCATCATCGTCGTACCGAAGGGCAACCCCACCGGGGTGACCGGGCTGACCGACCTGACCAAGCCCGATGCCAAGGTCGCGCTCTGCGCGGAGCAGGTGCCGTGCGGCGCGGCGGCGAAGGAAGTCCTCGACGCAGCCGGCGTGAAGCTGACCCCTGTCACCCTCGAACAGGACGTGAAGGCCGCGCTGTCGAAGGTGAAACTCGGCGAGGTCGACGCCGCGTTGGTCTACCGCACCGACGCGAAGGCCGCCGCGGCCGACGTGGACGGCGTCGAGTTCCCCGAGTCGGCCGCAGCGATCAACGACTACCCGATCACCGTGCTCAGGAACGCCCCCAACAAGAGCGCCGCCCAAGCGTTCGTGACCTACGTGCTGTCCGACACCGGCAAGAGTGTCCTCACCCGAGCCGGCTTCCAGGCCCCCTGACGACGTGTCTCTCATCGAGGAGCAGGACCCGATGGCGCGGCCCGGGTGGGCCGCTCCATCGCGTCGGCGCGGCCGTACCGGCCGGATCCCGATAGCGCTGCTCGTCCCGGCCGCCCTGGGCCTGTTCTTCCTGGTGCTGCCGCTGGCCGGGCTGCTGGTCCGCGCCCCATGGGCCACGCTGCCGGGTCGGCTCGCCGAACCGGGCGTGCTCACCGCGCTGCTGCTCTCCCTGCAGACGGCCACCCTCGCCACGCTGGTTTGTCTCGCCCTTGGGGTGCCGCTGGCGTGGCTGCTGGCCCGAGTCGAGTTCCCGGGCCGCCGGATCGTACGCGCCCTGGTCACCGTGCCGCTCGTGCTGCCGCCGGTGGTCGGCGGCGTCGCCCTGCTGCTGGTCTTCGGCCGGCGGGGACTGCTCGGCGGCTGGCTCGACTCCACGTTCGGCATCACGCTTCCGTTCACCACGACCGGCGTGGTGGTCGCCGAGGCGTTCGTCGCGATGCCATTCCTGATCATCGCCGTGGAGGGGGCGCTGCGCGGTGCCGACACGCGATACGAGGAGGCGGCCGCCACCCTCGGTGCCGGCCGGTGGACCACCTTCACCCACGTCACGCTGCCGCTGGTCGCCCCCGGAGTCGCTGCCGGGGCGGTGCTCTGTTGGGCCCGGGCGCTCGGCGAGTTCGGCGCCACCATCACCTTCGCCGGCAACTTCCCCGGCCGTACCCAGACCATGCCGCTGGCCGTCTACCTCGCGCTGGAGACCGACCTGGAGGCCGCGATCGTGCTCAGCCTCATCCTGCTCACCGTCTCCGTGGGAATCCTCGCCAGCCTCCGCGACCGCTGGATCACCAGCCCATGAGCGCACCCGACGAACCTGCCGCCGGCGCGCCCATGCTCGACGCCCGCCTCGTGGTGGACCGAGGCGGATTCCGACTCGACATCGCACTGCGGGTCGGCGCCGGTGAAGTCGTCGCGCTGCTCGGCCCCAACGGCGCGGGCAAGACCACCGCCCTGCGCTCCCTCGCCGGCCTGACCCCGCTGCACGCCGGACACATCACCCTGAACAGCCTGGACCTCGACCGGCCGAAGACGAAACGGTTGATCCCGCCCGAGCGGCGCTCGATCGGGGTTGTCTTCCAGGACTATCTGCTCTTTCCCCACCTGACCGTCCTGGACAACGTCTCGTTCGGACCCCGCCGCCACGGCCTCGGCCGCCAGCGCGCCCGCGAGGTCGCCGCCGGCTGGCTCGAGAGGATGGGGTTGGCCGAACACGCCCACCGCAAGCCGCGGCAGCTCTCGGGCGGGCAGGCCCAACGGGTGGCTCTCGCCCGCGCCCTCGCGGTGGACCCGACGCTGCTGCTCCTCGACGAACCACTGGCCGCCCTCGACGCCCGGACCCGCCTCGACACCCGCGCCCAGCTGCAACACCACCTGGGCGAGCATCCCGGCGCCACGCTGCTGGTCACCCACGACCCGCTCGACGCGCTGGTCCTCGCCGATCGGCTCGTCATCGTCGAACACGGCCGGGTCGTCCAGGAGGGCGACGCCGCCACCATCACGGCGCAACCCCGTACCGACTACGTCGCCCGGCTCGTCGGGCTCAACCTGCACCGAGGTCACGCCGACGGCCACACGGTACGAATCGGCGCCGACTTCGCCCTCACCACCGCCGACCGTCATCAGGGCGAGGTCTTCGTGGCGTACCCGCCCTCCGCCGTCGCCCTCCACCCGCGGCGCCCCGACGGCAGCCCGCGCAACGTCTGGCCCGCGACGATCGCCGGCATCCAACGCCACGGCGACAACCTGCGGATCCAGCTCGACGGCCCGGTCGACGTGGCCGCCGACATCACCCCGGCCGCCGCCACCCAACTCGAACTCACTCCGGGCCGGCCACTATGGGCAGCGGTGAAGGCGACCGAGACCCGCGTCTACCCGCGGGGCGTGGCCTGACCCGCCGGTCAGACCACGCCCCTTCGTCCTGGATCAGCCGGTTACCCCGCTACTGACCACCCACTTCTGGTGCGCGCCGCCCGCGTACGTGCCGAGCTGGATCTGGGTGCGGTCGGCGCTGCTACCGCCGGCGGCCTCCAGGACCTTGCCCGACTGCGGGTTGCGGATCGACCCGTCGGCCTGCGGCTGCCAGACCTGCGCTGCGGTGCCGTTGCAGGTCCAGAGCTGAACCTTCGTGCCGTTGGCGGTGCCGCCGTTGTCCACGTCCAGGCACTTGCCCAGCACCCGGTACGTGTCGCCGACCTTCGTCCACGACTGGGCGGCGGTGTTGTTGCAGGTCCAGAGCTGGATCTTCGTGCCGTCGGCGGTGCCCGAGTTGTCGACGTCCAGGCACTTGCCGCCGACGCCGGTGATGGTGCCTCCGGTGGGCGGTGGCGGGCTGCCCGGGATCGAGTTCAGCGTGTACCACGCCTCGGTGCTCCACAGTGACTGGCCGCTGGTGGAGGTGAACGGGCGCGGCGAGCGCAGGTGCACCACCCGACCGGCCTTGCGGCCAGCCACCACGAGGCTGACCTTCTTGCCGTCCGCCGACAGGGTGGCCGAGGTGACGGTCAACGTCTCCTCGTCGACCTTCGGCCCGCCGTAGGCCGAGGTGGCCACGTACCGCCACTGCTTGAGCTTGTAGCGCGCGGCCAACTCGGCGGCTGTCGCCGTCGACACCGGCTCGGTGTACTCCACCTCGAAGCCGGTCGTGGTGGCGCGCATCGCGAGCATCTCGAACGTGCTGGCGGTGTTCGGGGTGAGCTTCTGCAGGCCGTACGAGAGCTTGCCGGTCTGGCCCCAGTTGCCGCCCGCGCCGAGCCCGCCGACGTAGATCGCGCCGTCGGGGCCGACGTTGACCTCGGAGACGCCCGCCTCCAGGCCCTGGGTGAGCCGGAACAAAGCGCCCTGGTACTCGCCGTTGACCTTCTCCACATTCGCCCGTTGCAGGCCGCCGTAGGTCACGTCGCCGATGACGAACTGGCCGGCGTAGCGGCCGCTGGTCAGGTAGAGCGGCGTGCTGGGGGAGTTGGCGATCTCGTTCTGCGGCATCCAGAGCACCGGCTGCGTGACCGGCGCGGTGTCGAACGGACCCGCCGGGTTCATGAAGTGGTTGAAGAACCGGCCCTGCTTGATGTGCACCAGTTTCGACGAGGGCAGCCAGCCGCCCTGGTTGTCGGTGACGAAGATGCCGCCCTCGGGGCCCCAACCGATGCCGTGTGGGGTCCGCAGGCCGCCGGCGACGTAGCTGACCGCGCCGGTGTCCTTGTTGACCTTGAGGGTGGTGCCGCGGTTGGTGGCGGGTTGCGGGTTGGTGGTCGCGCCGCCGGAGTTGATCGACACCGACAGGTTCAGATAGAAGAACCCGTCGGCGTAGAGCAGGCCGAACGCGAACTCGTGGAAGTTGCCGCCGTACGGCCAGGTGGCGACGGTTTCCAGGCGCTCGGCCGCCTCGTCACCGCCGGTGTTCACCAGCCGGGTCAACCGCTGCTTCTCGGTCACGTAGACCACCCCGTCGACGACCTTGAGCCCCATCGGTTCCTTGAGGCCGCCGGCGATCTTCTTGGTGGTCACGTTGCCCGGGCTCGTGGATCCGCCGGTGTTGCCGAGGATCCAGACCTCGCCGTCCTGGGAGGTGCCGGACTGGTCGCTGCCGCCCCAGGTGCTGATGACCAGCCGGCCGTCGGCCAGCCAGTCCATGCCGGTGACCTTCGGCTGGAAGCCGCTGGGCCGCAGGTTGGTCAGGGTGTAGCCGGGGTGCACGCCGGTCAGCGGCAGGCCGTCACCGGGGGTGTCGGAGACGCCCTCGCACTCCTTGCGTCCGGGTGCGGTCACCCGGACCACACCGGCGTCGGTGCTCAGCGCCGAGTTCGGCACGACCACGAAGGTCGACGAACCGGGCGTCTTCCACTCCAGGGTGATCTGCTGCCCACCCCCACGCTCGAAGTGGTCGATGCGCAGCGCGTGCAGGCCGGCGGTGAGGGTGACGGTGCCCTCCTTGGGCGGGGTCGCGCCGTGCAGGCCGTCGTGGTTGATCACGACGGAGTTGTCGATCGACAGCTTGGAGCCGTCGTCGCTGCTGAGCCGGAAGGTGTAGCTGCCGGCCTGGGTGGTGGTGATGTTGCCGAGGACCTGCGAGACGAAGTTGTCCTCGAAGCCGAAGTCGGCCGCCGAGGTCCAGTTGATGGTGGACATCAGCTTGTCCACGTTCGGGGTCTGGGCGGGCTTGAGGGTGCACAACTCGGACAGCGGCACCTGCACGTCGAAGACGCGCAGCGTGACGCCCGGTTCCTGTGCGGGGGCTGCGTTGGCGGGGACGGCCCAGAGGCCGGCGGCGAGGACGAGTGCCAGCGCACCCAGGACGGGATGGTGGAGTCGGCGTAGCAGGCGTGTGCCCATCGTTCCTCCAGGAGGCAGTGGAGTGTCCGACGGCCGGCGTGGAGCAGCGGTGAGGATGACCGTCGGCCCGGCTCCGTAACGTCCTCGACGCCGACGAGTGACGTTGCGAAAACACCGGGTGGATGGCTCGGAACATTAAGGCGTTTCGATTGGACTGTCCATGGCTTCGCTTCGATGCATCAAAAGTTACCGATGTCCATGCGAAAGTTCGCCATGTTACGCGAAGAATGTCTGGCCGATCGGGCCTGCCGCCGGGCCGGTCAGCGGTGCCGCCGACCGCCCGCGGTCAGCCGTCGGCAGAGCCGTCCACGTCCTTCTTCTCCGTTGACGACGAGGCCGGAGATCATCGATGCTCGGAGTCGACGGTCACCACGGAGGTGTCATGGCGTTGCTGGAAACCGCTGTCACGACGCTTGGCGGCGCGCTCTCGGCGACCGTCGGCGTTGTCGTCGGCGGGATACTCACCCGCAGTGCGCAGGACCGACACTGGCTACGGGACCGGCAACTCGTGGCCTACCAGGACCTCCTGCGGGAGTACGCCACGTTCTCGATGATCCTGCGGCGCGCTCACCTGGGACGCGCGGCGTGGGACTACGACTGGGGAGTGTGGAGCGCCGCACTGATGTCGGCCAGCCTTGTCGCCCCGAGCGCCGTCGCCGCCGAGATAGACGCCTTCGGCCACGCGGTACAGCGGCTCCTGGATGTCGCCACGGGAGTGGACACGACGACCGCTCCGCTGTCCCAGGATCAGTTCGAGCAGGCGATGGTGGCCCCGAACCGGGCGCAGCTGGCCCTGGTCAATGCCATGCGCCGATCCGTGGGACGGCACCAGGGGTCGCTGTCGACGTGGTTGGGCGGGGCAGGTGGCCGCCCGGCGCACTGGGAGACGGCTCGGCCCTGACAGCCACTGCCGCGTGTGCCGGACCGGGCCGCCGGCCTACCGCCGTCCACGGCGGGCTGGGCCGCCGGATCGATCGCCGGGCCTGCGGGCCGGCGTGCCGCCCCTGCCTGCCGTGCCGGCCGGCCGGCCGCTTCGCGTGGTGGCTCCCGGCGTGGCGGGCCGACGGCGCGCCGCCACCAGCACGAGTACGGCGACCGTAACGACGATCAGGCCCGGGACCAACCAGGCCGGGAACCCACCGTCCCCCTGCTCCTTCGTGGTGCCGGCCGGGTCGCCCGTCGCAGCGCCGGTAGGGGCGATCGGGCTGCCGGTGGCCCCGGAGCTGGTCGAGCCCTCGCCCTCGGCCTGGGCCAGCAGCGCCGGATCCGGACCCGCGGTCGGCGCCGACCAGCCGGCCGGTGCCGCCGTGCCCCGGCCCTGGTAGTCGAAGGTCACCTCGCCCCGCACCGCCTCACCGTCGGAAGCGACCGAGAGGTAGCTCGCGGTGTAGCGGCCCTTCGCCGGCCAGTGCGCGACGGTGACCATGGCCGGGAATCCGGTGTGGTAGAGCCGCGGCTCGAACACACCGTTGACCATGAAGTACTCGGTGACCGGCTTGTCCAGTCGCTTCGGCTCACCGTAGGACCACCCGTTGTCCACCCGCGACCCGTCCGGGCCGCTGATGGCGAAGTGCGCGTTGGACGCCGGCTTCTCGGTGAAGTACAACGCCAACTGGGTCAGCGGCTCGCGGACGACGGTGCCCTTCAGAGGCGTGGAGGTCGCCAGCTGGCCGTGCGCGGACGCCGGGGCGACCGGCAGCAGCAGCGACACCACCAGGGTCGCCGCCAGCGCCGCCGCGACACGGCTGAAGACCCTACGCACAGTGACGAGCTTCGATCGCATTCGTTCATCATGGTCATTTCCCCGGCACCGAACAAGACGTAGAGTTCTCCTCCCCGACGATCAACCCGACACCCGTCCCCCTCGCGTCGTTCGGAGTCCGCCCGTGTTCGTCCGTACCCCCGCTGCCCGGACCGCCGCCGCTCTCGCCGCCGCCACCCTCGGCGCCCTGCTCCTCGCCGGTTGCGGGCAGGACGACGACCCCTCCGTGGCCACCCCCTCGGTGGCACCCACGTCCGCCGCCCCGTCGAGCGCCACCCCCACCGGGCCGACCCCGACGGCGGCCACCTCGCCCAGCGCCTCCGCCAGCACCGCGGCGGTGGACCAGCAGATCACCGTCACGATCGCGAAGAAGCGGGTCGACCCGCCGACCGGACGGGTCACCGTCAGTAAGGGGCAGTCGGTCCGGATCACCGTCACCTCCGACGTGGCCGACGAGCTGCACGTGCACGGCTACGACCTGGGCGCCCGGCTGCCGGCCGGCACGCCCGGCTCGGTGGAGTTCCGCGCCGACAAGACCGGGCTGTTCGAGGTGGAGACGCACGAGTCCGAGCTGGTGCTCTTCCAGCTCGTCGTCCGCTGAACGACATGACGGCCGCCCCCACACTGCTGGCACACGGCGTCGGTGGCCGCCAGGATCTGCCGATCACCCTGCCGCAGCTCGTCGCCGCCGCCGCGCTGACCCTCGTCGTCACGTTCGTGGCGTTGGGCCTGCTCTGGCGCGAACCCCGGCTCGACCGGGACGCCACCGGCGGTCGCCCGGTGCCACGCTGGCTCACCCGACTCGTCGACGCGCCCGGGTTCCGGTGGGCGCTGCGCGGGTTCGGCCTGCTGGCCGCCGCCTGGTTCTGCCTCGGCCTGCTGGGCGGGCCGGACACCGCCGACAACCCGACCGCCGGCGTGCTCTACGTGCTGCTCTGGGTCGGGCTGGCCCCGCTGTCGCTGCTGCTCGGCCCGATCTGGCGGGCGGTCAACCCGCTGCGCACCGTGCACCTGCTGGCGGCGCTGGCGGCGCGGCGCGACCCGAACCGTGGCCTCCGTGAGCTGCCCGACAGCGTCGGTTGGTGGCCGGCAGCCGCCACCCTGTTCGGGTTCGTCTGGCTGGAACTGGTCGCCCCCGACCGGGCCACCCTGCCGGTCATCACCGCCTGGCTGACCGGGTACGCGGTGGTCCTGCTGGCCGGTGCCGTGCTGTTCGGCGCCGGCTGGTTCGATCACGCCGACCCGTTCGAGGCGTACAGCACCCTGATCGGTCACCTCGCCCCGCTCGGCCGGGCCGCCGACGGCGTGCTGGTCTGGCGTAACCCGCTCGACGGGATAGCCGGCCTGCTACCCCGCCCCGGGCTGGTCGCCGTGGTGATCGTGCTGCTCGGCTCGACCATGTACGACAGCCTCTCCAACGCGCCGGGCTGGTTGCGCTTCAGCCAGGAGAACGGCCTGCACCCGGCGGTCACCGGCAGCGCCGGCCTGAGCCTCGTCATCACCGCCGTCGCGGTGGCGTACCTCGCCGCCACCGGCGCCGCGGCGCGCATCGGTCGCTTCGGCGCGACCGATGCCCGTCAGGTGCCGGGCGAGATCGCCCACTCCATCGTGCCGATCGCGGTGGGGTACGTGGTGGCGCACTACTACTCGCTGCTGATCCTGGAGGGTCAGCGCACCGTCGCGTTGCTCTCCGACCCCCTGGGCACCGGCGCCAACTGGCTCGGCACCGCCGGCTGGGAGCCCCGGACCGCGCTGATCACGCCCTCCGGGGTGGCGAGCGTCCAGATCACCGTCATCATCCTCGGGCACCTGCTCGGTACGCTGCTCGCCCACGACCGTGCCCTGTACCTGTTCCCCCGGGCGCGGGCGGTGGCCGGCCAACTACCCCTGCTGGCGCTGATGGTCGCCTACACCGTCGCCGGTCTGCTGCTGCTCTACGCGGGGTAGCCCGACCGGGCTCCGACCCGTGGGTCATGATGGCCCGTGGACTCCGATCTTCAGCGCTACCTCGACGACCTCGTCCGCACCGCCCGGGACGTGCTCGGCGCCGACCTGATCGGCGCGTACGCGGCCGGCTCGGTGGGGCTCGGGGCGTACCAGCCCGGCCGCAGCGACGTGGACGTGGCGCTGCTCAGCGCCGGGCCGCTCACCGACACCGCCAAGCGGACGTTGGTCGCCCGGCTGCGGCACGACGCGCTGCCCTGTCCCGCACGCGGGCTGGAGTTGGTCGTCTACGACCGGGCGGTGGCCGCCTCCGGCACCCCCGACCCCGGCTTCGAGGTCGAACTGAACACCGGGTCCGCCATGCCGTTCCGCCGCACCCTCGACCCCGCCGACCGCCCGGTCACCGACGGCCGATTCTGGTACGGACTCGACCGCAGCATCCTGCACCAGAGTGGACTCTCACTGCTCGGACCACCGGCGGGGGAGGCCTTCGCCGACCTCGCCCCGGCCGACCTGCGCCGGCTGCTCATCGAGGCGCTGTCCTGGTGGCTCGCCCTGCCCACCCCGCCGGCCGACCAACCCGCGCCCGGCACCGAGGACGCCGTACTCGGCGCCTGCCGGTCACTGGTACGCCACCGCGACGGCATCTGGTTGGCGAAGGTGGCCGCCGGCCAGCGGCTGATCGACGCCGGCGACCGGGCCGAGGTGATCCGCCGGGCGGTCGCCGCACGCCACGGCGGGCCCCCACCCACCGGGGCGCAGGCCCGCGCCTTCCAACAACGGGTACGCGACGAGATCGCCGGGTAGCGGTAGCGCGGTGGCCGGGTGGGGCCCCGCGGCGTTCAGCGGACCGGGCTGGACACCAGTGAGGCGAAGAGCAGGTTGAGACCCTCGGTCATGGTCGGGTGGGTGATGACCGCGTCCCGCAGTGCGGTCCACGGCATCCCGGCGAGCATGGCCAGCTGCACCGAGGTGATCACCTCACCGGCCTCGGCGCCGAGCAACGACGCACCGAGGATCCGGTCGTTGCTGGTGTCGATGACCGCCTTCCACATGCCCTGGGTCTGGCGCAGGGTGCGGGCCCGGGGGATGGCGGCGACCGGCAGGTGGGCGACCTGGATGTCGTACCCGGCGCGGCGCGCCTCGGTCTCGGTCAGCCCCACCCGCGCCAGCTCCGGGGTGGTGAAGACGGTGTACGGGATCAGCCGGTCGGCGGTGCTGCGCCGGCCTTCCGCGAGGTTCGCCCGGATGATCCGGTAGTCGTCCAACGAGACGTGGGTGAACTGCGGGCTCCCGGCGACGTCCCCGGCCGCCCAGGTGCGCTCGGCGCTGGTACGCAGGTGCTCGTCGACCTCCACGAAGCCCCGCTCGCTGAGCCGTACGCCGGCCACGTCCAGACCGAGCCCGTCGGTGACCGGTTCCCGCCCGGCCGCCACCAGCACGTCGTCCCCGATCACCACGCTGCCGTCGTCCAGAGTCACCCGGAGCGAGCCGTCGGCCTCCCGGTCGACGCGCGCGACCGCCACACCCACCCGTACGTCGATGCCATCATCGAGGAAGACGCGCATCACCGCGTCGCTGACGTCGGGGTCCTCGCGGGTGAGCAGCCGTGGACCACCCTCGACCAGGGTCACCGCGCTGCCGAACAACGCGAACATCTGCGCGAACTCCACCCCGACGGTGCCGCCGCCGAGCACCACCAGCCGGGCCGGCAGCCGGTCCAGGCGCAGCAACTCGTCGCTGGTGAGCACCCCGGCCTCGGCCATCCCGGGCACCGACGGCAGATGGGGGCGGGTGCCCGTGTTGATCACCACATCGCTGCCGCGCAGCAGTCGCTCACCGCCGTCGGCGAGCGCCACCCGCACGGTTCGCGGGCCGACGAACCGGGCCTCACCGATCACCAGGTGCAGACCGGAGTCGAGGAACTGCTGCCGGTTGGCGGCGACCATCCCCTCCACCACGTCCTGCTTGTGCGCGCGCAACAGGTCGATGTCGACCCGGCCACCCTCCACCGTCAGGCCGAGCGCCGACGCGTCCCGCAGTTGGCGGGCGGCCCGCGCGCTGGTCACCAGCGCCTTCGTCGGGATGCACGCGACGTTGATGCAGCTGCCGCCGATCATCGCGCGCTCGACCATGGCGACCCGCTGACCGGATCGGGCCACGTCCATGCTCAACGTCTTGCCGGCCTTGCCGCCACCGACGACGAGCAGGTCGAACTCCTCCGGTTGATCGGCCACCGGGCGCTCCTCTCGGTCACCGGCCGGGCCGGCGGCCACCGCTGGTGCGCGACGGCCAGCCCAGCCTGCCAGCTCCGACCTGCGAGGCGACCCGGTTCCGCGCAGAATTCGCCCGAGCCGTCACCCGTTCTTGATCAGGCGATGAAAAGTAGGTCGCAGGAGGTTCGGAGACCTACTTTTCATCACCTGATCACTGCTGGTCAGTCATCGTCGTCGACCGACCGGACGCTCGGCCCGGGCCCGTGCGGATTCGCTCCGGGCCCGGGTGCGACCGCGGCTGAGGTCAGTGCCGGACGGCGCCGTTCTCGCTGACCGGCTGCCCGAAGGCCAGGAATGGCACGGGCGTCGGTGCGTCGGTGCCGATGTGCCGAGGGAAAGTCCGCTCGGCGTCGTCGGCGCTGACCTCCCGGGCCGCCGTACCTTCGGACGTCGTCGACTCCTCCGCGACCGCCGGAGCGCCAGCATGCGCGTCGTCTGCCTGCTCCACCGGTGCCCGGTCGCCGTTCGCGTGCTCGGCCGGGGCCTGGTCGCCACCGGCCTGTTCCACCGGGGTCAGGTCGGCGTAGCTGTTCTCGGCCGAGCCCTGATCGGCAGGTGTGGCGTTGATCGGGGCGCGATCGGTGTCCGCATTGTCCACTGTGGTTCGGTCTGCGGAGTACCGGTCGACGCGGTCGACGGTGAGCCGCTCGACGCCGACCCGCTCCGGGGCGGGTCGGTCGGCGCCGGAGCGGGAACCCACCATCGGGTACTCGGCGGTCTCCGTACCGCCGGCTGCCGCGGCCATGACGGCGGCGGCGGCGAGGTCGGCCACCCGCTTCGCCTCCCGCTGCACCCGGGCGCGGACGTCCTTGGCGTGCCGCTCGGCGGAGTCCCCGGCCCGGCGGGCCTCGTCCAACCGCGCACTCTCGGCGGTCAGGTCCCGGCGGACCTCACTGAGTCGCTGCTGCGTCCGGGACAGCTCGTTCTCCAGCGTCTCGCCCTCCTGGCGGATCTCGGCGAGTTGCTGACGGCCGGTGTCCAGCTCCGCGTTCAGGTCGGCGGCCTCCTGCCGGCGCTCCTCAAGCTCCTTCTGCAGAGCGGCGAGCTGCTGCTGATGGCTGGCGGCCTGCTCGTCGGCGCGGTTGCGCAGCTCGGTCACGTGCTGCTGCGCCTCGGCGAGCAGCGCGGCGATCTGCTGCTCGGTCGCGCTGCGCTGCCCGGCGAGCTCCTGCTCGGCGGCGGCCTGCTGGTCAGCGATGTCCTGCTCGGCGGCGGTACGCCGCTCGTTGACCTCTCGCTCCACGGTGGCCTGCCACTGGGCCATCTCCTGCTGGTGCTTGGAGCGGGTCGACTGCAGTTCCTGCTGGATCTGGGTACGGGCCGACTTCATCAGCGCGTCGGCGGCCACCCGGGTCTGGTTGAGCTGCTGTGCGCTCTGCTCGGTGATCCGCTTGGCCTCGTGCTGTGCGCGCTCGTGCGCGGCCTCACCGTCGGCCCGCAACTGCTCGGCGTGCTCGCGGATCGCTGTCAACTCGGCCTCGGCCAGGGTGCGCCGCTCCTCGTGCGCCTGCTCCTGCTCGGCCCGTCGGGCGGCCAGCTCCTCGGCCAGGTCCTGACGTGCCTGCGCGGACCGCTCACGGGTGTCGGCGAGGATCCGCTCGGCCTCGCCGCGCAGCTCGTTGGCCCGGTCGGTGGCCGACTCGGTGATGATGCCAGCCTGCTTCTCGGCGAGCGCCATGATCTCGCCGACCATCGGGCCCAGATCGTGGAACGAAGCGCGGTCCACCTGCACGGGCTGCTCCTGAAGCTCGGCCAGTTCGGCACGCAGCCGCTGCACCTCGGCGGTCAACTCACGGACGCGGACGGCGGACTGTCCATGCTCGCGGCTCAACATCGCGATCTGACTGTCGAGCTGCTCCAGGTGCCGATCCACCTGGCGTTTGTCGTAGCCGCGAAGGGCAAGCTCGAAGCTCGGCCGGGAGGCCGCATCGTCGCGTGCTGCGTGCGGCTCAGCGCCGATGGACATGCACCATCCTCCGTACGATCGGGGCGTCAGGGTCGGCGGTCGCCTGCCCCACGGGCCGTCAGTGTGGCGCAACGCTACCGCTGACCGGACCACATGCGAAGTCCTGCCCCACCACCTCTCACGTTGCCGTCCCGCGTTGCCCCGTTCCCGCGCCGACCATGGACTCGTGCTGCCGGAAAGGTGGTGCTCCACCACCTTTGTCACCCAGCAGCAATCCATGATCGACGCAGGTCGACGTGGTGACCGCGCGACGACGCGCGCGCGGGGTCAGCGTCGGCGGGCGACCAGGACCGCGTCGTGGAGGGTGATGTCCTCACCGTTCTGGTTGGTGGCGAGACGGGAGCGCTCCTCGGCCGCCAGCACCTCCCAGCGGGCCGGTTCCAGGTCGGCGGCCACGTCCTGCGCGGTGTACATCATGTCCGGCATGTGCATCCGGTGCGCCGACCCCCACAGATCCGACGGGTGGTGCCCGACGATCAGCAGGACGCCGCCGGGTGCCACCGCCGCGGCCAGCCGGCCGAACAACTCCCGCCGCTGCTCCGGTGGCAGGTGCATGAACTGCGCGGACACCAGGTCGTACCCCTCCTCGGTGGGCGGCTTGTCCCGCAGGTCGGCGTGGGTGAACTCGATCCGGTCGCCCACGCCCGCGGTCTCAGCGTGCGCGGCGGCCCGGCTCAACGCCGTGGTCGAGATGTCCACCGCCGTCACCTGCCAGCCGCGCCCGGCCAACCACACCGCGTCGGCGCCCTCGCCGCTGCCGACGTCGAGGGCGCGCCCGGGGGTCAGGTCGGTGACCTCGGCGACCAGTTGCGGGTTCGGCCGGCCACTCCAGACCGAGGGGCGGGACTGGTAGCGCTCCTCCCACGCCGGTTCCTCGAACGTCGTGGCCACCAACTGCCGGTACGCGGCCACCGCGTCGCGGGTCTCCTCGGCGATGAGGTCGGCGTTGATCGCCGCCGCCGCGGTCAGGCCGGCCCCGGCGGACGTGATCACCTGACCACGGATGTCGGATACGTTGCCCGCCACCCAGACGCCGGGGACGGTGGTCGCGCCGGTGGCGTCGGTCGGGATCTGGGCGCCGATGACGTGCTCACCCATCGTCACCTCCTCCGGGGCCAGACCCAACCCCACCAGCACGTCGGCGCGGGGGGTGAGTCGCGTCGCCACCACGATCGCGTCGAGCGCCACCACCCGGCCGTCGGCGAGCCGTACACCGGTCAGCGTGTCGTCGGTGACCTCCACTGCGGCGACCGGGCCGGGCACCACCGCGATGCTGCGGGCGGCGAGCCGCTCGGCGGTCTCCGCGTCCGGCGCCGGTGCGTCGTGCAGCAGGAGCAGCACGCTGGGGCTCCACTGTCGCCACATCTCGGCCTGGTGCACGCTGAGTGGGCTGGTCGCCAGGACGCCGATCCGGCGGTCCCGAACCTCCCAGCCGTGGCAGTACGGGCAGTGCAGCACGTCGCGACCCCATCGCTGGGCGAGGCCGGGCACGTCGGGCAGCTCGTCGGTCAGACCGGTGGTCACCAGCAGCCGGCGGGCCCGTACCGAGTCCCCGCCGTCCAGGCTCAGCCGGAACCCGTCGTCGTCCCGGGTCGCGGCCTGCACCCGTGCGGTGCGGAACTGCCCGCCGTACCCGGCGACCTCGGCCCGTCCGACGGCGAGCAGCTCGCCCGGCGGCGTCCCCTCCCGGCCCAGGTAGTTGTGCACCCGGTCGGCCGGCGCGTTGCGCGGCTCGCCGGAGTCGATCACCAGTACCGACCGGCGGGCCCGGCTCAGCGCCAGGGCTCCGCTGAGCCCTGCGGCGCCGCCACCCACCACCACCACGTCGTATGTCTCGTCCACCCGGTATCTCCCTCTTGCTTCGTCGGCTGCGCCCACCATCCGTCGCAGTCGGCAAAGTGGCAACTATCCTTGCCGTTATGGCAAACGAGGACAACGCCGCGCTGGCGGCCGTCGGCCCCCGGCTACGTGCCCTGCGTCACCAGCGGGGGACCACGCTGACCCAGCTCGCCGACCTGACCGGCATCTCGGTGAGCACCCTGTCCCGGCTGGAGTCCGGCAGCCGTCGCCCCACCCTGGAGTTGCTGCTCCCGCTGGCGCGGGCCTACCAGGTGGCGCTGGACGAACTGGTCGACGCCCCCGCCACCGGCGACCCCCGGGTACGCCCGAAACCGATCGTCATCCACGGCGTGACGCACCTGCCGCTGACCCGCCGACCGGGCGGCGTCCAGGCGTTCAAGCAGATCTTCCCGCCCGACCCGTCCGCCGGGGGCCGAATTCCGCAGGTCCACGAGGGGTACGAGTGGCTCTACGTGCTCTCCGGCCGGCTCCGCCTACTGCTCGGCGATCGTGATCTGACGCTGACGCCGGGGGAGGTCGCCGAGTTCGACACCCGCGTCCCGCACCTCTTCTTCAACCCCGGCCCCGGCACCGCCGAAGCCCTCAGTCTGTTCGGCCCTCAGGGGGAGCGGTTGCACGTCCGGGCCCGCCCCGCCACCCCCGACAAGCAGCAGTAGTCGAGCCCGAGCTTCAGCCCCACCGTCGCAGGATGGTTGGTTTGTCGAGCTTTCCGACCGGGGTGTGCGGAAGCTCGTCGACCACCCGTACCCGGTCGGCCACACCGTGCTCGCTCAGGAGGCGGCGTACCGCGGCGGCCACATCCGACGCCGGGGTTCCGTCCGCCGGCGTCACCACCACCAGCGGAGCCGCCCCGTCATCCGCCGCTGACGACGGCACGACCGCCGCCTCACGCACCGCCGCGTCGGCTTCCAGCGCGCCTTCGAGCTGAGGTGCGAAGATCGGTCGTCCGGACGTGGTGGCCAGGACGTCGGCGACCCGGCCCAGGACGCGGTACTCGCCGGATGTCGTCTGCTCGCCCACGTCGCCGGTCCGGTACCAGCCGCCCCGGAAGGCACGTGCCGTCTCGACCGGGTTGCCCTCGTATCCGATGCTGGTGTGCGGCGAACGGGCCAGGATCTCACCGAGCGTCGGCGTCTGCGCCGAGAGCGGCTCCAGCGCCACCTCGACCGCCGGCAGCGGATACATGCCGCGCGACTCCTGCTCGACGTCGTCCATGTTGCCCAGGACGATGCCGAACTCGGTGGACCCGTAGATGCGACGGATCCGGATCCCGAGGCGTCGGCGTGCCTGCGTGATCACCTCCGGGCTGAGATAGGCCCCGCCGCAGAGCGGGAGCCGCAGCGACGGCAGAGTTGTCGAGCTGCTGTCGGCCAGCAGCTGATAGTGGCGTGGCAGAGCGCTGAAGATCGTCGTGCCCGATTCGGCGAGAGCGCTCAGCAGCCGGTCCGGCGGCGCGGCAGGGTCGGAGAACACGAGCCGGGCGCCGGCCAGGAGTGCCGGAAACATGTGTACGTCGACACCATGGGCCACATCCAGCGGATGCATGGTCAGGAAGACGTCCTCGGCGGTCACCTTGAGATAGGACAGCCACTGCCGCCGGTCGGCCAGTAGGTCCTCCTGACGCCAGGCGACGAGCTTGGGGACCCCGGTGGATCCGGTGGTCTCCAGCAACCGGAAGACGCCGGCCCGAACCTCGACCGGCAGCGCCTCGACGGTGTGCGGGGCGGGCGCGGGCTCGGCGAGGAGTGTGTCGACGGTGCGGGTGTCGACCGGGGTCTCGGGCAGGTCGTCATGCTGCTCGTGGATCAGGATTCGGACCGGGACCTGGGCCAGCGACCAGCGGAGCCGGTCCCGGTCCGACTGCACACTGATCGGCAGGTGCACCGCGCCGAGCCGAGCCAGGGCGAGAATGGTCGCGACGTACGCGGGGCCGTTGCGCAGACGGGTGGCGACGTGGTGTCCGGGCTGCACCCCGACGCCGAGCAGGCCGACGGACGCCCGGTCGACGAGGTCGCTCAGCTGGGCGTACGTGAACTCCTCGCCGTCGACTGCCTGCACGGCCACCCCGTCCGGGTGGGCCCGAACCACGTCCCGGAACGCCTCATGCAGCATGCAGATCATCCCGGCGTGCCGTGTGCAGAGTGACCTGCCCGCGCAGAAGCAGCCGCACCCCGTCGGCACCGATCGCGGTGCGCCCGTGCAGGGTGCGCTGGTTGTCGATCACGAGGAGGTCGCCCACCTGCCAGCGGTGCTGGTAGAGGAATCGGGGGCGGTGCAGGAAGTCACCGAGCTGGTTGAAGAAGGTGTCGGTGGTGGTCTGGTCGCCGCCTTTGACCCGTACCTGCCAGCCATGGTTGGTGCCGGCGGGGAACGGCAACGTCAGGTTCAGCGACCGGACCCGGCCGTAGTCGCGGACGGTGGGGATCTCGTACCAGTCGTCAGGGACCGTCGGGAAGTAGCCCCGGTCCTCGACCAGATACTCCAGCCCTACGGTCTCGATCGTCTGCCGCAGGTCGTCCGGCATCTCGGCCCATGCGGCCAACTGGTCACAGACCGTCGTCTCGCCGGATCCCGGCTCGTCGCGGAACTCGCTGGCGTAGAGGACGATCAGATCCGTCTGCTCTCCCACCAGGATGCCGTCGGTGTGCAGCGGGAGTGGGCCGCGCCCGGTGACCACTTTCCCCTCGTCCGCCGAGGCGTTCAACTTGAGCAGGTCGGCGCGGCCCTCGCCGAACTTGTGCTCGACGGTGTCGCCGAGCTCATGCACCAGGCGTTGAAAGGCTGGTTCGTCGAGATCGAGCCCTCGTACGAGGGCCGCGCCGGTCCGGGTCGCGGCACTGCGGCAGGCGCTCGCCAGATTGTCCGTGGGGGCGGGGTCGAGGACCTGCCCGAGACCTGACGGGGTGAGGCTCAAGGTCATCTCCTGAGGTGTGGCGTTGGGATGGGTGACGCGGCCGTGTGAGCGGGCTTCGGGGTGGTCAGCGCCGGGCGTCGGCGATGCCGCGCTCGTACACCTGGAGGGGGTCCCAGTCGTCGATCGAGCCGTCCCGCGCCAGGTTCACCAGTTCGCGGAAACAGGCAAGGTAGATCGCGGCCCGGTCGACGCCGGGTGCATCCGTCTCGAGTCGCTTCACGACTCCTCGCTGCAGACCGCCGCCGTGATGAACGGCGATCTTGCGACGCCAGGCGATGTCGTGCGGCACCCGTCGGCTCATGGCCTGGCGAAGGTGGAACTTCTCCCTCCCGTCGCGCACCTTGCAGTCCGGCGCCGTGTCCAGGGCGATCTCGATCACCGGCCATGCCCAGAACGGGTGGTGGACCTCCCGGCCGTACGCCAACGGCAGCCGGCTGCACAACTCGTTGGTGAACCGGGTCTGGTGGATGGCCGCGATCGTCTGATCGATCAGCTCCTCCGGCGTGCTGAACGGACGGTAGAGGCCGGCGTTGATGAGGTCGCTCCCATATCCGGTCAGCAGCACCTCGTCGCGCGGGATCTCAGTCCCGTCGTAGAGCGCCGTCGCGGTCAGCGCGACCTCCACCACCTCGGGCTCCGTGACACCCAGCCCTCGGATGGCCTGCGGGACAGCGGCCAGGATGCGTTCTTCGGACAGCTCGACCCGGCGCACGGAGAGACCCAGGTGATCGCCCAGCTCCGCGGCGTCGTCGAACTCGTCACCCCAGGGAGTGCCGGCGCTGTACGGCGTCAAGGCGAGCCTTTCCGAGGCTGCCAGCAGGGTGACCGTGCCGGAGTCGATGCCGCCGGACAGGAGGGTCGCGAACCGGTCGCGCGGTCGGTCTCGGGCTACCGACCGGATCTGCTCCTGCAGAGCACCGACCTGATCCTCTCCGGCCTGCAGCGCGTCGGTACGCCCGGGACGACGCAGATGCCGCAGGGGATCGTCGGCCAGGGTGGTGCGTACGGTCCATCCGTCGCGCAGCCGCCTGCCCTCCTGCACCGCGCCGAACGGCACCCGGTTGACGTGCAGCAGTGCGGTCTCGTCGCTGCGCGGCTGAGGTCCCTCCGGGCGGACCTCGACGGGCAGGCCGAGCGCGGGCAGGATCAGCGGGGCCAGGAACAGGTCGGTGAAGTAGACGAGCTTGCCCTGAGACCGGTTGAACGCCACATAGATGGCATCCGCGTTCAGTGCGGTGGTCCGCACGACGACCCGGTCCTCGTCGACGAGGATCCGCGCCCTGTCGGACTCGGCCGTGGCGGGTGTGGTGCCGCCGTTCGCGGACCGGACCGACATCGTCCGCACATCGATCTCCCACGGTGTGGTGCGGGGGCTGTCACCCGCCACACCGCTGGTGTGAACTCGCAGGTCACCGACGTGGACAGCGGGTCTTATCCGTTCCAGAGGGGCCAGATCGCAGTTCCCGACCGCCGCCCACCTGCTGGCCGCCATGATGGTGTTCCTTCCGCGTCGATGGTCGGCGACGTCACCGACTGCTGCCGATGACCTGTCGCATGTTGCGCTGCGCCTCACCGGCGGCGAATGCCGCGCGGTGCGCCTGCTTGCCGATGACTCGAAGCCGTTCGAGCCCGTCGACGAATTCCCTGTTGAGGTACGGCTTCGTGCTCCGGAAACCGGCCGTCGGGTAGGCCGCGAAGGACCGGGCCCGCTGCACGGCGGCGGACAGCAGCCGATCCACCGGGACCACGTCGTGGAGCAACCCGTCCCGCAGGCTCCGCTCGGCCGACCAGTCCTCGCTGGACATCAGCATCTGCTGCATGACGCTGCGGCCCACGGACCGCTCAAGCATGTATCCGCCGAAGGTGCAGGCGATGCCCACCTGGAACTCCGGCATCTTCAGCACGCACCGGTCGCTGCCCACCCGGTAGTCCGCGGTGAGCGCGATCTGCAGGCCGATACCGATCGCGAAGCCGTCGATCGCCACCACCAGTGGGCGGTTGAGCTGTAGACAGGCGACGTACAGGTCGGTGATCTGATCGATCCACTCGTCGACCTCGTCACCGCCTCGGAACGTCGACGTCTCGTGGAAGTCGCCTCCCACGCCGAAGGACCTGTCGACGCCGCTGAACAGCACGACCGCGCGGACGTCCGGGGCGTCGAGCTCGCGAACCGTCTCGGTCAGCGCCCGCATCCGGGGCATCGACCACATGTTGTGCCGGTGCCCCTCGGAGAACTCGACCACGGCCACGCCCTCGGAGACGTCGAGGCTGAAATAGGTCTGCGTGCTCAATTCCGCTGACATTCGCTTCCGCTCTTCCGACTGGTTGGTGTCGCTCCCGGTGTATCGGTGCCGCACGACCGGCCGGGGCAGCGCAGGACACGCCGGCGTACGGCGAAGAGCGGCGGGATCGTCAGGCACAGTACGACAGGAGCGCGGCTGTTGGCAATGGTGGGCCATTGGTGCGCCGACCTTGCTCAGATAACCCTCATTTTGGGCATCATCGTGCTCAATGTCAATAGCCGCAATTGGAAGCCCAGTTGTCCGTTCAAAGCCGGCCTCGCCACCGATCGGCGTATGTTTCGGTCAATTTCTACTGACCGTCGGGGTGCTGTCCGCCAGCACATCGAGAATCGCTCCCAGATGGCGAGAAGGGGCACCCGCCGCAACGTCACGTGACATAGTGTGGTCGCACGTGGACGATCAGTGCGGGCCGAGGCATGGGCATATCAGCAGGTCAGGGATGAGAACGACACGCGGGGTGTTTGAAATCGGACAAAGAGTGCTCAGTTCGACGGAAGTGCTGCTTTCGTCGGCGCCATTGCCTGCGCCGGTCCCCACTCGGCCCCGGGGTGTTGGTCGACTGCACGGAGGGTTGGCCCGCCGGATGTCGGCGTTGTGACAAACGGAAATAGGCGGTCGCCGCCGTGAAGCCACGAGCATCCGACGTGACCTCCTCCCGACGTGAGGGGCATTCCCCGGCCGCCCTCGTCGTCGACCTCTGGTAATCACTGCACCAATCCGAATCCGCCGGTGAGCCGACTGCGCCGCCTCAATAGAAAACAATTGTTCGACAATTCTGCGCTCAATTGGCCGCGGAATGGATGACGCCTGCGCGGAACAAGAGCCATGGCGTTGCGACATGAGGTCCCGACGGGCCCGGAAAGGCGTGTCCGATGACCCAGAAGCTCTGGGGCGGTCGCTTCGAGGAAGACATCACACCCGAGGTACTCGACTACACGCTCACCGTTGACATCGACGTCCGGCTGATCCCACACGATCTGTGGCAGAACATCGCGCACGTGCTGCTGCTGGCTCGTCAGGGCATCGTCCCGCAGGACGCGGCGCGATCCATCGTCGCGACGTTGGTCAAGCTGGACCAGCGCCATCGAGACGGCACGCTCACGCTGCGCGCCGAGTACGAGGACGTCCACCTCAACGTCGAGCAGATGGTCATCGAGGAGCTGGGGCTGGACGTCGGTGGCCGGATGCACACGGCCCGGTCCCGCAACGATCAGGTGTCCACCGATGCCCGGATGTACCTCCGCGACGTCCTCCTCGAGGCGATCGACGCCAACCTCGACCTGATCGACCGGCTGACGCAGCTCACCGATGAGGATTTCCGCACGGTGCTGCCGGGGTACACCCACAGCCAGGCCGCCCAGCCGATCAGCGTCGCCTTCTGGCGGACGGCACACGCCAGCGCGCTGCTGCGTGACGTACGACGTCTGCGGGACGCCTTCGGTCGGGTCAACGAGTCACCGCTCGGGGCCTGCGCGCTCGCCGGCACCTCGTTCCCGCTCGACCGCGACGCGACCGCACAGCTCCTGGGCTTCGACCGGGTGCTCAGCCACGCCCTGGACGCCACCAGCGCCCGCGACCACATGATCGAAGCCGCTGCGGCCTTCGCCCTCGGCAGCAACAACCTGTCCCGCATGGCGGAGGAGATCGTCATGTGGAGCGGTCACGAGTACCGGCTCTGCGAGGTGGGGGACGCCTTCACCACGGGCAGTTCCATCATGCCGCAGAAGAAGAACCCGGTGGTCGCCGAGCTGGTACGCGGACGGTCCGGCCGGGCCACCGGAGTGCTGATGCAACTGCTGACAGCGGTCAAGGGTGTCACTCTCGGGTACAGCTGCGACCTGCAGGAGGACAAGCCGTTCCTGTGGCAGAGCATCGACTCGTACCTGTCCACCCTGCGCGTGGTCGAGAGCCAGACCCGTACGCTTCGCTTCGACCCGCAGCGCGGCGAGGAGCTGTGCTGGGACAACTTCTCGACCGCCACCGAGCTGGCCAACCATCTCGTGTCGGCGGCCGGGGTGTCCTTCCGCCAGTCGCATCACATCGTCGGCAAGGTGGTCGGTCAGCTGATCAGCCGGCAGGCGACGCTGCGCGACCTCGAGCTGGTGTCGTCGATGCTGGCCGACGAGGGCCATCCGGTCGCCGTGGACGTGCTCCGTGAGCTGCTGGCGCCACTGAACGCGATGAACGGCTACACCAGTGGTGGTGGCACCTCCACCGCCAGCGTGATGGACGTCGCAGCGGAGCTGCGCACCAGTTCCACCGCACACCGTAGCTGGAGCCGTACCCGTCGCGACGGCCTGGCCGCGGCCCGCGCCGGCACGCTGCGCGGCGCCGACGACGTGGCGGGCGGCGCCCCGATCGACAAGACACTCGCCGCTGTCCTCGACGAACTCGCGCACGACCACCCCGAACAGGAGCAGTCATGAAGATCGTTCTCGCCTACTCCGGTGGCCTGGACACCTCGGTGGCGCTGCACTGGCTGCGAGACCGGTACGACGCCGAGGTGATCGCCTTCTGCGCCGACATCGGGCAGCTCGAATCCGTACCGGACGTGCGCGAGCGCGCCCTGCGGACCGGCGCGTCCGAGGTGCGGGCGGAGCCACTGACCGATCGGTTCCTGACCGACTTCGCGTTGCCCGCCCTGCAGGCACACGCCCGGTACGAGAACCGGTACCTGCTGGCCGCGCCGCTGTCCCGACCCCTGATCGCACAACGGATGGTCGAGATCGCGCACGCCGTGGGCGCGGACGCGGTGGCGCACGGCGCCACGGGTAAGGGCAACGACCAGGTCCGCTTCTTCACCAGTGTGGCGGCGCTCGACCCGTCGCTGAAGGTGCTGGCACCGGTGATCGACTGGGAGTTGAAGACCCGCGAGGACGAGCTGGCCTACGCCGACAAGCACGGCATCCCGGTGCCGGTCGGCAAGGAGAAGCCCTACAGCATCGACACGAACGTCTGGGGGACCAGTATCGAGTGTGGTGAGCTCGACGACGTCGCCCAGCCGCCACCGGCCGACGCGTGGCAGCTGACCGGTGATCCCCGCCAGGCCCCGGACGAGCCGACCCGGGTACGGATCGGCTTCACCGGTGGTGTGCCGGTGAGCCTCGACGGTGAGTCGCTGGGTCTGGGCACTCTGGTCGGCCGCCTCAACGCGCTCGCGGCACCGCACGGCATCGGCCGGATCGACATCACCGAGAGCCGGATCGTCGGGTTCAAGACCCGGGGCATCTACGAGGCGCCGGCGGCAACCGTGCTGATGGCCGCGCACGCGGAGCTGGAGTCGCTGGTGCTGGACCGCGAAACACTGCACCACAAGCAGTCCATCGCCCTGCGATACGCCGAACTCGTCTACTACGGGTACTGGTTCAGCGATCTGCGTCGGGCACTCGACGGATTCGTGGCGACCCTTCAACCGGCGGTGACCGGCGAGATCGCCGTGGACCTGTTCAAGGGCAACTGCACGGTGGTCAGTCGGTCCTCGCCGCACTCCCGCTACAGCCGGGCGATGGCCACCTACGAAGCCGGCGACCAGTTCGATCACCAGGCGGGTGCCGGCTTCGCCTACGTGTGGTCACTGCCGCTGACCGCCGGTCACCGGGCCTGAGAAGCAGAAAGGAGCGACACCCGTGCGAGTAGTGTTCATGGGCTACCAGACGTGGGGGCATCGAGTGCTGCAGGCGCTGATGGACTCCCGCCATGAGGTGGTCCAGGTCATCACCCATCCCGACAGCGGGCACGAGTACGAGACCATCTGGAACGACTCGGTGGTCGACCTCGCCGAGAAGCACGACCTGCCGATCCTGGTCCGTCAGTACGCCAATGACGACGAGGTCGCCGCACGGCTGCGGGAGCTGGCCCCGGACATCATCGTGTCGTCGGACTGGCGGACCTGGCTGGCGCCGGCCGTGTACCGCCTGGCGCGGCACGGGGCGATCAACGTCCACGACGCCCTGCTGCCTCGTTACGGCGGCTTCGCCCCCCTCAACTGGGCGATGATCAACGGTGAACGCGAGGTCGGGGTCACCGTGCACTTCATGAACGATGATTTCGACCTCGGCGAGATCGTGTTGCAGCGCCGGGTCGAGGTCAGTGACACGGACACTGTGACGAACCTGTTCGAGCGCACCATCGAGATCTTCCCGGAGATCACCCTGTCGGCGCTGGACCTCATCGAGAGCGGCACCGGGCAGTGGATCAGCCAGGACCCGGCCCAGGCGACGTTCTTCCACAAGCGATCGGTGGAGGACAGCCGCATCCACTGGACGTGGCCGGCCGACCGGTTGGCCAATCTGATCCGGGCGCAGAGCGATCCCTACCCGAACGCTTTCGCCTACCACAACGGTGTCCGGCTGCGGGTGACGGCGGCGGCCGTGTCGTCCAAGCGCTACGGCGGGACGCCGGGGCGGATCTTCTGCCCCGACGAAGACGGCGTGGTCGTGGTGTGCGGACCGGATGCCCACACCGGACGGGAGCAGGGGTTGAGGATCCTCCAGGTGCGCACGGACGATGGCACGCAGCTCCCGGCGCGCGCCTACTTCACGTCCATGGGGGGCTATCTGACATCCCACTGATCCGACCACCGACAACCCAAGGCGGAACATGTTCAGCATTCTGATGTCGCTGGCGTCGGCAACGGTCCTCGGAGCCGCCGACTTCGTCGGCGGCTTCGCCACCAAGCGCGCCGCGGCGGTGACCGTCGTGCTCTGGTCGAACATGGCAGGGCTGGCGACCGCCGTGGTGTTCGTCGGGACCGTTGGCGGCGGCAACCTCCGGGCCGCCGACGCCGGCTGGGGAGCACTGGCCGGGTTGGCCGGCAGTGTCGGCGCCATGCTGCTCTATCACGCCCTCGCCCACGGAGTGATGAGCGTTGTCGCTCCGACCACCGCCGCCATGGCCGCGATCCTGCCCGTCCTCGTCGGCCTGGCCGGTGGCGACACCGTGTCGGTGATCGGGGCGGCCGGACTGGCCTGCGGACTGATCGCCATCCCCTGCGTCTCGGTCACCTCGGGCGGGGACCGGCCGGGTCGACAGTCGCACCTGCGGACTGTGGCCGGGGCGTTGGCGGCCGGTGCCGGCTTCGGCCTGTTCTTCGTGCTGCTGTCCCGTACCGGGGACGGGTCCGGGCTGTGGCCGCTGGTGGCCGCCAGATGCGCCTCGTTGACGCTGCTCGTGCTCGCCTGGCCGATCGGTCGTTGGCCGATCAGAGCGCCCCGCAACACGGTGCTGCTGGCCCTGCTCTCCGGTGGCCTGGACATGCTGTCGAGCGTGCTGTATTTGCTGGCGGTCCGGGAGGGCTACCTGTCCGTGGTGGGCCTGCTGGCATCGCTCTACCCGGTCAGCACGCTCCTGCTGGCGCGGGTCGTGTTGCGTGAACGCGCCACCCGGGTGCAGTGGGCCGGTGTCGTCCTGGCGCTGGTCGGGGTGTTCCTGTTGGCGTCCCGCTGACCCGCGCGGCTCGGCCACGGGCGTCCGGGCGGTACCTCGTGGGGTACCGCCCGGACGCATCGCCGCTCAGGTGGTGTAGTCGGCGTTGATCCGGATGTATCCGTCAGTGAGGTCGCACCCGTACACGGTGAAAGCGCCGGCGCCGATCCCCAGGTCGACCTCGATCACGACGTCGTCGCCTTCGAGGTGACGTCGCAGCCGCACCAGGGTCTCCTCCGTGGCCTGCGCCGGATAGACCTCGATGCCGCCGAAACCGATCCGTACCCGTTGCTGGTCGATGTCCTCGTCGTCCTCGCACTTGCCGATCGCCATGGCCACCCGGCCCCAGTTCGGGTCCGCGCCGTGCACGGCCGTCTTGACCAGGGGCGAGTTGACGATGGCCTTGCCCACCCGCTTGGCCTGGTCGCCGTCGCGGGCACCGCTGACCCGGACCTCGATGAGCTTGCTGGCACCCTCACCGTCGCGGGCGACCATCCGCACCAGGTCCAGTGCGACGGAATACAACGCCTGCTCGAACTCGTCCAGCGCGACCGGCCCGGCCAGGCTGTTGGCGAAGATGGCCGCGGTGTCGCTGGTGGAGGTGTCGGTGTCGATGCTGACGGCGTTGAACGTGCGAGCGATGACCGACCGGAACACCCGGTCCAGGTCGGCCGGCTCGATGCGGGCGTCTGTGCAGAAGAACGTCAGCAGGGTCGCCATGTTCGGTTCGATCATGCCGACACCCTTGGCGACGCCGACGATGCTGGCCGCTCCGCAGCTGGCCCGCACCACCTTGGGCGTGGTGTCGGTGGTCATGATCGCCCGCGCGACCCGGTCGAAATCGGCGGGCGGAAAGGGCCACCGAAGCTCGGCCAGGCGCTGTCGGACCCTCGGCATCGGATACTGCTTGCCGATCACCCCGGTCGACGCGATGAGCAGCTCGTCGTCGTCCAGCCCGACGGCGCGCGCCACAGTGGACCGCACCTCGCGGGCGTTCTCCAGCCCTTCCTTGCCGGTGGCCACGTTCGCGTTGCGGGAGAGCACCACGACGCCGCGGGCAGTGGATGTCGACGCCGCCGAACGGCTGAGCAGGACGCTGGGGCCGGCGAACCGGGAGCGGGTGAACACCGCGGCGCTGACCGCCGGCACCTCGGAGACCAGGGCGGTGAAGTCGTCCTCGTCGTCCTTGAGCCCGGCGTTCGCGACCACCGCCCGGAACCCCTGCGGAACGATCATGTGCTGCTCCATCCTTCTCTTCTCGGCCCGGTCCTGGCCCCCGAACGCAACAGACACCCCTGGTAACCCACCGTATCAATGGGCTGTCTGTCCGTCGGGGTCGCCGTGAGCTCGGCGGGGGCCGGCGCGGAGCGTACCGACGCTGGTGGTTCCGGTCCGGGGATGGTCGGCTGGTCGGCACGCCCGGACCGTCGGTGCGACGATGACGCGATGACCGATTCGGAACCCCCGCGCCGGAACGATCGGATTGAGCACCGCGACATCGTCGTGCACGAAGTGCCGGGCTTCCGCCCGCTGACGTTGGACCTCGTCGTGCCGGTGACGGCACCCCGACCGGCCCCGGTCCTGGTGTGGATCCACGGCGGCGCGTGGCAGTTCGGCTCACCCAAGCAGCCACCGGACTGGCTGATGACGGTGGACCCGTTCACCGCCGCCATCCGGGCCGGGTTCGCTGTCGCCTCCGCGCAGTACCGGCTCAGCGGGGAGACACAGTTCCCCGCCCAGCTCGACGACGTCAAGGCGGCGGTGCGTTGGTTGCGCCGGCACGGCGACGAGGTGGGCGTGGACGGCGAGCGGATCGGGGTGTGGGGCGAGTCGGCCGGTGGGCATCTGGCCTCGATGGTCGCGCTGACGGGGGACGACCAGGACGACACCCGCGTTCGGGCAGCGGTCTGCTGGTACGCGCCGTCGAACCTGTTGACCATCCAGTCGCAGGCACACCCGTCCGGGACCATCGACCACGACGCGGCCGACTCGCCCGAGTCACTTCTGATCGGCGCTCCGTTGCCGGACAACCCGGAGCTGGGCCGGGCGGCAAGCCCGATCATCTACGTCACCGACCAGGCCCCACCGATGCTGCTGATCCACGGCGACCAGGACCTGGTCGTACCGGTAGGGCAGAGCAGAGAGCTTGCCGCAGCACTGACCGAGGCGGGAGCCGAGGTCGAGTTGTCGGTGGTGCAGGGTGCCGACCACTGCTTCGGCGGGGTGCCGCTGGAGCCGCTGATCCGCGACACTCTGGCGTTCTTCAGCAGGGTCCTGACCGCTTGATTGCCTGAGCCCGCGTCGCCGGTGGGTTGCGGTTGCCGTGTCAGCCGTCGTGGTGGGGCGCACCGGTCAGGTGGCGGGCGTACCGTTGCCGCCTCTCCGCGATCTTGCACTTTCTGTCCCGACACAAGGGGCATCCCACCTGTATCGACTGCCGAAACTGCAAGACGCTTCTATGTACGTGGTGATCGGTTCGGCTGGTTGCCGCTAGGTTCGGCGTCGATGATTGCTTGGGTGGCTCATTGCCGATCTGGCC